>CBDBBW010000006.1:0-562677 GCA_965203225.1 Bdellovibrionales bacterium | reverse complement strand
CGCTCAAGCTTACAAAGCTCATGGTTGGCCTGGATGGAACATGATCTTCATAATCTTTAAAGTACCTTTTGAGGAAGTTTCAAAGAAGAGTTCTCGAGGCTGAGATACAATCTGTGGGACAGTATAGGAAATGGCAAAAGGATCATCCGGATATGCCATCAAATCCCCCCCTCTCAATTTTACGAAGCTCATGGCTGGCCTGGATGAAAAAAAGTCTTAGGTAAAGAGTAGAGCTTTCTGACTTTTTTACGAGGCGGATCTCGCTTTACAGGAATATCTTTTTTTAAGATATTTACTGCCTGTTTTTTGGGTTTTTAAAATTTTATCTGGCTGTTTTAAAAGGGTAATGTCTTCTATAATTAGCTCAGATTACAACGGGAGCTTGACCCTTTCCTGTATCAGGATATATCCTCTTCCAGAAGGTTGAAAATGAATTTGCAGGCCGTAAGAGAAATAAAAAATATTGATTTTAACGAATCAGACACCCTGGTTATTTTCGGAGAGGTTTTTCCCGGAGGATATGTCGGTGGACTGATCCAATCCGCTCAAAATAAAGGAATGAAAGTGATTTACTCCACTGTGGGGCGGCGTAATTCAGATGGAATACTCAGAAAACTGAACGCGCAGGAGTTGGAATCCAAACAAAAACCTCTTATCAATGTCCCTTTGGAAGCGGGTTTTGATATGGAACCTTCCGGATCCGATCAGCGCCCCATTGATCTTTGTCAAAATATTAAATTAAACAACTGGGAACAAGCTTCATTGGATAAAGATGTAGTGGAGGACTCAAGAAAAAAAGCTGTACTCTCCTTTAAGGATCGAACAAAACAATGGCTGGAAGAGCTGGCTCAAATACTGCCGGACACAGGTAATGTCCTGATTGCTCATACCATGGCCGGCGGAGTGCCACGCGCAAAAATTCTATTGCCGGTGCTGAACCGTGTTCTTAAAGGATCGGGAAAAAGATTTTTCTCTTCTGAAGTTTTCTGGAACTCAGATCTGGGCTGGTTGTGTGCACAAAACTTCAATGAGGTCACCGCTCAAACTTATCAACATTTAATTGAGTCAAGCGCGCCTTTACGGGAACAACTCAAAAAAGCCGGAAGACAGGTTTTCTACACAGCTTACAGTTATCACGGCACAGAAGTGTTAATGGGAAATGAATACCACTGGCAAAGCTACTCTCCCTATCTACAGGGTTTTGCCAAGCTGGAGCTGGAAAAAATTTCCAAGAAATTTACCGGACAGGGAATCAATACCTGTGTTTTCAATGTCCCGGAAATATTAACCAAGTCCAGCGCCGCCTTTCCAGGAGTGGAGATCCCTCTGTACACCATGTTGGGTGCCTTAAAAAAAGACGGAGGGGAGGAAGGTGAAAAAACTGTATCCTATTGTTTAAAAAAAATGAAAGAGAAAGCTTTTGATATTATTATGAACACAACGAAAATTTATTTTGAGTCCGTAAAAACACAAGCCGTATTTGAAAAATGGCCCCAACACAATCAAGCTGAACAAATGGAAAGAATGCTCAGTGCCTCCGCAAAACTGGCCGATCTTCATAAAGACCCCTCCGACAGTATAACCCCTTTTCTCAGTGAACTGCTTTTCACCGGCTGTGGCAATCTGATACTCCAGGAAATAGGCCAAACAAAGCACGCTGTTTGCTGGCTGGGGCACGATGTGATTGCCTTTGACCTCCAAAAGAGGAAGTCATGTCCGATAAAACTTTAGACTGACACTAAAGGTGAACTCAGAAAGCTCTACTCTTTACCGAAGATTTTTTTCCATCCGGGCCAGCCATAGGCTTTGTAAGCTCGAGCGGGATTGGATGGCATCTCCGGATGATCCTTTTGCCATTGCCAGTTATTATACTCTTCTCTAGATTGTATCCCAGCCTCGAGAACTATTCTTTGAAACTCCTCAAAAGTTACTTTCTCTTTACCGAAGACTTTTGTCCATCCGGGCCAGCCATAGGCTTTGTAAAATTTAGCGGGATCTGATCGCATCTCTGGATGCCCCTTTTGCCATTTTCTATAATGTCTGGCAGATTTTATCTTGGCCTTGCGCACTATTCTTATAAACTCCTCAAGAGATAATTTCTTTTTACCGAAGATTGTGTTCCATCCGAGCCAACCATGGGCTTTGTAAAATTGATCGGGTTTAGGTGGCATCTCCAGATACTGCTTTTGCCATTCTCTATACTCTGCTCTAGATTTTATCTTGGCCTTGCGCACTCTTCTTTGAAACTCCTCAAAAGATACTTTAGGTACTGTCTTTTTACCTAAGATTGTGCTCCATCCGGACCAACCATGGGCTTTGTAAAATTGATCGGGATTGGATGGCATTTCCGGATGATCCTTTTGCCATTGCCTATACTCTGTACTAGATTTTATCCCAGCCTCGAGAACTATTCTTTGAAACTCCTCAAAAGATACAAACTCCGGCTTTTGCCAAAAAGTTCTCGCCACTTCCGACAATAAATCCCGGCTGGCCAGTAAATCAGCCCTGGTCAAAGAGACCTCTCCTACAACTCCAACCCCTCCTAACAGAACTGAACCTTTACTGCTCTGTCCTCCTTCAATCCCTCTGTTAAATCTCACCCTATTTACACTCTCTAACAAAGACAATAAATCCTCTGCCATCTGAGCATTCCTGTAATCCGATAAAAATAAAATATCCGCTCTCGACTTACCCTCATACAAACGCAACACACGACCTATCCTATGAACCATCTGTTTCACAGATACATTTACATTCAAATCAATATATGACGACAGCCAAGGCATATCCACCCCTTCATCCAAAGCCTTCACTGCCACTATGTAATGAAAGCCTTCTCTCTTTTCTGACTCTTCAAGCACTGCTCTCCTTGCTTCCGATGTCATACCAGAATGATAAAATGAAAACTTAATCTGTGGGAAAAACTTATTTAAAAAATTGGACAACCTCTCTGACTCTTTGATTGTCGCTGTCACAATAAAGCCTTTTTTATTGTCATTTATTACAGAATATAAAGCCCGTCCCAATCTGGTATAATAATGAGGATTCAATACAAACAAGCCTTTTTCTTTCACAAATAGCTTTGCTTTGTCCTGCTCCCTTTTTAAAGTTGATTCTCCTATAATGTAAAGCTCATCAAACGGGGTTAGGTCCCCGCGCTCTATAGCTATTGACATTTGCTCTAAAACTTCAGAGGACTCATGGTCTTTGAAGAAAAAATCTCTTTGGTTCAAATAAGACCAATGTATCTTATCAAACATATCTTTTAAGGATACCTCATGATGTACAGGAGTGGCTGTAGATCCATATAGAAAAGACCTGCTGTTTCCCATGGCCATACTGTCTTCCATTAATTTCATTTTA
Source organism: Bdellovibrionales bacterium (assembly GCA_965203225.1). GTDB lineage: Bacteria > Bdellovibrionota > Bdellovibrionia > Bdellovibrionales > UBA1609 > JANQSP01. The sequence continues at coordinate 559,314 of CBDBBW010000006.1, read as the reverse complement.
AATATATTTGGAAAGAACACAAGATAAGGAAGCTGTGGAAAAAGCGAAGGAAACCGGGACGATTCAAAAAAAGATCGTGGTTCAGTCTCAACCATATCTTTTTCTATCTCACATTGCTCGCTTTTTCTTTCTTCAAGAGGAAGTCGTGTCCGAAAATAAGAAAAAATCAAACACTTAAAAATTTAGACTGACACTAAAGGTGATCTCAGAAAGCGCTACTCTTTACCTAAGACTGCTTTCCATCCAGGCCAATTGGCTTTGTAAACTTTCTCAGGATGTGATGGCATATTCAGATGCTTCTTTCGCCATTCCCTATACTCTGCTCTAGATGTTATCTCAGCCTCGCGCACTATTCTTATAAACTCCTCAAAAGATACTTTAGGTACTTTCTTTTTACCGAAGATTGTGTTCCATCCGGGCCAGCCATGAGCTTTGTAAAATATAGCAGGATCTGATGGCATCTCCGGATGATCTTTTTGCCATTGCCTATACTGTTCCACAGATGTTATCTCAGCCTCGTGCACTATTCTTATAAACTCCTCAAAAGATACTTTCTTTTTACCGAAGATTGTGTTCCATCCGGGCCAGCCATGAGCTTTGTAAAATATAGCAGGATCTGATGGCATACCCAGATGCTTCTTTCGCCATTCCCTATATGTTCTAGATGTTATCTCAGCCTCGCGCACTATTCTTATAAACTCCTCAAGAGGTACTTTCTTTTTACCGAAGATTGTGTTCCATCCGGGCCAGCCATGATTTTTGTAAGATATATCAGGGTTTGATGGCATATCCGGATGACCCTTTTGCCATTCCCTATACTCTGCTCTAGATTTTATCTCAGCCTCGTGCACTATTCTTATAAACTCCTCAAAAGATACTTTAGGTACTTTCTTTTTACCTAAGATTGTGTTCCATCCGGGCCAGCCATGAGCTTTGTAAAATTTAGCAGGATCTGATGGCATCTCCGGATGATCCTTTTGCCATTGCCTATACTGTTCCACAGATGTTATCTCAGCTTCGCGCACTATTCTTATAAACTCCTCAAAAGATACTTTCTTTTTACCGAAGATTTTTTTCCATCCAGGCCAGCCATGATCTTTGTAAAATTTAGCAAGATCTGATGGCATCTCCGGATGATCCTTTTGCCATTGCCTATACTGTTCCACAGATGTTATCTCAGCCTCGCGCACTATTCTTATAAACTCCTCAAAAGGTACTTTCTTTTTACCGAAGATTGTGTTCCATCCAGGCCAGCCATGATCTTTGTAAAATTTAGCAGGATCTGATGGCATCTCCGGATGATCCTTTTGCCATTGCCTATACTGTTCCACAGATGTTATCTCAGCTTCGCGCACTATTCTTATAAACTCCTCAAGAGGTACTTTCTTTTTACCGAAGATTGTGTTCCATCCGGGCCAGCCATGAGCTTTGTAAAATATAGCAGGATCTGATGGCATACCCAGATGCTTCTTTCGCCATTCCCCATATGTTCTAGATGTTATCTCAGCCTCGCGCACTATTCTTATAAACTCCTCAAGAGGTACTTTCTTTTTACCGAAGATTGTGTCCCATCCGGGCCAGCCATGATTTTTGTAAAATATATCAGGGTTTGATGGCATACCCATATCCAGATGCTTCTTTCGCCATTGCTGATACTCTGTACTAGATTTTATCCCAACCTCGGGAACTATTCTTTGAAACTCCTCAAAAGATACAAACTCCGGCTTTTGCCAAAAAGTTCTCGCCACTTCCGACAATAAATCCCGGCTGGCCAGTAAATCAGCCCTGGTCAAAGAGACCTCTCCTACAACTCCAACCCCTCCTAACAGAACTGAACCTTTACTGCTCTGTCCTCCTTCAATCCCTCTGTTAAATCTCACCCTATTTACACTCTCTAACAAAGACAATAAATCCTCTGCCATCTGAGCATTCCTGTAATCCGATAAAAATAAAATATCCGCTCTCGACTTACCCTCATACAAACGCAACACACGACCTATCCTATGAACCATCTGTTTCACAGATACATTTACATTCAAATCAATATATGACGACAGCCAAGGCATATCCACCCCTTCATCCAAAGCCTTCACTGCCACTATGTAATGAAAGCCTTCTCTCTTTTCTGACTCTTCAAGCACTGCTCTCCTTGCTTCCGATGTCATACCAGAATGATAAAATGAAAACTTAATCTGTGGGAAAAACTCATTTAAAAAATTAGACAATCTCTCTGACTCTTTGATTGTCGCTGTCACAATAAAGCCTTTTTTATTGTCATTTATTACAGAATATAAAGCCCGTCCCAATCTGGTATAATAATGAGGATTCAATATAAACAAGCCTTTTTCTTTCACAAATAGCTTTGCTTTGTCCTGCTCCCTTTTTAAAGTTGATTCTCCTATAATGTAAAGCTCATCAAACGGGGTTAGGTCCCCGCGCTCTATAGCTATTGACATTTGCTCTAAAACTTCAGAGGACTCATGGTCTTTGAAGAAAAAATCTCTTTGGTTCAAATAAGACCAATGTATCTTATCAAACATATCTTTTAAGGATACCTCATGATGTACAGGAGTGGCTGTAGATCCATATAGAAAAGACCTGCTGTTTCCCATGGCCATACTGTCTTCCATTAATTTCATTAAAGCATTTTTCGTTTTATCTGCTCCTAAATGATGAGCTTCATCTATAAATAAACTATCTAGTTCAGCGATTAATCTTTGATAAGTCTCATCATCCAAGCCCTTTAGCCTTCTTTTTAAACTTTGACTGGTTATAGCAAGAACTGTTACATTCTCATTGGATAGAGCGGAGTGTATAGCGGAGTTGAATTTTTTATGTTTTTCAGTATTCCAATTTTTTAAAATGATTTCAGAATCTTCAATGGCTGAACGAACAGACTGAAAGAGTTGATCTACAAGATGTATCTTATCGACTGTGATAATAATTACCTTTCTCCTTTGAGGATGAGTCAGTCGATCCAACAATGCCTGAGCTAAAACCCATGTTTTTCCGACTCCCGTTGGCGCCACATGGAGGAAGCTTCCGGCTCCAGACTCAACAGCCTGTTCATAAGCCTCAAAAGCCAATTCCTGAACTGCTTTAGGTGTGAAAAAGGCTCCATTGGAGGAATAAGGATGAAGCTCATGGCCTATCAGCCAATATCTAAGAGAATTTTCGCCTTCCATACTATTAAGAAAATCTATTGAGGGAACAAGCAGGGTTTTAACTGGCTTTGAAGTGTTAGGCTCTTGTGAAATATTAAACACAGGGACAGAAAGGCTTGGATCCACTTTCAGTCGAAATGTAATTGAAGTTTCAGAGGTTAATGTTACACCACTTAAGCTAAAAGGTTCCAGAGAAAGATCATCTAAATGCTGTGTTTTTAACACTTGGGATAAAGAGTTTTTGATGGCAGATGCCGTATCTTCTGAATCAAACAATTCCTCACAGGTATTGGCGATAGATAGTGAATAGGGAAAAAAAATTATTCCCAAAAAAATAATATAAAGAATTAAATATTTCATTTGATTTTGTTTAAAAAAGCTAAGGGCTATAATAGCATAAAGCGGCTGTTTTTTTAAAAAAAAGCATATAAGAAAGTGTAAAAAATCAAGGAGGTGTAAATTTTTCACGGCTTAAATATATTTGGAAAGAACACAAGATAAGGAAGCTGTGGAAAAAGCGAAGGAAACCGGGACGATTCAAAAAAAATCGTGGTTCAGTCTCAACCATATCTTTTTCTACCTCACATTTCTTGTTTTTTCTTTCTTCAAGAGGAAGTCGTGTCCGAAAATAAGAAAAAATCAAACATTTAAAACTGTAGACTGACACTAAAGGTGAACTCAGAAAGCGCTACTCTTTACCTAAGGCTTTTTTCCATCCGGGCCAGCCATAGATTTTGTAAATTTGAGAAGAATAAGATGGCATCTCTGGATAACGCTTTTGCCATTCACTATACTGTTTGACAGATTTTCTCAACCTCGAGAACTCTTCTTTAAAACTACTCAAAAGGTGCTTTAGGTATTTTCTTTTTACCGAAGATTGTGTTCCATCCGAGCCAGCCATGAACTTTGTAAAATTGAGCAGGATTTGCTGGCATATTCAGATGCTTCTTTCGCCATTTCTGATACTCTGTACTAGATTTTATCCCAGCTTTGCGCACCCTGTTTAGAAACTCCTTAAAAGGTACTTTCTTTTTACCGAAGATTGTGTTCCATCCGGGCCAGCCATGATCTTTGTAAAATATTTCAGGAGCTGCTGGCATATTCAGATGCTTCTTTCGCCATTTCTGATACTCTGTACTAGATTTTATCTCAGCTTTGCGCACCCTGTTTAGAAACTACTTAAAAGGTGCTTTAGGTATTTTCTTTCGGAATAATCAGAAAACTGAACGCGCAGGAGTTGGAATCCAAACAAAAACCTCTTATCAATGTCCCTTTGGAAACGGGCTTTGATATGGAACCTTCCGGATCCGATCAGCGCCCTATTGATCTTTGTCAAAATATTCGGAGAGCTTTTTTTATATCACTTTTGGAAATCAAATCCGGATCCAGAGATTGTAGTCCCAAGGCCAGACATTCCAGTCCCTTTTTCAGGTCATTTATTGATATGCTCCCCAAATGCCCCACGCGTATAATACGGCCTTTTAATTTTCCCTGCCCCCCTCCCAATATCACTTGATATTTTTCTTCAATAAGTTTTTTGAGTTTTACTCCGTCAATATGTTCCGGCAAAGAAATACTGGTGACGGAGGGTGAAGGTGGATTGGCAAAAATATTCAAGCCTAAAGTAAAGCAGAATTTTAAAGTTATTTTGGAAAGCTGTTTACTATTTTGAATCATTTTACTCAAACCTTCCCTGTTTTCGAGAGGCAGGAGAAAAGCGTGCAGAGCCTGTATGAAACTGATATTGGAGCTGAAGGCGGTTTGTCCCTGAGCTTGTACTTTTTCTTTATTCAGATCGAAATAATAAACAGGAAGTTGGGCTGATTCCTTGAATCGCCAGGCTTTTTGGGAAAGAGTGATGAAAGACATACCGGCTGGCAGACAAAAGGATTTTTGGGAGCCTCCTATCATTATGTCAATCTTCCATTGATCCATAGGAATATCCACAGCTCCCAGAGCGGATATGGCATCCACGATAAACAGAATGTCTTGTTTTTCATGGATCAAAGAGGATAGTTCCTTAATAGGGTGCAGAACTCCTGTGCTGGTTTCACAGGCCTGAGTTAAAATCGCTTTAATATGAGGGTTTTCGGCTAACCGTCTGCGGACCTCCTCCACAGACACAGCCTGGCCGTAAGGGGCGGTTACTTTCAAAATTTTGAGATTATAGGCAGTGGCTATCTCAGCCCAACGTTCCCCGAATTTTCCTGCAGAAAGAACCAATACAGTGTTTCCGGGAGACAGGGTGTTTAACAATGCGGCGGACATAGCTCCTGTTCCGGAGCTGTTTAAAATAAACACCTCCTGTTCAGTTTGAAAGGCTTTTTGTAGTAGGAATTTTGTCCGGGTTAAAATATCTTCAAATTCCGAACAACGGTGATGAATCATCGGTTCAGAGAGTTTTTTTAATATGGAGTCGGGAATGGGAACAGGGCCGGGAGTCAGAAGCAGAGGGTGTGAATCAGGTCTTTTGTTCATAATTCTTGTCCTCTTTGGCTACCGCGTTGTGCTTATGAAATATGTTGATGGTTAAAAATTCCAAATTTTAAATGCACGGGCAAAGATAACTTTGGCATAACAGAAAAAAGCAAACAGTAAAAGTACAATTTTGTTATAAAATATGATACAGAAATTGTATATAGCGACAGCCTGATTTTTAAATATTTTTACTATCTGGTTTTTTATATTTCTGATTTTTTTTAATGGAGAGGAAATAAAATGGGACCACGGGAAAAAGCGGACAGCAAAGGTATAAGTTTACGGGAGTTGGAAAAAAACCTGTCTGAAAATCGGATTTCTCCTCTTTATTTTATTACCGGTCCGGAGATTTTTCTGGTTAAAGAGAGCCTTCGGAGGATTCAATCTCATTTGTTGTCCCCGGAGTCCGTTGATTTTAATTATGAAGTGTTTCGTATAGGGGAGGTGGAGACGGGGAGTATACGCTCGGCGGTGGAGACCTTGCCCGTGTTCTCCACAAAGCGGGTGATCGTTTGTGAGGAAGCTCATCGCCTGAAGGAAGTAGACTGGAAAATTCTTCAACCGGTCGTGAAGGAGCCTGTGGAGACCTGTGTATTGATTTTTGTTTCTCCGGAGCCGGATGGAAGAAAAAAAATAATCAAAGACCTTTTGCTTTCTTGTGAAGTGATTTCGGCTCAAACCCCTAAAACAGCGCAGTGGTTCTCTTGGCTGGACTGGATGGGAAAAAGAGCGGGGATTTCCTTTTCCGATTCCGCTGTGGCTCTTATTAAAGAGTATGCTTGTTATGATCTCATGCACTTGGAAACGGAGGTAAAGAAGTTAAAGAATTTTTTAGGGCCGGAAAAAACACATATTTCAGGAGAGGATGTGTTAAAAGTGGTTCCTCGGGTCCGGCCTGAAAATATTTTTGCCCTGTCGAAAGCCATAGGACGGAGAAATTTATCTTCCGCTCTTGTGTGTCTGGCTCGTCTTTTGGAGGATAACCAGAATGAAATCGGGGTGCTGTCTTTAATCAGCCGCCATGTTCGTATTCTGGCTCGCGTAAAGGAAGGGGTGAAAAAAGGTTATACGGAGCGCACTCTTTGCAATAAAACAGGAGTTCATCGTTTTTTTATCCGTGATTATATGCAGGAATCGGATTTATGGACGGAGAAAAAAATTCTTTCCACCATAAAAATATTGAAGGACACGGATAAAGCACTCAAATCCTCTCCCTTGTCCGCTCATATATGGCTTGAAAATTTTATAATTAAAACCTGTTCCGTTTAAATACCATAGGCGTCTGGTTGTTTTATGGTTTCATCTTTTCAGGAATCGTCTTATAGATTCGGATGGAATGAACACGATATAAGAGGACAGCATAATAAAGGAAAAGAAGTAAATATTCAGACAGACAGCGATGCCCAAATGCAACATAAATCCATAGGCGTCTGGTTGTTTTATGGTTTCATCTTTTCAGGAATCGTCTTATAGATTCGGATGGAATGAACACGATATAAGAGGACAGCATAATAAAGGAAAAGAAGTAAATATTCAGACAGACAGCGATGCCCAAATGCAACAGCAGTCCGATAAGCAGTACGGCTTTTCTTAATTTGGGGATCCATACCAATATCGGAAAATACACTTCAAACAACACAATAGAAGAAACCAATAGAGAGGATATAAAGGGCACGGACAGGAGAAAAGAAAAATCAATAAGGGCAAAATCATAAAAAGACAAAGCTTCCCATATTGCTGTGCCTTCCCACCAGGAAGCTCCGCGAAGTTTCTCCAGCCCGGAAAACATATAAATAACACAAATTTGAATTTGTATAAACCGAAGTGACATCGTGTTCAGCCAATCCCCTTTTTCGACCCGATCGGACACCAACCCTTTTTTCTTGCTTAAAAAATAATGCACCCATTTTATCTGTTTGTTGGAATTGGAAAATATAAGGTAAAAAAGACAAAAGGTGGCCACCACATCCGCGCCAAAAATAATACTGGGATTTCTTTGTAAAAAAACCAAGTGCAGAACAAAAGCGAAAACAGCCAACAGCCGATTGGCTGCACCTAAGGCCATCAGGAGCAAAACAATAATGAATAACAAATAACAAAGATAAAGGAGGCCGTCCGAGGAAAGTATAAAATTAAAAGCCTTGTCCGAGTATAACTGATGGAAAAACCTGGCTGTGGCGCTGCTCATTAGTCCGGACTCATAAAAAAATATCCGAATGTCAAAGAAGCGGATCAGATACATTATCAGCAAAATAGAGCAAAAGAGACAGCGAAAGCAGGATATGGAAACAGGGTCTGTGGGTTTAAACCAGAAGGAGTCCCAGCTTTTAACTGCTTTGAGAGTTTGGCTTTTTATCCATTTCATTTACAATTTCTCTTTCCGATTGCGGTCTTCATTTACCGCCGGATCATCCTGGCTGTTTATGTTCCTGGATTTTTTTGATCTTTTACATTTAGATGAAATAGTGACTATTTCTTTCATATTTTCCATGTTTTTTGCCGAGAAAAAACCGGACTTAAATACTTGTGCTTTTTTGAAGTGAGGTCTGTTTTCAAATATGACCTTTATGGTAATCTCGGAGGCCGAAGGATGCAGGCGGCATAGATAAGGCACAAAGTGTCGACGTATGTTTTTTTTGCCTGCAAGCATAAAAAAGCGAGTATGGAAAATTAAGCGGTTATGGTTTAAATAAATTCTTTTAAACTCTTTGCGGGAGGGAGGCCATCGAAAAGTGTCCACTGTGTCTTTTGAATCAATCACTTCATATTCAAAGTAATGGTAAAGACTGGGGTTAGGGGCGTAAAAATCCCAACTGATAATCATGGATAAGGTATGCGCGTAGGGAATAAAATATGGTAAGAGCCGTTCGTGCATCATGGACATTTTGTGAGGGACAATGAAAATCATTGCCAGGTGATAGATGATAAAACAGGAGAGGAGCGATTTTAGTCCTCTCCGGAGGTGTTTATTTTTTATTTTCCATTTGAAAAAACCGGAAAAGATCATTTGCTTCCTTTTTGCATAGTGGAAGGAAGAGAAACGGAAGTAGGTGGTTTTACCGGGTTGGCCGGCGGTTTTACAGAATCTATTTCTCCAGATATCCATTTCAACTCCTCCGTGACACTTTTTTGTGTGGTGGCAGGTTTTTTGGAGTTGTTAAAATCGTTCAGTATGGTTTTTAAGTTCTTTTCTTCAGTGGAAGCTTCATTTTCAGAAGACAGAAGATCCTGCATATCCATGGAGGAGGGTAGGTCTTTCAGGCTTTTTAAGCCAAAAATTTCCAGAAATCTTAAGGTGGTTTTATAAGTTATGTAGTGGCCGGGGTCAGAGCTTTTGGGGCCAAAACAAATCAGATCCTTCTCCATAAGGGTTTTTAGAAGATGCCCGGACTCCACTCCTCGTATTTCGTCTATCGTGGCCTTTTTACAGGGTTGCCGGTAAGCCACTATGACCAGCACTTCCAAAGCGGGTGCGGATAAATGAAACAATCGCCCTTTAATCATTCGGCGGATATAACCCTTGTTTTCCTCTTTGGTTCTTAATTGCCAGGATCCTGCCACTTCCTTCAGTTCTATCCCACTGTTTAAGGCTTGATATTTTTCATTTAAGAGAGATAGGGCTTTTTTTATTTTTGACAAAGGGATTTTTTCAGCGTGGAACAGCCGTAAAAGATCCTGAGAGGATAACGGTCGTTCTAAGGCAAAGAATGTGCTTTCCAATATGGACTGCAAGTCATTAAGGGACAATTTTTCTTTCTGACTCATTGTGTTCATTGTGTAGTCCAGCTCCTTTCCTGTTCCTCTGTCTCACGAAGAGACTGAAAATCCCTTTCACTGATATGTTTTTTTACAAACACCATAACATCGGAAAAATCCTTGTCCTGTGCAAGAGAAACAATTCCCAGTTTGCTCAGTTCCAAAAGAGCCAAAAAAGTGACCAGAACATGAGACAGTATGTGCTTGTCTTTTTTTTTGGTTAAAGCGCTCATCTTCAATGAGGAGCCTTTAATCAGGTTTTGCTGAATAGCGCGAATGCAGTCAGTCAAAAAAGGAAGAGGGTCTTTGAAGGATACAGCCGGGCGGGGGGAGGATTCCGATTGAAATGCCTGACGATAGGCTCGCATTAGTTTCAGTATCGGTTGTTGTTTTATACCCGTCTGTTGTGCTTCCGGGAAAAAAGCTGATAAGTCTTTGCCGGTTTGCCCCCCGGAACTCCATACATCTCTATTCATCATAGGGTATTGACGAAGCTCTTTGCAAATATTCTGAACGGCAGACATTTTTAAAAGGCTTTGCGTAAGCGCTTTTTGCAAGTCATCTTCACTTTCTGTTTCCGGATCCTCAGGGGATTCAGAGGGGAACAGACTTTTGGACTTAATGTAAATAAGTAAAGCGGCTATTCTAATGAAATCCCCGGCGGAATCCAGGTCTGTGATGGAGTTTTCTTTGATAAATGTCAGGTATTGTTCAGTGATTTTATGAATGTCAATGTCAAAAATGTCCATTTCTTCCCTGCGAATCAACTGCAAAAGAAGGTCCAAAGGGCCACTAAACTCTTTAATTTCAACACGCACAATCAACCTCTGTTTTTATCCGATTACAAAACTTTGATTCCAAGGAAATTGAAAGAAAAGCCCTTAAAATACAAACTCACCACAGCATAAACATATCAAAAAAACACAGACAAAGGTAATTTTTCCTGAAAGACTTTTTGAAAAAGGATTGTTGGCATAAGTATATCAAAAAAACACAGACAAAGGTAACTGTGCCACGCGGGCAGTCGAAAAAGGGAGTTTGAACGCGATTACCATTAGTGTGTTTTTGATGATTTGACGACATTATGGCTTTTTAGCTGTATATGGTTTTTTAGCTGTATATGGTTTTTTAGCTGTATATGGTTTTTTAGCTTTTCATGGCTTTTAGCTTTTCATGGTTTTTTAGCTTTTCATGGTTTTTTAGCTGTATATGGTTTTTTAGCTGTATATGGCTTTTAGCTTTTCATGGCTTTTAGCTTTTCATGGTTTTTTAGCTTTTCATGGTTTTTTAGCTGTATATGGCTTTTAGCTTTTCATGGCTTTTAGCTGTATATGGTTTTTTAGCTGTATATGGTTTTTTAGCTGTATATGGCTTTTTAGCTTTTCATGGTTTTTTAGCTGTATATGGCTTTTAGCTTTTCATGGCTTTTAGCTTTTCATGGTTTTTTAGCTTTTCATGGTTTTTTAGCTGTATATGGCTTTTAGCTTTTCATGGCTTTTAGCTTTTCATGGCTTTTAGCTTTTCATGGTTTTTTAGCTTTTCATGGTTTTTTAGCTGTATATGGTTTTTTAGCTGTATATGGTTTTTTAGCTTTTCATGGTTTTTTAGCTTTTCATGGTTTTTTAGCTGTATATGGCTTTTAGCTTTTCATGGCTTTTAGCTGTATATGGCTTTTAGCTGTATATGGCTTTTAGCTTTTCATGGCTTTTAGCTGTATGTTTAAAAAATATTTTTGGCCAGGAAAATCAACTGTGAGGAAAGCCAATCAGCGGGAAGCACGAGATAGCTGAACGCGCCTGTTACGAAAAGCATGATTAAAATCAGGGAAGTGTAGTTTTCCCATTGCTCCAGACGCCAGTTCCATTCCACTGGCAAAAAGCGGGCCAGCACTTTTCCTCCATCCAAAGGGTGAAGAGGAAGCAAATTAAAAAAACCAAGAAGCAGATTAATGTAAATGAAAGCCTCCAGGGCGGCGCTTAAGACTCCCATGTAAAAAAAAGGTAAAACACCGGACAACAAATATAAGCTGGCCAGAAGAGCGGTTCCCGTTAGAGACAGGCAAAAGTTAGATAAAGGTCCTGCCAAAGCAATCCAAAACATATCATTTTTTGGGTTTTTCAAAACAGCTGGATTAACCGGCACCGGCCTGGCCCACCCGAAAACCGGAAGCCCCATAAAAATGGACATAAGCGGTAGTACGCAGGTGCCGATCAAGTCCGCGTGCACAAAGGGGTTTAAACTCATTCTGCCTTCGTCCCGCGCCAGATTATCCCCTTTAAGGTGGGCCGTCCAGGCGTGCGCCCATTCATGTACACAAAGCGAAAAAAGCAAGGGCAGATAAAAAATAAAAAAGCGAGCCAATAATTGGTAAAGAGAATCTGACATAATGTTCTTATACCATAAGATCCCCAATGGAAAACCTTGATTTTTCTTTTTCCCTCCTTGGTTAAAAGCGAAGCGCTGAAAATCCTCGGAGCGCATACGCGCATTTACTGAACGATGTGCTTGAAATAAAAATACCACAAATAAAAAAATCAGGTTATGATCGTCCATTATGGATATTGGCAATTATGAATCCCTGATTTTAAAATCCAGCACTTTGAGCACAGCTCAATTACGGACTATTCTGCACTCTAAGAATAAAACAGGTGTAAGCCTGCAAAATACTTTGGAAAAACGGAGCAAAGATTTTGCCTCCGAGGAGGAGGCTTTGTCCTTTCTTTGTGAGCACCTGGAGGTTCCTTTTATAAAAGAGGTGCCTGTACAGGAAATTTCGGATGAGTTGATTCAGCATTTTCCTATTGGCTACGCCAAAACAAACATGGTTTTGCCGTTTAAGGCGGAAGAGCACAAGATTCATATTCTGAACGCCAACCCTCTTAATTTTCAGGTGTTTTCCGACTTAAAGTTGAAATTTAAAAAGGAAGTGCGTCCTGTCGTCAGTCTCAGTTCAAAGGTGCGGGAAGCTATCAACAGCGTATACGAAAGGAGTTCCGGTGAATTAGATGAGTTTGCCGATATCAGTAAAGAGGATTACGACTTGGACAGCACTGTCATTGATTTGCTGGACACAGAAGACTCCGCTCCGGTGATTAAGCTGGTTAATACTTTGCTTTTTAAGGCCGTTAAGGAAAGGGCGTCTGATATTCATATTGAGCCTTACGAAAAAGAATTGGTGGTGCGGTTTCGGGTGGATGGGGCGCTTTACTCCATTTTTAAGCCGCCAAAGAATCTGCAAAACGCTATCATCTCCAGAATAAAAATTATGGGCGACCTCAATATCGCGGAGAAGAGGCTTCCACAGGATGGCAGGATCCATCTGCGTTTGGCGGGAAAGGATATTGATATTCGTCTCAGTTCCATTCCCACCTCTTTTGGAGAAAGATTGGTGCTTCGTCTACAGGATCGTACTCAGGTTTTGCTGAAATTGAGTGAATTGGGTTTTTCCAGCAGGAACTTAAAAATTTTCAATGAAATTTTAGACAAAAATTATGGAATTATTTTAATTACCGGCCCCACGGGAAGCGGAAAATCCACCACTTTGTATGCCGCGCTCAATAAAATTAATTCCATAGATCAAAATATTATTACTGTGGAAGATCCTGTGGAAAGGCGGATTAAAGGTATTGGACAAATTCAGGTTAATTCAAAAATAGGACTGACATTTGCTAATGGTCTTCGTTCTATTTTGCGTCAAGACCCTGATATAATTATGGTTGGTGAGATTCGAGATATTGAGACAATGAAAATCGCCATCAACGCCTCTTTGACCGGTCACCTTGTGCTCTCCACAATACACACAAATGACTCCGCTTCGGTGTTCCCCCGTTTAATTGATATGGGGGGAGAGCCTTTTCTGATCGCCACTTCCATTTTGGGAGTGATGGCTCAGCGTCTGGTGAGGGTGTTGTGTCTGGACTGCCGTCAACCTTATAAGCCTTCAAAGCAGGATATAGCTTTTCTCCTTAGTGAAAAACCGGACATGAAACTGCCGTCTAAAATATTTAAAGCGAAGGGATGTAAAAACTGTGAATTTAAGGGCTATATGGGAAGGAGCATGATACAGGAGTTCCTTGTGACCGATGAGGAGATTCGCACACTGGTAATGAATCACAAAGACAGCCATTCCATTAAAAAGATGGCTCTGAAAAAGGGGATGGTTACTTTTCGGCAAAATGGTATAGAAAAAATCTGTAAAGGCATCACTACTATTGAAGAAGTGGTATATAATACTCAACTGGATGCTTGAAATGCCAATATTTGAATATAAAGGTACGACAACAGAAGGCAAGCAGACTAAAGGCTCCGTGCAGGCGGAGAATCTGCAACAGGCTAAAGCTCAATTAAAAAAAGATGATATTTTTCTGTTTGAAATAAAGAACAAGGAAAACAAAAAAAAAGAGCAAATTAATGTTTTTTTAAGAAAAAAGGTGGATATAAAAACCCTTTGCACAATGACCCGATTACTGGCTACATTAATCAAATCCAATGTACCTCTGGTCAGTGCTCTTACCACGATCACCAAGCAAGTCTCCCATCCTGTGCTGGCCCCTGCTTTGGTTCAGATACGGAATCAGGTCAATGAAGGACAGTCTTTTCATAAATCGTTAAGACAATATCCTAAAATATTCAATACCACTTATATATCCATGTGCGAAGCGGGGGAAAGTTCCGGCACATTGGATATTATACTTTTAAAACTGGCGGAGTTTACAGAAAATCAGGCAGAGTTGATTAACAAAGTACGATCCGCCCTGGCTTATCCTCTGCTTATTACTTTTTTTACTTTTGGTGTGGTATTGTTTTTGTTTACTTATGTGATACCTAAGGTAACGGAATTGTTTGATGAGGGCAATTTGATGCCCTGGCACACGGCTTTAGTAATAGCAGTCAGTCAAAACATTATTAGCTTCTGGCTTCAAATTCTCGTAGGCTTGGCTCTTTTGCTTTTTTTTGTTTATAGATGGAGTAACACACAAAAAGGAAGACAAAAACTGGACGCGTTTTATCTAAAGCTTCCTTTCATCGGAAAAATTATTCGCTCCTCCGCTATCTCCCGGTTTAGCAGAACTCTGGCCACTTTATTAAAAGGGGGTGTGCCTATGTTGAGGGCTATGGATATTGTGCAGAATGTGGCAAAGAATACTGTGTTAAAAAAAGCCATTAACAATGCCCAGACCAATATTCGCGAAGGAGAGTCTATCGCCCGGCCTCTGCAGGAATCGGGGCAATTTCCCCCTATGGCGATTCAGATGATAAAAGTGGGTGAGCAAACAGGGGAATTGGAGGATATGTTATTTAAAATCAGTGACACTTATGATTTTCAGGTGAATACGGATATTAATTCTTTAACTTCTCTTTTGGCTCCGGCCATGATAATGATAATGGGAGGCATTGTGGCTTTTATTGTCTTCTCAGTGATGGCGCCAATTATGCAAATGTACAATCAAATATAGTGTTTTGATTATGTTATTTTTTAATTTTCCTGCTGACAACCCAGGCTGGAGCATTTTATGTTGATTGTCTAATTTTTAAGGAGGTTTTCATGTTTGAAAAATTTTTTCAAAAATCATACAGATTCGGAGGTGGTTCACTAAGAGCCTTTATTGCAGGATTTTTGAAATTGCGTTTTCTTTTTCCGAATATAAAAAGCGGAAAATGTAAAAATAAAGGTTTCAGTTTGGTGGAGATACTGATTGCCCTTGTTTTGGTGGTGGGGGTTTTTGCCACGGTGTTCACCAATGTGATGCAAAACCGGGATAAAGGGCAGGTCAGTCAGGCTAAGATCATCATAAGCCGCTTGGTGGATGCGCTGAATACATTTTATATGGATTGCAGTTACTATCCCTCCACCGCGGAGGGTTTTGAGGCTTTAGTGGCGGCCCCGGAAAGATGTGAGTCCTGGGGGCCTGAGCCGTACTTGAAAAATGGAAAAATACCGAAAGATCCCTGGAAAAATGATTTTATATATAAATATGATGAATCCTATGGGAAATTTGAGATTATCAGTCTTGGCAAAGGGGGAAGAGAGGGAGGTGAAGAAGCGCCTCATCCCACCGCTGATATTTCTTCTAACGATTTATAAGCTATAAAATAGTTAATGAATATATAAAGCACTATTTTCGTTTTTCGTGATGACAGTGCGTAGACTTGTAAACTATAGAAGAGTTAATGGCATATAACACTTTTGACAAAGCAAACAACAAAGGTTTCACATTACTGGAGTTGTTGATCGCGATGACCATAATAACCAGCGCGTTGGTTATGGGTATGTCTTTTATTAAAAAAAGCGACAATGTCATAAAAAAAACATTCCGGCAGTTGGTAGCTCTTAATCGTCAGTTGGATCATTTTGCCCGTTTAAAAAGGAAAACATGGCGGTTGGTTGTTCATATTTCAGATAAAAAAAGCTCCTGGTGGGTGGAGAAAAAAATAGAAAAAGATCAGATGCCCGCTCAAGTCGTCAAAAAAGGAGATCAGACCTTTCCTCCTGACGGTTTTATTATAGATGAGGATTTTTTTAAAGAACCTCAGCAACTGCCGAGAAGGCTTACTTTCGAAAGTGTGGAGCTGAGTGCTCATAAGGAACCTGTTACCCAGGGGAAAGCTTATATTTATTATTTCCCGGAAGGCCGCTTTAGCCTGGCTCTTATAAAAATAAAAGGCAGAAAAGCATATTGGTCTCTTTTCATTGACCGCCTGCATGGAGAGCTTACCGTTTTTAACGGAAATAAAAAATTAAAAGATTTTGAACAGTGACGATTCATACATTACTTTTTTCAATTTTTTTTAACAACTGTCTACTATATAGTTTGCCAGCGGTTATAACAGGTTATCAGTGGGAAAAATTACAGATAATTTAAGATTGTTGGTTTTCATAACAGTTTCTGTGAATAAAAATAAAAGAGATTCTATAAATGAGAATTTAATGAACAAAAGATGCTTATAGATTCAAAAAAATATTCTAATGAAATAATTGTAAGTTAAATATATTCTGTAAAAGTTTCCCAATTAGATATTTGTTAAAAACATAAGGTCTTTCAAATTCAAGCTGACTTTTTAATTTTTAAAGCTTTATTTATAATTTCATGAGCTTTCTGTCCGGTTTCATCCTGTGAGACATCAAATCTCCAATGTCCGTTTTCCTCATCTTGATTGACTGCTTTAATCCACGATTTCATATACTCCCACTTTGATTCATCTTTTGGTTTTTTTACTCCCTTAACTTCAAGGGTAAGATGACTTTTATCTGAAAGCCGAACAATAAAATCAGGAATATAATCACATAGAGCTCCGTTATGAGCATATTTTATTTCAAAGTCCAAATGATCATTTTTTACCCATGCCTCAACATAAGGATTTCTGTCTAGTTCTCTGGCATGAGCTAATTCCCAAGAACTATCTACAACGCATCTGTTAAAATGTGTTTTTTTAAAAATATCCGTTTTTTTTCCTGTTCTCCATTCCAAAACTTCTTTTGTGGATCGGTATTTTGGATTTTTATAAAGGGGTATTAACTTTTCTGAATTTTGATGAGTAATAGCCGCCGGCGTTGGGAATACCAATGCCTACTTTTTCAGAATCGTGAGCCTCTTTAAGCCAGATAAGAGTTTCTATAGCTTCTTTTTGACAGAAAAAAACTCGAAATCTCTGCCGTTTGCCTTTTCTGTATTCCAAAAATCTAAGAGTCTTTTTGTGATTCCTGTCACCCCTGGGTAGTCAGCTTTTCTCCACTCTTTTACTCTTGGACGAATTTTATTTACAAGAGGCTGTTAAATAAAATCTCCCGTCTCTTGATATTTTTTGCTTTGGGAGGCAAGGACATAACCAGCAGGTCTTCGACCCTCTTTGATAAAATGCTTCCCTTTTGTTTTGTCAAATTCCCAATGTTGATCTGGTTCTCTAAACGGGAATTGATTATTAGCCGATCAATTTTTTCTTTAAACTGTGAGTTCATTCTAAATAACCTTTTTTATCAAAATTAACTGGCTAACCTCTTAATATCTGAACTTCCTGTATCATTAAAGTCAGCTAAACTAGGGTACTGTTTATCTGCGTTTCTTGTAAGATGAGTTCTGTCTTTATCTCCCAAATTTTCCATATTTTCATGTACTATTAAACTAATAAATGGTAGCTTTGCTTGCTTAAATTCCAATAGCGCTATAGTTGACTCTTTTGCTTTGCTACTCCCAGTAACACCAAATAAATAAAATTGGCGGTTGCTCCAACTTAAAGACCAATCCACTTTATAAACAGAAATTTCTTTTTGTCTATCCAGTTGTATATTCAAATTTTTTGGAAGAGGAGTTATATTAGGTTGTGGATTAAATTCTTTTAGTTTTTTTAAAATAACACCCTTTAAATATTCATAAAAAGCAGAATGAATTGTTTCTTTGTTCCAGTAATCCATACTGCAAACTTTTTGGATACCGCCTGCAAACTGTAAAGTACTTCTATAGAGTTTATCAAAATGAGAATCCAAATAAAGATTTCCGTTGTCATTTGTAATCTCATTATTAGATAAAATGCTATTAAAAATTTTTTTCTTTGAAGGGGTATTGATTTCATAACTGTAAGAAAGACGCATTAGTGTCATTCCAAAATCACAGATACGAATATACTCATCTCCACGAGGACTTTTTTGTAAATAAATATCCAACATATCTCCATCTTCATGGAGAATAGGAATTATTAACTGATACTTTCCTGATCTCCTCTCATAAATATTAAAGCTCTTTCTTTTTTTATTTAAAGAATTTAATACGATATTAATGTCCATCAAATAAACTCCCTTGATTTAATTCAAAAAAAAAATCTGGCCAATTCTTTACATTTATATCTTGTAAAAAGCTTCTAAGCCCTTCTTCAAAAGTAGTATATTTATTTGTTATTTTTATATTCTTTGCTTTAGGTTTAAATACACCAGATTTTATTTCTTCTTGAGTAATATAATGGATATGTGGTTCTGGATGATGATCTGATTTATTTCTTTTTATTTGCCCATGAGGTCCATTATAACGAACAAGTGTTATAGAACTTTTTATGAATGGTATCTCACAACACAAACCAATAGAAAAATTCTCTATAAAAGTTTGATTTTGACGAATAAACACTTGAAACTTCATTTCACTATTCCCTTTTAAAATCAAATCACACCTTTTATTATTATCTTTAATTTTATACCCTTTTTTTGGTTCTCTTTTATGAATCTTTTTGGCAGAGGTTATTAAATTTTGAATTTCTTCATCTGTCATTTTTAATTACCCAATATGTAGATGCCTTTAAAATTTAAAAGCCATTTCAGTATACTAATCTTTACTATTAAATCAATATCAAACTATCTTATAGATTGCATTCGATATTTAGATAAATCAAATACTTTTAAAGATTCAATACCTCTGTCATCAATAATTTTAACAGCAACTTTTTTATTTTTTCCCTCTTTAAAAGGGAGAGAAGTTGTGTCTCTATATTTTTCAATCAAATTCTCATCTATTTCTGATTTCAAGTTTTTGGCTAATTTTGCCCAGCCGTCGCTTTTGCCGGCTATAGGAAAAAACACCTGTCTTGGGAAAACAGCTTTGCCGTTATAATCCGTATCCAACATCCACATGGCAATTTTTTCTATTCCTCCCGATTTCACATCCCCTGAAGAAGGATTGTAATAATCCCAGCCGTGAACTTTCACAGTGTATTTATCTTTATTTTTCCCAGCACTGTTTTTTATTTCCACATCAGGAGAACCGATAAGCCAAAAGCTGTCCTCTGAAGTTTTCTTTTTTAAATCAAAGGTCTGCAAATCCATATTCATTTGAATCTGAACAGCCGTTGTGTTTTTTAAGCTTTGCTCATTGATAAGCCTTGAGGCTTCTGGATCAAAGTGGAAAGTCCACGACTTTGCGTATTTTTTTCTCCGCAGACTGGACCTGTATCCAGTTGAGGGTGATATGCTTTTTCAGGCATTTTAGATTCCTTTCATTAGTTAGGATTTAACTTAATGTAATTATTACCGAAAAGAGCGAGCGAGAAGATTACTTCAATTAGATCACTCAGTAAGTGACGATTTTTTTTACTTAATAGTAGCTAAAAAGCGAGTAATAAGAACCAAAGTCCAGTTGTCGATTTACGATTTGAAAAAATAGATGTTAAGCAACAATAATATCTTAAATCACCTTGCTACTGAAACGATGAGGAGTCTAAAGATCAATATCAACAAAGGGAAAAAACAGCCTTTACAACAGGGATTTGTAGAGTTTCCACAAAATAATAAGTTGCGATGCTCTAACAGTCAGACTATAATGGAGTTATCTGATTTAAGAAGGCAGTTAGAAGCCGAGACTGGACAAAAAGTTGTTTGAAAAAATGAAAAAACAAAACCAACCCCAGAATTTTAAAGTTATATTTAAAGAACTTGAGTTAAAAAGTAATAAAGAGTTGTTATATCTTACAAAAGATATAAAAGCTGTTGTAAGCCAAGTTGAAAGTCAGGAAAAAGATCTTGAAAAGATTTCTGCCTTATCTGTAGATAATAATCAAATGTATTTTTCTACAGGCACTTAATATTTCTGTTAAATTATAAATTTATTTTTTAATAATATAAAGTTATGAAACTGATACTTTTTAAGACTTTTATTTCATTTCTCTTTAAGCTGTGTTTAACTTTAGTTTTTGTAAACCTTCGATCAGTTTAATTGTTCTAATATTTTTAAAGCTAGCCTTTAGTTATTAGCTGAAAACACCGATGGGTTGCATATCATGGGTGCATCTAAAAGTATCTTACATCTTATTCATCATAGAAGTAAAAATAGAATCCGGGACTTTGGGGAAGTTTTTACCCCTGAAAAATATGTCAATCAAATGTTAAATATGTTGGACAAGTCTATTTGGACAGACACCAATACGATTTTTTACGAGCCAACATGTGGACATGGCAATTTTGTTTCAGCTATTGTTAAACGGCGATTGAAAGCTTTTTTGAAACAAGCCAAAAGACAAAAACACGATAAGCCGCATTTTTACGCTGTCGCTAATACTTTAAATAATCTTTGAGCTATAGATATCGATTCTAATGAAGAGTTGTTTAAAGATTTTAATATCAACAAAGAAGAGCAAAAATATATTATTGAACAAGTAGAAAAGTGGACGGTTTAATAAAAATTAACTATTAAAGAGTACTTATGCCTCAAAGAAAAACTTTTACGAGAAAAAAACGATCTACTACTTCTTTGACCAAGAATAAAAAAAGGATTAGCAGATCGAATGATTCATATTCACAAACAAAAAGAAATAATTTAATACTAACTCAGAAATTAGAAGGCATTTCAAAAAAAATATTTGAGAGACATAAAAAAATTATTATTCATCATATTGGGAACAAACCGGGAGTATATGCTCTTTATGATGAAAAAGAGTTATATTATGTGGGTCGTGCTGTTGATTTGGCAAAACGAGTTAAGTTTCATTTAAAAGATCAGCATTCAGCTCTTTGGACTCATTTTTCAGTTTATTTTACTAAGAAGGCAGAGTACGCCAATAGCATAGAAGCTGTCATTATTTCTATTGCACAGCCTAAAGGCAACAAAGTAAAACCAAAACTAGGGAAAGAAACAAAACTAAAAAATATTATTAGAAAAGCTGTCAAAGAAAGTTATCAAGAGGAACTACAGGAATTAGGCTTAGAAAAAAAACAGAGAAGCAATTTTAAAAAAAAAAGAAATAATAAAAAACCAAGCTTAAAAAATTATTTTGAAAAAAACAAACCCTTAATGAAAGTATATAAAGGAAAAACTTATAAGGCGATACTCCTTAAATCGGGTAAGATTAAATATAAAGACAAATTATATAATACGCCTACTTCATCAGCAAAAGCTGTTGTACATAAACACCGTCCCAACTCAACTGTGAATGGTTGGAATTTTTGGTTCATCAAAGACGCTGAAAATAATTGGGTTAAATTAAGTGATCTAGATTGAGGTGTAGTCATGTCAGAACTGGCAAAATATTACAATTTACAGAAAACTTCTTCAAGTCAATATAAAGTCTTTTTAAAAACACTGTCTAATAAAACAAACAGCAGGGACTTTTTTAGCTTAAGTAATGGAGTGTTAGAGCCGGTAAGAAAGAAATTACATAAAAATATAATTGATAAATATATTAAAAAACACTCTTCGCAAACAAATCCTTATATTCATTTTATACTTGGGTCTATTGGTTCAGGAAAAACTTCATTCAAAGATACTGCAGTTAATGAAAAAGCAATAAAATCTTTTCTCTACATTAATTTTGATGAATTAAAAAGACAGTTGCCTGAGTATGAAATATTGAAAAAACTTAATCCTAAGAAAGCTGCTAAATTTGTACAATCTGAATCGGCTAAACTAGCTGGAAATTTATATAAAAAGGCTGTTAAACAAAAAATAAATATTATATATGAAAAAAATATCAGATTGAACAAAGAAGGCAAGCTTCATTTAGTGTCTGAAGTAAAAGATGTATTTCAAAAAAATTATAATGTGTCTTTTAATATTGTATTTTTGGACAGCTATCAAGAGGCTTGGCGAAGGGTTAAGTTGAGAAATAAAAAAATTAAAAGGTATGTGCTACAAAAAGAAGTAAAAGATACATTTAATTGTTTATTTCCTAATTTGAATATTTTATTAAGTGAAAATTTTGGCAAAGATTATTTTTTAGTCTTTTGGTATAATGGCAAATGGAAAGTTGATCTTAATATACCAAAAAATAACTATATGATAGGATTTATTTCATTTCAAAAATCAGTAGATTTATCAGTTAATAGATTTATTAAGGATGATTTTATAATTTTTAGTGGCAGGGATCATAATGACCGCTGCTATTATTGTGGTTTTTCTCGAATAGTGCCACTTTTGCCTAAAAATGTTAAAAAGCTACTAAGGCAAGTAAGACATTGAAGTTGTAATAAATTGACTTATGTATTACATTGTAAAAATTTAGAAACTACTAAGGGGGAATAAATGAAAAAAGCATTTTCAGAAGTAATCTTTTCAAAGAAAGAAGAATCCCTTTCCTCTATATCAGGGACAATAAAAGATTCCCGTAAAATAGTAAAAAGAGCATTTTCTCTTGAATCTACTAAGAGAGCTATAGCAATCTGTAATCATGTGATTAAAAATCCTCAAACCAGAAAACAAACTGTTACTTTTATTAAAGCTGCAAATGGGAAAAAAATTAGAAATACATCAGGAGTTTAGAGAGTTAAAAACAAGAGGTGAGAAAGTGTCTAACCATTTAGAGCTTTATGTTTATACAACAAACACTTGGCAGGAAAAAGGCTTGCTAAAAGTGGGACATTGTCTAAAAGGACGGCATAAAGAGCGTATCAACGAGCAGTTTAATGTCATGCCAGCAATCCTGAACAGCCGAAAGTTTTATGGGTGGCAGATTTGCCAGAGGGAAAAATAGACGCGGACTGGACCTATATCCAGTTGAGGGTGATATGCTTTTTCCGGCGTTTTAGGCTCCTTTCGTTGCAGGAGTTAACTTATTGTAATTATTACCGAAAAGAGCGAGCACAAAGATTACCTCAATTAGATCAATAAGTCAGTGCTGAATTTTTTACTTAATAGCAGTCAAAAAGCGAATAATAAGAACCAAAATCCAGTTGTCAATTCACGATTTGAAAAAATAGATGTTAAAAAATCCATCATTTATCTCTTTTTTTATGTAAAAATGTTCAAAAAACGCGTTAAAAGCGCCTTATTTCCTGTTTATTTATATAAATATAGTATATTGACTACAAAAAAATTTTGTAGTATATTGACTGCGTTATGAGATGTTTAAAGTGTCAAACAGCTATAAAAATTGAGAGTGTTTACGGACTCCACGCCAACTGTTTTTTGAAGTGGTTTGAGTTAACAGGCTTATCGGAATTGAGTGATCTGGATCCCAAAAAGTCTACTCGTTATTCTTCAGGCTCTTCAAATATAGAAAAAGCACCAGATAGTTTTTACCATGGCCGGTATCGCAAATACTCTGCTAAATTGGGTTCCAGACATTATATTCTCAAAGTGCAGGAATCACAATATCCTGATTTACCGGCTACAGAATATGTTTGTAATAGAATAGCTTCCCTCTTAGGTTTAAATGTACCCAGGTATTATTTGATAAGGTACAAAGCGGCTACACATAATACGAATAAAGTGCAGTCAGTAAGTAAAAAAGAATCACAGAAACAACATGAGGAAGAGCCGATAACTTTTATAACAAAAAACTTTATGCAAGATTATGTAGGCGCTTTACACCATATTTATAAATATTTACCTCAAGGTGACAAAAACTATAACTGCGAAAATATAATAAAAGTAATTAGAGAACAAACCGGCAGATTGGTTGATGTAAAAAAATTTGTTGAGATTTGTTTATTTGACGCTTTTATTGGGAACAATGACCGACACGGGAGAAATCTAGGAATTATAGAGACGGGGAAAAATAGAAGATTAGCTCCTATGTACGATAATCCTTCTTTTCTTGGCATACAAAAAGATGATGAGTTTCTTTTAGCTCATTATAACATTAGCGGAGTTATTCGGACCTCTGACTCAACAAAACCAAAGTTGTTGAATTATATAAGAGAGTTCAAAAGATTGAAACTCGATAAACCATGCCATAATTTTATTAAAAAAATAATAGATAAGTTTCCCTTATTAATAGAGGAAATACAAAATTCCGAAATTTCAAAAAGAAGAAAAACAGCTTTCATTAATTTATTAAACGATCGTTTGGAAGACTGTAAACAATCAATAGGAAGGGATTTTAAAGATGTATAAGGCGATAGATGTTTACCTGGAAAGACGGAAAACAAGACAGTATGTTGGTCGATTACAGCAGGAAAAAAGAAAGTTTGTCTTTCGATATGATGAAGCTTATCTAAATACAGATAACCCTATACCATTTGGAACGGATATTCCTTTAAAGCAGAGAGAGCATACTTCCTTAAAATTGTTTCCCTCATTTGCAGATCGGATACCTTCAAAGCAGAACCCGGCCTATAAGGAATATTGCTATTCTGTTGGAATTAAGCCTTCTGAGACAAATCCTTTCGTGTTGCTTGCAAAATTGGGAAAAAAAGGCCCTTCTTCTTTTATTTGTGTGCCAGTGACCGAGGAACGGACTTTCTCGAGTGAACAGTTAAAAAAGTTTCGCAAAAAACTTCGACTTTCCATCAGGGAATTTTCTGATCTATTTGATGTGTCTTCTGCCACTATTTACCGAATTGAAAACAACAAAACCAGTGGAAAAGATGCTTTAAAGAGAATAGAGGTATACTTCAAATCGCCTCAAACCGCTATTAATAAAATAAACATTACAGGAGTTAAAATTAATGAAAAAAAAAAACACTTTGTTGAAAATTTTTTCAGATCACAAATAAGAAAAAATTCTATGGCAGTAGCACCATTTAAAGTCACTATTGATGATATAAAAAAATGTCCTGACAAACAGATAGTTGAACTAATTAAGCGATTATCTTTATTTGAATGTAAACAATATAATATTCCTCAAAATAGTGTACATTTTTCAGGAAATATCTCGGCAAAAGATGGTGGACAAGATGGTTTAGTTAAATGGTCTAAGGATCCATCTCATACAGATTACTTTCCCGGTCAGTATAATTGTTTTCAGGTAAAAAAAGGCTCTGTCACACCTAGTGAATGTAAAAAAGAAATATGTGACAACACAGGAAAATTAAACAAAGCCATACAAAATGTAATAAAAAACAAAGGGGCTTATATTTTATGTTCCACTCATCCTATATCGGGAGTTTACCTTAAAGCAAGAGAGGAAACTATTCAGAAGGAAATACAGGATAAAGGATATAATCCTGATCTAATTAAAATTAAATTCTACGATGCAAATATAATAGTGGATTGGTTAAATAGCTTTCCACCTTTAGCCATTTGGTTTCTAAAAGAGATGTGCGATAGAACTATAGAACCTTGGAGGTTATGGCAAGATTGGAGTCGGGAAGATTCTGATTATAGACTTGAATTTATGTACAACTCAGATTTAAAAAATAAAAAACACAGGATATATGAAGCTTTATCTAAACCAAGGAGAGCAGTACATTTAGTCGGGGTAAGTGGTGTGGGAAAGACAAGATTAGCTTTAGAGGCATTCCGTGATACTGAACAATCTATTTTTGTGTTGTATAGTTCTGCAGAAAATCTAACTGCTTGTCATATTAGGGAATTAAAAAATTTTCGCGCGATTTTAATTATAGATAATTGTTCTCTTGAGAAAGTTGAGAGAGCTGAGAAAGTTGAGGATTTTCATAAAATAGCTTTACAGGAAGATTCACAGCTAAGTGTTTTAACAATCGGACATGAGAAGCCATCTATTATAAAGGATATAACAATTATAAAGCTAAATCCTGATGAAGAAATTGTGAAAAAAATGTTGTCAGATAGTCAGGATATTACAAACAAATATGTTGATTCAAAATGGCTTCGGCTAACATCGGGGTTACCATTGATGGCCAAACTACTTAAAGATTTAGGCCCTCTTAAGCTACTTAAAGATGATATGGCTACAATTAGAAAAAAAATGCTTTGGGGAATGAATGAGCCAGATAAAGACGGAGAAAAAGTAATAAAAGCCTGTTCTCTCTTTGATACTATTTGTTTTCGTGATGATGAGAGGAAAAAGAAAGGATGGATAATATCCAGTGTTAATAGAGGAAAAGAAGAGGTGAAATATATAACCGAGAAAATATGTAAAATGGATTATGATGAGTTTTATGCGAAGGTGCAATATTTTAAAAAGAAAAAAATTCTTCAACAACATGGCAGATTTATACAAGTTCGCCCAAAACCTTTAGCAGTATGGTTAACTGCTGAATTGATTAAGGAAACCCCTCCAGAATCCGTAGTAAAATGGCTTAATGATATGGACTCTTATCAAATAAATGGTGTGCATTTTGCTTTGAACGCATTAAAAGAGTCTTTTTGTAAACAGTTTGCTCATTTGAATCTATCTGCAGAAGATCAAGAATTAGAGCAATTACTCTGCGGAGAAGAAGGTCTTTTTGGAAAGGAGAAAGTATTAACTACAGAATGGGGGTCTGCTTGTTTTCATTATCTTGCAGAAGCATATCCTAAAACAGCTCTAAAAACTCTAAAGAGAGTTTTTAGAAGCAAAAATCTAAAGAGAGTTTTTGGAAGCAAAACTGTAGAAGAATTATCTAATCTCCAGGAATCCAGAAGGAATTTAGTACAGGCTTTACAAAAACTTGCTGTCAGAAAAGAACTGTATCTAGACTCTGCTAGATTGCTTTTACAGTTTACAGAGGTGGAAAATGAGGATCAGAATCATTACCCTATAAGTAATGATTCTACTGGTGTTTTTATGCACCATTTTCAGATACTTTTATCTGGGACTGAAGCAGAACCGAATATGAAATTTCAGATCATTGACGAAATACAAAAAGAGGGCTCTATAAAGCAAAAGAAAATTGCTATAAAAGCTCTGAATGAAGCATTGCCAAAAACGAGTGTTGCAGGCTTTTCTGATAGTATAATGCGAACAACAAAAGGAGAGCTACTGCAAGACTGGATACCTAAAACCTATAGAGAGTATTGGGATTATTTTCAGAAAGCTCTTCAATACCTTGTTACATTTGCCACGGAAGATAAAGATAAGAGCATTCAAGACAACGCACAAACAGTGATCGCCCAAAATTTATATTCTCTTACAGGCATAAAGAGCTTACATGATGATGTATATAATGCTGTTGAATCTGTTATTTCAGTTCGTGGTACATATTGGCCTGAAGCTATACATGCCTTAGAGTGGTGTATTAAACATAATTCAAAGAAGGGAAAAAAAGAGGATATAACAAAAATTAAGGAGATATTGCAATTACTACAGCTGAAAACAGAAGGGATAAGTCAGCGATTGAATTTGTATGTCACAGAAGATAGTGATTTATATGAATTGGAAGAATCCAATGGGAAAAATGCACTATATAATAAACAGTTTGAAGCTCTTATTGGAGATGTTAGAAATGATTTGGAAAGTGCGAATGAAGATAAAATAATTGATATCCTTGATCTTTTGTTTCATGGAAAACAGAGTAATACAATTCCCTTTGCAAGAGAAGTTTCTCAAAAATTAGAAAATCCTTTAAAATTAACTACTCTATTAATAGATATTATAAAAAAATGGAAAAAGGATACAAATTTTAATCCTTCTTTTTTAAGTGGTTTTTTAAGTGGGTTAAATAAGAAAAACCCAGACTTAGTACAGGAGACTTTGGATAAGATATCGAATGATAATTATTTGGCAGATTTAATTATGCCTGCATATTGGAGTTTAAGTTTAAAAGATCAAGATATAAAAAGGCTGATGGTGGTCATAGGTAACAAACAGGTGAGGATAAATGCTAGTGAATTGAAGTTATTGTCCATTGGGAAGAAGTGTGAGTCTGTTAGCACGGAAATGATAGAAAAACTAATGACTCTTCTTATAGAAAAAAGTGTAGAACATTCCTGGTCTGCTTTATATATATACAGTTATTATATTCGTTCTAAACCTGAAAAAAAAGAAGTATTACTGAATATACTTTATAAGCTGTTAATAAGAAAAAAATTATTAACTCAGAGTAAAATCAGAGATGATCGTATGAATAGCCACTTTTATAAAAAAGCAGTGAGCGATATTTTAAGCTCTCATTATGGAAAACCATTTTCGAAGATATTTACTTCTGAGATTCTAAATTCTAAATTATCTTTATTTGAATTTCTCATTGACGATCACTCCATAAAAGAGTGTTTTAAAAAAGTTATGGAAAAATATTCTGATACAGTTCTATCTGCAATAGTAAATTGTAGTGAAAGCAATTTTAAGATGCAAAATATTTTTGAAAGTATCTTTGGAAGTAAAGATTCTTTAGGTGGAGGATGGGATATTTTTAACACAAATTCTTCATGTATTCTAAGTGAACAGCAAATTAAAAAATGGTGCGAAAAAGCGCCTGATAAGATACCTGCTTTTCTAGCCAGAAATATGAATTTATTTTCATATAATAAAGAGAAGAATCAATGGTCATGGTCTTCTTTTTCTTTATTTCTTTTTGATAAGTACGGGAACGAAGAGAGTGTTATGAAGTCTGTTGGAATGAATATTAATAGCTTCAGAGTGGCAGGAGGTGTATTAAAATATCTACAACAAATAAAAACAATAGTGGAGGAGTTAAAAGATCATAAACATAAAAATGTACGAGATTTTTGTGAGCAGGAAATTGACTACTTAGAAGAAAGAGTAAAGAGAGAAAAACAAATACAAAAATCGAGAGAAGAGCTAGATGTATGTTGAATTTATAGATTTAGATGTATGTTGAATTTATAGATTTAGATGTATGTTGAATTTATAGATTTAGATGTATGTTGAATTTATAGATTTAGATGTATGTTGAATTTATAGATTTAGATGTATGTTGAATTTATAGAGTTAGATGTATGTTGAATTTATAGAGTTAGATGTATGTTGAATTTATAGAGTTAGATGTATGTTGAATTTATAGAGTTAGATGTATGTTGAATTTATAGATTTAGATGTATGTTGAATTTATAGAGTTAGATGTATGTTGAATTTATAGATTTAGATGTATGTTGAATTTATAGAGTTAGATGTATGTTGAATTTATAGAGTTAGGTATATGTTGAATTTATAGATTTAGATGTATGTTGAATTTATAGATTTAGATGTATGTTGAATTTATAGATTTAGATGTATGTTGAATTTATAGGGTTAGATGTATGTTGAATTTATAGAGTTGGGTTTATGTTGAATTTATAGAGTTAGGTGTATGTTGAATTTATAGATTTAGATGTATGTTGAATTTATAGGGTTAGATGTATGTTGAATTTATAGGGTTAGATGTATGTTGAATTTATAGAGTTGGGTTTATGTTGAATTTATAGAGTTAGGTGTATGTTGAATTTATAGATTTAGATGTATGTTGAATTTATAGGGTTAGATGTATGTTGAATTTATAGGGTTAGATGTATGTTGAATTTATAGGGTTAGATGTATGTTGAATTTATAGGGTTAGATGTATGTTGAATTTATAGAGTTGGGTTTATGTTGAATTTATAGATTTAGATGTATGTTGAATTTATAGAGTTGGGTTTATGTTGAATTTATAGATTTAGGTATATGTTGAATTTATAAAGATTTTGATATACACTGTTACTGTTACTGTTACTGTTACTGTTACTGTTACTGTTACTGTTACTGTTACTGTTACTGTTACTGTTACTGTTACTGTTACTGTTACTGTTACTGTTACTGTTACTGTTACTGTTACTGTTACTGTTTGATTTGATAGTTCTTTTTAAAGAACCTGCTTATTTCCAATAATATGGAGATCTATGAATGCAGTATATTCTTTCTGAAGTAAAAATATAGGCTATTTATATGAAGTTAAGATAAGTAGATCAAATTTCCCATTCCCTCAATCCTCAACAAAGGGTGAGGGATTTCGGGAAGGGAATTTTTGGACAATAAGCGATTCACTTCAAAGGAACATGAATGTGATTAAAATTTTCCGTACTGAGTAGAGTTATCCCTCTTTTCATCAGTCTTTTTTTTAACAGAGGATGCGGATGGTTATATCGTTTTCTTCTGGCGCTGGCTATGGTGATTTTCAAGTGAGTCAGATATTTTAGTAATTGGGGAGTGGTGGAGTATCTGCTTCCGTGGTGACCGGCCACCAGTATAGTGATGGGCGCCTTGATTTTTCTTTGCCATAGCTGTTCCGAAGAGCCAGGGGAATCTCCCGGGATCAAAACCGTATTTTTAACCACTACCACTCGGCTGAATTTGTTGGAATCCGTGTCTCTTTTGTTTTTATTCCAGTGGGCGGGAAAGGAAATTTCTCTGAATATTTTATGAGCTGTTTTTATGGATTTTTTATCACAAAGGGGAATATGGGACAAAAATTTCTTTTTCTTTTTATTTCCCTTGCCGCCAGGCGTGTTCAGTCGGCAAAAAGAGGGTAGTCTTTTCCAGGCCTTTTTTGTGAAATTAATATGATCCCAGTCCCAATGGGAAAAAAAGACTTTGTTTTCTTTTTGCCCGCATTCTTTAATTAGTTTTTTTAAAGGAAAAAACTCCCCTCCCATATCAAAATGAATACAAGTTGTAATATCGGAATAGGTCACCATTTGCCCCTGACCCACATACCATATAATGATACGGGGATTTTTGTTTTGGCTGAACTGGTGAAAAGGAAACAAAAAGATCAGGAGGAAAATCAGAAGATATTTTTTGTTTTGTTTTATATGTTGTTTCATATTGTGTCGTTTCACACTGTGTCGTTTCATACTGTGTTATCCCAGGTATATTCCTCTGGTTTGAATTTTGAAGTTTTTTAAATGGAAAAATGATATTACTGCTTCATGAAAGTCTCATATTTATTGTATAAAAAAGCCTCAAAATTCAAACACGATCGGTATAAATGGTTTGTTTTTAACTCCTTTTTAACATGGGAGAGCTGGTAAAATGAGCATTAACCCGGGTAAAGATTGATATAAGCAAAACCCGATATCAATGCCAAATGTAAATAAAGTAAGACACACATAAAATTCCTTTTAGAGAATGCTGTAAGCAAATTGCTTTTTTGCATTGACCGTTCAATCCAAGTTGTTGAGTGTGTTACCGCATAAAATTCCTTTTTTGAGAATGATGTATGCAAATTGTTTTTTTACATTGACCGTTCAATCCAAGTTGTTGAGTGTGTTACCGCATAAAATTCCTTTTAGAGAGTTATGTATGCAAATTGTTTTTTTACATTGACCGTTCAATCCAAGCAGTTGATCGTTCAATCCAAGTTGTTGAGAGTTTTATCGCATAAAATTCCTTTTTTGAGAATGCTGTAAGCAAATTGTTTTTTTACATTGACCGTTCAATCCAATCTGTTGATTGTTCTACTGCATAAAATTCCTTTTAGAGAGTTATGTATGCAAATTGCTTTTTTTCATTGCTCGTTCAATCCGATCTGTTGAGTGTTTGACTGCATAAAATTCCTTTTGGAGATTGATTGTTCAATCCAATCAGTTGAGAGTTTTACCGCATAAAATTCCTTTTAGAGAATGCTGTAAGCAAATTCCTTTTGGAGATTGATTGTTCAATCCAATCAGTTGAGAGTTTTACCAAATAAAATCCCTTTTTTGAGAATGCTGTAAGCAAATTGCTTTTTTGCATTGACCGTTCAATCCAATCAGTTGAGAGTTTTACCAAATAAAATCCCTTTTTTGAGAATGCTGTAAGCAAATTGCTTTTTTGTATTGATTGTTCAATCCAATCAGTTGAGAGTTTTACCGCATAAAATTCCTTTTAGAGAATGCTGTAAGCAAATTGCTTTTTTGTATTGATTGTTCAATCCAATCAGTTGAGAGTTTTACCGCATAAAATTCCTTTTAGAGAATGCTGTAAGCAAATTGCTTTTTTGCATTGACCGTTCAATCCAATCAGTTGAGAGTTTTACCGCATAAAATCCTTTTTTAGAGAATGCTGTAAGCAAATTGCTTTTTTGCATTGATTGTTCAATCCAATCAGTTGAGAGTTTTACCAAATAAAATCCCTTTTTTGAGAATGCTGTAAGCAAATTGCTTTTTTTGCATTGACCGTTCAATCCAATCAGTTGAGAGTTTTACCGCATAAAATTCCTTTTGGAGATTGACCGTTCAATCCAAGCAGTTGAGTGTGTTACCGCATAAAATTCCTTTTGAAGAGTTATGTATGCAAATTGCTTTTTTACATTGATCGTTCAATCCAATCAGTTGAGAGTTTTACCAAATAAAATCCTTTTTTGGAGAATGATGTATGCAAATTGCTTTTTTACATTGACCGTTCAATCCAAGTTGTTGAGAGTTTTACCGCATAAAATTCCTTTTGGAG
This sequence comes from Bdellovibrionales bacterium, assembly GCA_965203225.1. Lineage (GTDB taxonomy): Bacteria > Bdellovibrionota > Bdellovibrionia > Bdellovibrionales > UBA1609 > JANQSP01. The sequence goes on along the minus strand of CBDBBW010000006.1, from coordinate 526,981 downwards.
AGTTATGTATGCAAATTGCTTTTTTACATTGATCGTTCAATCCAATCAGTTGATCGTTCAATCCAAGTTGTTGATTGTTTTACCGCATAAAATTCCTTTTGGAGAATCATGTATGCAAATTTCGTTCCTGAAAAAATCGGCTTTTTTCCTCAAGACCGGCCGCTCCGTCCGGTTGATTGTTAATTAGGGTGCTTTTTTCATAGTGACTACAATAAATCAACATTATAATATTTAGTTTAAGTCAAAATAAACCTTCCTGTCGTGAGATTTACTTGAATCTGAGCCATTTTAACTGTTATCTTAGGAAGTCTATTAGGGCTTTCTTATGTGATTTATTCATTGCAATTAGTTAAAAATAACTGTAGAGAAAAGTGATGAATATTCAAAAAACTTTAGAAGGAATTTTTGGTTTCTCAAAGTTTAGATCAGGTCAAGAAGAAATAGTGAATCTTCTTTTACAGAAAAAAAATTTACTGGCTGTTTTACCCACAGGAGCTGGCAAATCTCTTTGCTATCAATTGCCGGCTATTTGTTTTGAAGGGCAGACTCTTGTTGTTTCCCCTCTAATTGCTTTAATGAATGACCAAACAGCTTATCTAAAATCTTTAAATATTCCAGCCGATAAATTTCATTCTCATTCTTCTTTCAGTAGCAATCAGTCCACTTGGCGGGCTTTTATTAGAGGAGACATTAAAATCTTATACATTTCTCCTGAACGCTTAATGAAAGAGAAGATTTTAAGTGAATTAAAGACATTACCTATAGATATGTTTGTCATTGATGAGGCTCATTGTGTTTCAAAGTGGGGAGCTGGTTTTCGCCCTGAATATGAGCAGTTGTCACAGTTAAAAGATCATTTTCCTAAAACTGTTTTATCTGCCTTTACAGCAACTGCTGATCGAGCCACGCGATCTCATATTGTGAAAATATTAATGGGCGGACAGGCTCAAACTATTGTCAAAGGTTTTGACCGTCCTAATCTCTCTCTATCTGTTTTACCTAAACAAGACTGGAGAAAAAAACTTCTTGAATTTTTGAATGACAGAAAAGGGATGTCTGGTATCATTTACACACTTTCACGTAAAGGAACAGAAAATATTTCCGATTTTTTAAATAACAAAGGATATCGTTCTATAGCCTACCATGCAGGTCAAACAGCAAAACAAAGACAAGAGTCTCAAGATATTTTTATGACTGATAGCGGAGTCATTATGCTGGCAACTATTGCTTTTGGAATGGGAATAGATAAGCCGGATATTCGTTTTGTTGTGCATGCCAATTTACCTTCTAGTATTGAGGCCTTTTATCAGGAGATTGGACGAGCGGGAAGAGATGGGGAACAAGCTGACACATTACTGTTTTTTGGTCTGGATGATTTGATGATAAGAAAACAAATGATTCAAAATGGAGATGAATCTCAAGAGTATAAATTAAAAGAACATAAAAGACTCGATGCCCTGGTTGCCTATTGCGAGGCTTCGAGTTGTCGTAAAAAGGCTTTACTGTCGTACTTTGATGAAGCCTTTGATCATTGTGGAAACTGTGATAACTGCTTGAATCCGCTTAAAATGATTGAGGGGACTATTCCGGCGCAGATTTTTCTTTCTGCTATAACTCGAACCGGGGAATTTTTTGGATCAGCTCATATTATAGATATTGTAAGAGGAACTGCTACAGATAAAGTTCAAAAACGGCGGCATGATAAAATTATCACTTTTGGAAAAGGATCTCAGTATTCAAAAAACTTTTGGCAGACTTTTGTTCGTCAATTGATTTCTTCAGGGGAGCTTGCTTTGGACATTGAGAGGTATGGAGCTTTAACAATTACAGAAAGCGGCCGAAAGCTGTTGTATGGCAAAAAGAAGTTCTACTATAAGGAATTTACTGTGAAGCCTGTTGCTATAGAAAAAGAAATTTTGAGAGAGAAAAGAAGAGAGAAAAAAAGGGATAAAGTACAAGATCCTGAGTTTCTTGGAAAACTGAAAAAACTCAGACTGGAAATAGCTCGTAGAGAAAATGTCCCTGCTTATATTATTTTTTCTGACAGAACTTTAATTGAAATGTCAAACCGACAACCTCAAACCAAAGAACAATTATTACAAGTAAGCGGTGTAGGCCCTAAAAAATTAGAACTTTACGGAGATCAAGTTTTAGACCTTATCAACAGCCATATTAACCCCTAACTCAACATTGATCCTGAAGTTGTACTAAATAATTTAATCGAGGTTCTTTAATATTTACTTTTAGCGCGTAAAAAGAGCTATACTTAAAGTGGATTTTTGTGATTTTGTAAACCGTCTTTTCTTCCTACTTCCCACATCTAAGCTCGCCGGCTAAAGGTGTGTAGGCAAAACGGAGATTAAGAAGGATATGTAGGCGAAACGAGGATCAAGGATATGTAGGCGACTGTAGGCGACATGAACCCACGAGCGCATGCCCCCACGAGCGCATGCCCCTACAAATAGTATGAACCTATGAGCACATGCCCCCACGAATAGTATGAACCTATGAGCACATGCCCCCACGAGCGTATGCCCCTACGAATAGTATGAACCTATGAGCACATGCCCCCACGAGCGCATGAACCCACGAGCGCATGCCCCCACGAGCGCATGCCCCCACGAATAGTATGAACCTATGAGCACATGCCCCCACGAGCGCATGAATCCACGAGCACATGCCCCCACGAATGCATGCCCCTACGAATGGCATGCCCCCACGAGTAGCATAAACCTACGAATGCATGCTTTCACGAGTAGCATAAACCCACGAGTGCATGCCCCTACGAACGCATGAACCTACGAATAGCATGCCCCCACGAGTAGCATAAACCTACGAATGCATGCTTTCACGAGTAGCATAAACCCACGAGTGCATGCCCCTACGAGCGCATGAACCTACGAATAGCATACCCTCACGAGTAGCATAAATCCACGAGTAGCATGCCCCCACGAACGCATGCCCCCATGAGTAGCATGAACCCACAAGCACATGCCCCCACGAACGCATGCCCCCATGAGTAGCATGAACCCACAAGCACATGCCCCCACGAGTGCATAAACCCACGAGCGCATGCCCCTATGAACGCATACACCCACGATTAGTCTTTCAGGCAGATTGCTTATTCACAGTCTTTGCGCAGGGAATAAACGAAATACAGTTGCAATAAAATAAAACACACGCAAATATAAATCCATATTTGAAAGGGACTTAAAGACAAGGAGAGTTCTATTCCCTTGTTTTCCATTATAGGTCTGAACAAACTGATTATTTTTAAAAAATGCTCCCATAGCCAATCCGTTACGGGACGAATAAAAGGAAAGGGAATAATCAGTAAGGACAAAGGGAGAAGTACACCACCGGCAATGGGAGAGATCAGCCAATTCAGGATAATACTGAGAGGATGTACACTACTCCATTGGCTGACAATAGGCAGAATGAGTATAAAAGTTAGAGCACAGGATTTCAGTTTGGAAAAACGAGGGTTGGACATACCCATACTGGCTATCCAGCTTAATTGCAAAGATAAAGAATGAAACCACGCACTTTGACAAAGTAAACACAAAAGTCCGCTTATGTAGACGCGAATATAAGGACTCCAAAACAGCTTGAGCTTTTGGTTTATACGGGACAATAAAAGAGAAAACAAAGCTCTTAATACCGGTGGATTTATACCCGCGCTCATGGAATAAACTAATAGAAAAAACACAAGCAGGGTGTGTTTGAATTGAAAAGAAGGCAATAAATTCCAGATTTTTTCTATGAAAATCAGATGAGCGCCGGAAATGACCATTAAATGAATAATCCCCACAGCAATGAAAGTATTTTTTATATGCCCTTCAGGTAATTTTTCTCCGCACAAAAGAGCTGAGTATATATTTGTCAGGTTATCTGTGTGTAGGTTCGCTAAACCGGGTTCCATATCCCATACCTCTGTTAACTTTACTTTTTGCAGGCAGAGTTTGTGCAGAAACCGAGAGCCGGGCTCCAGTAGAGAGAGTATGGCAAAAGGATTAACGCATAATATAATCAAAACCAGGATCAGGCCAAAAATCATTGTGAATTTTTTATTGGCAAATACGGGTCCGGCTTTGATGAGGTAAAAACAAAGTGAATAGCCGGAAAAATTCGGAAACGGCTGGAAAGATTCTTTTTTTGAAATAAAAAAGGCGGAAAAGTGAATCACGCATAGTGGTGTAAGAGAACAGATCAGTGGATTTTGAGCTGGAGAAGCGGAAAATAAGTATGAACAGCCGGAAAAATTCGGAAATGGCGCGTAGAAATCATTTAATTAAAATCATTTAATGTTTACTTTTAGTGCGTAAAAAGGGTTATGCTTAAGATAAGTTTTTGTGATTTTATTTTCCGCTTTTCTTTCTTACTTTTGGAAGGGGTTGGAATATAAAAAAACAAATTATTAAAAATAATATCTCTTTTGCTGAAATAAACGGAGTTAAGCATTTTGAAAAGGATTTTCAAAAGAGCAATTTTAATTCTTTATATCCTCAGTTTTGGTTTTTTTGTGTCTTTACATACTTATGTAATGGCGCAGGAAAAACCCGAGTTTGTGGATGAGGAGGATATACAGTGGCTGGATGAAGAGGATATAGACTCAGAACAGGTGGTGGAGGCGTTACAACCGGAAAATGACGAGACAGACGCAGAACAGGCGGAGGCGTTACAACCGACAAGTGATGAGACAGACGAAGACTTGGCAGGACCTGAACAGCCGATAGAGAAAGAAAAAACAAAAAACTCTATTGCAGATGACTCTTCTTTCGACTCCCCTGACCCTGCTACTGAAGAGACGGCACAGGAGGATTTCCCTGAAGAATCAGCGGACGCTGGTGAATCCTTTGCGGATCAATATGAGCAAGATCTGTACCAAACATATATTCAATATTACAGTAAAAGAGTGTCCATGGAAGAGTGGAATAATATTGTTGGAAACAAGGATGTGTACATTATTCAGTCAAAAGACACTTTATGGGATATAAGCAAGGTGCTTTTTGGTGACTCCAGTTACTGGCCCAAATTATGGTCATCCAATCCGAGCATAAATAATCCGCATTTAATTCAACCCCAAGGCAATTTGGGTTTTATATACGGGACAGAAGGTGCTCCTCCTTCCTTGAATATCGTGCAAGGAATAGGAAAGGGTCCGACGAAAACCACTCCTTCCGTTCTACCAGACTTTTTAAAGGGGGTAAAAGTCAATGTACCTTCTTCTGGAACAAGCCAGCCGATCATACAAAATATTCCTGCTAGCCTCTCCCCCTTACAGACTTCCGCAAGCAGAGATGATCAAAAAAGGGATTTGGAAATCAGTTTTAACAAAATGGATCAGCCGACTGTTTCTTTTTTACGCTATTATATGGCCGAAAGACCTGTTTCAGGAGATGGAACCATATCAGGTAAAAAGGAGTATGGAGCATGGTTTCATGCAGGGCAAAGAGTGCTCTTGGAAATAAGGGACCCGGTGAATCCGGGACACAAAATGGCAGTGATACAAAACAAAGGCAAGTTGTACTCCTCTATTCGAGGTGTCAGGGGCCCTTTTGGTTATCAAGTGGCAGTGCAGGGGGAAGTAGAGATTATTGGAAGACTGCCGGATTCCTTTGATATATATGAAGCTAAAGTGACAAAGTCTTTTAATCCTGTCACTACGGGAGCTATTGTGGTGAATAAAAATTTGATTCAATTTGATTATACAGCCACAGATATAAACGGATCGGCGGAAGCGCAAATTATCGGATTTCCCAGTTTGAGTGCTCATGAAAAGCATGTGGCCTCCCCTTATTCTTTAGTGTATTTGAATCGCGGCGCGAGCAACGGCCTGTCTGTCGGCCAAATGTATCAGGTAAAGGCGAATCCCAGTGTTCGTAGTCATGTGGAATACGGATACGAAATTAAAGTGGGGGAGTTAAAAATTATTTATACTGAAAGTCGTTTTGCGACGGGCATAATCACCAGAATGAGCAATCCCGTTCATGTAGGCGATTATATCGCTTCTTTGCATCAAGGGCTTGCCACCGAAAGAGGCTACGACCCTTTGGGGGATGATATTAGTGTGGAGGAGGAGGGTGTGAGTGTGGAGGAGGAGGATGATTTTGATTTGGAGCCAGAATCCGCTCCTTCAGATACGCCAACTCAGCCGGGAAGTGAGCAGTTTGAAGATGCAGATGAAGATGATATTTTTGAGGCTTTTTAGTTAGTAAAAAATCGCGCTGGAGCGGAGCCAGTTAACCGTGTTTTCATGCTAAGCTTAGTCGCCCGAATAAATATGTAAAAACAGAATTTTTTACACCATAAGAATTAAAACAAGTAAGGAGTAGTTTGTCTTTTTTTTACAGTGCGCTCAACAGAAAACTTTTGTTGCTGGTTTTGTTGCTTGCCGGGCTGGGCCTGGTGCAAGTGTATAGCGCCAGTTATATTTTTTCCATAGAAAAATACAATGACGGACTTTTCTTTTTTAAAAAACAGGTTATATTTTTTATTCTCGGCTTGTCCGCTCTTTTGTTTTTAGCCACTGTTTCATGGAAGTGGGCGAGATTCTTTGGAATTAGTTTGTGGGTGTTGTCTGTTATATTGATTATTATTACTCTTATTCCCGGCGTTGGAGTGGTGGCAGGAGGTGCTCAAAGGTGGTTGGATTTGCCCTTTGGATTTCGTTTTCAACCTGCTGAGCTTTTCAAAGTGAGCTCCCCTTTTGCTTTTATGTATCTTATCGCTTTAAAGGAACAAAGCTTTTTAAATGAACGCCCGTTTTTATTTTGGGTTTTTCCTTTTTTTGCTTTCTCTTTGCCTTTGTTGGTATTGGCTTTACAGCCTGATTTTGGCACCATTGTTTTGTTTTTTTGTCTTGCTTTAAGTGTGATTTTTGTTTTGGGCGTTAAATGGAAATATATTTGTATTGCCTTGTCTCTTATTGGACTGGGTATGTACTTGATGGTGATTTTTACGCCCTATCGAATGGCGCGAATCAAAGCTGTGTTGGATCCTTGGTCGGATCCTCTGCAAACAGGATTTCAGGTTATTCAAAGTATGATTAGCTTTCATTCTGGAGGGATTTTTGGAGTAGGACTGGGTCAAGGTCAGGGAAAACTCTTTTTTTTACCTGAAGCTCATACGGATTTTACTTTGGCTGTTTTTGGTGAAGAAGCCGGGTTTGTCGGCTTTTTCATACTGCTGACACTCTACGCTTTATTAATTTATTATGGGATGAAAATTGCTTTGAAGACCGAAGATCTGTTGCAAAAAGTATTGGCTTTTTCATTGAATATGGTATTTGCTTTTTCCGCTGTGATTCATATTGGGGTTAACTTGGGCATATTGCCTCCTAAAGGATTGACATTGCCGTTTATGAGTTACGGAGGAAGCGCTTTGATATGCACTTTTTTGTTATTTGGCTGGCTTTTAAACATAGAAAAACATAATCATTTTGTATATTGATTTTTAAATTTGCACTAGCCTCTGGTTGTCTATACAATTTAATCATGATTTAAAAATATTATTTTTGAGATGAGAATTTGGGCAGGCTTTATTTTATGTTCGCCAGCTCTCGTTTAAAATCTGTAATGATCTTGTTAAGTTATGTTTTTGTGTTTTGCAATTCTCTGCTGATTTGATCCTGCTCTTTTTTTGTATTTTCCAACAGTTTTTTTTGTATTTGAAAGAATAGATTGGTTTTCAACGAGACTTTATTTTAGGGCTGACAAAATTACAGGCTTGTCGTGAATGGGAGGAGAAAGGCCGATTGCATATCATCGCGCAAACAGGTGTTTCCAAATCAAAAATCATGCAAATTTTTTTACAGCACCAATTGGCTCCGGCTTTATTTTTATGTGGTTTACCCGGGGATGTAGGGGGTGGTGCGGTGCAGGTGAGGCTTTCGGCTGGGCTTTTTGGTTTACCCGGGGATGTAGGGGGTGGTGTGGTGATGAATGCCGGTGTCGGACAGGGTATTTTTCCAAGAGAGTTTAAAGATATTGTGGATTGGGTGAAAGTAATCAAGGAAGATAAATGTGTCTGCTGATTATTTTTTTACATCCGCCAGTTCTTTGTTTGTTCTCATCTGTTTTTTTGGACAGCTTTAAATACTTTTTTTAATTCTGTGTTTTTCTAGATTGTTTCTGTCATTATTGCCACAAATTGATGGCACAAGAAATGACCCTCTTAAAGTATCTTGACCTATTTTTAAAATGGATTGTTGTTTGTGAGGCCGCAGACATTTTTTTTTCGATTATCTTAAAGTATCTTGACCTATTTTTAAAATGGATTGTTGTTTGTGAGGCTGCAGACATTTTTTTTTCGATTACCTTAAAGTATCTTGACCTATTTTTAAAATGGATTGTTGTTTGTGAGGCTACAGCCATTTTTTTGTGATTATCTTACAGTATCTTGACCTATTTTTAAAATGGATTGTTGTTTGTGAGGCCGCAGACATTTTTTTTTTCGATTACCTTAAAGTATCTTGATCTATTTTTAAAATGAATTAGTGTTTGTGAGGCTACAGCCATTTTTTTTTGATTGTCTTAAAGTATCTTGACCTATTTTTAAAATGGATTGTTGTTTGTGAGGCCATAGCCATTTTTTTTGTGATTACCTTAAAGTGTCTTGATCTATAAAGTGTCTTGATCTATTTTTAAAATGAATTGAGCTTTGACTTCATCTTACTCAAGTTATCTCAGCCTGATGAGGTTTTTGATATGAGGCAACGGATATTATCAGAAAAGAAGCACGGATATTATCAGAAAAGATACAACGAAGAGTAGATCTTGTGGCCAGAGGAAAAACTTTGACCATGAATAGCGGATTGTTTGACTGTCTTTAATAAAATAATGCAATAATGTAGAAAATATTTATTTTTTTAGGAGCTTTCTTTTTTTATTGACTTTGTTCTTGATTTTTCACATAGTCGGTCCGCGAACAGAGCACAGTCCAGCCAAACATTTCAAATCAGTAATGTATTTTCTTTATACACAGATCTTTGACAGGCATATTAAAGTTTGTTAGCAATAACTACTGATTTTCGCCTTGAAGGAAAAGCTTTTTAATAAGGATTACTGTCAGCTTTGCGACGGAGAATATGTATAATAAAAATGCAGTGGGAAAAGCCAAAAAAATATTGATTGCCGCGGGAGGAACGGGAGGGCACATCCTGCCGGCTTTGGCTATAGCACAGCAAATACAGCTGATGGATAAAAAAGTACAGATGGAGTTTGTAAGCGGTTCGTCCTCTTTGGAAAAAAATATTTATTCCCGAGCTTCTTTTGTAACTTATAATTTGTCTGTGGGGCGTCTGAGGAAAAATGTAAGCTGGGCGGAAAGAATAATAACTTGTTTTTCTCTTCCTTTTGTTTTGTTGAAAGCCTTGAGAATCGTAATAAAGGTAAATCCTTCTCTTGTGATAGGCACAGGGGGGGCTGTCAGCGGTCCGGTTTTGCTGGCCGGTTTTTTACTGCGCAAGCGGACGCTTATCTTTGAATTTAATATTGTTCCGGGTCTGACTAATCGCTTTTTGTCCCGTATAGTGGGTGAAGCTATTATGGTTTTTTCCAGCACAAAGGAATATTTAAAGGTGAAAAAACAAACTGTGTTTCCGTTTCCCGTTCGATCCCGGATCGCCCGGATTTCTATGAAAAATCAAAATGACTCACCTTTACGGGTATTGGTATTGGGAGGCAGTCAGGGTTCTGCCATTATTAACAAAGTGGTGTCTGAATTGGTTGTTTCTGATGAAGTTCATTTTTTTTCTTTTGTGCATCAGACGGGGGAAAAGGAGGTTGAATCTTTAGAAAGGAAATATTTAGGTTGTGGCAATGTGAAAGTATTTTCTTTTTTGGATAACATACATAAGGTTTATGAATGGGCGGATGTGGTGATTGGCCGTGCGGGAATCGGCACTATCGCGGAAATTTCCTCTGCCGGACGGGCAGGTATTCTTGTCCCATTATCCAGCTCCGCCGATCAGCATCAATTAAAAAACGCTCAAGGACTGGAAAAAAAATCAGCGATTATTTTAATTGAAGAAAAAGATTTTACGACAGAAAAACTAAAGGAAGTGTTGCGTGATTTGGTAAATCAGCCTCAAAAAATAAAATGGCTGTCCTCCTGTATCCAGGAGTTGAAATTAGGTTCTACGGCGGATAATATTTCGAGTTATCTTTTGAAGCGGTTTTTTTAATTATTTTGGCAGGGCAAATTGTGTATAGTTATCGTGAACCATTTATCGTGTTCGAAGGTTTGCAATACGGACGGTATTTTGGTCAGGAAAATTATGTGTTTATTGTGGGAGGTGTGGTGTGAGTAAAGTGGATGCAATCCGTTTCATGGGAGGTAAGGATTTTTTTACCTCTGGTGTGAGGGTGCATTTTGTGGGGGTTGGCGGAATAGGTATGTGTGGTCTGGCGGAATTGCTGTATCTCTCCGGCAGTTTTGTGACGGGAAGCGATCTGATGGACAACACACAGATACAAAGACTGAAGGAGTTGGGTATTTCCGTGTTCATAGGTCATAAGAAGGAAAATATCAGGAATGCGGAGATATTGATTCAATCCAGTGCGGTACCGGAAAATAATATTGAAATTCTGTCGGCGAAAGCGGTAAAAATTCCTGTGATTAAAAGATCAGAGGCTTTGGCGGAAATTATGAGATTAAGGCGGGGGCTTGTAGTAGCGGGCACGCACGGAAAAACCACCACCACTCATTTACTGGCACAGATTTTTATTCACAATAAAAAAGACCCCACTGTGGTTATAGGTGGACGGTCTCACCTGTTTCAGTCAACGGCTTTTCCCGGAAAAGGAGATTGGTTTATAGCTGAATCGGATGAAAGTGACGGAGGATTCAGGCACTTGTCTCCTGAAATCGCAGTGGTCACCAATATTGATAAAGATCATTTGGATTACTATGGCTCTTTTGAAAAACTGAAGTCCGCTTTTTTGAATTTTGTTTTAAAAGTTCCTTTTTATGGCAGTGTAGTGGCTTGGGGGGATCAACCGGTTCTGCGTGATTTGTTGTCAAATATAGATCGGAAGGTGATTTTTTACGGGTTTGATGAAAATAATCATTTCGTTTTAAAAAAAATAGCTTCATTAAAGTATAAGGTGTTTGTCAACGGAGAGGAACTGGGGACTTTAAATGTGCCTCTTCCCGGCTCCATGAACGCGCTCAATACCTTGTCCGCCTGCGCGACCGCTATGATAACAGGTTTGTCTTTCGAGGAATGTAATAAAAGTTTTCAAAAATTTAAAGGTGTGGATCGGCGTTTTCATAAAAAAGGAGAATGGGAGGGAGTGGAGTTTTATGATGATTACGCTCATCATCCCACGGAGGTTCGAGCGGTTTTATCCGCTTTTCGCGAACAATTTGGAAAGACAAAAAGATTGATTGTTTTATTTCAACCTCATCGTTTTTCCAGAACAGCGGATTGTTGGTCGGATTTTTTAACTTGCTTTGAGGAGGCGGATCAGGTGTTTTTAATGGATGTTTACCCCGCGGGGGAAGATCCTATAAAAGGTATTTCTTCCAAAATACTGGCCGGGAAAATGAAACATCCTTCATGTGATTATTGTCCTTCGGAGGATATTTTTAGCTCTTTATCCGGGATTTTAAAAGCGGAGGATGTGTTTATTACTATGGGAGCGGGCTCCGTTTATAAATACGGAGCACGGTTGCTGAATTTGTTTAAGGAAAAAGGTCAGCGAAAAATGTGTCTGCCGAATTAATTATTGTGAGAAGGGGCGCTTTACCTGATTTTTCTTACATTCTAATAAATATTATTTTATTTTGTGCTAATTGATCCTTTTGCGAAACGGTGTTGTATGCAGTAAGGATAAAATAAGGGAATGAAATGTGAAGGCAAAAAATAACTTACAGATAAAGGGTCTTAAGCGTTGTCATCCTCTTCAGGGGTTTAATAGCTGGAAGGTTGGGGGGAGTGCGGATTTTTTTTATCAACCGGAAAATCAAGAGGATATTTTTTACAGCTTGCAATGGGCCAGGGGAAAAAAATTGCCGGTGGCTGTTTTGGGAAAAGGGACAAATGTGCTTATCAGTGATAAAGGAGTGGAGGGTTTGCTTATAGGGCTGACAAAATTACAGGCTTGTCGTGAATGGGAGGAGAAAGGCCGATTGCATATCATCGCGCAAACAGGTGTTTCCAAAGCAAAAATCATGCAAATTTTTTTACAGCACAAATTGGCTCCGGCTTTGTTTTTATGTGGTTTACCCGGGGATGTAGGGGGTGGTGTGGTGATGAATGCCGGTGTCGGACAGGGTATTTTTCCAAGAGAGTTTAAAGATATTGTGGATTGGGTGAAAGTAATCAGGGAAGATAAAATTGTTTTAATTCATAGTGGGGATATGAAGTGGAAATACCGTTTCAGCGAGGGTTGGGAGCCAGGGTTAATTTATGAAGTAGGTATGAGTTGGCCGATGAATCCTGTGCCGGATCTGCCGGTTCGTTTAAGGGAAATGGCTTTAAAAAGAAGTCAAAGCCAGCCTTTACAATTCGCCAGCTGTGGATCTGTTTTCAAAAATCCTCTTACGGGGGAAAAATCAGGAGCGCTTATTGAAAAATGTGGGTTAAAAGGACACCGGATTGGTCAGGCTGGTGTTTCCAAAAAGCACGCCAATTTCATTATTAACCTGGGAACAGCTACCGCTATGGATATTCATCAACTCATTGAATATGTGCGGGAAACAGTGCGAAGAAAGTCTCAGGTTTTGTTGGAACCGGAGGTGCGATACCTTGGGCGCTGGTCTTAAAAACAGCCTTAAGAAAAGACCGACCTGCATACTGAAAAGTGCTATCTATATAGTTTGAAATTGTTTTTTTGAAATTATGCTGTCTTGTAAATCATGCTTGCTTTATTAAGTCCTCTGTGTTTTAAATTAAAAGTCCGGCTTGTCTCAACTTTGTAGAAATACCCATCAAAAAACACAAAAATCAAATAACAAGAAAGTGAAATAATCAAAGAGGAGAATAAATAATGGAAATGAAGGAGAAAATACAAAAATTGTTAAAAGAAAATCCGGTTATGCTGTTTATGAAGGGAAGCCCTGAGTCCCCTCTATGTGGTTTTTCCGGAAAAGTCACCCAGATTTTAAATTCTATGAAAGTGTCGTTTAATTACTGTGATGTTCTCGGTGATGAAGATATGAGAGGCGGTATTAAAGAATACGCTCAGTGGCCCACCATTCCCCAGCTATATATTAATGGGGAGTTTATAGGCGGTTGTGATATTGTTCAGGAACAATTTGAAAATGGTGAACTCGAAAAACTGCTGTCCGATTTCAGGAAGTAATGCTTAGCTGTCTGCTCCTGATTTCTTTCTGACCGTTTATTATGATGATAGTACTTGTGCTCAAAACAGCGGGTTTTGGCTTTTTTGCTCCTGATTTCTTTCTGACTGTTTGTATGGGGTGATAGTATCTGCGCACAAACAGCTGTTTTTGTCTGATTTCTTTCTGACCGTTTGTATGATGATAGTATCTGCACACAAACAGCGTTTTTTGTTTGTCTGCTCCTGATGACCATTTGTGTCTGCTCCTGATTCCTTTTTGACCGTTTATATGATGATAGTATCTGCCTCAAACAGCTGTTTTTGTCTTTCTGTTCCTGATTCCTTTCTGAGCGTTTATATGTGTCCATCCAAAAAAATTTTAGAAAAATCTCAAAATGGCATGGATTTTGCTTACTTTTCCAAAAATCAGGAAAATAAACTATAAATCATAACACTTGACAGTATTTTCTGTTTTTTAAAATATATATTTATATGGTATAAGGCTGTACTGCAGGTTTATTAAGTAAGGAGGTAGCTATGTCTGGAGTAAATAAAGTAATATTAGTGGGTCGTTTGGGTGCGGATCCTGAAGTAAGAAAAACCGCTAATCAGCAAACGGTGACACAATTTAATCTGGCCACCAGCGAAAGTTGGGTGAATAAAGACGGAGAGCGTCAGGAAAAGACAGAATGGCATCGGATTGTGGTTTGGGGAAAATTCGCCGAGATTTGTGCGAAACACCTTGCGAAGGGGAGTCAGGTTTTTATAGAAGGTCGTTTGCAAACCCGTTCGTGGGAGACAGAACAGGGACAAAAAAGATTCACTACAGAAATAGTGGCCGGACAGGTTTTATTTTTGGGAAAATCACCCAGGAATATGGAAAAAGAAAATGTGGATGAAACCGCTCAGTTTAAAAAAGAACCTAATTTTCCAACAAAAGAAGAAGAATTGCCATTTTAATTAAAAAAAGGGCTTTAAAATAAAGCAAGTGATTTTATACTATAGTGGATTTTATAAGATAAGAATGCTCAATTTTTTTAGCCTCTTTATTATTGTGTAAAGACGCAAGGTGTACTATTCCGATCTGCTTTTGCTTTCGGCGAGTTTGTTTTAAGCCGGATTTATTTTAATCAGATTGTTTCGCCTTCTTTTTTACTGGATTCACACACTCTCCAATGCTATTGTGGGCTTAATGACCGCATTATAATCTTAATGTGAGCTTATAATGCGGTAATATCCGTTAACCTATTATCTTGTTTATTTTATGCAGAAATAATTTTTCCACCACCCATCATACCACTGGGGTTGTTGACTGATATCCAAGCCTTGTATAGAAGAAGGTGCTATGCAGACACACAAAATCACCCCATTGATGAGACAATATTGGCAGATTAAGTCTCTCCATAAGGATAAAATTCTTTTGTTCAGAATGGGTGATTTTTTTGAAATGTTTTATGAAGACGCTGAGAGAGCCGCTCCTATTCTCAATATAGCTTTAACGGTGAGAAATAAAAAAGCAAAAGCGACTGAAGAAATCAAAATGTGCGGGGTTCCTCACCACAGTATAGCCGGGCCGGTTGGGAAACTGCTGGCGGAGGGTTTTAAAGTGGCTATTTGCGATCAGGTGGAACCTGTGTCGCAGGCGAAGGGTTTAGTTAAAAGGGCGGTGACTCGCATCTTAACCCCTGGGATGGTTTATGATCCGGAAAGTTTGGACCGGCTGAGTGCGCATTACCTTTGCGCTTTTGACGATCACTCAGTGAGTTTTACAGATATTTCCACCGGCGAAGCTTTTTTTTATCTTATCGCAGATCAAAATACAAAATGGCGGACTATTCATCTTTTGAATCCAGTGGAATTGGTTTTGACGGTGAAACAAAAAGGAGATTTCTTTTCCAAGAAAGAGTGGGAGGGATTCCATATCAGTGTTTTTGAGGAAGAGCGGGAGCAAAACATACAAGAGCAAAACATACAGGAGCAAAAGGGCCTGCCTGTGAGCGCCTGTCGTCTTCTAAATTATGTTAAAGCTCAGCAGGGTGGGGAAGTGCTGAAGGTGATTCAGCCTTTTCAGAAAAGACATACAGGACAGGAAATGTGGTTTTCCAGTCAGGCACAGGAACACCTGGAGCTTTTTAAAACTTATCATGGAGACACGAAAGGCAGTTTGTTTTCCGCTGTCAATCGAACCAAAACCCCCTCCGGCGCTCGTTTGTTGAAAGCGCGTATACGCAAGCCCTCTACGAACAAACAGGAAATGGAAAAGAGACTGAATGCGGTGGAGCAGTGGATAACCCGCTTGGATCAGATAAAGCGGGTGCGGGATTTACTTTCCCGGGTGGGGGATATTGAAAGAAAATTGGGGAAGATATCTCATCTTCAGTGCAATGGAAGGGATTTGTTGGCTTTGGCGGGTTCTTTGCAGAATAGTTTGGAGTTGCTTCCTTTAGATGAGTCCGTTCGCATTCCTCCCGTTGTGCTGGATTCCATAAGTGAACTGACGAAGGAAGTGGTCAAAACAATTCGTTCGGATGCACCGGCTGGAACTCAAGTCGGTAGCATCATTCAAAAAGGAATTTCAGAGGAACTGGATCAACTGATTGAAGAAACAGAGAGAAGACAGTCCGGTTTGAGAAATTTGGAGAAGCGGGAAAGAACGCAAACAGGCATCACTTCCCTGAAGATTCGTTATAATAATGTCTTTGGTTATTATATAGAAGTCACTAAAGTGCACTCCAAAAAGGTGCCTTCTTATTATATTCGTAAGCAGACGCTGACTCAGGCAGAGCGGTACACAACGGAAAAACTGCAAATAATAGAAGCAAAAATTCTTTCCTCCCGCACGCGGCGGATAGAAATGGAATTTTCCATTTTTGAAAATCTGCGAAAAAAGTTACTGGGTGCTTTGCCTGATTTTTTTTATTTGTCCCGTGTTGTGTGTGAAATTGATTTTAGTGTAGCTTTTGCTTATCTTGCGATTGAGCAGTCTTATGTCCGCCCTCGTCTTTCATTCGATAATCAGCTGGTATTGATAAACAGCCGTCATCCGGTGGTGGAGCAAAAGCAAAGTCAACATTTTGTTCCCAATACGGTTCGCATGAAGAACGGGGAGTGTCTGCTTTTAACCGGCCCCAATATGGCGGGGAAAAGCACTCTTATGCGTCAGGTGGCTCTCAGTGTAATTTTAGCTCAGTCTGGAGGTTTTGTTCCGGCAGAGCAGGCTTTACTGCCTGTGTTCACGAAATTGTTTACCCGGATTGGCGCCAGTGATTCTCTTTCCCAGGGTCTTTCCACTTTCATGGTGGAAATGAAGGAGTCGGTTGAAATTCTCAGACAGGCTGATGAAAACTCATTGGTTTTATTGGATGAAATTGGCCGGGGCACAGCCACTTATGATGGTATGAGTCTGGCTCAAGCCATGTTGGAATATCTAATTGAGAAAAAAAGGAGTTTTATTCTTTTTGCCACTCACTATCATGAACTGACGGAAATGGCAAAAATGTTTCCCAAGATCAGAAACGCCCACCTCAGTGTGAGTGAAAAAGAGGGTCAAATTAATTTTCTTTATACTTTGGTGTCAGGTGCTCTGGCTCAGTCTTATGGTATTCATGTCGCCCGTCTGGCCGGTTTTCCATTGACGGTGGTGAAGCGAGCCGAAAAACTGCTGAAAAAAAGGGAAGAGGAGTCTTCCTTCAATTCCGATCAGTATAAAATGGATTTGTTTTCCTCTCCTGATGGCAAGACCGGCTCCCATTCCGCAAAACCTGTATCTCCTCCTGCTGTTCAAACTGAAACGAAGAGTCTTCTTTTCAGGGAATTGATAAGGGAGATAAAAGGTTATCCTCTTCAGGAAAAAAGTCCATTGGAAACCATGAACGCAGTAGCTGAATGGAAAAAAGAAATCCTGGAAAAAAATAAAGAGGTGTGATTTTTAAAGTCAAAATAAGATTGTTCTGTTTTATTTAAAAGACTGTGTAAAAGGACTTGTGTTGTGCATATAGGCTGTGGTGGTACGCGCAAAGCGATTTGCCGGCATCTGACACTTATAAATTTATAGAGTTCTCCTCCTGCTGTTCAAACTGAAGCGAAGAGTCTTCTTTTCAGGGAATTGATAAGGGAGATAAAAGGTTATCCTCTTCAGGAAAAAAGTCCATTGGAAACCATGAACGCAGTAGCTGATAGGAATCAAGGGCGCTTATCACTTATGAGCCTTATATCTTTTAGCGATTTGCCGGTATCTGACGCTTATAAATTTATAGAGTTCTCCATTATCTTTTAAAGAGGGTGGAATATTTTTGATGATAATTTCTTTATCTGTTATTGCTTTATATTTACATCCAAACATCTCAATTATTAGATCAGGAAAGTTGTTATACTCAAACACCGAAGAGACTAAATCTTTCATACTGGCTTTGATGATAAAGTGATGTATTTTAATATTATTTTCTTTAAAAATATTTTTTACGAAAAGATCTTTATCATCTTTGATAGGTATTCGGATTTTTAATGTTAAATTATGTCCCTTTTCCCCATATCTAATGTGGAGCTATATAAGGGTTAATCTGTAGTAAAAAATTATCTACAGCGCCCTGATTCAAATAAGTAGTGCCTTTCCTGGACTAATGTGGAGCTATATAAGGGTTAATCTGTAGTAAAAAATTATCTACAGCGCCCTGATTCAAATAAGTAGTGCCTTTCCTGGACTAATGTGGAGTTAGGGGGTTGGGGGTTGGTAACAGGTTTATGGTGTGTACGCAGACTACGCAACCCAAAAGTTAGCGAGGATCAGCAAACCCATCGATATATACAAAGCTCCGCAGATTCTCAGATACCACTTTAAGAAAGAATCATTTTTTAAGTATAGGGATTTGCATTTGAGAGCTATCTGCGGCCACAACATAAGAGTCAGACATTTAATGGAAATTAACCAGCCAAGAACAGTAACAATGACAGCAGGATTGGCGCTCCAATCATTATGCGTGAGTAACAAAATAAACCCCAATGGCAGGAAAATCATGCTGACCACAAGGCATGTGAGTTTAACAATTTCCTCTTTTTGATTGTAAAAAAGTTGTATGAGTCTTACCCAGAGTTTTGTCTGAATAATACAGGACAACCCCCAGGATATAAGTATACAAGAAACGAACTGCTCAGCCAGAAAAAAAAGACTTTCCTGCATTTTTGTCCCCTTTATTTTTAGTTAAGTTCTTCCCTTTTCGCGGATAGGCGGTTCTTTGTGTTATGTTCAGCTGGTTTTATTGTATTTTAATAAAGCACTTTTCCATGTAATAGACTTCAATATAATATTCTTTGTCTCAAAAGGAAATTAAAAAATAACATACCACTTTATGTAATTGAAAGTAAAGCGTAAACCGGTTTTTTTCGTACTGACTACTGGAAAACCTGAATCAACAATTTCTTTTTCTCATGATGTATCTTACACCAACACACGGCACAGATGCTCCGATCCAAAAAATCAGATGGCCGATTATGGGGCTTCAAAAAGCATTGCGGCAGTTTTGGGCGCCCTTTCCTTCATTTGTTTGAAGATGCTTATCAGGGGCCTGTAAAGCATTTAACATCCTTTTTCTTCTACTGTAATGGATTTGGTAAACCTGTAGAGATTGTCATTATATAGCTCTTTTTTTCTTTTACTGTAATGGATTTGGTAAACTGTAGAGATTGTCATTATATAGCTCTTTTATTGCTTCCCATGCCAATTGACGAACTGCTGTGTTTTGTGATCGTGTTTTTTCAAAAAGGTTTTGTCTTGCTTTTAAAATGCATTGTCCGGGAGCGTTGATGCATTTTACAATGTCTGTATTTTCAGAGGTCATCAGATAGGAGCCTATGTCTAGTCTGATGTTTGAAGATGCATATCAGGGAAAGCATTTAATATCCTTTTTTTCTTCTACTGTAATGGATTTGGTAAACTGTAGAGATTGTCATTATATAGCTCTTTTATTGCTTCCCATGCCAATTGACGAACTGCTGTGTTTTGCGATCGTGTTTTTTCAAAAAGGTTTTGTCTTGCTTTTAAAATGTATTGTCCGGGAGCGTTGGTGCATTTTACAATGTCTGTATTTTCAGAGGTCATCAGATAGGAGCCTATGTCTAGTCTGAATCTTGTTTATTTTCCAATGTCTGTATTTTCAGAGGTCATTAGATAATCCGCTATTGCGCCATAGACGAAACCGGCCAGCCAACTGTTAAGTACAGTTGCCACTCTTCCATCCGGATCCATTACAGGGCGTGGGGGAACTGCACAGTTGGCAAAGTTTTTCTTCTACAGCTGCCACTCTTCCCTCCGGATCCATTACAGGACTGCCGCTGAGTCCTTTTATATTTATGAAGGTGTCGTAATAAGGATTAATGAAATTAAGTTGGCCTCTTTGCATCAGAGAGATATATCGCAGTTGTATTTTTTTTGGAAGTTTGTCTGTGAAATTCATTATGTAGAATAAGCCCTTTCTCGTGATGGGCATATTGTTGATTTCCAGAGGTTTCATTTTTCTTTCAGCATTTATATCGGACAATCTCAGAAAAGCCGGATCATAAAAGGGTGATATGGATTCTATTTGCAATTTAGCGGTTGTTCCCTGTGCCTCCAAAAACATATCTGAAATGACTTCCACTGCGTCAACAATATGAAAGTTGGTTACTGCTATTAGTTGTCCCTTTTCATTTTTTATTATGAAGCTGACTCCTTTCACTATTGTTTTTTTACCTTCATTATTGAGGCCTTTTACGGTAATTGTCATTATGGAGTATTCAGACGGAGTCGGGTTTTCAGGAATAACGAAATTTTCGGAAAATGACTGATACGGAGGTGATGCGATGTATTTAGGAGAGGCAAAAATAATGTGTTGTGGGAAAAGCAGAAGAGAATAAAGAACAAGCGGGATAAAGTCTTTCTTAATATACAGAACCTTTTTTATTTGCCTTGATAAAACCATCATCGTATTTTCATTCTCTTGGAATGGTTATTTGTGTTGTTTTTAGTTATTCAAGTCCAAGTATTTTCATTCTCTTGGAATGGTTATTTGTGTTGTTTTTAGTTATTCAAGTCCAATTCATTTTATTCCTTTGTAACTGAAAGTTTATTTTCTAATGAGGTTTAAGGCGGAGCCTGCTTGAAACCATTTTATTTGATCGGCGCTCATGGAATGTGAAACAATAAACTCCTCTCTGGATCCATCTTCGTGTTGCGCCAATATTGTATGCCGGCTTTTGGGCTTTAAGTTCTCCAAGTCCAAAATATCGATCTGGTCTTTTTCCTTCAGTTTTTCCATGTCTTTCGGTTGAGTGAACACCAAAGGCAAAATCCCTTGTTTCTTAAGATTGGTTTCATGGATGCGTGCAAAGCTTTTGACAATAACCGCTTTGGCGCCCAAGTAACGCGGAGTCATAGCCGCGTGCTCCCTGCTACTGCCTTCGCCATAGTTTTCACCGCCTATAATGACCCACCCTCTGTTTTGTGATTTATAATGTCGGGCCACTTTGGAGAAAGACTGTTTTTCTCCTGTGAGCTGGTTCAGCCCCGCCCCTCTTTCGTCAGTGAAGGCATTGGTCGCCCCCAACAGAAGATTGTCGGAAATGCGATCCAAGTGCCCCCGGTATCTTAACCAAAAACCCGCCGGGGAAATATGATCCGTTGTGCATTTTCCTTTGGCTTTGCACAAGATAAGCAGATTTTTAAATTCCGCCTTATTCCAAGGAGGAAAAGGCTCCAACAGCTGTAACCTTTCTGATTGAGCTTTGACAACAATTTGGATGTCTTTGCCTTTTGGGTGAACATAGCCCTCTTTGTTTATCATAAATCCTTTTTTGGGCAGAACATCCGATTCCGGGGCCTGAAGTTTTAATTTTTTATCTTCTTTTTCCAAAAAGTCTGTTTGAGGATCAAAATTCAATTGTCCCGCCAAGCCAAGGGCTATGGTGATTTCCGGGCTGGCGATAAAAGACAGCGTTTCCGGGTTAGCGTCATTTCGGCCCCGAAAATTTCGATTAAAGCTGTTCACAATAGTATTGACATGACCTTTCTTGTACTCTCTTTTCCATTGACCAATACAAGGGCCGCAGGCGTTGGCTAATACAAGCGCTCCAATCTCCTCAAAGTCTTTTATATAGCCGTCTCTTTCTATGGTTTGCCTTATCAGTTCAGAACCCGGAGTAACCAAAAAGGGCTGAGGCATACTGAATCCGGCTGTGCCGGCCTGGCGGGCGATATGAGCCGCTCGGCCTATGTCCTCATAAGAAGAATTAGTGCAAGATCCGATGAGAGCGGCGGAAAGCTGAACCGGCCAGCCTTCCGTTTGACAAAGCTTTTTTATTTCACTTAAGGGATGCACAATATCAGGAGAGTGAGGCCCCGCCAGTTGAGGTTCCAAAGCAGTCAGATCAATTTCGATCACTTCATCGTAGTAGGCATGGGGGTTGTTCTCCACTTCGGTGTCAGCGGAGAACAATTCCCGATACTTTTCAATGATTTTTACCTGATCGGAGCGGTCAGTGGCGTTCAAATATTGTGACATGGAGGCATCATAGGGAAATATGGAACTGGTGGCCCCCAGTTCCGCTCCCATATTGGTAATGGTAGCTTTTCCCGTGCAACTTAAGGAACAGCATCCTTCTCCAAAATATTCTATTATTTTATTGGTGCCTCCTTTGACTGTCAGGATTCCCAATAATTTTAAAATAATGTCTTTTGGAGAAGTCCAGCCTGTCAGTTTTCCTTTTAAATGCACTCCGGTAATACCGGGATTTTTTACTTCCCAAGGCATTCCCGCCATCACATCAGCGGCGTCAGCCCCTCCCACACCCACGGCCAGCATTCCCAATCCACCCGCATTGGGAGTGTGTGAGTCTGTTCCAATCAGAAGCCCCCCCGGAAAAGCGTAATTTTCCAAAATCACCTGATGGATAATACCTGCACCTGGCTTCCAAAAACCTATATGAAAACGACTGCAGGAAGAGGAGAGAAATTGAAATACTTCGTTGTTTTCCTGTAATGATTTTTGCGTATCCGGCGTAGAACCTTTCCAAGCTTGAATCAGGTGATCGCAGTGTACGGTAGACGGCACAGTGGATTTTTCTTTCCCTGATAGCATAAATTGTAAGAGAGCCATTTGAGCGGTCACATCCTGCATGGCAACACGATCCGGTTGCAGAGATAGAAAGCCGACCCCTCTATCCCGTTTTTTTTTAGGATCACATAAATGGGAAAAGAGAACTTTTTCAGTTAGAGTCAGAGGCTTATTATGCCAGGCTTTTACCTGATTGAGATTTTTGCGGTTTTTTTCATAAGTACTGCTGAGCAACTCAACTGTTGTTTGAATGTTCATATATTTTTTCCCGGGGTTTTTGTGGTATCGGACCTCACAGGCAAGCTGACGGAGTTCTTCCAACCCAATCTTAAGTTTTAATTTTAAGGCAACTTGCTTAAATAAGATACTTTTTTATTACCTGTGAAACTTTTATTATAATGCCGGATGTTTTATGAAAAAAAATTAAAATATTTACTGTTTTGGTTGTCAAACTAAAGATAAAGAACCAATTAAGTTCCCATATTGAGATATTTGTGAAGTTATAAAAGACAAATAGTTGCGTTGCATTAAAATTCAACTATGAATCTGACGCAAAAAATTACTCTGTGAGGCAGTGCAATAAGATAAATTTCGACTTTTTAATTGTAATTAGTGTTATAATGTTTCCCATAATAGGTAAGTGAATTAATGAAGTACATTATATTTTTAAGTTTTTTATTTTTTATTCCTGTTTCACAAGCAGAAATACAGTTTGAACCGTATGGAAATATAGGTGCTTCCTATTCCTCTGTTTCCTCCCGGCCTGTATTTATGACTTATGTTTTGGGTGGACGTGTTGGATACAGCCTCGCGTCGCTCAGTGTGGGTTTGGATTTATTCTGGACTCATCACAATATAGGAGGAAACAGTTCAAGCCAGCATCATCTGGAAGTGTTTCATCAATCCAGCACAGTAAAAGGCTTTGGTCAGGCGGCGGACAGTGTATCCTTTCAATACTCTGAAGTATCCAGACCTTTTGAGCCTTTTTCAATGGGTGTTTTTGGGGCGTTGGAATTGCCGTTCCTGTTTGATGTCTACGGAACCTTTTTCTACACTTTTGGCGAAAAAAAAAGTGTGAACCATCATGGTATCGGCGCCAAGGCAGGCGCCAGTTATCTCATTGCCTTTTATGTTAAACTGAATGTGGAGTTGCAGTACGCGTACTATAAATGTATAGAATTAGCCAAATGCTCGCAAAATTTTGGGATCTTCTCGGCTATGTTTTCCTTGAGTCTTCCTTTATCTTCCGATATTTTTGATTTTGGAGTAGGTTCTTCTGAGGACCCAGGCGATTCAGAGGGTTCAGCAGAAGAAGTAATTATGTAAAAAATATTTGATTTTATTCCATTATATCCTGTAAATTAATCTATTATGTCTGTATTGGAAGTTAAAAATCTGAAAAAGAGCTTTAAAGCCGGACTTTTTTCGAGTGAAAAAGCAGTTTTGAATCAAATTAATTTTTCCATTTCCAATTCGGTCGCAACTGGCTTTTTGGGTGCTAATGGTTCTGGCAAAACCACCACTTTGAAATGCCTTTTGTCTTTAATTTCCATAGATTCGGGTGAAATATCTTTTTTTGACGGAAAGCCTTTGTGCAAGTCTGTACTAAAGAAGATAGGTTTTTTGCCGGAACAGCCGTATTTTTACGATTACCTGACGGGTGAGGAGTTGCTGATTTTTTACGGACAGCTTTCTATTGATATGAAGCTGGTTGATTTAAAATCCAAAGCCCGGAGTTTGTTGAAAAAACTGGGAATATATTCAGCAAAAGATCGAAAGGTAAGAACTTACTCCAAAGGTATGTTGCAAAAAGTGGGGATGGCGCAGGCTTTGATTCACAATCCGGAATTTGTAATATTGGATGAACCTATGGCCGGTTTGGATCCGGACAGTCGTTTGTATGTAGGGGAATTGATACAGGATTTGATCAAACAGGGTACGACGGTGTTTTTCAGCTCTCATCTTTTATATGATGTGGAGCGGCTGTGTCAGGATTTGGTGGTCTTAAAGAACGGAAAGGTGGCTTATGTGGGTTCTGTCCAACATTTACTGGATCGCATTAAGGGTAGGCGGCAGATTGTTTTTTTGGAAAAAGATCAAAAACACACTGTGTTTGCGGAAAATCTTGCGGATTGTCAAAATAAGATAGATCAACTGAGAAAAAAATCCTGTGTTATTTTGGATGTTCAATTGGATAAAAAAAGTCTGGAGCAGGCTTTTATGAAAATCACCGAGTAAAAATGAAATTAATAATCAAGTTACCAACTGAAAAATGAAAAATATTTTTCTTATAGCACTAAATACGGTTAAAGAGATCCAGCGGCATAAAATTTTGTATGCTCTTGGGGCTTTAGTTATTTTTATTATGGGGACAGGCTTGATTTTGGGTCCTTTGAGTTTAAGTGAGCAAAAGCGGTTGAGTATTAATTTTGCTTTTACCGCCTGTCATATCGGCCTTATTCTTATTTCCGTGTATTTTGCCAGTACTTTGATTTCCCATGAAATTGAAAAGAAAACAGCCATTACTCTTTTTGTAAAACCCATTTCCAAAATGCAGTTTATCGTAGGAAAATTTTTGGGTTTATCTCTTATTTTGCTGTTTGCTTTGTTTTTTCTGACTTTGTTTGTCCTGTTCGTGCATATTATGTACAGCCATTCCATAGGGCCTATTTTATTTATTGCGATGTGGGGTATTTTTTTAGAGGCTTTGATCCTACTGACTCTGGCTTTTTTCTTCAGTGTGTTTTCTTCCTCTTTTTTGGTGTTGGTGTATTCGGTTTTGATATTTATTATAGGTCATTCAGCCAACGGGATTATTTTTTTCGTTCAAAGGGGGGAGGGTGATCATTTTTTACAATGGCTGATTGCCGGAACCACTCGCGTTCTGCCCAATTTTGAAAAATTGAATTGGCGCGCGCACGCTCTGTATCACAGTGCTCTTGTGGAAGGAGAGTTACTGGCCGTCTCTTTATATTCCTTTTCCTGGATTGTGTTTCTGCTGATTTTCACAGGCATTTTATTTGAAAGGAAACAGATTGCCTGAGTGGATTATTTTTTCCTTTAGTTGGGGTCTTCTGTTATTTTTTGTTTTGGGTCTTCTGTTGGGCCGTCTTGGTGCAATTTTGACGGAATTTTTTTCTCAATTTGAAAAAATAGATAAAGACTTCCTTTCCTTCTTTCTACAGTGTGAAAAACATTGGGGCTGGTATCCCTGTTCCTGGTTTGTTAAAAAACTGAAAGGTCAGAAAGCGCCTCTCCGCCCTCTTATCATTGAACTGTGTATGGCAGTGTTGTTCCTTTCATTGTTTTATTTTGTGGGATGGGAATATGTTCTGTTGGAATACATTATTTTTACTTTTGCTCTTGTGGTGGCCAGCGCAGTGGACTTGGAGCAGATGATTTTACCGGACTCACTGACTTTGTCGGGTATTTTGATTGGTCTGACAGGGGCGCTTTTGAATCCGGAAAGCGGGCGTGAATTTTGGCCGGCCTTGGCGGGGGTTTTGATGGGGGGTGGTTTTTTGTGGTTTATTGCTATTTTTTATTACGCTATTCGTAAAGAAGAGGGTCTGGGAGGAGGTGATATTAAATTATTGGCCTGGATTGGCGCGGTTTTAACATGGAGAGCAATTCCTTTTGTTATTTTGTTGTCCTGTTTTGCCGGGTTGTTTACGAGTATTATTATGATATTTCGGTCCAAAAACTATCTACAGCAAACGATACCTTTCGGGCCTTATTTGGCCTTTTCCGCACTAATATATATTTTTTTCGGAGAGGAATTGGCTCAGTGGTATCTGTCTTTTTTTTATATGCACCAAGTATAAAAATACCGATGATAAAATATACGTAGTGTGGATTGACTTTTCAGGACTTTGGTTTTAGTATTGTATTTACTCAAGGAAGGGAAAATGAAGTGGTTTAAACCAAAGCAGGTTGTTACATTGGATGTGGGAAGCCATACAATGAAGCTGGCGGAGTTTTCCTTAAAGAAAGGGGTTCCTTTTTTGGAAAATTTTGCATTCTTTCCTGTGCCTGACAATTGTGTTGAGCAGGGAGATTTGATTAATTTCGAACCATTTGCGGAAGTGCTTCCCGATTTTATTTCTCAAAGTACAACAAAGCCGGTTTCTGATATTTATGTTTCCATGAGCGGCCGCTCTGTCATTGTCAAAAAAATAGAAATTCTTCGATCGGAAAAAGAGTTGATGAACGATTTGGTGCAGGAGGAAGTAAGCCAAAATCTGCCTTTTGACTTGAATGAAGTCAATTACGATTACGTACAGATGAAAACACCAGTGTCGGTCAATGAAAGCAAAATGAATATTTTGCTGATAGCCGCGAAGAAAGAAGTTGTTAATGAAATCAATAAATTGATTGAAAATATAGGGTACCGTTGTATGTCTATTGATATAGGACCGTTTTCTGTGTCTGAATGTGTAAAGTTTATGAAGCCTAAAGACAAAGGCGGAAATGTGTTAATATTGGATATAGGCAAATCAGGCACAATGTTTAGTGTTTTGAATAAAGGAAATTTGATTTTTTCCAGATATATGACAGTGGGAAGCAACTTTTACACCACCAGCTTAATGCGGGAAATGGGAGTGGAATATCAGGAAGCGGAGTCTCTGAAAATAAGTTGGAGCTCGGAAGGTGAGGCGCCGCCGGAAATGAGTCGTATTATGATGGAGGGCGATCGTTACTTTTGCGATGAAATTTTTATCGGCTGTGAGTATTTTAAAAATCAATTTCCCAATGAGGAATTTTCACAGGTTTATGTAACTGGAGGAGGGAGCAAGATGGCGAATTTGGTTTCAGCCATTGCCGTTAAATTTGAGATTCCAGCCAAGATATTGGATCCATTTAAAGCATTGGAAACCAGTGAATTTCTACAAGATTCTTTAAGTCACATAAGGCATTTTGCACCGACTACTATAGGTGCTTGTTTAAGAGGGGTGGCCAAATGAAACTGGATTTAAGAAAAACAAAAGCCTCAACGGTTGTGGATGAAATGGGTGATGCTTTTCTTCTTTATGGAGAAAAAAAATCTTTTTTGTCAAATATTGAGATAAAACCTAAAAAAATTATTGGTTTTTGTATAAGAATGCTTTTGTGTACTGTAGGTGTCATTTCATTGAAGTATGTTGAGAAGAAGAATATAACTGAGCTTAATGCGAGAAAAGTTATAGTAAATAGAGAGCTAAATCAATTGACAAAACAGCAAAAAGCGATTGAAAAACAAATCGCGAGTTACAGTACATTGGTTATTAAATCAAAAGAGTTTTACAACAAACTGGAGATTATGCAGCAGCTGGCTGATAATCGAATGCTGGCTTTGACAGGGCTGGATCATATACAAAGCATTATTCCCGAAGAAGTGTGGTTGAAACAAGTAGATTTTGGGAATAAAAAATTTACAATTGCAGGGATCAGCACAACAAACAAAAACATTCAGAACTTTGTTGAGGAATTGGAAAAAACAGAACTATTTTCCAGTGTTAATTTGGAGAAGGCAATGGAAGATAATAGAAATAGCCGATACACCAGGAGACAGTTTATTATAGTGAGTACTTTAAAATAAATTATGTTGTGGCTTACAATATTTTCTCAGTTGAGTATAGGAATTATCATCATCCTGAGTGGTGGTTTTGCCGGTGTATATTATTTGTGGAAATACGATAGTGGACAGGTAATTAAAGATGAAATTCAGAAATTGGAGCAGAAACAAAACACTATTAAGGAGCAAATAACCTCTATGAATTTAGAATTACAGCAATTAGGGGAAGTGGATAAAGCCATGCGCCTTATGGGTAAAGAAATGAACAAGTTTCTTCAGTTTATTCCGAGCAAGGTGACATCGGCGATGATTTTGAACCATTTGAATACGCATGCTAAATCCGCCGGTGTGGATTTGCAAGGTATTACCAATCACAGTTACATTGAAAAGAAGGAGTTTTACGAAAAATTAAAAATCAGCATCACTGTTAAAGGCTTATTTTCACAAATTCTTGTTTTTCTTTCCAAGTTGACGGGACTGACTGAAATTATTACTGTAGATACTTTCAACTTGCAGGAGACGCGAAAAAAAGGAAAATATATTGAGGGAAATGAAGTAATAATGAAAATGGATATTCACGGTTACAGATATATTTCCTCTATTATTAGTGAGACAAAAGCCAGCCAGAAGGAGGTAGTGCAATGAAAATTTTTCAGGCCTTTCTTTACTTGAATGTAAGTGTATGTTCTTTATTTTTCGTTATATGGCTTTTCACTTCTACTTCGTTTTTTCAGTTTTCCGCTTCTGCGGAGGAACCTTCCCCAACAAAGCCTGTGGTTCAAAGGCCAGTGGTGGAAGAAAAGAGTCAAAATGTAATTCAACCGGCTAAGTCAAATAAATCCGCTCCGAAAGGTGGAGCAAATGCGCCGGCCGATCCCGAAGCCGGGACATTTCCACCATCTCCTCCAGTAAATGTAGGAACAAACCCCGTTTCTTCCAGTCCGGCGGGGAATACAAAAAATGGTGAGCAGGCTGTTCAGCGTGAAGGGGCTTCTGTGCCGGAATCTCCTCCATCTCCTCCGGTAAATGTAGGAACAAACCCCGCTTCTTCCGGTCCGGCGGGGAATACAAAAAATGGTGAGCAGGCCGTTCAGCGTGAAGGGGCTTCTGTGCCGGAATCTCCTCCATCTCCTCCGGTAAATGTAGGAACAAACCCCGCTTCTTCCGGTCCGGCGGGGAATACAAAAAATGGTGAGCAGGCCGTTCAGCGTGAAGGGGCTTCTGTGCCGGAATCTCCTCCTCCTCCTCCTCCTCTTCCTGGTGATGTGTCCTTGAAGGAAAAGGATGAAGTAGGAATAAGAAGTTCTGCAGATAAGAAAGATGCTTTCCGGTCTAAAGCTGGATCTGCTGAGCTGAATGAACTGTTGAAATCAGCCAAAGATCTTCAGAGTGAAGGAACAGAAGGAGCTGGCACGAAAGCGGCCAAGGATTTGATAGGAATAAATAAAAAGATTTTGGAAATTTATAAATTGCTCAGTGATTATCAATATGACCCCAGTAACAGAAGAGATCCTTTCAAGCCTATTCAGATTTATGAAGAGGAGGAAGTGGTAAAAAACGAAACAGTAATAGAATTACCCCCCACTTATCCTACGGGGGAGTATGATTTAAGCGAGATTAAACTGGTGGGAATTAAGTGGAACTCCAAACTAGGTCCTTCAAAAGCGTTATTCAAGACACCGGATGATACTCTTCATTATCTTCAAAAAAATGATCGTATTGGGAGGAACTGGGGGGTTATTTACCGATTAAAGGAGGATGAAGTGGTTGTTTTGGAACCCAGAAAGGGTATGGCGTCCAATAGTGAAGAAGATGCTTATATACCCATTATTGTTCGACTGGATCGTTGGACAGATAAAGACCGTAAGGATAATAATAATAATAATACGGAATTGGGTCGGCCACGCTCTCCAAATCCAGTATCCGACAGAACGGGAGCGTAAAATAATTGAGGACTTATTTGAAAATTTGTAAGGATATTATTTTACACTGTGATGACATGAGTTATAAATATTTCATAGTAAGTAAATAAGCTTGGCAATTCAGCGCAACACTGTGATGACATGAGTTATAAATATTTCATAGTAAGTAAATAAGCTTGGCAATTCAGCGCAACACTGTGATGACATGAGTTATAAATATTTCATAGTAAGTAAATAAGTTTGGCAATTCAGCGCAACACTGTGATGACATGAGTTATAAATATTTCATAGTAAGTAAATAAGTTTGGCAATTCAGCGCAACACTGTGATGACATGAGTTATAAATATTTCATAGTAAGTAAATAAGCTTGGCAATTCAGCGCAACACTGTGATGACATGAGTTATAAATATTTCATAGTAAGTAAATAAGCTTGGCAATTCAGCGCAACACTGTGATGACATGAGTTATAAATATTTCATAGTAAGTAAATAAGCTTGGCAATTCAGCGCAACACTGTGATGACATGAGTTATAAATATTTCATAGTAAGTAAATAAGTTTGGCAATTCAGAGCAATAATGTGATAGGCTTGCGTCGATGAAAAAACATATTGTTATCTTCTTTTTAATTTTTTTCTTTTTTACAGTTTCCTGTCGGACGTTAAAAGATCAATCTGATTCACAACAACAAGGAACAGAAGAAGAGGAGGTGGCTTCGGCTTCGGAAGTTATTGGTGAAGGCGGTGTGGATGAGGACCTTACTGATGAAGGGGACTTGGAGGATGAGTTCTCTGATTCAGAGGATTTTGAAAAGGAAATGGCGGAAGAGGCTTTTCCTTCGGAGTCGCCAACTCAAGAGACTGTAAAACAACCCCTTGCTGATTCGTCCCAGCAAGAGGCTTCCAAAAAAGAAGCAGAGGAAGATGATTTGTTTGTTGAGGATGAGGAGATTCAACCGGAACAGTTAGCGGAGGGTTCGGATGAGGATGAGGAGATTCAACCGGAACAGTTAGCGGAGGGTTCGGATGAGGATGAGGATGAGGAGATTCAACCGGAACAGTTAGCGGAGGATTCGGATGAGGATGAGGACAGTGATCTTGTTTCAGATCAAGAGGCGGATTCTTCCACCAGCGTGATTGTAAATAATATTAGGTATGAAGCCGGGGAAAATAAAGTTTATATAGATGGAACGGGAGCTTTTTCTTATCAGTCCCGGCAAAACAAGGCCAACAATCAATTTATTATTGAAATACCCGGAGCTGTTTTATCGGAATCTCTTAGAGAGCGTCCATTTGTTATGAAGGATTTTAATACAGCTATTGCGCTGTTACAGGCAGATCAAAAAGACAGTAATACTGTGCGTGTTGTGGTTCAAATGAGAGAGAATGCCGGTATGCCGTCCATTAGTGTTTCAGAAAGCGGTTCTTTGGTTATGTCTCCTGATGGCAGAGGCGATTCAGGTCAGGTTGCCGGGAATGAAGGTACTCCCTCTAAACAGAATGTAACTTTCATAAATGGTCAGCAATCTAATGTAGGTTCCGGCGGTGCCGCCGAGCAAATTTTGCCCGCCAAATCCTTGGCGGAGTTTTTCTTACAAACTCCTCAGTTTACCGGTCGACCCATTTCTATCCATTTACGGGATATCAGCGTAAGGGATGTTCTGTATTTTATTTCGGAGGGTACCGGTTTAAATATGGTGTTGTCAGATGATGTTACTGGCAATATCAGCATTAAACTGAGGAATGTGCCTTGGGATCAGGCTTTGGTGACAGTGATGAAAACGAAAAAACTGGGTTATATCAGGGAAGGAAATGTTATTCGTATTATGAGTTTAACGAATTTGAAGAAGGATCATGCAGATATAAAGGAAATGCTGGAAGCCCAGAGAGTATTGGATCCTTTAAGAGTCAAAGTGATTCCTTTAATATATAAAAAGGCCGCGGATATGGAAAAACAGGTGGCAAATATGACCACTAAAGATCGAGGTCGGGTGATTGTAGATACTCAAAGCAACTCTTTGATTGTAACGGATACAGGTCGGTCTATTGAATTGATTGAAATTATGGTTAAGAATTTGGATCAGTCCCCCGCTCAAGTGATGATTGAAGCCAAGGTAATTGAAGCGCGGGAGAGATTCGTTCGCAATCTTGGAGTGGGCTGGAGCTTTGATGGGACCGCCTTTGATACATCTAATTTAGGGCTGGATCCTCGATTGGGTTTAAGTATTGACGGAGGTCTGGAAGCTTTTCCGGGAAATGTGAGTAGCGGCCGGACAGTGAGTTCGAATTTAAGAGTTTCTTTTGCCCCCGTGGGGGATTTGGATATTACCCTGGGTCTTTCTGAAGCGGAGGATTTAATTCATGTAATCAGCGCTCCTAGAATTATGGTATTAAATGGTGAGAAAGCTAAAATCACCCAAAAGACAGAGGATATTGATTTGGTCACCACTACTCAGCAGGGAGCGGGCACTGAAACATCGCCCCAGAGGGTATCGGCTGATCTGGAATTTGAAGTGTCTCCGCAAATTACGGCAGTGGGTTCCGTTTTTATGGATATTAAAGTGAAAAGGGAGTTTTTCGGACCGCCAGAACCGGACAGTGGTTCTCGCCCTATAAATTCCCGTGAAGCGGAAACAAAAGTGCTTGTAAATAATGGCCAGACAATTGTCATTGGAGGTATTTATCAGCATGATGAAACAAAATCAGATGAGGGGATTCCCATTTTGAGACATATACCTATTCTAAATTGGCTTTTTTCCCGTTTTACGAAAGATGAACAGCGTAATGAGTTGCTTTTATTTCTAACCCCTCGTATAATGAGTTTCTCCAGCGTTGAAAATTCTACTGGAGGTTAGTAATTAAACTTTATTATTATAAGGAGTGTTTTATTATGAAAAGTTTTTTTATTTTGTTGTTTGTCAGTTTTATGTTTATACCCTCAGCCATTGCTCATTGTGGTTCCTGTGGTGTTGGCGACAAAGAGCAGAAAGCGGCCTCCTGTTCCGCCTGCTCTGAAGGTAACAGTAAAGAGTGTAAAATGTGTATGCATGAGAAGGGCCATAAGGATAAGGGTAATTCTCACTCCACTCAGCCTGCTTCTGATGCGCCGGCTTCCAAACCATCTGTGCCTGCAAAAAAAACCTCGCCTGTGAAAGAATAAGAAGTTTTTGCTTTTGTGAAAGTATATAGTTTGTTTGAGTTGTTTTTTCTCATAAGAGTTATATCAATCCATATACTGATAAGGGTGTAAAACAGTCAGTCACATTTAGTTCAGTAGGGTGATTCCCGTCTTGTTTGGTGGACAGCTCGTGTTATGTCCCTGCCTTCATTATGTTTCCTCCTTTTTTTTAGTCACATAGATAAGTTATTGGATTCATTTTTTTTACATTTTGGTCTGGAATATTCAGTCCATGATTCAGACACCAGCCCGACCCTGTCCGCTCTTTCCAAAGAGCTGGATTTATACGGCATCGATCTAAGTTATTCCTTGAAGAAAACTCAAAGTAATTTTTCAATCAGGGAATTTAAATGAGATTGAAAGTCTAGCTGAAGATAAAAGCCACACGGAAGACCGTGTGATGAATTACGCATTGGCACATATTAAGCAAAATGATTCATCGGGCTTATCGGAAAGCCGGTTGGATCAGGAGTTAAATTCTCTTTAAATACATATTAAGCAAAATGGTTCATCAGGCTTATCGGAGCTTTTTAAAGCCACTTATCTTCAGGAAAAGCCGTACCTGGCAGAGGCCTTATCCTTTTTGGCTACCATTGGAGCCAATGCTCCTTTTGTTGGCCTGTTGGGGACAGTATTTGGTATTATGCGATCTTTCCATGACTTAGACACAGTCATTCAGGATGCAGGTCAGCAAACAGTCATGGCGGATATCTCCTCTATTGTTTTGTTGGCAACAGCAATGGGACTGGCTGTCACTATTCCCTCTATTATACCTTATAACTACTTTCGCCGGCGGGTAAACGGCAGAGGAATTTGGAAAAAAAACTCTCCATTAAATGTGTTATACTTCATAACTACTTTCGCCGGCGGGTAAACGGGGTGTTGGACGCTTTGGAAAATGTGCAATCAGCCTGTCTGGCTTACAGTCAATCTCACAGAAAGGGTTTACCCGGTGCAGACGAAATCAAGTGACGGCCAGGAAGTCGTATCCGAAATCAATATATCGTTCCCTTTGTTGATGTAATATTGGTTATTTTAATTATTTTTCTGGTTGTAGCCTCTTATATTTATCAATCCTGGTTTTGATATTGAATTGCCCAAGGCTTAGACAGCTAAAAAGCAGGACAATGTAAAAGCGCTTTTAACGATAGACATAGATGGTGTGGTATATTTGAATCACAAGTCTATAAAGGAACAGGCGCTGAATGAAAAATTGACGAAATTTGTGAAAAAGGACAAAAATTTCAAAGTGGTTATTGCCGCGGACAGAAATGCAGCTCATGGAAATGTCATTTCGTTGATTGATCTTGCCAGAAAGGCAGGTGTGAGCAAATTTGCTGTATCCGTTCAATCAGAGAAGTAAGGCAGGATATGAATCAGTTATATTTTTTTATTATCTTTGGGGTATATTTCTTTTCCTGTACTTATATTCAGACTCAAATGGGAAGTAATACCAAAGATTCTATAACATTCCGACGTTCCTCTGTTTTTGTAAAAGGAATCCATTTGTTTCGTCAGGGTCAGTTGGACTTCGTTCGAAGTCAATTTGAAACATTAAACAGAGGTGATCGGGATTTTGTTTTCGGGTTGTTAGGGCAGTGGAGGTCTTGTCTTTTTATTCTTTCAGAGAGGAAAAGGTGTTGGACTTGGGAGCTATTGAGATTAAGAGGGAGGTAAGAAGAACCAATATCAAGCTTGTTCATTCAAAGAAGGATTTTAATAAAGTAGTTAGCACGGTGGCGAAAAGTGAATTAAAAACTTTTGAAGAAGAATTGCTACAGCCGGCGAAAATAACAGATGAAAAATCAAAATAACGTGCGGGAGATTGGGATTTTATCAGTTGTTGATGGTATACACAAAAAACGAAACCTGTGACACAGGTATAAAGAAAATAAATTAAGAATTGCAATGGGAAATTTTATTAAAGAAACATATCTTTTGTGCATAAAAATTTTGGTGCTTTTTCCCCGTTCCGGTCGTTGCTTTTTTTGTAAGGGAATGGAAAGAAGAAAATTTGTACCTTTCCTATCTCAGTGCATAGGAGACAAAAGAAATAAAAAAACAGAAATGGTGTAATTTCCTTTCTTTTTCATTTTCTCTTGTTCTGGATACGGTTTTTTCTTGGCATTTATAATGTGTTTTTTCATTTCACTGAGAATAAGCAGAGCGTATCAGAAGAGCGGGGCAAAGTGGACTTTGGATTGATAAAGGGAATGGAAAGAAGAAAATTTGTACCTTTCCTATCTCAGTGCATAGGAGACAAAAGAAATAAAAAAACAGAAATGGTGTAATTTCCTTTCTTTTTCATTTTCTCTTGTTCTGGATACGGTTTTTTCTTGGTATTTATAATGTGTTTTTTCATTTCACTGAGAATAAGCAGAGCGTATCAGAAGAGCGGGGCAAAGTGGACTTTGGATTGATAGAGGGAATGGTCTCATTCAGGTTAATGCCGGTTTATGAGGTGGAAAGCAATATTATTATCAACCCATTGCTTTTACAAAGAGAGAAAAAAAAGGATGATCGAATCCAGTCTTTAAACACACTGTTGGAGGAATTAAGGAATAAAAACAATCGGTTTTATCCTCCTCTGTAGTGACGGATCAGCAATCGGGCGCTCAACTGCTTCGGGCGGAGCAGAAACTTAAGGCGGGATTGGCACTAAGAGGAAGACAAAGATTTGGAAAAAAAGGTGACGCCTTTAAAGGTTCAGCTTTGGAATCACATGAATTTGTCACAGTCATCCACAGCGGGCGAGGGTGTAAATTACACGGATATTATGAAAGTGATTGACAAACACAGTTTTCAGACCTGTTACGAAAAAGCTTTGCTGAAGGATGAAAAGCTGTCCGTTAAGCTTGTATTTCTTTTGAAAATCAGTCAATCTAAAGTGCAAAACACCCGACTGGAACTTGCATGTCACAGGAGATTCAAAAAGCCGCAGAGCGCTTTCCCATTGTCTTTTTTGTGCGAGCAAAAATTTAATGTTTTTGAACAATAAGGATAACATATTGGTTAAATTTGATTTTTGGTATGTAAAAAAGTCATGAAGTCAAAAGTGTTTTTTGTAGGGGATGTGCACGGGTGTTTTAATGAGTTGCAACAGCTTCTTGAAAAGGCCGGGTATGATTCCCGTCAACACCGGTTGATTTTATTAGGTGATTTAATAAACAAAGGTCCTGATTCCTTTAAAGTTTTATCTTGGGCGCGCGCGAGAAAACAAGTTGAAACCCTTATAGGAAATCATGAGTTGAAATTTATTCAGGCGATTGAAAAACAGTTTCCTCTTCCCGGGGCTTTGGAGAAACTGAAAATGGAAATGGGAGGAAAGATCAGGGAGTGGATAGCCTGGATAAAAACATGGCCTGTGTACATAGAGGAAGATGATTTTCTGGCTGTGCATGGTGGGGTGGTTCCCGACCAACATCCCTGTCAATCAAAAGTAGAGCATCTGGTGAATATTCGTTATTGGGATAGAGAGGGGCAAAATATGCAGGACCCCTCTTTTCCCGCTTGGCATGAGCTTTATACCAAACCCAAGTTGGTTGTTTATGCTCACTGGGCCAAGCAGGGTTTGAAAGTAAAAGAAAATTCCATTGGTCTGGATACCGGTTGTGTTTATGGAGGACACCTTACCGGCCTCTGGCTTCCTGAAAGGAAATGGGTGCAAGTTCCCTCTTTAATATACTCTTCCTAAGATCTTGTACGACAGATTCCTCTCCAGCTGATGATATTTTAAATATTGACAAATTCTTTGTAAGAAGGTGCTATAAATAATCTGGAGTTGAAAAGAAACACTCTCCTGAAAAATATTATCTTAGTGGAAAATGTTGTTGTTCTGATGAAAAAAACTTTTGATAAATATTGGCACTATCGTCACTCTGTTCAATCTCCGGATCTGGAAGTTCGTTTTATTCAAAAATGTTACCAGGAATTAAAGAAGAAAACTGCGCGTGTTTTTCGTGAAGACTTTTGCTTTACTTTCGCTTTAGGCTGTGAATGGGTCAAACTGAATCGTTTGTATAAATCCGTTGCGGTGGATTTGGACCCCAAACCTTTACGATATGGAAAAGCGCATAACCTTGCTCGGTTGAGTTTAAATCAGCAGAAACGAATGAATATTATTCACTCCAATGTGTTAAACCATCAGATCCCTTCGGCGGATATTATCAGTGCTTTAAATTTTTCTTATTTTGTTTTTAAAGAAAGAGAGGAAATGAAGCGGTACTTTAGTAATTGTCTGAAATCCCTGCGTACGAAAGGCCTCCTGGTTTTGGATTGTTTTGGAGGCAGTCAGTGTTTTGAGGCTAATGAAGAGCAAATTGATTATGGAGATTTTATCTACTGTTGGGATCAGAAAGGTTTTGATCCTATATCTCATCATGCTCTTTTCCATATTCATTATAAGAGAAAAAGAGAAAAAAAACGCGAACGGGTGTTTACATATGACTGGCGGATTTGGACGATTCCCGAACTGAAGGACTTACTGCGGGAGGTGGGTTTTCGCAAAATTCATATTTACTGGGAGGGAACAGATAAAAATGGGGAGGGCAGCGGCCGTTTTACCCGCCGGGAAAAAGGGGAGGAGTGTGGATCTTGGGTGGCTTATATTATATCCGAGAAATAAATTCTGTTCCGGTTTTTGTTTCAAACGGGGATTTTTTTCTCATCTTCCGTTCCATTTCATTAGAACTTGTTTTCGTTTGGGTTACAGCGTGAAAATACTCTGTTTTCCTCTTACCAACAGCTTGTTTCTTACAAAAAATCGTGCTGTGAAAAATGGTCCTTTTTATGATTAAGTGAAAAAGCCCCTTTTATTGCTCTTCTGAAATTGTATCAAACAGTTTGAATCGGCTCATTATAAAATAAGTGCGTTAAGTTAATATAAGCTATGCATAAATTACGGACAAAACTTGTCAAAAAGGCTGAAATGATTGAAACTTTAAATACAAATCCGCTAAGGTGTTGGTCGGAT
Organism: Bdellovibrionales bacterium; assembly: GCA_965203225.1. Lineage (GTDB taxonomy): Bacteria > Bdellovibrionota > Bdellovibrionia > Bdellovibrionales > UBA1609 > JANQSP01. The sequence goes on along the minus strand of CBDBBW010000006.1, from coordinate 488,984 downwards.
TCATAAAAACCAAGGATGGAGGTTTTCTTATCTTATTTCAGGTGTTTACTTTTTTTTTGCGTGTCTTTGAAAAAAAGAATTTTTTTTGGTTCTTTTTTTTAGCTCTGTTTTCTATACCTGTTCAATCCACTACGATTCGTTTTCCTGATCAGGAATTGTCTTCGGAGTATGTGTTTCCTGTTTTTAAAAATCCAAAAGTGGTTTTGAATCGTAATGTGAGCTTATCCCAACGATTTGAATTACGTGTCTCCGGTGCATTGAGAACGGATGAGCCTTTCTATAGTCCCTTTAGTTTGTCGTCCTCTGTCGCTTTTTATTGGAATGAATCTCATGGAATAGGTGTTTCCGGTCTTTTTTTCGTGCCGGGTCTTTCCAATACAGGGGAATCTTTGAAAACAAAGGGAGTGCAGAATCCGAGAACCAGGCAGGTGGATTCTTATATTGATGTGAACCTGTCCCCTAAACCTTTAATGGGAGCTTTTTTAAACTATCAGTTTTCTCCTTTTTATGGAAAAATCAGTATTACAAAAACACTTAATTTGAATTTTGCCTTGTATTCTTTTTTGGGTTTTGGCGCTTTAGGTCTGGAACACGGGACAGGGCCTTTGATTATGACTCCTGCTAGTCATTTTGGAATTGGACAAAGGTTTTATTTTAGTCGCTATTTTGCTTTGAGCGGAGGGATGGATTTTCTTATGTACTGGGGGCCTAATCCTGTTTCGGGAAATATTCTATGGAAGTCCGGTGAATCTCCTCCTCCCCGCCCGAACTATGAGAAGTTTGAAAAAGATATTTTTCTTAGATTTTTGGCTCGTGTTGGGTTGACAATACTTTTATAAAAAAGGCAGGCAGAGTTGGTAAAGAGAATATTATTTTTGATTTTTTTTGTCAGTGTTATCCCTGTGTCAGGGAGCGCTCAAAATTCTGATGAACTGAATTTTGATGAGGATGTAGAATCCCTGGACACAGATTTTATACGTAAAGTTAAAACCCTGAAAGCCAAAAAACTTTCTGATTTAGTACATCTGTCCCCTTTTTCTGATGTGGCCGTTATCCAGCGTCGTTTTATGCCCAAAACCGGACGTGTGTCTATTTCTCTGGCGTCTACTTTTACCTTGAGCAGTGAGTTTTTTCTCAACCCGGGAATAGGAGGGCATTTCAGTTATAATTTTTTGGAAAAACATGGTTTGGAGTTAAGCGGTTATTATGCTTTTACTTTTAATCGAGGAGTGACAAATGATCTGATTACCGTTGGTGCCAACGCATCTGAGAAGCTGCCTATTGCCAGAAGTTTTTTTGGATTGACTTATAAATGGATGCCGATTTACGGAAAAATTGCTTTTCACAACAGAAGTATTTTTGCTTTTGACACTTATTTTAATCTAGGCGGGGGTATGAGTGAAATCAAGGCGGTTTGGGAGCCGGCTGTCGTTTCGGGTATTGGTCAGATATTTGCTATCACAAGGAATTTAGGATTTCGATGGGACCTGAGATGGCAGGTGGCTTTTCAAACCGGAAAAAAGTTTCAAGCCCTGAGTGATGTTTTGTTTTCCATTGGTTTAAGTTATTACTATCCATCCGCGGGGTTAAGATGAAGCAAATATATTTTGTTATTTTTTTAAGCTTGGCTGTTAGTTTTTCCTTTTCAGTGGAAGGGAAAAGAAAGCAGACACCGGGGGAAAAGCGTCGTAATAGGATGGGGGCTTTTATACAGCTTCAGCGCGCTTTAAAACAGTCCACTAGCGGGGATTATATTTCCTCCACAAAAAACTTGTTCCGTTTGATGTACAAACCAAGCTTGTCAAAGCAGAAGAATAAAATCAGGTATCATCTTGCACTGAATCTGTATAACATGGGTTTGTATCATCCGGCTATTTTTCAATTTCAAAATTTGGTTGCCAATTCAGCGAGAGGATATGTAGGTAAAAGTTTGCAGAAAATTGCTTTGGCGGCCGGTTATCTGAAGAATGACCGACTGTTAAATTATGCTATTGCCCGTGGGAGTTTAAAATATGTTCCCCCGACAGAAAGGAGTGAACTGAATTACCATTTTGGTGAATACTGGATGCGAAAGAAAAAATTTCGCCGGGCCATTGCTCATTTTTATCGTGTCGAATCTTCTAGTCCACTCTTTTATCATGCTCTTTATCAGTTGGGTTTGGTGCACGCGGAATTAAATCGGGTTAATCAGGCGGTTAAGATATTCGACAGGTTGGAAAATCGCCGTACAGGAGTGACAGATAGTTTTAAAGTGGCCGCCCTTATGGGAAAAGCGCGATCCTATTACCAAGGGAAAAAATGGGATAAAGCCGCTCATGCTTATCATCGAGTTCCCAAAGATTCTCCTTTTTGGCATGACACCTTATTGGAAAAAAGCTGGGCGCTTTTAAGAGGGGGGAAACTGCGCTCTGCTCTCAGTAATTTTCAAACTCTTCATTCTTCTTATTATGAGAATTATTATCAGCCGGAGTCTCTGCTTTTGCGTGGAATTATTTACCTGTATATTTGCAAATATTATGAAATGGAAAAGGTGTTGGATTTGTTTCATCGAACTTACCTCCCCATATATACTCAGGTCAGAAATATTATCTCCAATCGAAACTCCTTAAAAACCTATTATCAGTCTTTGGTGCTTTCCGTGGATGAACAAAGCCGGGGGCGTTTGATTCAGTATCCGGTTCCTGTGGCTCGTCGGATTTCAAGGGAAGGGGATTTTTCCACTGTTCATCACTACATTACAAAATTAAAAGAAGAGCGTAGTTTGATTTACAAACTGCCTTATTCATGGAGAAAATCTATGGTAGGTAAATATTCCATGCAATTAGTTAAAAAAAGATTGAATAACGCTCAAAAAAAAGCAGGTCAGCAGGCTTTAAATCATTTGAAAATCATTCGCGATGAAGTAAAGGATTTTTTCAATCAGGAACAATATTTGCGTTATGAAATGCTGAGAAGCAAGAGAGGTTTTCTGAAGCAGAAAATCGCACAAAAAACCACGGCAAGTGTCAGTGTTGAGGATTTTGACAGGAGTTTTTATATTCAAAATGGTTATGAATATTGGAGTTTTAAAGGTGAATATTGGTTGGATGAGTTGGGGAATTATCATTACATTGGTAAAGGAAGTTGTGAAAAATAAATTTTATAGATGCGAAAATTATAAAATAATCTAAGGATGCGGTTTACATGGGAATATTTAGAATCACTTTATTGTTTGCTTTAACCTTTATTGGCTTAGTGGGGGCTTTTTCCGTTTTCGCGGAAAACCGGGAGGACCAAAATCTCATACACAAAGAAAAGAAGGTGGTGCAGGCGGAAAAACCGAAGTTGAGTTTAAAAAAACCGGAGGAGAACAGAGCGCCTGCCGCCAGCAGAAAAAATGTGAAAAAATTTAGAGTGCGCAAAAAAAGAACTATTGTTCCCAAAGCTCAAATGACGATTAAAAGAATTGAGCGTCAGACAATTAAAATAGCTGAACCACCCCGTAAATTCAGGAGATATTTTGAAGCGGGAACGGATGAAGCCGAGCTGGAATCGGTTATTAATCAGGAAATAAAACAACTGTTTAATTTGTTAAAGACCAGCAAACGACGAGACTTGCGTTTGCGCTTGGGCAGTTTATATGTTGAAAAAGCCCGTTTGATAGAATACCGGCTTTATGAAAAATACGATCAGGCAATGCTTTTGTTTAAAAATAAGAAAAAAGCATATAAGCCGCGTATAAATTTAAAACCCACTTATACCTATGTGAATAAAGCCATTAAATTGTTTGAAACTTATCGAAGGCAGTTTCCAAGAGATAAAAACATGGATCAGGTGTTGTTTTTTCTTGGAGTGAGCTACTTTAAAAGAGGACAGTTGGAAAGAGGGCGCCAGCGCTATGAAGCTTTGGTGAAAAAGTTTCCAAAAAGTGAATATGTCAATGACACAAATTTTGAATTGGGGGAATATCACTTTAATCAATCCAACTGGAAACAGGCCGCGGGTTATTACAGGAAAATTGCGATCAATCGCAAATTGAGGCTTTATTCTTTTGCTCTTTATAAGTTGGCCTGGTGCCGTCTTAAAATAGGTGGTCAGACCAGCAGGGCTATTGCCAATCTGGAAGCGGTTATCAGGGAAGGTGCGTTACAGCAAAGTAAAGGGAAAATAGGAGTTAGTGGAGCTAGCAGAATACATTTTGCGAGAGAGGCTTTGGATGACCTGGTTCTTTTTTACAGTCATTCAAATAAATCTCCGGGGCTGGCTTTGTCTTATTTTCGTAAAATGTCGGGCAGTTCCTCCAGTGCGTTTAAAATGTTAAAGAATCTGGCTTACATCTATTTGGATTATGGGAATCTAAAAGGGGTGCGTATTACCTTTAAACAACTTATTGAAGAGGCGCCGGCCTCCTTGCTGGCTTATGATTACCAATATCAGATTATCCGAGCCTATACTTACGCGGGAAGCCGTCGGATTTTTTTAAATGAATTGAAACATTGGATAGTCAGATATGGGCCGGGAAGCTCCTGGGCCGCGGAAAACAGTAACCAGGTGGAAACCATTCAGAAAGCTTTTAATAAAATGGAGCTGACGGTTCGCAATTACGCACTTCGAATGCATCAGTCCTACCGTAAAACAGCGGATCAGACCGCTAAGGAACAGGCTCTTTTCAGTTATGATTTATATAGTAATCATTTTGGAAAATTCAATAAAATAGATGAAATACGTTTCTTCTATGCGGAATTGCTTTTTGACCTGAGAAAGTACTATCCGGCCGCACAGCAATATTTATATGTGGTGAAAAACTTTCCTAACAGCAAATATTATGAGACAGCCAGCTTAAACAGTGTTTTGACTTTTGAGAAGACTTTGCCGTCTTCAAAAGGCATAAGAAAACTAGTGGGAAAGAAAATCCAGTTCGTGCCTTTCACCCGGCCGGTTCACGATTTCCAAAAAGTGGTTTATGCCTATGTCAGCCGCTTTCCAAAAAAACCTAATGTGCCGGCCATTTTATATAAAATGGCATCTCTTCATTATGAATTTAATCATCATAAGGAGGCCCTGGCTCAATTCTGGCACCTTATTACAGCTTATCCGTCCAGTAAATACACAGAACACTCCGCCAATCTGATATTGGATATTTACAATTTGACGAAAGACTTTGTTGGTTTGAGGAAGGCGGCTCAGCGGCTGTTGAGCAATACAGTTGTCGCCAACTCTCGGTCCGCTAGGGAGATTCGTAAAATTTTAAGTCAGATTTCATTGAAATCCGCTGAAGACTTAGCCAAGAACAAACAGTATTTAAAAAGCGCCCGTCTGTATAAATCTTTCGCAGATGCGCACCCCAAATCTCCTTTAAGAGGAACGGCTTACTATAATTCCGGTGTGAATTTTAAAAAAAGCGGCGATGTTCTGAGCACTTTATCTCTTTACAAGCTGGCTTTGAGCAATGGAGGAGGTAAAAATATCAAGACAACCATTTTAAAAGAAACTCCGCGGCTGTATCAAAAAACCGGCCAATACAAAAAAGCGGCTGAGGCTTTTTCTCTTTATGCCCGTTCTTTTCCAGGAGATAAATTGTCGGCGGATTTTTGGTTCAATGCGGCTCTTATCTATGATGGGTTTAATTATTACAATCAGGCGGAGCGGGCTTATTTAGAATATTTTAAAAAAAGCAACAAAGTGGAGAAAGCACAGGCTCTGTATTTGTTGGCGGAGCTCAAAAAAAGACGAGGTCAGTCCACTCAGGCGGTATCTTATTACAATCAATTTCTCAATAGGGGATACTCAAATAAAAATGCTTTGGTGGAGGCGGCTTTTAAGATAGCCGAGATTAAAAAGGCGAAGAGACAAATCACTGAGTCCAAAAAATGGTATAAAAGGACAGTCAATCTCCATAAACAAAACGGCGGGGCTGGGGTATTTTACGCGGCTCAGGCTCAGTTCCATTTAATTTATGACACTTATGTTCAGTTTATAGAAATACGTATTCCGGCTGATTCCAAACGACAGCAGGCTGTTGTGCAGAAAAAATTGAATTTATTTAACAAATTGAAAGAGGATTTAAAAGGGGTGATTCGTTTTGACAGTGGTTATCAGGTGGTGGCTTCTTTGGTGTTAATTGGTTTAGCGTCCGAGCATATGGGAGACTCTATTTATAATTCCCCTTTGCCCAAGGGTTTAAACACAGGTGAAATGAAGCAATATAAGGAAGGGTTGAAAAAAACAGCTTTACCTTTTAAAACGGAAGCTGTTAAAAATTATCATTTAGCTGTCAACCGGTCGCGTAAATTGAATGCTTACAATGAGGAATGGCTTGTAAAAGCTGTGGTGCGTCTGAGTGATCTGGAAAAAAACTCTCCCATTGCGGTTACCCCTTTTTTGCGGAGAAAGATTTTACCTGTATCCCTGTCTGATTGGTCTGGGATTTAAATGGAGAATAATAAAAGATGAAAAGAATATTCAAATTTATTTTGTGTTTTTCCATTTTTTTCATATTGCCATTCGTGTTCGCCGAATTGATGGATGCGGATGAAGATGTGATGATAGAGGAGTCGGGTAGGAATGAGATGAAAGAGGAAGAGAATTATGTCCGGCAAAAGAGACTACAAATGAAACAGTGGTTGCAACAGCTGGAGTCCATGAAGAAGAGTAAAAAAGAGGGCGCTCTTGTGGCTCTTGTCTCCAAAATACTAAATCAGGATCCTGATAATGTTCAGGCTTTGAATACTCTGGGCGTTTTTTATCTGGAAAGTGGGAAAACTCAGTTGGCAAAAATTATTTTTACAAGAGCCTTAAAGAAACATCCTAAAAATTCCTCTTTGCACAGTAATTTGGCAGTGATTGACCTGAAAGCGGGAAAAAAAGAGGAGGCTGTCAAAGCTTTTCGAAAGAGCTTGTCATATCGATATAGCAATTATTCCGCCGCCGCCAACCTGGGAACTGTTTATATGCAAGCTTATGAATATGATGTTGCTTTGGATTATCTGAGTTTGGCTTATAATCGGGCAAAGCAGTATTTGTCTTTGACTCACTATGAGGTGTTAAAAACAGGCAATAATTATGCCGTGGCTTTGGCCTGGTCCGGAAATTTTCGGAAATCGGCTGAGGTTTTTGAAGACTTGATAGAAAAAAATCCGAGGGTTGTGGAGCCTATTTTGAACTATGCTATCCTTTTAGGCAGAGACTTGAAAAATAAAAACAAATCTTATCAGTTTTTAAGAAAAGCTGACCTAATGGACAGGTCAGGGAGCTACACGCGCAACATAAAGGCTTTGGATAAATATCTGAAAACGGGTGGTGAAGGCAAGACCGGTTTTTTATTGAAACAGGGTTTTTTAAAAGAAGTAGTCCTGCTTTAAAAGCAATGTGATTCTTAAAGAAAAAGGTAAAGCGAAAAAACCGAGCTTTGGAGGAAGCAGCTATGAATATAAAAAAAGATTACAAAATCCGGCAAGGGTGTCGTCAGCCCTCTTTATGGTTTTTTTTAATAATGTGTACAGCATTGTTTTGTCTTTCCTTTTCCGGCAGTTCTTTTGCCAGGAAAAGCGCAAAAAAGAAAAGACAAAAAAGAGTGATGATTGATTTTCAAGATGAATTGCTGGAAGGAGGGGTATCCAACCCAAGTATTTTTCATTTATTTCATAAGAAGCAGATGGATTATGGTCGATTGGTGACATTCAGAAAAAATTTTTTACCGGAGATGAGAAGAACAGCCCGGGAGATAAAGTAGGAGGCTTATTCTATTGGGCGGGTTTGTATTGAATATACAAAAGAAGAGGTAATAAACAGTTGCGTTGCGATGGAAAAAGTGAAGAAAATATGTTTGTGTGGCTAAAGTACTCTTGATTTGTGTTTGCTTTTGAAAAAACTCTCAGCTTGGAATAGTACAGAGACAGACAGCAAGAGTATGGAGTACAGCCCTTTTATAGTAAGAAAAGAGGAGATGTTTTGGCCGAACAACCTGTATTTTTAAAAGTATATCATTCTGATAAACTGGTTACCAGTCGGCAGTTTATGTCGGATCAAATCAGTATTGGCAGTAGTGCGGATGGACCTTCCCTTGTGTTGGCAGATCCCAGTGTGAGTTTTTGGCACGCCTTAATTGAAAAGCGGGGAGAGGAATACTATATTTCCGATTTAGGAACCTCTACAGGCACCTTTGTTAATTCCAACCAGATTTTGGAATCCCCTTTAAGACATGGGGATGAAATCAAAGCAGGTGACTTTGTAATTAACTTTTTTATTGGTGTTCCTTTTGCAAAAGCGGGTTTAAAAAAGACAACACAGGTTCAAAAAACTCCAGGCACTCCCACAGCCTCTGCATTTTTATCTCAAAAGCAATCAGAGACCTCTTCCTTTACTTTCCCGTCAACTCCACATCAGCCCTCGTCGGTACCGCCTCAGGTTCCACCTCATTTGGTACCGCCTCCTCAAGCTGGTTCAACTCCTCCTCAGGCGCCGCCTCATTCGGTACCGCCTCAACAAGCTGGTTCAACTCCGCCTCAGGTTCCACCTCATTTGGTACCGCCTCCTCAAGCTGGTTCAACTCCTCCTCAGGTTCCACCTCATTCGTTACCGCCTCAACAAGCTGGTTCAACTCCGTCTCAGGCGCCGCCTTATTCGGTACCGCCTCCTCAAGCGGGGTCAACTCCGTCTCAAGCGCCGCCTTATTCGGTACCGCCTCAACAAGCTGGTTCAACTCCTCCTCAGGCGTCGCCTCATTCGGTACCGCCTCCTCAAGCGGGGTCAACTCCGTCTCAAGCGCCGCCTTATTCGGTACCGCCTCAACAAGCTGGTTCAACTCCTCCTCAGGTTCCACCTCATTCGTTACCGCCTCAACAAGCGGGTTCAACTCCGTCTCAGGCGCCGCCTCATTCGGTACTGCCTCAAGCGGGTTCAACTCCACATCAGCCCTCGTCGGTGCTACCTCAGGCAGGGGCAACTCCTCCTCAGGTTCCACCTCATTCAATACCGCCTCCTCAAGCGGGTTCAACTCCTCCTCAGCCCTCGTCAGTACCGCCTCCTCAAGCGGGTTCAACTCCTCTTCAGGTTCCACCTCATTCGGTACCGCCTCAACAAGTGGCGTCAACTCCTCCTCAGCCCTCGTCGGTACCACCTCAGGCAAGGTCAACTCCTCTTCAGGTTCCACCTCATTCGGTACCGCCTCAACAAGTGGCGTCAACTCCTCCTCCTCAGGGTCCACCTCAGCCCTCACCGGATCCCCCCCCACCTCTACCGGAATCAGAGTCTGTGCTTTACGAATCTCAATCAACTCAAAAACAGAGTCTTGAAAATCTCAGTATTCCTGAATTTACTGTTACTTCTTTCAGTAAAATTGATAAACAAGTTAGTGCTGAGGAAAAAGACCAGACCGGCGTCAGCACTCTTAAAGAAACGGAAGTGCTTTTCTCCCCTACTCATCCCACCGGCAAGGAAAACAAATCTCTGTCTCTCGACTCCGATTCAGATTCAGATTCTTTTTCAGATGTCAGTTCAGACAGCCCCATTTATCAAACGGAGGAAAAAGTCCTGCGGGCGACGCCACTAAAACAAAATCCCGGTTCCAGAGGCACTTATGCCCCTCGCAGTGAAATTCAGGATTTGAATCATAGTATTCCCACTGGGAACGGCCCTATCGTGGAAGTTTCTGTAGCTTGGAAGGAAAGAATTCTTTCCATGCATCATTTTTTTAAAGATGACAATAAAAATATTACTTTTGGTTCTCATCCTTCTGCAGATATTTGTTGTCCCAATCTGACAGGGCAGGCTAACTATACATTGTTAAAAATAGGCCAGCAGACTTCCATTTATTTATCTGATGGGGTGAAGGCCAGTGTAGTTGATCGTAAAGGCAATGAACATCCTTTTGAGAAATTGGTTAAGAAAGGCCTTATTGCCACTTATGGCTCCCAACAAACTCTGTCTCTCAATCAAAATCAACTTGTCCGACTGGATTTTTCACCTGCTTTAAAAGTGTATATTCGTTACACCAATCGATCACAAAAAGCACTTTATTCCGGTCTTTTTGACTTTAATTTTTCTGAAATGATGGGTCTTATGATGTCCTTCTTTTTCATGTCTATGTTGTTTTTTTATTTGGCGCTTTTTTCACCTCAGTTTTTATCCCCCAATGAAGATCTGCAGGAGGAGGCAGTTAAGAAAGCCACAATTGTATTTAAGAAAAAACCTAATCGTCCCCGGCCGGTTAAATTAAAAATGAGCGACAAGGTGCGCAAAGTGAAAATTTCCATTCCTAATAAGAAAAAAGTTCCAAAGAAATCGAAAAAAGCGGGAGTCAAGATAAAAGGTAGAACCGGTCGTTTAGGTGAGGTCGCGGCGAAACGTATAGAAAAATCCAAGAAGAAAACAATCACTTCTGCGCGCCCGGGAGGCTCTGTCAATACCAAAAAAGCAGGAGGCGGGCCGAAAAGCCCCAGCCCGGATCCAACAAAAGTGGGATTACTGGGGGTTTTTGGAAAAAAAGGAACTCAACAAGAATTAGATAAAGCTTACTCTGGAACGGAGGAGTTGGCCGGTTTGGCGAAGCAGGCGACAGGCTATGCCGGTCAACAGGAATCTTATACCGGTAAAGGGATAGGTACTCAATTTAAGAACACCGGTGCGGGTGGAAAAGGCTCCGCCCTTATTGGAGTGTCAGCCGGTATCAAGACAAAAGGCCGGGGAGGAGGCGTCAAAGGTTATGGAACAGGGGGTAGTTTGGGAAGTAGAGGTGTGGTTCAATTACAACTGGGCACTTCCGATTGGACAGTGGAGGGGGGAGTGGATAAAAATGCCATTCTCAGAGTGATTCGCCGTAACAAGCATCAATTGGAATGGTGTTATGAATTTGCTTTGCAAAAAAAGCCTGACTTGGAAGGTAAAGTTCTGGTTCAATGGGATATAGTGAACGAAAGAGTAAGAGGTACTAAAGTAAAAAGAAACACAACAAATGATTCTGCTTTGGCCCGATGTTTGATATCTCGCCTGAGAAATTTTCGATTTACCGGAACAGGTTTGAAAAAAGGACAAATTGGAGAGGTAAGTATTCCTTTCGTGGTTACAAAAAAATAAACAGGAGGTGTCACCTTGGAAGATAAAACTTTGGAAATGCTGCATAAGTGTGAATCCAGTGGGAATTTTATTAGTAAAGCATTTTGTGAAGGCGGCTTTGCTATGTATTTTATCGCCGCAGTGGGTTTTCTGGTCGTGTTTCTTATTCTTGAGAGATTCTTAAGTTTAAGATCTTTGAATTTGGATAAGGGGAATGTCAGTGAAAATATTTTTGGTTTATTGCTTCAGGGAAATGTGCGGCAGGCCATTGGTTTTTGTGACACTACCCCGGCGCCTTTGACAAACACTTTAAAGGCGGGTTTGGTGCAAGTTATGAACAAAAGGCCGGATGAGGAGGTGCAAGTGGCTATGGATGCGGCCGTCTTGCGTGAGACGCCTCGTTTGGAAGGGTGGGCTTCTTTTCTGGCTGTTTTTGGAAATGTCAGTGTGTTGATCGGCTTGCTGGGGACTATTATCGGTTTGATTAAGTCTTTTGGTGGTGTGAGTGAAGTGGATGCGGCCACCAAGGCGGCGGTCTTGTCCAAGGGTATTTCCGAAGCCTTGAACTGCACGGCTTTTGGTTTGGCGGTGGCTATTGTGGCTATTGTGGCCTATGGATTTTTTCAAATTCGAATTGGCAGGTCCACAAATGATTTGCTGGAAAGTTCAATGAACCTGATGAATTGTGTGGTTTCTAATAGAGATAAAATTTACAACAAGAAAAATTAATTTTTATTCTCAAAAGATTTAGGAAGAGAAGGTTTTTATGGCTTATACGGATGAGATGGGTGGAGATAAGAAAAACATAGCTGTGGAACTGAACTTGGTTCCTTTTATTGATTTAATGAGTGTATGTATTATATTCCTGCTGATTACGGCTGTGTGGACTCAGATTTCCATGATTCAGCTGGGAAGCTCGCTTTATGCCAAGGAAACGACAGCCGCTCCGTTAAAAGAACCTCCTCCCTATGCCAATATTCCTTTTCGTGTGAATGTATTGGAAACGGGTTTCAATATTTTAATTGGGAAAGAGCGCATCACTATTTCCAAACAGCGGGGAAAGTATAATGAACAGGCTCTTTTGCGTGAGATTAAAAGAATAAAGAATATTTATCCTGAGAAGCAAGATGCGGTAGTGGCTTCCCGGGATCGTGTGAAATATGAATATATCGTCAGTGCAATGGACGCTTTGTTAAATGGAGGATTTTCTGAAGTGGTTATTGCTACGGGGGAGATGTTGTAATGCCTATTCATGTGCCGGGAAAAAGAACCAGAGGAAGGCAAAAAGTTGTAGGCCGCAAAAGGAATGTGGTGGCTGTTTTGCAGTTAACCGCTATGGTGGATATGTTTACTGTTTTGGTGGTTTTTTTGCTTCAAAACTACGCTTCCACCAACCAAATTTTACCTATAACTGATCAAATTGCCCTACCCAAGGCCGCGGCAGTCAAAGAGCTAAAACCTTCTTTTGTTGTTGTGCTGTCAGAGGAGTCCCTTTCCTTTAATAAAGAACAGATTAGTTCGTATGAGGATGTAAAGCGCAATCAGGATTTGCTTATCATGGCTTTGCTGGATTCGGTGAAAGAGGCCATTGATAACCTGAATCAGGAAAATAAAAGTGTAAGCAAAAAGAATGAATCAGGCGAAGATGTGGTTCCTCTTCAATATAAAATGACTTTGCAGGCGGATAAAAACATTGACTTTCTTTCTATTAAAAAAGTGTTATATACTCTGACTGAAGCGGGTGTGCAGGAAATTAATTTTGCCGTTATTAAAGTCAAATCGGAAGATAAATACGGAATTTTGTAATATGCCTCCTTGGTGGCGTGGCCGAGTGGTCAGGCAGCGGACTGCAAATCCGTTTACGTCGGTTCAATTCCGGCCGCCACCTTTTTATTTAAAAGGAGTTGTTATTAAGTCTTTTTTCTCATGTTGTGCTGTAATAGCTTGTAATCTCTATAAGCGTTATTATTTTTTATCTATGTTAACGCTCAGCTTGTTTGTGGGAGGAGGGTTGTTTTATTATTTTCCCCGGTGGATGTCAGGCGAAAGCAGTGTGTCCCCTGTAACGATGTACTGTTTGAGCAGGAGAGACACAAAAGTGTGTACCAGGAGATTTTTGGACGGGAAAAAATTGCACGACAAAAACATAAAAGAAGTTGTTTTTACGCGGTGTGATTGCAGAAAAACCCATTTGTTCAGTATAGAAGTAAGTGATTCTGATTTCAGAGAAAGTGATTTCAGAAGAGCTGTTTTCAATAAGGTGTCTTTTTTAAATACCAATCTTTTTAAATCATCTTTTTACGGAGCTATTTTAAAGGATGTTGTCTTTGATAACAGTCAATTAGGTGGGGTTGTATTTAATTTTGCTACTTTTCAAAATGTGTATTTTAAAAATGTGGATCTTAGTTCTGCTCTGTTTATTGGAGCCAGTTTTGAAAATGTTTATTATGCTAAAGATGTGAAATTGCCTTTTTCCGAGGAAAAAGCAAATCAGATGGGGTTGCGGTTAAAGTAACATATAAAGTATACACATTTCAAATTAAGGAGATCAGCCGTTTTAGCAGAATTCGATAGAGATATTATTTTTATGTTGTTTGTTTGGAAATAATCGGTTCCTGGTTTTTGTACTCTAAAAAGAAGTGGGAAAATTCTGTTTTATGTTTTCATATCTGATTTTATTGTGAGTTATTTCTATCCTGTAATTATGTTGTGTTTGCTCTCCTTGTTCGCTTTAATGCGTGTTTTTAATGAAACCCCTGTGTCATTGGGCTTTAAAAATGTATTTCCCAGGCTGGTTTTTATTTTTCTGTCGGTGGTGGGAAATTTGTTATCTGTCTTCAGCGTCCATTCACACAAAAAAAGGCTATGGAGCGGCAGGAGTCAACAATGGATTGTTATTTAAAGTGGACATTAATCACGACCTGGACAAATGTTTGCAACTGATTAAAGATACAACAGTTTTTTGTATCATTTTAAGACTTTAATGGAGCATTGAGCTGATTTAATTTGGAATCACGAACACTTGTCATGTTATATTATTATGTAAGGTGAACATACTACTTTAAAAGGAATTAAATTATTGTTTTCATATATGAAATAATAAGCTTTTTATTCGTTGTTTGGTGGATATAATAAGCAGAAGGAGTGTGGTGGTGATTAGGCAAATCTTAAAAACAAAAAGAGGTTCAGCAGTTTTGCTATTGTCCTCTATGGTGTCTGTGTCAGTACTCTGGACTATATATCTAACTGAAAAGAGCGTGAGCAGTTTTTTATCTGACTTTTCCCAGACAATGGAAGAGTGGGAAAAGCACCTTGTAACGCAGTCCGCTCAGGTATTGGCTGGCTATTTGATTTCCAATAATCTTATATTATGCCGTGAAGGAGGGTGGCGGGGAAAGAACTCCAAATGCCAATGGAACACTCAAAGCGGTAGAAATCCTAAAGATTTTTTTTTATTAAAGGAAACTGATTCCAGCGAGGGACTGTCTTACAAAGGCAAATATTCCATAGACGGGAGTGATAAACACTATGCAGTAACTTTTGATTTAGTGAATTGGAAAAAAACCGATATAAAAGAATTAGTTGGTGAAATTCCGGAGTATATATGCAGGCAGACGAGTGATATGAGTGTGATTGATGACGCCGTATGTCCTGAATTCAGTTCTGTAGAGGATCCCTCCAATCAGCCTTGTCAAAAGAAAGGAGGAGCTGATCTGGCGAACAGCAGGTGTGAATATATAGGCCCTGTTGATTCAGATTATTTTTTAGTGTTGGCAAAAGTGGAGGTGCCCTTTACTAATCCGGTTTCCGGTCTGCTGGAGACATACACGGCTTTGTCCGGTGTTCGCCGGCCTATTTCGATGGTTATATTCCAGTCACTTGTCTCGGGCAGGCGGTGTTCCATGTCCTGTGATACAGGATCCAGCCTCCATTTTGCCCCCGACTGCCGCGCGGATACTATGCCTTCAGAAGCGGGTGAATACACCGGTCTCGCTTCAAAGTTGATCACTATAAAGAATGTCGGTCCTGGTTCAATATATCAATTATCTATTTTAAAGTTCACTACTGATATTAGCAATGGTGTTCAGCAGTTGGATGTTACTCCCGAAATTATTCAAGACAAAGAGGTGCTTTTTCCTGGGGAGACATTACAGGTTGAAGATTTTTATGAATGTCCTATAACTGTGAGGATGGAGACAGTTTACAGAACAGGCACTGCAGATGCAGTGAATCAAGTGGTTAGAAATAGCATAGTTCCCTTTCAAAGAGTGAGCTACTCGTTTCACCTTGAGAGGGACGCTTCTGTAGGCGCGTGTTACAGTTCTCCCGATGGAGACAACACCCTTACTGCCTCTCGAGATTCAGTGGATGTGGTTACGCCCGTGAATCGAGGATTTGTTCAATCAGCTGTTTGTTCAAACGGAGTTGATTCCTGTGCCGGCGAAGATCAACAGTCAGGCACCTGCCAATATGCAATGATAGAACCCAGTAGATTATTCGCAAGTCCAGTCACAGGAATTGATACAGAATATGAACAAATGGAGATTAACATACGCACAGTTATTACTACAGCTCCTCCTCCTCCTCCTCCTCCTGTTCCTGGCTCTCCTGGAGGAGGAGGAGGAGGAGGAGGAGTTGGCGACGAGATAGAAGACCCGTGGATGGGCGGAGACGGAGACGGAGGGGGCAACTGATGTTTGGTTGTATACATATAGTTAAGATATGGATCAGTAAAAATATGAAAATAATGTTTTTGAAAAGTCAAAAAGGTTCCATTATTTCCATACTCGTTAGTATTGGGGTGCTGGGCGCTTCCTCTGCGGTTTTGGTACGGTATATGAGTGGTTCAGTAAAAATCCTGGACACGGGGGTGGCAAAGCATGAACAGGCTTTGGATATTCATTCAAAAGTAATCAATAATTTAAATCGTCTTTTGGCAGAGGCCGCCATTGATAAAAGGGGAAAAAGACAGACTTATAACCGTTGGGGAATTTGTTCTCTTCTACAGCCAGTCAATAAAAGTCATGGTGTAAGTGCTCTTTCACTTAAAATATCTTCAAATTTACCGACTCAGGCTGGCAAGGACACCTTTTCAAAAGAAAGATGGGAGTTTTTTTTTGATAAGAGTGAATACCATCTTTTATCAGACGACAGTCCCTGCAATACTATGGATTCTTCATTTCAATCAGGTTATTTCAGCCGGTGTTTCCAATACAAGGGAGCTGTAGATATGGGAGGAGATGTATATGTCATTGCCCGTATTATTCCTAAAAAACTTCCTGTGTTTTCTGCAATCAATTTAATTCCGGGTGAAACATTGGATGTTAAATTAATTATTTTTGAATTACAGGCTATAGTGGGTGTACAAGATGTAAATAACGAAATCAGGTCAGCTAACAGATATTATTCTATGATATGGAGCACTGATACAACAGAGTGTCAGGTTCAAGTTGATGACGGTGGATGGACAGCCGTGCAGTTTGCAGGGACAGGGGTGGGCAGATTAAGCAAGAGGCTCGTAATTAATAATTCATTATATGGCCCAAATAGGCGGTGTGAGTCGAATATTCAGTTCGGAGAAATTAGCCCTGATGTTATAAGGGGAGGACAAATCCTTGAAAATGGTTCCATCTCGGCTAATCATGCAAATAACGCTCGTGTTTCCTGCAAAAAGAAGGTATACCGCTGTCCGGGTGAATCCGGTAAGGACTCGGATTATATTAAGCAGGTTGAATTTAGAACGAGTGTATTTAATGACAGCGGAGGTATGTTACAGCTGAAAAGCTTGGATTTGACCGTTGTTGATGAGGCTGGTCAGGAAGTGGACTCTTCACAGGACGGGAAGTTGAATACTTTAAATATTGGTGTTCGAGCCGGAGGTCAAATTTTTTCAGCAAATACAGACTTATCATCATTGGTTCCGGCTCCGGTGTTTAATCCGGGTAATCAGTTACTTTCGTTTCGGTTAAGAGACAAAGACCCCGGTTCTTTGTCTGGTTTATGTGACAATGTTTGTGCCGGAGACCGATATTATCCTGCTATGACTATGCATTTTACTAACCTTTCTTCCAGTGATTGCGATTATTCCAATGTGTATAGCGAAGAGAAACATCGCTTTCGTTGTACTGTCTGCCATTCCAAGATGTGCTATAAGATAGGTTTGGGAACTTTTGGCCCTATCAGAAATGAAGACGGTATGCAAGGTTTGGCAGATGAGCCTTTGGATGGGCATATACCGGAATGCGCTCTTAAAAAAACAAGTAACAAAGATGTTTTGCCTGCCGTGTCCGGAGAGGATACGGGTGATTGTGTGGCGTTGTCCGTTACCGGTGTGGATTCTTTTAAGAGGTTTGTTGGAGCGAAATATAATTTTAAAAAATGTTCCAGTTCTCTTCCTGTCTTGTGTTTTGCGTTTGGACACTATTTGCCGGCGATGGTACCAAGACAAAATTCAGCGCCAGCAGTATTTACAGGTAGCTTTAGTTCAGCTCAGTCGGCTTGTTATGGAATGGGCCGGGAAATAGTGACGAGAAAAAATCTAGCGGAATTTTTTAAAAGCTATTGGCCTGAAATTGTCGGAATTCCGAACGAATCCGTAATTGATAATTTACCCGGCGACTCTACTTTTTTTGATTATATAAATAATGCCGGCCGTGGTATATTTATAGTTCCTTCGTATAATGTATCCGTTATTTCGAACTGGTTGAGTAAAGGCGTTAATTTTCAATTGGAGAAGTTTATTTCAAGATATAACCAGATGTGGGTTGCAATGGAGAAAGACGGGGGAGGTCAAGTCATAGGTTCCATTCCAGAGGCAACAGTAGCTGATTCTCCTTTTGCTGTTTTTTTCAGAAAGGAATTACCTTCCCGGCCCGTGCTTTTGACAGACACGGCAGATATTTCCAGTACTGGCAGTGATACCGTTTTGATTAATAATATTCGGTATAAAGGGGTGTATAATGTATCTGCCGGAAAACAGCCTCCGTCCCCAGCTCTTTGCAGAACACAGGCTGGAAATTTTGTACTAAGTGAAAACACCTCTTTATCTAAAGCTCCAGACGCCTGTAGAAAAAGCGACGCTTTTTTTCTTCCTCCTTTGACTTCTATGGAGTGGGTGAAAGCTTTAATTATGTTGAATCCTAATGATGAAATGTATCCTTTTCCAAATCCAGGTGATTTATCAGCGGAAAATCATCAGCAGTCTTTGTCTGTTCCCTCTCCAACTGCCTGGGTGGCTTTAAGCAAAAAAAATATCGACAGTTCCACTGCCAAAGACTGGAGGTTAAGTACAGTTTATTTTCCGGAGGAATCCGTGTTCAGAACAGAAAGTATTCCCTCCAACACAAACGATTACATAGGTTTAATTGACTATCAAGGGGTGCCTGTGCGCCGTAGCGAATTAAATTCAATAAAATTTAATTTGGTCCAAAAAGCCTGTGTTTTCATAAACAAGGATGATGGAAAGGTGACCATTCGCCCATCAGAATTAAAATCATCTTCTTGTGGAAGCAAAAATCAGATGGTTACAGAGGACATTCTGAAGAAATATTTAAAAAGCATCTCATTTGCAAGTCAATGGGTTAGCCAATACCAATCGGGGATGTATTTGATAAATAGCAACTTGCTTGAGGCGGTCATCGAAGAAGAAAGAAGAAGAAGAGAAGAAGAAGAAAGAAGAAGAAGAGAAGCAGAAGAAGAAAGAAGAAAAGAAGAAGAAAGAAAAAAAGAAGAAGAAGAAAAGAAGAAGAATTAAGAAAAGTTAAAAAGGAAATAGAAGCAACGTAGGAAAAGAAATAGCGATGGTCATATTAACAACTATTGTTCTAGCAAGAGCTTTAAATACAATGTGTAAAAGATTCCATCTGGAGTTTTAACAGCGACATCAATCCGGTTATCGTGGACTGCGTTGTCGGCCAAATTTAAAATTACTTAATTATTAATTTTAACTTAAAATTGATTGTGTAGCTTTAGTTGTTATAAAGTCTGTTTGTTATTTACAGCTCATATAAACTTTGATTCAAACAAACTCCCTGAGCATCAGTTGTTATAAAGTCTGTTTGTTATTTATAACTCATATAAACTTTGATTCAAACAAACTCCCTGAGCTTTAGTGGTATAAAGTCTGTTTGTTATTTATAACTCATATAAGCTTTGATTCAAACAAACTCCCTGAGCATCAGTTGTATAAAGTCTGTTTGTTATTTACAAGATAATATTACGGTATATTATAGCCGGACTGTTTCTTCCAAGACTTGTTTTTATTTCTTCAGTTTTTTTCTTCCTTGAAGCCCCATTCTTTTAACAAATCTTCTGTATCGCTTTTTGGATCGAACTGTTCAAATTCAAAGCCAGGTTTTTTATTAGAGAGGTTACCGCACACAATAACTACTTTCATGGGGATATATATTCCGAGAGTTAGAAAAGACACCAGAGTATGCGGAAAAGATCTGTATATTCTTATGGTATGCCAATCCTTGGGGCATTTTTTCCATACTTTTATTATTTTGGAGCCGCTGATAAAACCAAGCAAAAAGGAAGGTGCGTTTTGCTCCCATTTTTTTCCGGGCAAAACAGCGGTGGGTAAGTCAGTATTTTCTTTATGCAGTTTAATGGAGGTGACGCAGGAGGAGGATAAACAGACAAAAGTGATAAGGAAAAAATATTTCATAGTTTTATAATGGAATCCTGATCAGGCAGTTCACACCAAATTTTCGTGCTTTTCGGAGAGTAAAGCCCAAGAGTGGTTATTGTAAACAGGAAATCTTCAAAAGTGAAATAATTCCTTATCCGAACGGGTTCTCCTTCCATGCAGGCTTGTTTTATGTTCAGGGAATCGTGTCCAATCAAACCAACTAGTCCATAGTGGCTGTAGTGGTTGAAGGAGGTGGATTTGCCGGGACCGGGCTCCAATTCAATCTCTATTGAAACACAGGAAAGATATGACAGAAAAACGCTCAGCAGGATAATTATTTTCACGACCCTTTTTTGATACTATATTTTATATAACTGAGTAAAACAAAATTTCCAGTTTGGAATGTTTTAGCTGGATTTTTCGGGATCAGGCGGATTCTTTTAGAATAGGCGCTGGTTCTTCTTCATTTAGCTGTTTACGGACAGAATCCAGATTCAGCTCCAATTCTTTGATTTTTCTATATAAGGTAGCTCGTCCTATTTTCAGCATTTCCGCGGCTTTGGATGCGTTTCCTTTGGCCATCAGTAAAGCACCTTTGATGGCTTCCACTTTAATTTCATTCATAGTTTTCAGGGAGTTGATTGTCGTAACGGGTAGAGGCACAATGGAAAGATTGTGGCTGGCTGTATTATTAATTGGGAGCTTGCAAGGTAAATTTTTGTCTTTTTTGTTGCTGTTTTTCCATTCCTCTTTTGAATAATGTTCTAATAAATAGCCGTTTTTTTTCGAGAAAGCTTTTACTTTTTCTATGTCGACAAAACTATTGCTAATGAGAATAAGTTTATTCACTGTATTCCTCTTCCTTATAGATACTTTTTTATTTATCGGCCGGCCTGATTAAGAGTTTAAATATTTTTTTACTAACAGGCGGTGTTATACTATAGAGAGTTTGGGTGCGGCTTACTTTTTTACTTTAGGAGCCTTGAGAAAGCATTTTGTGATGCCTCTTTGAAAAGAGGAGGCCAGTTTGAATTTGCTTTTCTGATTCAGTATGGATTTAGCCTGTTTGAAAGCCCAGAGCATTTTTGGCTTATCCAGCATACAGGCCTGTAAAAAATGTTTAAATGATTCCTTCTCTTTTTTATTGTGAAACAGTGATTGGGCTAGTCCCAACTGCCCCTCTGCTGATTTTCGGTTTATTTTTAAAGCTGATTTAAAATGAGGCAGGGCAGATTTGTAATCTTTTTGCTGGATGAAGAATTGACCGATTTTAATGTGCGTTAATAAGGATTTTGAAAATTGTTTCCCGGCCCGTTTCAGGTGTTTTTCCGTGTCTTCCGGTTCTTTCATGGAGAGGGCGTAATATACATAATTACTGGGTTCCTTAGGATCGTATTGCATAGCTTTTTTACAGCCGGCAAGGCTTTGGCTGTAAAATTTGTTAATATAAAAATACTTGCATATATCTTTGACATAAGCCCTTTTCATGCCAAATTCTCGTATTAATTTCTGTAGTAATTTTAAAATAGCATAGTTGGTTTCTTTGCTGTCTTCCTTGTATTTCAGTAGTTTCAGCATTTCCAGATGAGCTTTTTCATGGTGTTTTCTATCTAGTTCAAATATTTTATTAATGATAGTGATGGATTCCTCCCTATATTTGAGTAGTCCGGTTTTGAAATAAAACTTTCTAAGACCTTTAGCCAGTTCAAGAAGGTAAGCTCCGTTTTTTTTATTTTTTTTGACCAGTTGTCTGAGAACACGAATCTGGTTTTTATAATCCTCTGTATTTTCATAAGCTTGTGCCAGTATCAAAAGGGAGGAGGAGGAATTGTTTTCAAGTGATTCAAGGCGGTCAATCGTCTTTTTGTATTTTCTGTGGCTCGTGGCTTTTTTTTTCTGATTTTGAGGAGTTTTTTGTTTTGTATTCAGGAAGTTCAATTTATTTGTCAGTTTCTCAACCGTGGATGAATTGGGGGGGGCAGCTCCTTTTTTTATGTGTTTTTTCTGTTCAGTTTCTTTAGTTTGTTCGGTTTCTTTGGAAATAGATTCTTCTTCACCTGTGTTAGCAAATGAAACAAGTAAGGTGAGGTAAAACAGATAGGAGAAAAAAAAGGAAAGAATGAAAATACGATAAAATGTCTGCATAGTTTGAGTTTTCGTTTTAATTTTCAGATTTTTTCAGTGCAGGAAGAAAAGCAGGAAAAAACTAAAAAAAAGTATAACATATTAAAAACGCCCTCTACCAGTCTGTAAAACAGCTCTTTTGGTATTTTTAAGTCTCGGATAAGGAAACAGCCAAGGGAAACAGCTAAGAGGGTTTCCCTATTAGTGTATATAGAGCAGTCTAAAGTCCAATTTTTTCTTATTAAATTGTTTTTTGACGAATTAAACAAACTGGAATTTCTGCTCTGCATCTTTTTTCATTTAGAGTGCGCTTTGCCGGCAATCTTTCAGAATGCTCTAAAAGATTAATATTTTTTGTCATTCTTCCGATTATAAATATTTCTGATTAAATGCATTGTGGAAAATGAGGAGTTGTTTCATGTCGACCGAGGACCAGAATAATATAATTCCGTTTCCAAGCTTAAGAAACCGGGATCAGATATCTCATCAGAATGAATTTCATAACAAGGAGTCAAAACAATCCAATCAATTATATTGGCTGGATCAGAAAAAGAAAAAAAATACTCTTTCTTCGAGTGGAGAGAAAGAACCTTTTTACCTGAATATGAATAAAAAGAGCGAACTTTCCGGCAATAAGGAAAAAAGTGCTAATATGATAAACAGAACTAATGTTGAGTTTTGGCGTAATTCCGATTCTTCGGATCAGAGGCCGCGGAAGCCTAACTCAAATGAAAAAGGTGGACCAGATGAAGGGGAGCGGAATCGGAAAAAATTTAATTCCATCGGAATCAGTACTGCCTGTGCTTTGTGCCTTCTGTTGGCCGGGGTCCCTTTTTTAAATCAGAGAACAGCTCAAAAACAAAGAGGATTGGCATCACCAGATTCTCTTATGCCTGTAGTGATAGTAAAAGACGGTAAAAGATATACAGCGTCTCTTTATGAGAATCAGAACAGGAATTTGACTGTAAGACTTGTGCCGAAGGAAGATGGAGGTGGTGGAGGCGGCAAGAAGAGCAGGGAGCCTTACACTGATAAGGAGAAAAACAAATTGATGAAAATGATACGCGAGCAGGAGAAAACAGCATTGCATTTGATTCAGTCTGGCAAAAGAAAAATTACCAGTGTGGGGCAGGCGCCGACAGTAAAAAATTTGTTTTCAATGGAAGCGCTCAAGTCCCGTTATAAGGTGCGATGGAGACGGGGTAAATTGGTTTATGCGGAATTACTGTATAATAAACAGCCTGTTTCCCTGCCGGATATGCATAAGGTGTTTAGAAAATATCATTCTCTTTTTCCTTCTTATAAAAGTGTGGAAAAAATGGATTCCTCATCAGGAAATAAAAGTGTGTATGCATTAAAGGACAGAAGAGGATTCAGCACAGCCAGGGTGGAAGTGGAAAAAAATGAGGAAGGCGGACTGCTGTCCATTCGTACACTTTAATTTCAATAAAACCATAGTTAGTCTAGTTGTTGCTTGGAAAATAAATGAGGTGAAAAGCCTCTTCGCACCGTATTTTCCGTTATCACTTTTGGATTCATAAACTGGCTTAAGTAATCCGGTCCACCTGCTTTATGCCCCAAGCCGGACATTTTAAACCCTCCAAAGGGGTGTCTTTTTACCAAAGCTCCCGTGCAGGTTCTGTTGATGTACACATTGCCCGCCTGTACTTGTTTTTTTATTGTTTCAATACGGCTGGGACTGCGTGAGTAAAAACCGGCAGTCAGGGCGAACTCAGTGTTGTTCGCGATCTGAATAGCCTCATCCAAAGTTTTGAAAGGAATCAAGATTAACACCGGTCCGAATATTTCCTCTTTTAAAAGCGGGGAGTCGGGAGGCGCTTTGTGAAACAGGACTGGACTGACAAAATGGCCGTCTTTTGGGCAGGGCAGTTCCTGCGAAATCATTTTGGCCGATTTTTTGCCTTCTAAAATATAAGATTGGATTTTTTTTACAGCTGTTGAGTCCACCACAGGCCCTATGCGGGCTGAGGGTTGTTCCGCGGAGCCTATTTTTAAGCTTTGAATGGCTGAACTGAGCCTGTTTGTAAACTGCTTTTCTATTGTTTCTGCTACCAGCACGCGACTGCAGGCGGAGCATTTTTGCCCTTGAAATTCAAAAGCGGATTCCAACACTCCCGCTACAGCTATATCGAGGTCTGCGCTGTCATCCACAATAATGGCGTTCTTGCCGCCCATTTCAATCACGCACTTTTTTAATTTGTTTTTTCCATTGGATATCTGATTTGCTTTTTCCAAAATAGTGCAACCCACTTCTTTGGAGCCGGTAAAGGCAATCAACTCTATCTCATTTTGTTCCACTAAATAAGCTCCTGTCTCCTCTCCTTTTCCTGGAAGAAATTGAACTGTCCCTGCCGGCAATCCGCATTCCATTAACAGCTTCATCAATTCGTAGGCGATGGCGGAGCTTTGCTCAGCCGGTTTAATGAGCGTTGTATTTCCTGTTATCAGACAGGCTGTTGTCATACCGGTCAGGATCGCGAGGGGAAAATTCCAAGGGGAAATCACCAAGCTGAGACCGCGCGCCTGCCAGGAGTAAAAACTTTCCTCTCCCAGAATGAAGTCGGTGGGGCGGAGGACGCTCCACTTTAATATTTCCCCTGCGTAGTATCGGCAAAAATCAATGGCTTCACAGACATCAGCGTCCGCGGAGGTCCAGCTTTTTCCCACTTCCAACACCTGTAGAGCGGCCAGACTGTAGCGGCGAGTTGTCATTTTATCCGCCAGTGAATGAAAAAAATCATGTCTGTGGGAAGCGGGAGTTTGGCTCCAAGAGGAAAATTGTTGAAGAGCTTGCTGAAGAGCCTGGTCGCAGTCTTTTTTATCTGCTTGAGAAACGAGGGCCACTGTTTGAGAGGGGCGGGAGGGATTTTCTCTTTTCAATTTTTTGTCGGTTGTTTTTTTTTCGTTGTTGATGACAAGAGGAATATTCAGCGGCAATTTGCTTTTCCATTCTTCAATGGATTGTTGAAAATTCCGGCGATGAGAGGCAATGGAAAAATCCAAAGCGGCGATATTTTTAAAGACAGTATTTGCGGAGGAGAGGCTTTGTGGAAGGCGGAATGACGGACTTGTTTTTTGTTTTTGGTCATTTTTGGTAAAATTGTTTTGCTCCTCTTTTGAAGAGGTCTGAGTGTTGTCTGAGCTTTCTTTAAAAGCTGTAGGGGCTTTTAACAAATTTTGAATGTTGTGTTTTTTATTCTGCCATGATCTGATGAAGGATTCATTGGCGGTGTTTTCCAGCAATCTTCGCACAAGATAGGCCATTCCCGGAACGGGAGTTCCTATGGGGCAGTATTGCCGGACGCGCCATCCTTTTTTGATTAATTGGTTGTTAATGGCTTCGGTCATTCCATAGAGAGTTTGAATTTCAATAGCTTTTTTTGGAATATTAAATTTTTGAGACAGGCTCAAAGAGTGGGCAATAGAGCGAATGTTATGAGAACCGATGGACAGGCGCAAATAGGGATAGCATTTGAGGATCAGCTCGGCGCAGGCTTCAAAATTCATGTCGGATTCCCATTTATTCAAGTAAACCGGGCAGGGCCAGTTATGTTGCCGGCAGTGAATAAGCTCATAATCCCAATAAGCCCCTTTTACAAGGCGAATGGTTACGGGAGAAGGATGTTTCTTAGTGAACTCAGAAAGATCCCGCAGATCATCCATTGCGGATTTTAAATAAGCCTGAATAACAATGCCAAAATGGGGGTGGTTTCTAAACTCCGGCTCCGCAATAAGCTCCTTAAAAATCTCCAAAGTCAGGGTTTTGTATTCATATTGTTCCATATCAATATTGATAAAAGTGTTTGTGTCTACTGCTTTTTGGAACAGAGGTCGGAGTTTGTTTTTAATTCTGTTTTTGCTGTCCTCGTAGGCGACAGTAAAAATCTGGGAATCCAAAGAGCTGATTTTGATGGATATGTTTACGATCGGCAGGTTTTTTCCCTCTTCAGCTGAATCTGTCAGCGGATTGGGGCTCCAATTGTTCGACTCCTTGTGCAGTTGACTGATGATTTGCGAATAACGGCTTTGGTACATTAAAGCCTCCTGTTCGGATAAAGTAGCTTCCCCTAAGAGGTCCAATGTAAAAGCGCTGTTGTTTTGCCTCATTTGCTTCAGCACGGGCAGAATGGAGGGAAAGTCTTCCCCCACAATGAACAGCCGGGCCATTTCCCTCATCTGTTTTGAAATAAACGCATTTAACATGGATGGAGAAAGGAGGGAGATCCCTTTGCTTAAAAAAGGCGGCAAAGGCTGATTTTTTTTGTCCCCTTTCAGATATTCATTTAAAAAAAAAAGAAATATCCTCTTTTTTATTGAGAGAGGGGAAAACATCCACGAAACGAAACAAAGGTGTTTTAAAAAGGGGATTGGTCAGAGTCCACTGCATGGCATTCCCGTACCACCATTTTTTGCTGAACAGATTTTTTTGAGATTCTTTGATGGAGCCAAACAATTCCATCCCCATTTTGAGAATGTCTTTTTCCTGCTTCTGTAGGGAATCTGTATTTTGCAATATATTCATATATTTGTTGATTGAAATGTTGATTTAACGATGTCTTTTTCAAAATAAAGTAAACCAGAATAATGGATAAAAGCAAACAGAAAAAGTATATTTTTATTGGCAGTTCAATTTTTGAAACTGTTTTTGTGTAAATTCGAGTATGACAGTCGTTTTTCTTTAAAAAATCTAACTGTTTTTACCGAAAAAAAAAGGAGCCGGGAGATTTTATTTTATGAAAAAATTTTGTCTTGTTTCCATTGTATTTTTATTTGTTTCCTGTGGATATATGGGGGGAGTGGTTGAAGGGGATAAGAGCAGTTGTAATTTGCGTGTGGATCGTGGCTTTGCTGTAAAGTGGAGAGAACTGCCTGTCCCCGTTTACATACATGAAGCCGCTCCGGAACTGGCCCGCAAAAACTTTATATACTCAATGGATATGCTGAATGAGGCTTGGAATTATTATTCGGGAAAAGGTCGATTGTATGAGTTTGTAGGAGTTATTCCACTGGATAAAATACCAAGTAAAAAAAATGCAGATGGAATAAATATTGTTTTTTTTGATAGAAAGCATAAGATTCTCACTCCTCTTCAGCAGGGTGCAACCCGTCTTCGCAACTACTTTATGGG
Source organism: Bdellovibrionales bacterium (assembly GCA_965203225.1). Taxonomy (GTDB): domain Bacteria; phylum Bdellovibrionota; class Bdellovibrionia; order Bdellovibrionales; family UBA1609; genus JANQSP01. Next base: position 462,048 of record CBDBBW010000006.1, on the reverse strand, counting down.
ATCTATGTACGAAGGGGATATTGTAATAAACAATATTCATTTTATGTACTATTACGAAACAGAGCCTTTTGATTATTCAGTTTATACAAAGGTTCCTGAGCTTTCCACCAAACGGTCTTTTGCCAGCACTTCTCCAGAGTCTTTTTGGAAAGAATTTTTATATGCTTTTCAGGCGGCGTTTGATTTTTTGGCTTTTTGGAGAAAAAAGCATTTTCGTGATCTTGTTTCCGAGAAGCCCGAAATTCCAAGCACTCATGTGGATGCGATCAGTCTTTTTGAGCATGAACTACTGCATCTTGTTGGTATGCTACATATAAATGACACAAGAAGTCTTTTATATCCTGATCTCAGAAAGTCGCAAATTCGCAGGGAAATAACAGAAATAGAGCTTTCCAAGCTGGCTTGCGCCTATGGGAAGGAGTGAAAAAAATACAGGCGTCCCATTGTCAGTGTTCCTCAAAAGTCTGTTTGGAGGCCATTTTTATCCGCCAGCCAATCTTTTTTGCTTTTTTTTTGCTTTTTAAGTGGGAAATATTCTCAGTGAAAAAAATACAATGTAAGTATATTTAAGTTTTCTTAGACTGAAGTCGAGTATAATATATAGCCTGGCTTCAGGGATTTTGAGGTTTTGGAGTTTCGGCGGTTTAAACATTTATAAAATTGATCGGGTAAAAATGAGTAAACAATCTGCTTTATCTTTTGTTACTTCCTTATCCGGGCAGGCCAGTGCCTGTCAGGATACTGCTTCATTTTATGAAAATCAGGACAAGAACACCAAGTTTGAAGTGGAAAAATTAAACACTTTCCGTGAACATGTATCGCAGTTAAAAGAAGAAGTGAATCGTCTGTGCTTTATGATGTCGGAAATTCGGGAAGTATTGGAAACCTCCTCCAACACAGCCAATCGGTTTCTGGCTTAGTGTGTGTTTTGCAATGAGGCCATCACCGTGCTGTCCACAATGTGAAAATAAGTTCTGACCAACAACTCAAAGTTTTGATGGTTCAGTGAGTTGAGGTAAGTTTGCTTTTGATGAAAGGATTTTTTTGACAAAAGCCCCGTCAGCAGTTCCTGAATACGCTGGATGTTATCCTTATTGAAAAAGTCTATATTTTCCGTTGGTGTTTTTAGAATTTGAGCCACTTTTTTGTGGTCGAAAAGAAAATGATAACCTTTTACGGACTGGTTCAGCAATAATTCAATTTCATTTAATTCTGTTTGTTTTATTTCCAACATGGTTCCTCCATGAACTTTATGTATATGTTGTTTTTATCCTGCCCTTCCATGAGTGTTTTAGCAATATATTTTTATATGAAAATCCGGTTTTTATTTACTTTATTTAATTCTGTTTGTTTTATTTCCAATATAGTTCCTCCATGAACTTTATGTATATGTTGTTTTTATCCTGCCCTTCCATGAGTGTTTTAGCAATATATTTTTATATGAAAATCCGGTTTTTATTTACTTTATTTAATTCTGTTTGTTTTATTTCCAATATAGTTCCTCCATGAACTTTATGTATATGTTGTTTTTATCCTGCCCTTCCATGAGTGTTTTAGCAATATATTTTTACATGAAAATCCGGTTTTTATTTACTGTTTTAATTTTATTGTTTATGCCATTAATTAAGAGCATTTCCAAAAAACAATCAAGTCCAGATGCAAAGTATGACACAAGACTTCCGATTATTCCGTATATGCTGTAAAGGGCAAATCCTTTTTTGGACTATGGAGTCATGTCAGAGTGGTCAGTCAGATCTAGACAAATCCTTAAGCAGCTCATTGACTACGGTATCCTCTGTTATACTGAGGGAGCTTTCTGAAAGAGGGGGAATGTCAAATTGTATTGGAGAATCTTTACAAAAATCTATTCCTTTTTCGTAAAAAATCTTGTCGTTTGCATTAACAGCGGCAATATTTTTGAAAGGATGCAATTCGGATAAAAATTTTTCGTGGTTGTTAGCGTTTAAAAAAGTATGAGGATTGGCTTCAAAAGGAGGAATTAGAACTGCAGTTGTTTTTACAGGTTGATTCTTTTCATCAAAAACGGAAAGAGTCACTCCATGCCATCCTTCTATATCTTTCAGGACAAAGCTGTGATTTTGTATCATGTCATCAATGTCTTTGACCTCTATTTCGTTCAGAAAGTCGTGTCCAATAGTGGTCACAACATTTAATTTTTGATCGGAGGAGCTCTTGATGACTTCGACACTGACCGGTGTTTGTTTGAAAGCTTTTTTATTGTTGGTAATGTTAAAAGAGTGAATCTGGATATAACTTGTTGGAGGATATTTAAACTCATAGGGAACATTCCATAAAAACAACCGAGCTTTGTTGGTGTTGAAAGTATCTTGATCCCAATTATAGTAAGCTGTTAAAATCCCTCTGAATCCGTTGGTGTCGAATTTGTTGCAGTAAACCATAGTCGATGCAGGCTCGTTTGGTTCAGTAGAGGAAAGTTCTTTCGAACCTAAGCCGGAAAAACCAAAATAATCGGTTGTGCAATTGGCAAAAGAGACAAACAGCCAAGCCAATAAAAAAAGGATAGGTATATTCATTGTAATTTTATCGGAATGAATTGCTCTTTCGTTTAGGACAAAGAGTTAAAAGCGGACTTTAATCCAGTGTTATACTGTGAATGACAGCTAGGGAGGTATTTCTTTATAAAGAGGGGAGAATGAAAAAAACCATTTATTTGATAAGAGAGTTTTTAAGCCGGCCGATTTGGTTGTTGGCGCTGTGCTCCGCTATGGTGTTTACACATTTGATGTTCGATGGAACCATATTGCGTATGTTGCATTTATACAACAGCCAAAAGGTTTTGGAAAATCGTATAGCGGATATTCAAGCGAAAAACGCTTTAGTGGAGGAAAAACTGAAAAAACTTCAATCTGACTCCCGGTTTTTGGAGCGAGAGGTAAGGAATCGTTTTAATTTGGTGGGAGAGGAAGACATTATATTTATTTTCTCGGATGAAGACGGAAAGCGGACAAATTTTTCAGGTTCAAGGTGACTTAAGATGGTTATGTTTAATAGTAACAAATACAAATTATTTTGTTTATGATTGAACCTCAACTTCTTCCATTCCTGCAGATGCAAGTACAGATTCAAGATATTTTAAGCTGGTTATTCCTGATAATTTTCAACAACAATATATACACCGGCAATCGTCTGCTGGAAAAACTACAGGATGTGCAGGGTTATTCCTGATAATTTTCAACAACAATATATACACCGGCAATCGTCTGCTGGAAAAACTACAGGATGTACAGGGTTATTCCTGATAATTTTCAACAACAATATATACACCGGCAATCGTCTGCTGGAAAAACTACAGGATGTGCAGGGTTATTCCTGATAATTTTCAACAACAATATATACACCGGCAATCGTCTGCTGGAAAAACTACAGGATGTGCAGGGTTATTCCTGATAATTTTCAACAACAATATATACACCGGCAATCGTCTGCTGGAAAAATTACAGGATGTGCAGGGTTATTCCTGATAATTTTCAACAACAATATATACACCGGCAATCGTCTGCTGGAAAAACTACAGGATGTGCAGGGTTATTCCTGATAATTTTCAACAACAATATATACACCGGCAATCGTCTGCTGGAAAAACTACAGGATGTGCAGGGTTATTCCTGATAATTTTCAACAACAATATATACAAGTGATCTTTGTCTATGACTGCATCTAATATTCACATTTTTTAATACATGCAAGTAAAAAATATTCCTGTTTCATTTTCCTAAATTTGTATAATCTGACTTTGTCCAATCCTCAAAAATTGTTAATTCGGTTGATATAATTTCTGTTCTTTTTTTGTAACAAAGGATGAATTATTTACACTATGAAGGATGAATTATTTTGATTCAATTTGAAAAAAATAAGAATTTTATGGCATTAATTAAAATATGTAGTTATATAAGATATGAATCAAAAGGAATGATTTATCAGACATGAAAGAGGAGGGATAATGCAATCTATTTTATTTGCAATAATATTGGTATTAGTTGTGAATATTCAACCAGCCGAAGCTCAATCTACCGATCTCCGAAGTAAAATAAAATCCAGGCAAAGGGCAATAAAAGCCGATCAAATGGCAATAGCAGTCAAGCAAAGGGCAATAAAAGTCGAGCGAAGGGGAATAAAAGACAAGCAAATGCGAATAAAAATCGAGCTACAGGAAATAGACTTGATATATTTCATGGAGACCAACTCCCAAAAATTAGAAGAAAACGATCAAAGGGAATTAGAAATCAATCAAAAGGCCAATAGAAATCGGAAGGAGGCAAGGGAACTCAATCAAAAGGCAACAGAATTCAAGGCAAGGGCAGAAGAACTCGGGCAAAGGGCAATAGAACTCGATTTTTTTGCTGAAATGCAAGAAAGTGGCCACTTATCTACAGATGCAGTACTTTTTTCAGATAGTTTAGCATTTCAGTATATTGATAATTTCAGAAAAGAGTTCCTTGCCCATTTAATAAAAGCTTTTACACTCGCGATTGGAGCAGAAAGTATGGAGCAGTACCTAGCGGTGTCTAATTTGAGTAGGAAATATGGCTACAATGCATCTGAGATGATTGAATCGTCATCATTGTCAATGTTTGACTGGATGTGGATGATGGCTAATGCGCCATCAAATCAGAGGTTTTTCACTAATCAAATGAAACTGGCTTTAGGTTCTGCCATTGCTGAAGATAGGAATCTTCTCCCCAGATCTCTGAAGCATATTGTGAATTTGCAGGAAAGAGCAAAAGACAAGCGCAACCGTTCAGCTTTTAGGGTTCTTTATGAAGTTGATAAGTTTCTTCTTGGGAAGTTTAAGGAAAGTGATAATAATCGAGAGAGCAATGGATCGGAAGCCGTTAAACGATTCCTTAAGGGATGTAGAAAGGCTTTCGGCAAACCAAAAGTCCAGTGAAAAAATTGGGAAAAATTAAGTCGTCTAAAAGGATGAATTATTTACATCAATTGCCCCTAATATTTTGATTCCATTTGAAAAAAAATAAGAATTTTCTGACATTAATTTAAATATGCAGTTATTAAGATATTAATCAAAAGGAATGATTTATCAGACAAAAGAGGAGGGATAATGCAATCTATTTTATTTGCAATTCTAGTTGTTATTAGTGTGAATATTCAACCAGCCGAAGCTCAATCTGAAGATCTGAAAAACCTACAGAAGCAGTTCGGGCAGGGGATGACAAACCTCCAAGAACAATACAAGCTGAGCCAAGAGGCAATAAAAAGAGAGAGCAAGAGAGCAGCAGCGTTCTGGGCGGCCGGTTCAGCAGTTCTATTAGTACCAGGTATTAATGTTTTATTAGAGGAGGTTAGTGTTGAAAGAGTGCTAGTAGGGGGAGTGTGGTTCGCTTTATCTGCTCTCTATGGATCGCAAGCCGTTAGGGAATGTAGAACGGCTTTTCGGTAAAACAAAAAACAAAAGTCCAGTGAAAAAACATGGGAAAAATTAAGCAGTCGAAACTGAAAAAGCTAAAACTACCTGCCAATAAGAAACAACCCGCAAAAAACCGAAAGGCAGTACATATAAGGTGAGAGTTCTTTTCCTTTTCCCATAATCAGTTTTAAACCGGTGTAAAAAAATTCATATACAATACCCTGAATAATGGAGGAAAAACTGAAAAAACTTCAATCTGACTCCCGATTTTTGGAGCGAGAGGTAAGGAATCGTTTTAATTTGGCGGGGAGGAAGACATTATATTTATTTTCTCGGATGAAGACGGAAAGCGGACAAATTTTTCAGGTTCAAGGTGACTTAAGATGGTTATTTTTAATAGTAACAAATACAAATTATTTTGTTTATGATTTAACCTCAATTTCTTCCATTCCTGCAGATGCAAGTACAGATTCAAGATATTTTAAGCTGGTTATTCCTGATAATTTTCAACAACAATATATACACCGGCAATCTCTGCTGGAAAAAATACAGGATGTAAAGGTTTATTTCTGCTAATTTTCAACAACAGTGTATACAAGTGATCTTTATCTATGATTGCATCTACACTCACACTCTTTAATACATGCAGGTAAAAAATATTCCTGTTTTATTTTCCTAAATTTGTATAATCTGACTTTGTCCAATCCTCAAAAGTTGTCAATTCGGTTGATATAATTTCTGTTCTTTTTTTGTAACAAAGGATGAATTATTTACACTATGAAGGATGAATTATTTTGATTCAATTTGAAAAAAATAAGAAATTTCTGGCATTAATTAAAATATGTAGTTATATAAGATATGAATCAAAAGGAATGATTTATCAGACATGAAAGAGGAGGGATAATGCAATCTATTTTATTTGCAATCTTAATTGTTATTAGTGTGAATATTCAACCAGCCGAAGCTCAATCTAAAGAACCTGAAAAACCTAAACAGGCTGAAGCAGTTCAGGAAGTGGACAACCTCCAAAGGAGAATAATAGCTGAAAAAGATGGACAGGCTGAAGTAGCTCATCAGGAACTTTTGATACGACGAGGTGCACGGTTGGAAATAGCTCGTCAGGCTGAAGCAGCTCAGGCAGTGGTGGATGGTGAGTTCAAAAGGAAAATAAGAACTGAACTTTTTGCTAAAATGCAAAATGGTGACGACTCGCTTGAATCTGCAGTTGAAGTACTTTCGGATGCTGATGCAGTTCAGTATGTTCAGAGTGTCAGAAAAAAGTTCCTTGTCGAGTTAACAACAGCTTTTATAGAAGCGATCAAAGTAGGAGATATGGAGAGGTACCAAGCGTTGTCTAATTTGAGAAAAGAATATGGCTACACTGAATCTCAGATAATTATATCGGCATCGTCTACTATACCCTTTGAAGAGGACATACGCGTTGAACAGTTCTTTAATGACAAACACTCCGAAGTGTTTGAATGGATGCGGATGCTGGTTAGTGCGAAATCAAATAAGGAGTTTTTCACTTTGGAAATGATACGGATTTTATCTTCTGCCATTTCTTCCAATATCAAGCTTCTCCCCGTATATCGTGGTTATATTGTGTCTTTGGAGGAAACAGCACAAGAAAATAACAACAGTTCAGCTCTTATATTTCTTAATAATGTTGATGAGTTTCTTACGAAGTATAATAATAAAGAGCAGTTGACACAGAGGCTATTTCATATTCTTCTACAATACTACATTAGACATCTGAACATGGCGAGTGCAGGGATCTCGGTTTTATTTTCAATATCTATGTTAACTGTTATTACTTTATTCATGCCCCCATGGGACGGGTTAGGTTTTGGTGGCAAAGTGATCGGGGGAGGATTGTTGGTAACTTCTGCTCTCTCTGGATGGCAAGCCGTTCAGGAATGTAGAGCGGCTTTCAGCAAAAAAACCAGTGAAAAAGCGTCGAAAGAATTAGAACGTCTAAACTGAAAAAGCTAAAACTACCTGCCAATAAGAAACAACCCGCAAAAAACCGAAAGGCAGTACATATAAGGTGAGAGTTCTTTTCCTTTTCCCATAATCAGTTTTAAACCGGTGTAAAAAAATTCATATACAATACCCTGAATAATGGAGGAAAAACTGAAAAAACTTCAATCTGACTCCCGATTTTTGGAGCGAGAGGTAAGGAATCGTTTTAATTTGGCGGGGAGGAAGACATTATATTTATTTTCTCGGATGAAGACGGAAAGCGGACAAATTTTTCAGGTTCAAGGTGATTTAAGATGGTTATTTTTAATAGTAACAAATACAAATTATTTTGTTTATGATTGAATCTCAACTTCTTCCATTCCTGCAGATGCAAGTACAGATTCAAGATATTTTAAGCTGGTTATTCCTGATAATTTTCAACAACAATATATCAAGTGATCTTTACCTATGATTGCACCTACATTCACACTTTTTAATACATGCAGGTAAAAAATATTCTTGTTTTATTTTCCTAAATTTGGATAATCTGAACTTTGGCCAATCCTCAAAAATTGTCAATTCGTTTGATATAATTTCTGCTTTTTTTTGTAACAAAGGATGAATTATTTACTCAATTGGCCTAATATTTTGATTCAATTTGAAAAAAATAAGAATTTTCTGGCATTAATTTAAATATGCAGTTATATAAGATATTAATCAAAAGAAATGATTTATCAGACAAAAGTGAGGAGAGATAATGCAATCTATTTTATTTGCAATCCTAATTGCTATGCCTTCGACCTCTAGTGTGAATATTCCACCAGCCGAAGTTCAATCTGAAGAACCTGAAAAACCTAAACAGGCTGAAGCAGATCAGGAAGTAGATGACAATTTCCAAAGGGCAATAAGAGCCGAGCTTTTTGCTAAAATGCAAAAAAGAGGCTACTGGCCTAAATCTGAAGTACTTTCGGATGCTGATGCAGTTCAGTTTGTTCAAATGTTCAGCAAAGAGTTCCTTACCGAGTTAACAACAGCTGTTATAGACGCGATCAAAGTAGGAGATATGAAGAGGTACAAAGCATTGTCTAATTTGAGAGAAGAATATGGCTACACTGAATCTGAGATAATTATATCGGCATCGTCTACTATACCCTTTGAAGAGGCCATACCCATTCAAAAGCTTCTTGATGACAAACCCTCCGAAGTGTTTGAATGGATGCGGATGCTGGTTAATGCGGAATCACATAAGGAGTTTTTCACTGGGGAAATAATGCGGATTTTATCTTCTGCCCTTTCTTCCGATATCACGCATTTCGATTATTTTGTGTTTGGGGAAACAGAACAAAAAAATAACCGTTCAGCTCTTATATTTCTTAATAATGTGGAATCAAATAAGGAGTTTTTAAATGGGGAAATGATACGGGTTTTATCTTCTGACCTTCTTTCCGATACCATGCATTTCGATTATTTTGTGTTTGGGGAAACAGAACAAAAAAACAACCCTTCAATTCTTATACTTCTTAATAATGCTAATAATTTTCTTACTAAGCTTAAGAAAAAAAGTTATAATTATCAAAAGAGCAAGAAATAGAGAGCATTTCATATTGCGAGTGCAACGTTCTGGACGTGCGTTTCAGCAACTCTATTAGTACCAGTTGTTGCCTGTTTTATCCGTACCCACAGAGCAGGTTAGTTATGAGAAAGTGCTCCTCGGGGTAGGGTGGGTAGCTTTAGCTGCTCTCTCTGGATCGCAAGCCGTTAGGGCATGTAGAGGGGCTTTCAGAAAAAACAATCCATTGAAAATGTTGGAAAAATTAAGCCGTTAAGCCATTAAGCCGTCTAAACTGAAAAAGCTAAAACTACCTGCCAATAAGAAACAACCTGCAAAAAACTGAAAGGCAGTACATATAAGGTGAGAGTTTTGTTCCTTTTCTCATAATCAGTTTTAAACCGGTGTAAAAAAAATTCATATATAATACCCTGAATAGTGGAGGAAAAACTGAAAAAACTTCAATCTGACTCCCGGTTTTTGAAACCGGAGGTAAGGAATCGTTTTAATTTGATGGGAGAAGAAAGACCGGTTAATTAAAATACAGGTTTTTTTCCTGTAAGGAATTGTTTTAATTTGGTGGGAGAGGAAGACATTATATTTATTTTCTCGGATGAAGACGGAAAGCGGACAAATTTTTCAGGTTCAAGGTGAAGTAAGATGGTTATTTTTAATAGTAACAAATACAAATTACTTTGTTTATGATTGAGTTTCAACTTCTTCCATTCCTGCAGATGCAAGTACAGATTCAAGATATTTTAAGCTGGTTATTCCTGATAATTTTCAACAACAATATATACACCGGCAATCTCTGCTGGAAAAAATACAGGATGTAAAGGGTTATTCCTGATAATTTTCAACAACAATATATCAAGTGATCTTTACCTATGATTGCATCTACATTCACACTCTTTAATACATGCAGGTAAAAAATATTCCTGTTTCATTTTTCTAAATTTGTATAATCTGACTTTGTCCAATCCTCAAAAGTTGTTAATTCGGTTGATATAATTTTTGCTTTTTTTTGTAACAAAGGATGAATTATTTACATTAATTGTCCTAATATTTTGATTCCACTTGAAAAAAATAAGAATTTTCTGGCATTAATTTAAAATGCAGTTATTAAGATATTAATCAAAAGGAATGATTTATCAGACAAAAGAGGAGGGATAATGCAATCTATTTTATTTGCAATTCTAGTTGTTATTAGTGTGAATATTCAACCAGCCGAAGCTCAATCTAAAGATACTGAAAAACCTACAGAAGCAGTTCGGGCAGGGGATGACAACCTCCAAAGGACAATACAAGCCGTGGAAGAGGCAATAAAAATCGAGCTTTTTGCTAAAATGCAAAAAAGGGGCAGCTTATCTGAATATGGAGTACTTTCTTCAAATAGTGATTTAGCATTTCAGTATGTTCAGAGTTTCAGAGAAAAGCTCCGTGTCCATTTAATACAAGATTTTATAGACGCGATCAAAGCAGGAGATAAGAATAAGTACATAGCGTTGTCTAATTTGAGAAAGGAATATGGCTACACTGAATCTGAGATAATTGAATCGTCGTCATTGTCAATGCGTGAATGGATGCAGATAATGGTTAATACGCCATCAAATCAGAAGTTTTTCACTAGTGCAATGATAAGTACCTTAGATTCTGCGATTGCTTACGATAGTGGTCTTCTCCACGTATATAGTGATTATATTGTGTCTTTGAGGGAAACAGCACAAAAAACCGGCAACCGTTCAGCTCTTAAATTTCTTAATAATGTTGATAAGTTTCTTATGAATCTTAATGAGATTTATAATAATGGAGAGCTCAGAAAATATCATACTCTTCTAAAATCCCAAATTAGAAAAGAAAGATATATGAATGCACTGTTATGGACGTTCGTTTCATTAAGTGGGTTCGTAGTATCTGGTTTTTTAGTATCAGTACCCATTCCCTCATTCCCATTCCCAGAGACCCTAGTGTCGCTGGGAAAACTGCAGGCTTTTTCCTCTGCTTTAATGGGATTGCAAGCTGTTGCTTCATGTAGGAAGGCTTTCTTCGGCAAACCTGGCAAAAAACAGTCCGGTAAACAAGAGTTGTAAGAATTAAACAGTCTAAAAGAGTGAAGCCGTCTAAACTGAAAAAGCTAAAACTACCTGCCAATAAGAAACAACCCGTAAAAAACTGAAAGGCAGTACAGTTTTGACCCCTTAATTTTTTCAACACTGTGTTAATGAACTTTCTTTTGTTAAAAAGCACTTTTACATTTAGTTACAGGTGGAGGTATGTTATTCAAACCATCGCGGCGAGCTGGATCACGAGCATTAGCTAAGTCTTCTAAGTTTTGTCCTATCCTTTTTATTACCTCATCATCACTTACCTTCTGAGCCTTAACAAGCTTTGTACTGCCCTTTGTAGACTGATCTTTATCCTGATCACTTTCCTGAAGCCTCGTAAGAAAACTATTAAGAAATTTAAGAGCTGAACGGTTGCCGGTTTTTTGTGCTGTTTCCTTCAAAGACACAATACGATCATGATATACGGGGAGAAGCGCGGTATTGGAAGTCGCGATATCGGAAGCGATGATAAAAGACAAAGTCCATATCATTTCCAAAGTGAAAAACTCCGTATTTGATTTCGCCTCAATCATCGTCCGCAGAAATTCAAATATTTCCGGGGTGGTTGTTATCAGTAAGCTCTCCAAAGCGTTGGAGCTTTTCAAAATTTGTATTAGATATAATTGTATAATATTCTCTGTAGCTAGATTCCGCTCTCACAGCAGACAACTTTAGGAACCTCTCCACATTTCCTGTTTTGATCGCATCCATAATAGCTTTGTTTAACAAGACTATTATATTTGGATTGCAAATAAAATAGATTGCATTTCCTACCTAACTTATGCCTGATAAATCATTCCTTTTAATTTATACCTTAAGAAATTTCTTATTTTTTTCAATTGAAATTAAAGTATTAAGCCAATTGATGTAAATAATTCATTCTTTGTTACAAAAAAAGAGCAGAAATTATATCAACCGAGAATAATGGAGGAAAAACTGAAAAAACTTCAATCTGACTCCCGGTTTTTGAAACCGGAGGTAAGGAATCGTTTTAATGTGGTTGGAGAGAAAGACATTATATTTATTTTCTCGTATGAAGAAGGAAATCGGACAAATTTTTCAGATTCAAGGTGACTTAAGATGGTTATGTTTAATAGTAACAAATACAAATTATTTTGTTTATGATTGAATCTCAACTTCCATTCCTGCAGATGCAAGTACAGATTCAAGATATTTTAAGCTGGTTATTTCTGATAATTTTTAACAACAATATATACAAGTGATCTTTGTCTATGATTGCACCTACATTCACACTTTTTAATACATGCAGGTAAAAAATATTCCTGGTTTCATTTTCCTAAATTTGTATAATCTGACTTTGTCCAATCCTCAAAAGTTGTTAATTCGGTTGATATAATTTCTGATAATTTTCAACAAAAATATATACAAGTGATTTTTGTCTATGATTGAGTCTAATATTTACACTCTTTAATATATGCCGGTAAAAAATATTCTTGTTTCATTTTCCTAAATTTGTATAATCTGACTTTGACCAATCTTCAAAAAATTGTTAATCCAGTTGGATATAATTTCTGATAATTTTCAACAAAAATATATACAAGTGATCTTTATCTATGATTGCACCTACATTCACACTTTTTAATACATGCAGGTAAAAAATATTCCTGGTTTCATTTTCCTAAATTTGTATAATCTGACTTTGTCCAACCCTCAAAAATTGTTAATTCGGTTGATATAATTTCTGATAATTTTCAACAACAGTGTATACAAGTGATCTTTGTCTATGATTGCATCTAATATTCACATTCTGTAATACATGCAGGTAAAAAATATTCCTGGTTTCATTTTCCTAAATTTGTATAATCTGACTTTGACCAATCTTCAAAAAATTGTTAATTCGGTTGATATAATTTCTTCTCTTTTTTTTGTGACACAGAATGAATTATTTACATTAATTGGCCTAATATTTTGATTCCACTTGAAAAAATAAGATTTTTCTTTTCTTGATTAAAATATATAGTTATGTAATATAAACTACTGCAATACTTTCTTCAAAAGGAATGGTTTATCAGACAAAAGAGGAGAGATAATGAAATCTATTTTATTTGCAATCTTAGTTGTTATTAGTGTGAATATTCAATCAACTGAAGCTCAACCTAAAGAACCGGTGACTGAAAGAGCTAACCAGGCTGAAGAACCGGTGACTGAAAGAGCTGACAAGGCTGAAGAACCGGTGACTGAAAGAGCTAACCAGGCTGAAGAACCGGTGACTGAAAGAGCTAACCAGGCTGAAGGAGCTAAGGGAACTGCTTTACAGCCATTAAAGGAGTATAACCCGCTCGAAATAGAAACAACATTCAATCTTCTTGCTAAAGCGCTAGGCAGTCAAAGCGACCACTTGTTTAACCCTGAAGTGTTGTTGCGCCCAAATGTTGAGACAACTATGCTTCTTATTAATAAGTTCAGAAAAGAGTTCCTTGCCGAGTTAAGAAAAGCTGTTATAGGCGCGATCGGCACAGGAAATGTGAAGGAGTACAAAGTATTGTCTGCTTTGATGAAGCGATATGGCTACAATGAATATGATATGATTACATTAGCATCGCTTATACAAGTTGAAAATCGCTCTGAGTACGAAAAACAAGAAGAAATGTTTAGTTGGTTGCAGATGCTGATCAAGGCGCCATTAGAAAAGGAGTTTTTCACTGAGGAAATGATACGGATTTTGTTGTTGTTTGGCATCAATATCAATTCCGATATCGCGCTTTTCTCCGTATATCTTGAATATGTTGGGGCTTTGAAGAAAACAGCGAAAGAAGCTGAAAACCGTCCAGCTTTTACACTTCTTGATGTTTTTGATCGTTTTCTTAATAATATGCATGTAATGCATAATAATAAAAATCAGGGGACACAGAGGGTATTTCTTAATCTTCTAAGATACTACAAGGGCAGTACAAGTCTTGTGTCGGCAAGTGTATATGGGGGCGTTTCAGCAACAGCTTTAGCATTAGGGTATAATTTTTTATCCTCACTCATGTCTGTTGTTGACTTTATTCCGCCAGAGGTACTGGCTAATCCTGACAAAGTGGTCGGGAGTGGATTGACAGCTGTAGCTGTTGTCGCTGGAGTTCAAGCCGCTTCTATATGTATCAGGGCTTTCAAAAGAAGACAGGACATTACAAAAAAGATGAAAGCATTAAATAATCGAAACTGAAAAAGCTAAAACTATCTGCCAATAAGAAACAACCCGCAACAAACTAAAAGGCAGTACATATAAGGTGAGAGTTCTGTTCCTTTTCTTATAATCAGTTTTAAACCGGTGTAAAATAAAAATTCATATATAATACCCTGAATAGTGGAGGAAAAGCTGAAAAAACTTCAATCTGACTTCCGGTTTTTGAAACCGGAGGTAAGGAATCGTTTTAATTTGGTTGGAGAGGAAGACATTATATTTATTTTCTCGGATGAAGAAGGAAAGCGGACAAATTTTTCAGATTCAAGATGACTTAAGATGGTTGTTTTTAATAGTAACAAATACAAATTATTTTGTTTATGGTTGAACCTCAACTTCCATTCCTGCAGATGCAAGTACAGATTCAAAATACTTTAAGCGGGTTATTTCTGATAATTTTCAACAACAATATATCAAGTGATCTTTTATCTATGATTGCATCTACATTCACACTCTTTAGTACATTCAAGTAAAAAATATTCCTGTTTCATTTTCCTAAATTTGGATAATCTGAACTTTGGCTAATCCTCAAAAATTGTTAATTCGGTTGATATAATTTCTGATAATTTTCAACAACAATATATACAAGTGGTTTTTGTCTATGATTGAATCTAATATTCACACTCTTTAATATATGCCGGTAAAAAATATTCTTGTTTCATTTTCCTAAATGTGGATAATCTGACTTTGTCCAATCCTCAAAAGTTGTCAATTCGGTTGATGTAATTTCTTCTCTTTTTTATAACAAAGGATGAATTATTTACATCAATTGGCCTAATATTTTGATTCCATTTGAAAAAATAAGACTTTTCTTTTCTTGATTAAAATATATAGTTATGTAATATAAATTACTGCAATATTTCCTTTTCCTAAATTTGTATAATCTGACTTTGTCCAATCCTCAAAAAATTGTTAATTCGGTTGGATATAATTTCTGCTCTTTTTTTGTAACAAAGGATGAATTATTTACATCAATTGGCCTAATATTTTGATTCCATTTGAAAAAATAAGACTTTTCTTTTCTTGATTAAAATATATAGTTATGTAATATAAATTACTGCAATATTTCCTTCAAAAGGAATGATTTATCAGACACAGGATCAGAGAAATGAAATCTATTTTATTTGCAATTATAATTGTTATTAGTGTGAATATTCAACCAGCCGAAGCTCAATCTGGAGAACAGGAGCAAGAAAACGAGTTGGTAATGCTAATGGCAAAGCTGGATGCGCTAACGGCACAGGCGGAGGCGCTACACAGCAGTGGCAGACTGCAGGACATAATGAAAAGAGCTCAACAGTCTGCAGAAGATGAGCTAAACAAGATTCTGCAGGAGCTAAAAAGCAAACTGCAGAACCTATCTGAAAGAGTTCACCAGTCTCCAGAAGATAAGCTAGACAGCCACAGCCTGCAGAAGCTAACGGAAGAGGTGAATGAGCTAAACAGCAGGCTAAAGAGTATAATTGAAGAGATAAATAGGCTAGACAGCATTCTGCCGAAGCTAAGTGAAATGGAACAGACGACTGAAAAAAGAGTTCAACAGTCTGCAGAAGTTCAGGGCGTTGCTTTTGTTGATTATAAAAGAGTTTTGAATCAGGTAAAGATCAGTCTACAAAAAGCGGTAGCACAAGCCAGGCGCTCTCTCGTTAGATTGAAGGAAGCTGGTTCTATATGTAGCAGTGTAGCAGGGTTTTCAGAAAATAAAGTCGTTGAAAAAGCGTTGAAAGAATTAAGCAGTCGAAACTGAAAAAGCTAAAACTATCTGCCAATAAGAAACAACCCGCAACAAACTAAAAGGCAGTACATATAAGGTGAGAGTTCTGTTCCTTTTCTTATAATCAGTTTTAAACCGGTGTAAAATAAAAATTCATATATAATACCCTGAATAGTGGAGGAAAAACTGAAAAAACTTCAATCTGACTCCTGGTTTTTGAAACCGGAGGTAAGGAATCGTTTTAATTTGGTTGGAGAGGAAGACATTATATTTATTTTCTCGGATGAAGAAGGAAAGCGGACAAATTTTTCAGATTCAAGATGACTTAAGATGGTTATTTTTAATAGTAACAAATACAAATTATTTTGTTTATGGTTGAACCTCAACTTCCATTCCTGCAGATGCAAGTGCAGATTCAAGATACTTTAAGCGGGTTATTTCTGATAATTTTCAACAACAATATATACACCGGCAATCTCTTCTGGAAAATAAAGAATGTACAGGCTTATTTCTAATAATTTTCAACAACAATATATCAAGTGATCTTTATTTATGATTGCATCTATATTCACACTCTTTAATACATTTAAGTAAAAAATATTCCTTTTTCATTTTCCTAAATTTGTATAATCTGACTTCGGCCAATCCTCAAAAAATTGTCAATTCGGTTGGATATAATTTCTAATAATTTTCAACAACAATATATCAAGTGATCTTTATTTATGATTGCATCTATATTCACACTCTTTAATACATGCAGGTAAAAAATATTCCTTTTTCATTTTCCTAAATTTGTATAATCTGACTTCGGCCAATCCTCAAAAAATTGTCAATTCGGTTGATATAATTTCTACTTTTTTTGCAATAACGGATGAATTATTTACATTAATTGGCCTAATATTTTGATTCTACTTGAAAAAATAAGATTTTTCTTTTCTTGATTTGAATATGTAGTTATGAGATATAAATTACTGCAGTATTTCCTTCAAAAAATGATTTATCAGACACAGGATCAGAGAAATGAAATCTATTTTATTTGCAATAATAATTGGTATTAGCGTGAATATTCAACCAGCCGAAGCTCAACCTGAAGAAAAGAAGCGAGACAGCAGGTTAGAGGAGCTAAGTACACAGGCTGTTCAAATAGCTCAACAGGCGATTGAAAGAGCTGAACAGGTTGGTGAAAATGAGCTATTTAAAGAAGACCGGGAGTTAAAGTGGCTAAGGGAACTAGAGGAGCTGAGGGAACAGTTGCGCAACAAGTCTCAGGAGCTACGCGAGCTGATTGAAAAAGTTAACCCGGCTAAAAAAAAGGAGCTAAAGGAGCTAAAGGGCAAGTCTAAGGAGCTAATCGGTCTGGCTGACTGGTTTGAAAAAGAAGGGAATCTAAGGGACCAGTTGCGCAATTTTAAGGCTACTGAAGTTCCACAGGTTGTTTCACAACAGTCTGCAGAACAGGGGCGAGACGACAGCGGGTTAGAGGGGCTAAGTACACAGGCTATTCAAACTGAAGCTTCACAGATTGTTTCACAACAGTCTGCAGAACAAGAGCGAAGCAGGTTGTTGCAGGAGCTAATAGCACAGTTGAAAGCGCTAATGGCACAGGTGGAGAAGTTAAGTGGCATTAGCAGACTTCAGAACTTAATTAAAAGCGTTCAACAGTCTGCAGAAGATGAGCTAGACAGCAGTCTGCAGAATCTAATGGAAGAGGTGAATAGGCTAGACAGCAGTCTACGGAAGATATTAGATAGTATCGCTCTCGTTAGATTGAAATCCATTTCTTTTATATGTAGAGGGGCTTTCAGAAAAAACAAAAAAAGTCGATGAAAAAGCGTTGAAAGAGTTAAGCAGTCGAAACTGAAAAAAGCTCAAACTATCTGCCAATCAGAAACAACCCGCAAAAAACAGAAAGGCAGTACATATAAGGGAAGAGTCCTTTTCCTTTTCTCATAATCAGTTTTAAACCGGTGTAAAATAAAAATTCATATATAATACCCTGAATAGTGGAGGAAAAACTGAAAAAACTTCAATCTGATTCCCGGTTTTTGAAACCGTAGGTAAGGAATCGTTTTAATTTGGTTAGAGAGAAAGACATTATATTTATTTTCTCGGATGAAGAAGGAAAGCGGACAAATTTTTCAGATTCAAGATGACTTAAGATGGTTATTTTTAATAGTAACAAATACAAATTATTTTGTTTATGATTGAGTTTCAATTTCTTCCATTCCTGTAGATGCAAGTGCAGATTCAAGATACTTTAAGCGGGTTATTTCTGATAATTTTCAACAACAATATATACATCGGCAATCTCTTCTGGAAAATAAAGAATGTACAGGCTTATTTCTGATAATTTTCAACAACAATATATCAAGTGATCTTTATTTATGATTGCACCTACATTCACACTCTTTAATACATTTAAGTAAAAAATATTCCTGTTTCATTTTCTTAAATGGATAATCTGACTTTGATCAATCCTCAAAAATTGTCAATTCGGTTGATATAATTTCTGCTCTTTTTTGTAACAAAGGATGAATTATTTACATCAATTGCCCTAATATTTTGATTCCCATTTGAAAAAAATAAGAATTTTCTGGCTAAATATATAGTATATAAGATATTAATCAAAAGGAATAATTTATCAGACATAAGTTAGGAGAGAAATGCAATCTATTTTATTTGCAATCTTAGTTGTTATTAGTGTGAATATTCAACCAGCCGAAGCTCAATCTGAAAAAACGGAGCTAGAAGACAGTCTGCAGAAACTAGATGAGGCTATTAAAAAAGCTCAATCTGCTATGAGCAATGCTAACAGGTTGATTAAAGAATCTGGAAAAGAGGACCTAGTTGGAGTGTTATTGAAGCGAATGGAACAGCTAAAGGAAGAGCTGAGCATCCAGGATTTGAGTATGGAGGGTATGGATATACGCTTGAGAGACGTTAGAAGAAAGGCTATAGAAGCTGGGAAGGACCCCGAGAACATTATTATGAGTATGAACACAACATCGGAAATAAGAGGTATAAGGGACTATTTTTACGACATATCTGAGGCGCTAGAGAGACGTATTAGACAGTTTGAAGAAGCTAAACGGGCTAGTGTGAATATTCAACCAGCCGAAGCTCAATCTGAAGAACAGAAGCGAGAAGACAGTCTGAAGAAACTAAATAAGGCCTTTAAAAAAGCTCAATCTGCGATGAGCAATGCTAGAAAGGTGATTGAAGAATTTCAAAAAGAGCAACTAGTTGGAATAGTAGTATGGATGCGAATGGAACAGCTACAGGAAGTGCTATACCAACAGGATGAGGATATAAAATTGCTGAAGGCAGACATTGGAAAGTTTACAAAAGCTAATTTTACAAGAATATGGGAAATAAGATATCTAAGTGGCCTTTTTACAACATATCATAAGACGCTAGAGAGGCGTATTAGACAGTTTGAAAAAACTAAACAGGCTAGTGTGAATATTCAACTCCGAACTCAATATGAAAAACAGGGGTTAGAAAACAGTCTGCAGGAACTAGATGGAGCTATTGAAAAAGCTCAATCTGCGATGAGCAATGCTAACAGGGTGATTAAAGAATCTGAAAACAAGGAACTAGCTGAAGCAGCACAGAAGCAAATGGAACAGCTAAAGGCAGTGTTGCGCGACCAGGATAAGGATATAAAATTGCTGGATGAAGATGTTAGAAGGGTTACAGAAGCTACAGGAACATGGGGAATATGGGAAATAAGATATCTAATGGACTGTTTTTACAACATATCTAATGAGCTAAACAAGCATATTCTACAGTTTGAAGGAGCTAAGCAGGCTAGTGGAATATTCAACCAAAAGATCAGTCTAAAAAGGGCAGTACAGCTAGAGAAACTAAAACAAGTTGCTAGTCTTGTTTCAGCCTTTTTTTCTAAGTGTAGCAGGGCTTTCGGCAAAATAAAGTCGTTGAAAAAGCATTGAAAGAATTAAGCAGTCTAAACAGAAAAAGCTAAAACTACCCGCCAATAAGAAACAACCCGTAAAAAACCGCAAGGCAGTACATATAAGGGGAGAGTTCTTTTCCTTTTCCCATAATCAGTTTTAAACCGGTGTAGAATAAAAATCCATATATAATACCCTGAATAGAGGAGGAAAAACTGAAAAAACTTCAATCTGACTCCCGGCTTTTGAAACTGTAGATAAGGAATCGTTTTAATTTGGTAGGAGAGGAAGACCAGTTAATTAAAATACAGGTTTTTTCCTTTAAGGAATCGTTTTAATTTAGTAGGAGAGGAAGACATTATATTTATTTTCTCGTATGAAGAAGGAAAGCGAACAAATTTTTCAGGTTCAAGGTGACTTAAGATGGTTATGTTTAATAGTAACAAGTACAAATTATTTTGTTTATGATTGAACCTCAACTTCTTCCATTCCTGTAGATGCAAGTACAGATTCAAGATATTTTAAGCGGGTTATTTCTGATAAATTTCAACCACAATATATACAAGTGATCTTTATCTATGATTGCATCTACATTCACACTCTTTAATACATGCAGGTAAAAAATATTCCTATTTCATTTTCCTAAATTTGTATAATCTGACTTTGGCTAATCCTCAAAAAATTGTCAATTCGGTTGATATAATTTCTGATAATTTTCAACCACAATATATACAATTGATCTTTACCTATTATTGCATCTACATTCACATTCTTTAATACATGCCGGTAAAAAATATTCTTGCTTCATTTTCCTAAATTTGTATAATCTGACTTTGGCTAATCCTCAAAAAATTGTCAATTCGGTTGATATAATTTCTGATAATTTTCAACCACAATATATACAATTGATCTTTACCTATTATTGCATCTACATTCACACTCTTTAATACATTCAAGTAAAAAATATTCTTGCTTCATTTTCCTAAATTTGGATAATCTGACTTTAGCCAATCTTCAAAAAATTATCAATTCGGTTCATATAATTTCTGCTCTTTTTTATAAAAACAGATGAATTATTTACATTAATTGGCCTAATATTTTGATTCCATTTGAAAAAAATAAGAATTTTCTGGTTTTAATTAAAATATGTAGTATATAAGATATTAATCAAAAGGAATGATTTATCAGACACAAGGAGGAGAGCAATAAAATCTATTTTATTTGCAATATTAATTAGTATTAGTGTGAATATTCAACCAGCCGAAGCTCAATCTGAAGAACAGAAGCGAGAAGGCAGTCTGAGTAACCTAAATGAGGTTATTCGCATGGCTGAGAATATAGCTAGCATCGCTAACAAGCTTCATACAGCAGAATGGAAATTCCAGAAAGTTAGTCCATATACGGAGCTGACAGAGCTGATGACAAAAAAACAGTGGTTTGTAGAAGTACTGGATCTAAGGATAATGAAACTATGGACACTGTTTTACAACAAGTCTAATGAGCTAAACAGGCTGATTAAAGAAGCTAAAGAAGCTAGTGGAACTGTTGAACAGTCTAAAAAACAGGAGCTAATGAAACTGTTGGAAAAAAAATCTAATGAGCTACACATCCTGATTCGCTATTTTATAGAAGCTAAAGCGGCTAGTGTGAATATTCCACCAGCCGAAGCTCAACATGCAGGACAAGCAGAAGAGCTGAAGGAACTATATAAGGCTATTGAAAAAGCTTACGATGCGATGAGTAAACTTAAAAAGGTGATTGAAGAATCTGCAAAAGAGAAACTATCTACAGTAGCACAGAAGCTAAGGAAACAGCTAGAGGAACTGCGGAATGAACAGTATAGGCAGATGATAGGCCTTTTTGAGAGCTACATTATACTGTTTAAAGAAGTGGGAATAATAACCTATCTAACAAAGAGTTTTTACGGGATGTCTAATACTATAGCAAAGCGTATTAGAGAGTTTGAAGAACTAAGGTCAGCCGAAAAAAAACAGGAGCGAGAAAACAGGCTGAAGGAACTAGATAAGGCTATTAAAAAAGCTCATGGTGCGATGAGCAATCTTGAAAAGGTGATTAAAAAATCTAAAAAAAAGAAACTACCTGAAGCAGCACAGAGTTTAAGGAAACAGCTAGAGTTACAGTGGCGTATCCAGTTTGGGGATATAAACTATTTTGATAAAGAAGTTAGAGCGGTTAAAGAAGGTGGAGGAACAATGGTATTGATAGAATCTCTAATAGAGAGTTTTTACCGCATATCTGAGACGACAGAAGAGGGTATTAGACAGTTTAAAAGAGCTAGTGGAACATTCAAACTAAAACAAGTTGCTAGTTTCATTTCAGCCTTGTCTTTTAAGTGTAGCATGGCTTTCAGAAAATAAAGTCGTTGAAAAAGCGTTGAAAGAATTAAGCAGTCGAAACAGAAAAAGCTAAAACTACCCGCCAATAAGAAACAACCCGCAAAAAACCGCAAGGCAGTACATATAAGAGGAGAGTTCTGTTCCTTTTCCCATAATCAGTTTTAAACCGGTGTAGAATAAAAACCCATATATAATACTCTCTGAATAATGGAGAAAAAACTGAAAAAACTTCAATCTGACTCTCGGTTTTTGAAACAGGCGGTAAGGAATCGTTTTAATTTGATAGGAGAGGAAGACCAGTTAATTAAAATACAGGCTTTTTTCCTTTAAGGAATCGTTTTAATTTGGTTGGAGAGGAAGACATTATATTTATTTTCTCGGATGAAGGTGGAAAGCGGACAAATTTTTCAGGTTCAAGGTGACTTAAGATGGTTATTTTTAATAGTAACAAATACAAATTATTTTGTTTATGATTGAACCTCAACTTCTTTCATTCCTATAGATGCAAGTGCAGATTCAAGATATTTTAAGCGGGTTATTTCTGATAATTTTCAACAACAATATATACAAGTGATTTTTATCTATGATTGCATCTACATTCACACTCTTTAATACATTCAAGTAAAAAATATTCTTGTTTCATTTTTCTAAATTTGTATAATCTGACTTTGGCCAATCTTTAAAAATTGTCAATTCGGTTGATATAATTTCTGCTCTTTTTTATAAAGAAGGATGAATTATTTACATCAATTGACCTAATATTGTGAATCCATTTGAAAAAAATAAGATTTTTCTTTCCTTAATGTGAATATATAGTTATATAAGATATTAATTAAAAGGAATGATTTATCAGACAAAAGAGGAGAGAAATGCAATCTATTTTATTTGCAATCTTAATTGTTATTAGCGTGAATATTCAACCAGCCGAAGCTCAATCTAAAGAACAGGAGCGAGAAAAAAGTCTGGAGGAACTAGATAAGGCTATTGAAAAAGCTCACGATGCGATGAGCAATCTTGAAAGGGTGATTAAAGAATCTGAAAAAGAGGAACTATCTACAGCAACGCAGAAGCTAAGGAAACAGCTAGAGGAACTGCGGAATAAACAGCGTAAGCAGATAGACCTTTTTGAGAAAAACATTAGAAGCTTTAAAACAGTGGGAATAATAAGCTATCCAACAAAGCGTTTTTACAGCATATCTGAGACGATAGGAGAGCGTATTAGACAGTTTAAAGAATTTAAGTCAGCCGAAAAAAATCAGGAGCGAGAAAACAGTCTGAATGAACTAGATGAGACTATTAAAAAAATTCAAGGTGTGATTAGCAATGCTGACAGGATGATTGAAGAATCTAAAAAAAAGAAACTATCTGAAGTAGCACAGAAGTTAACGGAACATCTTAAGGGACTGCGGATTATCCAGGATAGGCAGATAAACGCTCTTGGTATAGATTTAGAAGAGTTAAGGGGGGGAGGGGGAGAGGAATTAATTAATAGAATAATAGATCGTGTTGACAACATAGAGAGCATATCTGAGAAGATAGTAGAGTTATTAGAGAAGTTTGAAAGAACTAGTGGAAACCAAGGGAAACTAGAACAAGTTGCTAGTCTCGGTTCAGTTTGTAGCAGGGCTTTCAGAAAATAAAGTCGTTGAAAAAGCATTGAAAGAATTAAGCAGTCGAAACAGCAAACGCTAAAACTACCTGCCAATAAGAAACAACCCGCAAAAAACTAAAAGGCAGTACATATAAGGGGAGAGTTCTTTTCCTTTTCCCATAATCAGTTTTAAACCGGTGTAAAATAAAAACCCATATATAATACTCTCTGAATAATGGAGAAAAAACTGAAAAAACTTCAATCTGACTCCCGGTTTTTGAAACAGGAGGTAAGGAATCGTTTTAATTTGGTTGGAGAGGAAGACATTATATTTATTTTCTCGGATGAAGGTGGAAAGCGGACAAATTTTTCAGGTTCAAGGTGACTTAAGATGGTTATTTTTAATAGTAACAAATACAAATTATTTTGTTTATGATTGAACCTCAACTTCTTTCATTCCTATAGATGCAAGTGCAGATTCAAGATATTTTAAGCGGGTTATTTCTGATAATTTTCAACAACAATATATACAAGTGATTTTTATCTATGATTGCATCTACATTCACACTCTTTAATACATTCAAGTAAAAAATATTCTTGTTTCATTTTTCTAAATTTGTATAATCTGACTTTGGCCAATCTTTAAAAATTGTCAATTCGGTTGATATAATTTCTGCTCTTTTTTATAAAGAAGGATGAATTATTTACATCAATTGACCTAATATTGTGAATCCATTTGAAAAAAATAAGATTTTTCTTTCCTTAATGTGAATATATAGTTATATAAGATATTAATTAAAAGGAATGATTTATCAGACACAAGGAAGAGAGAAATGCAATCTATTTTATTTGCAATCCTAATTGTTATTAGCGTGAATATTCAATCAGCCGAAGCTCAGTCTAAAAAACCTGAAATAGCTGAACAGGCTAAAGAAGCTAATGTCACTGCTTCACAACAGGCTGGACGGGCTAGTAATAGGCGGGTGTGGCTAACAATACATAGAAAGACGCCCGCTGAAAGAAGAGCTAAACAGGCTGAAGAAGCTAATGTCACTGCTTCACAACAGGCTGAAAGTAAGGCTAAGCTGGAGAGGTTGCTAATAATGGTACAGGAGCTAAAGGAAGAGTTAGCTAAAAGAGTAGCTAAACAGGCTGAAGAAGCTAATGTCACTGCTTCACAACAGGCTGAAAGGAAGGCTGAAAGGAAGAAGTTGCTAATGGTACAGGAGCTACAGGAAAAGTTAGCTAAAGGAGTAGCTAAACAGGCTGAAGAAGAAGCTAATGTCACTGCTTCACAACAGGCTGAAAAGGATGCTGAGCTGGAGAGGTTGCTAATAATGGTACAGGAGCTAAAGGGAGAGTTGGCTAAAAGAGGAATAGCTAAACCGGCTGAAGAAACTAATAAAACAGAAAAGGTTTTTTCAGAAGGGTTAAACAAATCTACTATAGCCGCGGCCAAAGAAGGAAATATGGAGAGGTACGAAGCGGTGTTTGCTTTGAGATGGCACTATTACCGCGAGGAATATGAGGAGTGGAAAGAGTCTACTAAAAAGCGCCGCTTTGGAGAGTTCATTGATGACAGACACCCTGAAATATTTGAATTGATGGGGATGTTGATTAAGATGGAATTACATAGGGAGTTTTTCACTAGGGAAATGGATTTGACTTTTAATTATATCATAGCTGTCGATATGGCGACTTCCGATACCGCGCTTCTCCCCTTATATAAGGATCGTATTATTTCTTTGAAGGAAACAGCAAAACAAGCTGACAACCCTTTAGCTGTTATGCTTCTTGATCGTGTTTTTGTGAAGCTTGAAGTAAGTTATTGGTATAGAAAACAGGGTAAAGGGTATAAAAAGAGTGCAGGGTATAAAGATCGGTCTACAAAGGGCAGTACAAGCCTTGTTCCGGTAAGGATCAGTCTAAAAAAACAGATAGAACAAGCAGTTCGTTCCGCTCTCGGTGAAATAAGCTCCTCCATTCCTGGTTTGTGTAGCAGGGCTTTCAGAAAATAAAGTCGTTGAAAAAGCGTTGAAAGAATTAAGCAGTCTAAACAGAAAAAGCTAAAACTACCTGCCAATAAGAAACAACCCGCAAAAAACCGCAAGGCAGTACATATAAGGGGAGAGTTCTTTTCCTTTGCCCATAATCAGTTTTAAACCGGTGTAAAATAAAAATCCATATATAATACCCTCTGAATAGAGGAGGAAAAACTTCAATCTGACTTCCGGTTTTTGAAACAGGCGGTAAGGAATCGTTTTAATTTGGTAGGAGCGGAAGACCGGTTAATTAAAATACAGGTTTTTTTCCTTTAAGGAATCGTTTTAATTTAGTAGGAGAGGAAGACATTATATTTATTTTCTCGTATGAAGAAGGAATGCGAACAAATTTTTCAGGTTCAAGGTGACTTAAGATGGTTATTTTTAATAATAACAAATACAAATTATTTTGTTTATGATTGAACCTCAACTTCTCCCATTCCTGTAGATGCAAGTACAGATTCAAGATATTTTAAGCGGGTTATTTCTGATAATTTTCAACAACAATATATCAAGTGATTTTTATCTATGATTGCATCTACATTCACATTCTTTAATACATTCAAGTAAAAAATATTCTTGTTTCATTTTCCTAAATTTGTATAATCTGACTTTGTCCAATCCTCAAAAATTGTCAATTCGATTGATATAATTTCTGTTCTTTTTTTGTAACAAAGGATGAATTATTTACATTAATTGACCTAATATTTTGCTTTCATTTGAAAAAATAAGCTTTTTCTTGATTTGAATATATAGCTATGAGATATAAATTACTGCAATATTTCCTTCAAAGGGAATGATTTATCAGACAAAGGAGCAGAGAAATGAAATCTATTTTATTTGCAATTCTAGTTGTTATTAGTGTGAATGTTCAATCAGCCGAAGTTCAATCTGCAGAACCGGAACCAGACAGCAGGTTGCAGGAGCTAAGGACACAGGCTATTCGAAAAGTTGAACAGGCGATTGAAAGAGTTGCACAGGTTAGTGAAAATATAGCTAAAGCCGGCCTGGAGTTACCGGGGCTAAGGATCCTAAAGGAAGTAAGTAGCCAGTTGCAAAACGATTCTCAGGAGCTAAGCGAGCTGATTGAAAAAGTTAACCCGGCTAAAGAACTAGAGGGTAAGTTTAAGGAGCTAATCGATCGGGCTGACCTAGTTTTTGAAGAAGCATGGAAGCTACAGGAGCGAGAGCTAACAAACAGTCTGGAGGAACTAGTTAAGGCTATTGCAAAAGTTAACGATTTGATAATCAATGCTGAGGGGATTATTAAAAAATATCAAGAAGTGGACCTAGTTAGAGTGTTATGGTTGCGAATGGCACTGCTAAAGTCAGAGCGGATGACCCAGAAGAGTAGATGGCAGAAAGCACCGAAGTATCAAGACATTATAGAGGTTGTATTTAGTAGGGAGCCAAATAGAAAAGAACTTATGGGCACAGGCACATTATCTTACGTTAACAGAATAAGGGACGATTATTACGCCATGTCTGATGAGCTAGAGAGGGGTATTAGACAGTTTGAAGAAGCTAAACAGGCTAGTGATTCATCCAGCTGGTGGACGGGACGACTCTCTGAAGTTATAGGACGACAGGAGCGAGACAGTCTGAAGAAACTAAATGAGGATATAAAAGAGCATCAAGGTGCGATGAGCGATGCTGAGGTGTTGATTAAAAAATATGAAAAAGAGAGACTAGATGGTGGAGTATTAGTACGGATGCGAATGGAACAGCTAAAGAAAGAGTTGCGCCACCAGTCTAGGGATGCGGAACGCCTGAATCAAAATATTATGGAACACCTGAATCAAAATATTATGGTATATCAAATGACAAAAAGATGGGAAATAAGATATCTAAGGGAGCTTTTTACAAGATATCATGAGACGCTAAAGAGGCGTATTAGACATTTGGAAGAAGCTAAACTGGGAGTATCTTACCCCTCAACCGCGCCCCTCTCACGGTATAGGAAGGAGCTGGAGCGAGACAGTCTGAGGGAACTATATAAGGCAAGGCAAAAAGCTCAAGTTGTGATGAGCAATGCTGAGAGGGTGATTAAAGACTCTAAACTAGTTGGATTATTTAGTATGGAGGCAATGGAACAGCTAAAGGAAGTGTTGCGCCACCAGTCTGAGGATATAAAATTCCTGGATGAAGACATGAAAAAAGCTTTAGTAGAATTGGAAATATGGGAAATAAGATATCTAAAGGACTGTTTTGACAAAATATTTAATGAGCTAAACAGGCATATTAAACAGTTTGAAGAAGCTAAACAGGTTAGAATATTCAACCAAAAGACCAATCAAAGGGCAGTACAAAAAGTACAAAAACCAAAACAAGTTGCTAGTCTCGTTTCAGCCTTGTGTGGCAGGGCTTTCGGCAACAGAAGTCGTTGAAAAAGCGTTGAAAGAATTAAGCAGTCGAAACAGAAAAAGCTAAAACTACCTGCCAATAAGAAACAACCCGCAAAAAACCGCAAGGCAGTACATATAAGGGGAGAGTTCTTTTCCTTTGCCCATAATCAGTTTTAAACCGGTGTAAAATAAAAATCCATATATAATACCCTGAATAATGGAAAAACACAGGGGAATTAGCAGGATCATAATAAAAGAAGGTAAGGCTTCATCCGGTTTTTCCCACTCAATATCCGCCGCTGATTTCATCATATAAGAACCAAGGATCACCAAAATCGGGGCTGTGGCAATATGGGGAATCATTGAAAGCAGGGGAGATAAAAAAAGAAAAGGGAGAAATAGGAAAGCCGTGACAACAGCGGTTAATCCTGTTCTACCTCCCGCGTGCATGCCTGCCAAAGATTCCAGAAAGCACACGACAGAACTGGAACCCATCAATCCCGCGCAGGCTGTGGCTGAAGCGTCCACCAGCAAACTCTTTTTTAAATTTCTGGGGCAAGCCTTGTTCCCTGACATTACAGGTCCTGACTTGGTGATTCCCAATACTCCTCCGAGGCTTTCAAATAAATCCACAAAGGCAATGGAAAACAAAACCGGCCAAAAAGAATATTGAAGGGCGCCTAACAAATCCATTTGAGCGAACAAGCTCCAATCAGGCAAGGAAAATATACCCTTGTAATTGAGCAAAGTGTTCTCGCCCCATATTCGACCTAAAGGAAAACACAGGATAGTTGCAGTGATGATGGAAAGTAACAAAGCTCCTTTTATTTTTAAAACCAGCATGACAAATGTCAGAGCCAGACCAATTAAAAAAGTGCCGTTTTCCGCTGATAGAGATTGTGCCTTTAAAAAAGTTTCATCTGAGTGCTCTATCATAGCACCCCCTTTCAATCCCACAAAGGCGACAAACAAGCCAATTCCACAGACAAGAGCGTTCTTAAGGGAATTGGGGACGGAAAGGGCAAATTTTTCCCGGATTTTAAAAAGAGACAAAGCGAAAAAAATGACTCCAACCCAGAAAGTGGCTCCCAAGGCTATTTCATAGGGAACTCCCTGACTTTTTACTATAGTAAAAGTGAAAAAACTGCTTAAACTCAGACCAGGGCATAAGACAATGGGGTTATTGGCATAGACTCCCATAGCTATAGAGCTGAAAAAACAAACCAAAATAGTGGCTGTTACGCAGGCGGAAAAAGGCATTCCTGTCTGACTGATGATTTGTGGATGTACACTGACAATATACGCCATGCTTAAGAAAGTGGTCAGACCGGCGGCTATTTCCTGTTGAAGAGAGCTTTGATATTTCTCTATTTCAAAAAAAGATAGAATAAAGTGTTTCATTACAGCGTATAAAAAATGGTTTTACATTAAGTAGTATATCCTTTATTTTAGTGTGGTTTTCAAGATAAACATATTAATCCGTACTTATAAAAAAAGAACGGTTATTTTTCTTTATTGAGAGATATACAGTAAATAAAAAAAACGGCAGGAGTGTTTACGGCTATTTTGATTTCAGCTGTACTTCCTTAAAATAGACTTTACCCATGATATTAAAGGGAAACACCGCTATCCGATCTGATATCAGCCAATGGGATTGAGATGAATAAATAGGTATGACAGCCGCGGCCTCCTCCACAAGAATTTTCTGTGCCAGC
The DNA here is from genome assembly GCA_965203225.1 of Bdellovibrionales bacterium. Taxonomy (GTDB): domain Bacteria; phylum Bdellovibrionota; class Bdellovibrionia; order Bdellovibrionales; family UBA1609; genus JANQSP01. The sequence goes on along the minus strand of CBDBBW010000006.1, from coordinate 432,154 downwards.
AAATATAATTTGAGCCTTTCTTTTTCATTCGACAACACACCCGCTTTTTCCACCAAAGAATCGTAACGGATATCTCCCCAGCCAGTATGATTATTTTCCGAGTAAGAGGTCATCAAAGTCATAAAATTATCGGGATCAGGGTAATCCGCCACCCAGCCCATTCTATAGATTTGCTGTCTTTCTGTTTTTAAACTTTGCAGATATGTCTTCCATTCTTCATTGGAAAGCTCGACTGAAATATTCAAATGGGTTTTTAATTGAGCCTGAACCTTCTCTGCCACTCGTTTATGATCTTCGTGCGTATTGTAGGAAATAGTCACTTTAGGAAAAGTGGAGCGATCCTTATATCCGGCTGAATTCATTAATGCACGTGCTTTTTCCGGGTTAAAATCCAAACCCACTGCGGAATCATAGCCCAACAAGCCCTCGGGGATCCAACCTGTCAAAGGAACCTGATCCCCTTTGAGCAAATCGGTGATCTGCCGTCTGTTAATAGCTAAACTAAAAGCTTTCCTTACCCGCACATCATCAAAAGGTTTTTGTTTGACATTGATGCCATAATAATAAGTGGCCAGTATGGGATGGGAGTGATATTCCTTTCTTTTTCTGAGCACAGGCAATTCTCTGGAAGGAAGACCTCCTATAACATCCAATCGGCCTTTTTCAAACAAGCTTAAAGCTGTTCCACTTTCAGGAATAATGTAAATAAGGATATTTGTTATTTTCGGAGGTGTACCGTGGTAATGTTTGTTTTTCTCCAAAAAAATTCTTTTATCATGTTCCCATTTTTTTAATTTGTACGCTCCCAAGGTGACAATATTTTCCGGGTCTGTCCAACGGTTTCCATATTTTTCAATTATATCTTTTCGTATGGGATAGGTGCTGCTATGCGAAACGAAGTAAGGGAAATAGCTTTTCCCTTTTTCCAAATTCACCATCAACTGACCTTGTTTATTAACCGAAACCCCCACTTGTGAAAAATCTGTTATCTTTCCTTCATTATAGGCGCGGGCATTTTTAACGGAGTACAAAAAATACGCATATTCAGAAGCTGTTTTTGGATTCAGCAGTCTTTCCCATCCGTCCTTTATATGGTCAGCTTTAAACTCTTTTCCATCACTCCACTTCACGCCCTTTTTTATGGTAAAAATCCACCGTTTCCCGTGTTCAGTGGAGAACCATTTTTCAGCCAGCGCCGGTTTTAATCCGACTGACTTTTTCGAAAAATCATAACTCAGCAACCCTTCCATGATATTATCCACAATCAAGCTGGAGGTCGTATCTGTGGCTTTACTCCAGTCCAGCGTGGGAGGCTCAGAGCCGATATTAAATCGGATGGTGTCCTTTGCTGGGAAAAGAGATCGGCTGACTGTTTTTTTTTTGAAGCAGGATACAAAAGACAGAGAAAAACAAATCAGAATAACCTTAATTAAATAAAACTTCATAAATCATTACTCTCTTAAAGAAATTTACTCTGCTTTTTCTACCGGTATGTAAGGTGCGTCCTCAGGTACAGGAGCCAGTGTCTGAATTTCTGTTGTGGAGGATTGCGGAACAGGGGAATCATCAGAGACCACACTTGGCTCTTCCGTGGTACTGGAATCCGAACTCTGAACTTGCAGATAATCTGGTAACTTCTTTGAATGTCGATAATTCAATATAGGCCAATCATCACATGAATCAGAAAATTGTTTTGCGAAAGCTGTCACCTCCAGCACTGGATCTTTTTGATTGTTTTCGCTCCCGTCATCGCCTCCGTGCTCATTTTCCCCTTTATCTTCTGTTCCATCCTCCTTCATGTCACCTGCCTCCACAAAAACAACCCGCTCCAATGTTTCCAATTCAGTTCCTTTTTTAATAAAAGAAATATGAGTGATTTTATTTTGCGAATTAAACTGCATATCAAATATATTATATTCCTTGCCTCTTATGGCAATAGGTGAATCAGTTAATTGAAATTTTTGCCTTTCTTCGTAATAAAAAATTCCGTTGCCGTCTTCCGATTTCATAGTTTGGGGATGAAAAAGCATAACAGATTCTGCCGTTGGCTTATTCTTGCTGTTGCTGACTTGAACCAATAAAGGGATCGCGGATTTTTTTAGTTTGTTATTCACTGTGGAATCATTTAAAAACCGAATGCATACATACAGATAAAACCCCCGCTTCGCCCAAGATGAGTCCAAGTCACTTAAATCAGTTGTGATAAAAAAACCTTCTATTTTGTCCGAACTGCTTTTAAGCTCAATCAATTGCTTTTGAGGAAGAGAGGGAAAGCTATACAAAGGCTCGGTATCATCAGCATCATCAGCACAACTGATTAAAATAAAAAATAAAAATAAAAAAAATTTTTTAAATAAAATTATACTTACCTGGTTTGATATTTTTAGCGTGAATGAAACAGCCGTCGGTCCGACGGTCTGAAAAATCAACCCACAATAATTTCATATCATCTTATATAAATTTTCCCAATATTTTTATGTTAGAACAGGACTGAAGACAATATTAATACCCCTGATTTTAAAAAATATGGAGACACTGGCGCTCCTTGGGATCATTCATTACCATAATCAACGATCAAAAAACATGATTTTAAGATATTCCTCTTTCCTGCGGTCCTTGGGATTATTCATTATACTGTCAAAGCCGGATTTGCCACACATCCCATGCTACTGATTTTATCTGTTAAAAAGTATATCTTATTTTATCTGCTTTTGATGCTCTGCAAATTCACACAAATTGGCAATTCTTACCGCTTTTTGTACAGTACTTGGTTTCGCATCACGCAAATTATTTATTATGAAATCAACAATTTTAAATTGGTTTCAACCTGAGAATTTTTCCCTTATCTACAGAGAGGTAAATAAATCCCTTCGGACCTTCAATCACATGGCGCACTCTGAAATGTAAATCAGAGAGCAGTCTTTCCTCCTGAAAGACTTTTTGATTGATTATTTTAACTCTGTTTAAATGCTTCAGAACTAAAGCTCCTGAAAAAAAACTGTTCTTCCATTTTTTAAATTTTTTTCCAGAGTAAATTATCAGTCCGGAAGGGGCAATAGAGGGTGTATAATATTTTATCGGCTGTTCCATTCCCTTTTTTCTAAACCCTTCCCCTATTTTAGGCCCCCAATACTCTCTCCCGTAAGTAATAGTCGGCCAACCATAATTTTTGCCCTTCTTTATCAAATTAATCTCATCTCCTCCCCTGGGGCCATGCTCTTGTTCCCAAATCCGGCCTGTTTCAGGATGAAGAAATAGACCTTGAGGATTGCGATGGCCTAAACTCCATATTTCTGGCAGAGCGCCTTTAACAGAAACAAAAGGATTATTCTTAGGCGGCTGACCCTCATCGGTCAATCGCAAAACTTTCCCTAAATGGTTATCCAGGCCTTGAGCAAATTGCCGATTAGCCCGATCCCCCACTGTTACATATAAAAAACCTTTTTTATCAAATACCAAACGAGAACCAAAATGGCGAGAGGAGGAAATAGCTGGACGAGCGACAAAAATATCCTTTAAAAGGGTGATTTTACCTTTCTTGAGAACACCGACAGCCACAGCCGTTGTCTGTTTTCTCTTTTTTATTTTTGAGTAAGAAAGATACAGTTTTTTATTTTCTGAAAATCGGGGGTGAAGAGCTATGTCCAGCAAGCCTCCCTGACCTCTGGCATACACTTTGGGGGCTCCTGAAACAGAACTTAACTTGCCGTCGTCAATATTAAGTTTTTTGATATGACCATGCCGTTCAGTAAACAATATCTCATTGTCGCTGATAAAGACCATTCCCCAGATTATTCCCAGGTCTTCCGCCATCACCTCCACCACAAAAGAATGGTGAATGGAAGAGTATTTCTTCAGAATTTTTGTAGCTTTCCTTTTTGATTTTTTTACGGAAAGCCTGGAGGCTGATTTGTCAGCTTTTTCACCTGGCTTTTTCATACGAACTGTCTTCGCAATATCAAACTTGGAGTTGGAGGCTGATTTGTCAGTTTTTTCACCCGGTTTTTTCATACGATCTGTCCGCACAATACCAAGCCTGGAGTCTGATTCGTCAGTTTTTTCACCCGGTTTTTTCATACGATCTGTCTTCGCAATATCAAGCTTGTAGGCTGGGTCGTCATCTCCTTCAACCGGCTTTTTCGTATGAGCTGTCTTCGCAATATCAAACTTGGAGTCTGATTCGTCAGCTTTTTCAACCGGTTTTTTCATACGAACTGTCTGCACAATACCAAGCCTGGATGATGGGTCGTCATCTCCTTCAACCGGCTTTTTCATGGACAGTCTGAAAGACCTAACCATTTCCCTGTTTAGCGTCCATAGACGGGGAGAAACCGACTCCCATTGAGTCGAAACAGTGCGTATCTTTTCCAACTTATTTTGCGATGACATAAAAGAAAAAAAAGGGTGTGAACACCCCTGAGCGGAGTTTGCCAAACACAAAACATTTATCAAAATGACCAACATTAAAAAATTCATGGTGAAAATCCCTTAGATGTAATTTATCATTCCAAATGACACTCAGGAGGAAGCGGCTTATAAAAACCACCTTTGTAAATTCAAGCACGGATAAGGCGGCTTTATTCAGATGCAGTATATTATATCTCTCTCATCAGGCTGTGAGCGTAGTCAATCCACTGCCTGGCTCTTTTAATCAGCTGTCCTTGTGCTTTGGTGTTTATAACCTGTTCAAAGGATTTCACGGCCGATTTGTATTTCTTTAAATTAATATAAGCAATGCCAATGGCGATATGGATATTTGCCGGATGTTTTATTCCCCCTTTATCAAGCGTTTTTTTAAAATTATCAATCACCGCTCTCCAGTTTTGATTGCTCATGTAAATGCGCCCCATTTTAGCGAAAATTTTTCCATCCCGGGCCGACGAAGCCGCCAGATTATAAGCTTGCAAGGCCTTGGCTGTTTCCTCGGCTCTTAACCAGCAGTCCCCTAGAATTTCATAATTTTTCTGAGTGGGCTTAACTTTTTTTAATCGTATGGATTGTTCAAGCAGTCGAGCCGCCTTAAAGAGCAGTCCCTGGTACATGAGAAGACCGGTCAAGTGCAAAATCTCCTGTTCTTTTTCCAAAAAATCTAGTTTGTAAGCCAAGTCCAAAGTGGCCAAGGCCCGATCGTCCTTATTGATATTCAAATAAACCGCCGACAACTGCTTCCAATATTTTTTCTTATTCGGATAAGTTCCTGTGAGCTGAATCAGCAACCGAACAGCCGGCACATATTTTTTCAACTCGATATTTAAAGCCGCTCCGAAAGCCAACCAGCTTTCTTTTGGACGGGAGGTGGCCTGAATAGCTTTCATTACCATTTCCAGTGCAGGTTGTGTTTGCTTGCGCGACATTAAAATGGAAGCTTTCAGGATGTAAGCGGGAGGATTGACTTTCTCCGCCAGATAAAACAATTGATCCGTTAACTGAGAGGCTTTCTGTATATTATTCTGAAGTAAATATAAAAAAGCCATATCATACACAACAGACAAATGCTTCGTATAAGAAAGCTTTTTCAAATCAATAGCTTTATTATAATATAATACAGCGTTTTTAAAATCATCTTTTGAAAGATATATTTGCGCTTTTAAATGATAAAGACGGGCCAAATCAAACAAGCGCTTTTGCACCACTTTTTCCAGTTTTTCAATGAGCGCTATGGCTTGATCCTCAGAATCCTTTTTACCCATTACATGATGAATCCGCTTCAGTCTCCTCTGAACTAATGGGGAAGTTAGAGAGCTTTTACGATTTTTTAAATCTTTTTTTAAAAGCGTCCATTCCTCTGGCACGGATTTGTTGGAAAGTGTTGAAGATTTTGACTTCGCCTGAGTATCAACAGTCGCATTTTCTTTTGTCTGTTTTTCAGAATTTGCTGTGAGATTAGTTGTTTTTTCTTTTGTCTGTTTTTCAGAATTTGCTGTGAGATTAGTTGTTTTTTCTTTTGTCTGTTTTTCTGAATCTGCTGTGACATTCGTCGCTTTTTCCTTTTTCGCCGGTTTATCCTGCGCCTGTCCCCAATTGAGACAGCTCATAGAACAAAAAAGAAACAAGACCAAAAAACTTTTTATCATAAAAAATATTCCGTTTGTGATCTTCAAAAAAAGCTCGTCGGAACTACCCGTTCTACATTCATATTCTTTCCCTGCTTAAATGAGAGAATATAAAATCCGAATTGTCAAAAAAACACTTATCACCCATCATGGATATTGTCAAAAAAAACATCAGTTTCAAAATACTGTAAGAGGGTTATTTCTGATAATTTTATCATAAAAAAATTAATTTGACGAGCAAGAAGATAATTCCATTTTATGAATAAGCCATTTTTTTTCTTTTATCCAATGCAACAGGGCTTTACAGGATAATTGCTTGTTTTCCCTCGTAATTGTGATGTTAAAATTCACTTCTGCGGTTTTGTTTCCCTCTGCCGGGGAAATGGTAATGTGAATATTCTCCTTTAAAGGCTTCTCTACCTTCCAATTGCTGTTTTTTTTAAAATAAACCGTCATCAAAGACCGTAATTTAGACAAAGAACGATTCTGATATACAGTATGTCCAAAATTAATTTTATACTGCACTGAAAAATGTATATATTTTGCTATTTCATGGATCCTTCTGAAAAGGGCGGTGTTGGATGGCGAAACAACGGGGGGAACAGCCAGGTTAATAAGTTTTATAGTTTTTTTTCTAATATACTTTTCATCATTTTGAAAAAAAAAAGTGGCACCACCTGCTAAAAGTACTGCCAATACGATATATTTTACTTTACTGACAAGAAGTGCATTCATTAGCATTCATCCTTGATTCCAGATTAAACCTGATCGTTATTCTTGACAAGCAGTGCATTCATTAACATTCATCCTTGATTCCGGATTAAACCTGATCGTTATTCTTGACAAGCAGTGCATTCATTAACATTCATCCTTGATTCCGGATTAAACCTGATCGTTATTCTTGACAAGAAGTGCATTCATTAGCATTCATCCTTGATTCCGGATTAAACCTGATCGTTATTCTTGACAAGCAGTGCATTCATTAACATTCATCCTTGATTCCGGATTAAACCTGATCGTTATTCTTGACAAGAAATGCATTCATTAGCATTCATCCTTGATTCCGGATTAAACCTGATCGTTATTCTTGACAAGCAGTGCATTCATTAGCATTCATCCTTGATTCCGGATTAAACCTGATCGTTATTCTTGACAAGGAGTGCATTCATTAACAATCATTTTCTGAAAAAATTCCAAAAGGCTGAAACATTTTACATATATTGGAAAATATTTACAGGAAATTATCAAAATCAGGGATTTTGTTGTTCGCAACTGTCCGTGACCCCGCTATGTGAAAAGTCCAGAATAAAGTTAATAAAAAAAAAGAAATCTCCTAAAAATAAATGTTTTCTACATAATTGTATTGTTTCATGGTGGTTCATTTAGCTGTGTTTTTATCATGTTTCAAAGAAAAACAACAAGATGGTAAAAAACATTCAAGGATTTAATCCTAATAGATTATAAGAATTATATAAACAGGGTGAGGAACTAAAATGATAAAATGTACTCACTGTAATCTGATATGAAAGTTTACCCCTTTAAAGCGATTGCGTGGGGAGTGGGAGTTAGAATGATAAAATGCAGTCACTGTAATAGTCAGGTGGATTGGTTCTTTAGCTATCTCAGTTGATTGGAATTCTTTTAGGAGTCTTTGCATCTTATTTTTTTTTGGAAGCAGTCAACTTTTGAGGGTTCAGGACATACATAATCCATCACAAAAAAAAGAGCCTTCAGTTGATTAGAACTCTTTTAGGAATCTTTGCATCTTATTTTTTTTGGAAGCAGTCAACTTTTGAGGATTCAGGACATACATAGTACATCACAAAAAAAGAGCCTTCAGTCCTCTGGAAAACCAATTAACTTTTAAAATTTATTATGGAAAAAATCATGATTAAGGATAAACATATACAAGGATACACAAGTTTAAAAACTTTAGTTATTTTAGGAATGATAAGAAAAAATGAAAATATTACTGTGAATAGACCTATTATAGAATTACAATAATTGTAGAAGTAGGAATATAAAATTCTATTGTAAATTATGGGTTTTATATCTTTTAATAGGATATATTTTTAACATATTTAAAATAATTTAGTGTTCTTTAATGAGTCAAGTCATAACTATCTATAAAATGTCAGTAAAATGTAGCAGTTATTACTATTAAAAAGCTGGATTCTAAAAATCCAGTATAAAACAATATAAATAACCATGTAATTATTTTTCACAAAAAAAGAGCTTTCATAAGAAGGCTCTCAACTGCAAATCTTTTCGTGTTTTTTTTGTGATTTGCAGGTTATAAGAGGTTATTGTTGGTTATAGTTTGGCTGTAAGGATGAATTATTTACATCAATTGCCCTAATATTTTGGTTTTATTTGAAAAAATAAGATTTTTCTGGAATGAATTTAAATATTCAGTTATATAAGATATTAATCAAAAGGAATGATTTATCAGGCAAAAGGAGGAAGAGAAATGCAATCTATTTTATTTGCAATTATAATTGGTATTAGCATGAATATTCAACCAGCCAAAGCTCAACTTGCAGGAGTTAAAGAGGAAAAACAGTCTGGACAAGCAGAGAAGCTAAAGGCACCGTCGAACCAGCATGCTATTACAGAACTTCTAAAGACTGTTTCACTAACTAGAGATATTGAAAAACAACTTCTACAGATTGCTATAGAATTTGATACACAGGCTGAAAAAGTTCATCAGGAACGAGCTAAACTGAAAAGAGCTCGTAAGACTGCAGTTGAATTAGTTCAGGAAATATGGGGTGCCGACCAAATTGAAGAAAAAATTTCCGTTATCGAGTTAACAAAAGTTTTGGCAGACGCGATCAAAACAGGAGATGTGAAGAGGTACCTACTTGTGAGTGATTTGATGGAAGAATATGGCTACATTAAATCTGAGGTAATTACATCGGCATTGTCTGCTATACCCTCTGAAGAAGAGCTCATACTCGTTAAAAAGCTCTTTGTTGACAAACACCCCGGAGTGTTTAAATGGATGTGGATGATGATTAATGCGGAATCAAATAAGAAGTTTTTCACTTTGGAAATGATACGGATTTTATTTTTTGCCATTGCTTCCGATATCAAGCATCTCCACGTATATCGTAATCATTATATTGTGCCTTTGCAGGAAACAGCAAAAAAAACCGGCAACCATTCAGCTCTTAAATTGCTTGGTAATGTTGATGATGTTCTTAATATGCTTAAGGAAAATGATAATAAAAAAGCGCAGTTGACAAAGAATGTATTGCATACTCTTCTAAACTCCTACAGTGAAGCCCGTCGTGATGTATTTTTCTTTGGTGGCATTTCAGTATTATACTTAGCAGCGAGTTATAGTTTTTTATTCTTATCCAACAACGCGTCAGAGATAATGGCTAGTTCTATGGGAGTGATGGGAGTGATCGGAGGCGTGTTGGCGGCGGCTATACCGGGTTTGGCAGCCGCTGCTCGATGTAGTGCGGCTTTCCAAACAAAAAAGTCCATTAAAACAGCGAAAAAAGCGGTGAAAGCATTAAGCAGTCGAAACTGAAAAAGCTAAAACTACCTGCCAATAAGAAACAACCCGCAAAAAACCGAAAGGCAGTACATATAAGGGGAGAGTTCTTTTCCTTTTCCCATAATCAGTTTTAAACCGGTGTAAGATAAAAATCCATATACAATACCCTGAATAATGGAGGAAAAACTGAAAAAACTTCAATCTGACTCCCGGTTTTTGAAACCGTAGGTAACAATGTGATTTTAAGGTTTTTCAATTTATTTTGGTTTTTTGAGAACTGTCTTTTATATCCTGTTGCATAAAACCGCTTAAAAATTATTAGATTGAAATTGAAACTTGTTTAATATAGTAAATGATTTGGAGTAACAATGATTGTAAAAGGAAAAATCACAATTCTTGTAGATGATGACCTAGAATTTGGCGAAAAAATGCAATATGGTTTCATTCAAGTAAAAGGCCTGGAAGATGATGTTTTTTTTAATGCCTTAACCTCTTTTCAAAACACTTCTTTTGAAGATCTAAAAATTGGCGATAAAGTTCATGTCTTTGTCCAGAAAACAAAGCAAGGCCCTCTTGCAGAGAGTGTGACTTTATCTAGTCGCCGACCTCAAGAAGAAATCCCTCTCCTTTCTTCAGAGATTGGGTTACAATATAAATAAAGGCAGACAAATGATATAGATCCTTTAGAAGAAAAACTTCCAATGACATATAATCCCTTTCAAAAATACCAAAAAAAATAAGCCGTGCATTTAAAAAAAATACAACTCTGGATAAAAGCTGGGTGTTGAGTAAAGGCAAATCATAGTTTGGACAGGATAAAACAAAAAAGAAACCATCTATTAAGTTTAACTTTACCAACTTTACAACAGTAACATTTTATAGACCTCTCTATCCATTAGGCAACTCTATTGAACTGTCAAAAAGTGATATAAATTTTAGTGAAAAGCTGAGTTAAGATATTTGGAATAAGAGAAAAAGAGAATAAATCAATTATTACAGATATTATATAGTATAGAAAATGATAATTTTTTTCTAAGTTCTCTTTTTCTAAAATTTTAATCCATAACAAAAATCCTTCTGATTTTTGTCTATAAAATACATGAATTTTTAATAAAATAATTGACAGAATATCTGATTTAACCGATATTTTAATTATGAACAGTCTGGAAAAAATGAGAAGAAAATTAAAACCGAGAGCAATCTACCGGCGTGAGGATTTTATAAATTTATCCAGTAATGTCGATCGCCGCTTAAAAACGCTGGTTTTAGAAAAGGCTCTTTTAAAAATACAAAATGGTCTCTATATGTGTCCTGAAACAACCACCTTTGGCAAAGCTCTACCCGAAGAAACACAACTACTAAAGAGCTTTTTAAAGGATGACAGATTTGTCGTATATGACTTAAACCTGTTTAACAGTTTAGGCTTGGGACTAACTCAACTTCACAATAAAAGAATAGTATTTAATCGCAAACGGCATGGGGATTTTCAGTTTAATGGAAAACCTTATCACTTTTACAGGTGGAGGGAAGCTCCAAAAAAACTTTCCAAAGAGTTTTTGTATGTAGAGTTTTTAAACCGATTTAATAAATTAGCAGAAGACACTGTAAAACATAATAAATTATTAAAAAGACAACTCAGGAAACTAGATCAGAAAAAACTTCAGAGAACTGTTAAAGCCTATGGAAAAGAATCCACAAAAAAGAAACTTCAATCTCTTTTTCAATTTTCAAAATGATTTCAGTCACCATAAACCTTTCAATAATTATAGAGATTGTTTTATACTAATCCGGTTTTGAAATTTTCCGGTTCATTTGTCATTTCTGGGAAGGAAGAAAATCAGCCGGATCTCAAAATTCAAACACGATCTGGTATATATATACGTAGGTCCTGAGCACACTTAAATACTTACCTGATCAACAAAATGAAGTGATGGGTTCCATTTGTTCTTCTGTTTCTATTTTTTTCTTTTTAGTCTTTGAATGGCATATCAATGTATTGTTTATTTATTTCCACTCCTATAAATTGTCTTCCAAGTTCCTTATAAGCTAAATCTGTTGTTACACTTCCTATAAAAGGGTCTAAAACCACACTGGCTTTTCATTAAAGATTAAAAAATCTTTGTTATAGGAAAAAGACTGCCTTTGAAAATTTAAAGAAAGAGTTTTTTTTCTTTGAGTTTGCTTTTTAGATTTAATTTAACTCAAAGACAATTTCCTCCTCCATACAGAGAGCAAAATGAGAGAAAGAAGCAACAGGTAGAAAGAGAAAACAAGCTGAATAAATAAAAGCTTTCATTTATTATCCTCCCAAGAAAAGTCTAAGATTTTCCTGATTGTAAAATCCTTCTCCCTCAAGCCCTGGGCACAGGGTGAATGGCTGTTCAGGAGGGCGGATTTGACTTTGAGAGGTTTTGAGGAAACATATCCTAAGACTTTGACATAATCATAATGGGCATTTTTGGCAGGGATGAGGCTAAAGAGAAAAACCTTGTCTTTGCATTTAAGGATCAGATTGCTTGGCTCAGACATCCATCCATGTGTGGGATACTTTGCATGAAAAGTCCTGTAGGATACAGGGAAGGGATGGATCGAGTTGTTTAGTTGAATTGGGAGTCAAGACATTGCTTTGGAAAAATCATAATTTCTTTACCAATTTTTGAATATTGTGCATTATGATGAATTGTGAATTTTTTAATTTCCATTTCTTTATATAAATTTTTAATATAAGAAACATCATTGTAAGTCATAATCCATTTTCTTAAAGGTGAATCAATTAGAAAACTTGACAACTTTTTATGATTATCATCTTTATAATTATTCAAGTAAAGTGATTGTCCTTTTTGAAAATACGGTGGATCTAAAAAGACAAAATATTGACTTCTATTTCGTTTTTTTTCTATTTTTTTTAAAAGTTTGATTCCATCTAAATTATAGACCAATATTTTATTAGAAAAAATTTTTATTTGTTTAAATCTACTAATAAGATTTTTTTTAATAAATCGCTCATTTATTTTCCATTTTCCAGATTGCTTCATTCCTCCAATTGGTCCTCCATTTATAATTCCTGAACGATTAGTTCTATTCAAAAATAAAGTTGCAAATGCAAGACTTCTTTTCTGTTTATCTGTAAGATTCTTTTTATTTTTTAATAAGATATAAACTTTTCTTTGTTTTTTCCACTCTGCTATTGTTATTTTTATTCTTTTAATTCTTCTAATAAAATAATCTGTATTTTTAACAGCAATTTTCCAAAATGTATAAATGGCATTGTCTAAATCATTGATAATAATTTTATCTACTGTTCCATTAAAGAGCAAATACAGTGAAGCTCCTGCTCCTCCCGCATAAGGTTCTACAAGAATCACTTTTTTATTAGAATTAAAATTTTTGTTTATTATTTCAGATAATTTTAAAGCAAGACGAGATTTTCCTCCTGGATAACGAAGCGGACTAGAAAAATTTTTTAAATATTTAATTACATCCATAATTTCTCAATGAACCTTTGAAAGTGGCTCCAACATATTTTTAGATCATTAACAGAAGGAATATGATCTAAATTATGAGCATAGCTGTTAAATGTCTCTGTAGATAATATGCTATGCTTATTTGCTTTTGATGAAGCAATATTAATTGGCTTTAATTCATCTGTTGTTAATATGTTATTCTTTTGCATATATTCGATAATGTTTTGTAATTTTTGATAAAGTGCAGGGCTGTTATTTTTTATATTTATGTTTTTCGCCTTGATATAATGATTAACACTAAGCTCTAAGAATACACGGAATAAAACAGCCACTGCATTTCTGAAATTTTCCACTTCTAATGCTTTCAGCTCTTTATAAATTAGATTAGCTTTATCTTTAGGAATATTGAGATTGAAATTTTTTGGAATCAGCGCACCTCTTTCAAATATTGTTTTATTAACAGTTTTGTTTTTTTTTCTAATTTTAACAATTGTCTTTTTATCATCAGATAGGACTCTGTCTATAAATTTTTTTATTTGCTCTGCTTTGTAAATTTGTCTAACACTAAAGCCTGGAAGACTTATAGCATTCACAATTTTATGTAGATTATTTAATACAATCGGTTTGTCTTTGAGTAGAGATATTTTTTGATCTTGAATTTTTATACCAATATTTTTTGTTACACCAGCTGTAGTTATAAGTCGCTCTATATTTGTCGCTTTCTTTGTAGGAAGTGTGATATTATTCTTCCTCATAAAATCCAGAACTGGAATGTGTTTTCTTTTTGAACCAGATGTTTGTAACTGAAAGCGAGCCGTTTGTTCGGCATCCCAAGAGACTTGACCAACACCCTTGTTTTCTCCCGTATGTTCCAATTTAATCCAATGGTTAGCTTCCTCTTTAGTAGTAAACACTATGCAATCTAATGTCTTTGGGCTATGAAATTGTTGCTTTAGTTTCTTAAAAAACTGAACTGTTTTTTGATCGAGCTTTACAATATTAGGATTTGTAATTAGTTTTATTGCTGTAAGTCTACGGTTTCCATCAAGAACAATATATTTCCTGTTACTGGCTTTTAAAACCAGTAAAAACTTTCCTGGATTTAAACCGTTATCTACTATATCTTTAGCTAATGTTTTTATTTTTACTTTCATTTCTTTTAACATGACACTAATAGCCTCTTCCTGTGTTTTAACAGGATGAAAACGAGGGTTGTTTGGATTCACCAAAAGATTTTCTATTTTGATTGCTTGTTTTTTTTTATTCATATATAAATTATGTATCAGTTTATTATAGATAAAAATTTAATAAAAATAATTATTTCCTTTGCACCATAGGGCCACCTCCACCACGAAGATAGATTTAGCTCTAATAAAAATATAAGATGAGCCTTCAGCAAGCTAAAAGACAGAATAATATTCTTATTTCCCTCTGTCACTTTATAAAAACCTTTTTTATCTTCATACAATATCTTTTTATTCACAAGTTTTTTAAGGACTAAAAGCCCCTTCCAGCCAAAGCTTTTCTCTATTTCATTTTTTGTCACTACCTGCTCAGAAAAAACCAAGCATCAGCACAGAAAAATATGCTTATTAGACAATAAAAAAGTTGATAAAGCATCTTCTACATACTCCTCTTCCCTTTCTAAAGTGACTTTCAGAATTTGAGCAATTTTCTTTGGAAGACTTTTATTCAGTTGAGGGGTAAAGATAAGTAGTTTGGAAAGGGTCTTTGCTGTCGGCTTGGAATGATCATTGGCCAGCCGATTGAGCATTGTTGGCGGAATGTTCATTTTCTTGGAAATAGCCGTTTTACTGGTAGAGGGGTTTTGATTCGCTCTTCCGCAAGATATACCCTTAAAACCTCTGAAAAAAGCTCATTCATAACTTATTGCATTAAAAAATCTAATTTTATCAGGTTTTTTTTCTGTTTTGCGCAAATTTTACATAATTTACAAGAGATATAGCTCATTTGGAAGTAGTTACTGCTTTTTTATAAATCCTTTTTGAATTTTAAGGTTTTAGCTGGACTGCACTCTCTTTTCTTTCCGGAATTTTAAATACTTTACTAATTCACTGACAAAAAAAGTGAAAAAACTTAAAGTATGGTCAATAGTTTGAAAATCTTTGATAAAAGGGGCTTATTTTTAAAATTAGCAAATTTTTATATTCTGCATTAAGAGCGGACTTTGTGTTATAGACTTACTTTTTTAAGTGTCTGGAATAAAAATTGCATATACTTTTTAGAGAATGACAAATCTATAAAAATTGTTTTTTTATGGATAAAAACAGATTTCTTTATTATATGTAAAGAAAAGGAAAAAGCTTAGGAATATGTCAAAAAACAGCAAGTCATTGAAATATAGAGACCTCCCTTGGGAGTTAAAAAACAAAGTGGATTTTACTTATGGGCACATCCAGAAAGCTCAAAATCCTACAGTCCAACATATTTTGAAAAGGTTAAAGAGGTTTGAAAAAATGTATGTAGAAGAAGGAGCGGAAGTTTCTGCTCAAGAAAAAAGAGCGGCTATTGATAAGTTAGAAAATTACATGGAGTCTGCTGATTGGTAAAACACAATAGAAAAATCTTAAAATTAACAAGTAGAGTAAAAAATATAATGCCGAAACAAAGAAAAACTTCTAAGAAAGCTGGTAGAGTCGCTTCCAAGGTGTTAAGAAAGAAAAATTCAAATAAAAATGTTAAAATTGCCGGTGGGTCAGCACTGTCACAACGAACACCTAAAAAGAAATCAAAATCTATATTAACAAGTAGAGTAAAAAATATAATGCCGAAACAAAGAAAAACTTCTAAGAAAGCTGGTAGAGTCGCTTCCAAGGTGTTAAGAAACAAAAATTCAAATAAAAGTGCTAAAATTGCCAGTGGGTCAGCACTGTCACAACGAACATCTAAAAAGAAATCAAAATCTATATTAACAAGTAGAGTAAAAAATATAATGCCGAAACAAAGAAAAACTTCTAAGAAAGCTGGTAGAGTCGCTTCCAAGGTGTTAAGAAAGAAAAATTCAAATAAAAATGTTAAAATTGCCGGTGGGTCAGCACTGTCACAACGAACACCTAAAAAGAAATCAAAATCTATAGAAATTTATAAACATAAAACTCAAAAGAGGAAGAATAATCCTCAAGTGGGAGCTGTTACTTCTGAAACAGACAATCCAAAAGTTAAGACAAAGAAATACAAATATGATCCTAATATAGACCCTGAACTTCAATGGGCTGGCAGAGCAGAAAGGCTGTCTTTTGAAGTCCCGACTGTTCCTTTACATATTCACGAAAAAATAGATCCAAGGAGCATCATTGAAACTGTCAGAACAAGAAATTCTGTAGATTATGAACAAATGTCTTTATTCCATGATCCTACTGAAAGAAGACCATTAGAAAAAGAGATTGAATTTTATAAACACGAAAAACTTTGGAGCAATCGTTTGATTGCGGGCGACTCTCTTTTAGTGATGAACTCTCTCCTTCAAAAAGAGGGGATGGCAGGCAAAGTTCAGTGTATTTATATTGATCCTCCTTATGGGATTAAATATGGTTCTAACTTTCAGCCTTTTATAAATAAAAGGGATGTAAAAGACAAAAAAGATGAAGACCTGACTGCCGAACCGGAAATGATAAAAGCCTTTCGGGACACTTGGGAGCTTGGGATTCATTCTTATTTAACTTACTTGAGAGACAGATTGTTTTTGGCTAAGGAATTGCTTACAGAAAGTGGTTCTTGCTTTGTTCAAATTTCTGATGAAAATGTGCATCTTGTTCGCAATTTAATGGATGAAGTTTTTGGAGTGGAAAATTTTGTTGCATTGATACCATTCCGTAAAAAGTTAATGCCTTTAGGTAGTAAGACTATTGAAAGTATGTGCGACTATTTACTTTGGTATTCAAGAGATAAAAAAATAGTAAAATATAATCAATTATACATACATACTTTTCCTAACCTTAAAGGTATGTGGAAGTTTATAGAATTTGCAGATGGAACAAGACGCAAATTAACTAAGGAAGAAAGAACAGGTTTTGCCTCTCTTCCTAAAGGAGGAAGAGTTTATAGGATCGTGTCTCAATTAGCCCCTTCATATTCTGAAAGGTCTGTTTATGATTTTGAATTTAAAGGTAAAGTATATTGCCCATCTAAAGGACAATGTTGGGTTACAACTCTTGAAAAGATGAATATATTAGCTAAACAAAATCGTTTGCAGGTTGAAGGAAGTTTGCCAGGGTATATTTTATATTATAATGATTTTCCATTTTCCAAGTTGACAAATCCTTGGTCTGATACCGCTGGAGTTTTTGATAAAAAATATGTTGTTCAAACATCTGATAAAGTCATCCAAAGATGTCTTTTAATGACCACAGACCCAGGGGACTTAGTTTTAGACCCTACTTGCGGTAGTGGCACAACAGCTTATGTTGCTGAAAAATGGGGGCGCCGGTGGATTACTTGTGACACTTCCCGTGTAGCCATTGCTCTTGCAAAGCAAAGGCTTATGACAGCCAACTTTGACTACTATGAATTAACGGACGACAAACAAGGTGTCAGTGGAGGGTTTAAATATAAAGAAGTTCCTCATATCACTTTAAAGTCCATTGCTAATAACCCAGACATAAGAGAAGGCATGACAAAACAAGAAATAGAGTCAGTTATAGCCCGTCATGCTCCCAAAGAAAAATTAGTCGATCAGCCTCATATAGACAGAAGCAAATTCCGAGTTTCCGGCCCTTTTACTGTTGAAGCAATCCCCGCTGTTAAAGTGGAAACTTTATCAGGGGAAATGTTAAATGGAGCAAACAGCTTTGTAAAACAGGATTGGTTTCATGCACTTAAAGAGCATGGAATAAAAGGGAAAAAAGGATTAAGCAAAGATATTGAATTTACAAGATTAGAAATGATCAGTGACACTCAATATATTTATGGTGAAGGGGAAATAAAAGAAACTGGAAAAAGAGCTATTGTTTGTTTTGGTTCAGAGTTTGCTCCCTTAGAGCAAAGGCAAGTAGAAGAAGCTTTAAAAGAAGCAAAGCAGTTTCGGCCTGACATTATAATTTTTTGTGCCTTTCAATTTGATCCTGAAGCTGGCAAAGATGTTGACGAACTGGATTTAAAATGGACAAAAGTTTTAAAAGTTCAAATGAACAGTGATCTTTTAACCCATGATCTAAAAAAGAACACAAAAGGGGAAAGCTTTTGGCTGGTCGGCCAGCCTGATGTTAAAGTTCAAAAAATCACTAAAGGGGATCATAAAGGAAAATATACTGTTAGCATTCAGGGCTTTGACTATTACAACACAAAAACAAATGAACTTGAAAAAGGCGGCAAAGACAAAATTGCAATATGGATGTTGGATACTAATTATGATGAAAGGTCTTTATATCCCAGACAGGTATTTTTCCCTCTTTCAGGAAACAAAGACGGCTGGGAAAAGTTAAAAAAAAGTTTAAAATCAGAATTGAACTTAGAGTTGATGGATAAATTTAAAGGAACAGAGTCTATTTCTTTTAAAGCGGAAAATTATAAAAAAATTGCCATAAAAATTATTGATGACAGAGGCATTGAAAGCCTGATTATCAAAACATTGGATTAAATTGTATGTCCTCACCAAAACCCATTAAACAACTTATAATCAATTCCCCTTTTAAAGAACCCAATCAACATTGGAAATTTGACAAAACAATAAAAGAATTTGTCCTTAAACAAGGCAGAAGACCGGCCAGTTATATTATAGCCAGTTCCAAACACAAATCTTATGACGAGTATGGAATAGTTAAAGAAATTCCACTTGTGAATGGAATAAGAGAAAGAATGCAAAAATGGAAAAAAGACGACTATTCAGGAATAACAGGAGTCACCAGAAGGTTACTGGAATTTTGGAATACAAAATCAGAAGATTCAGGAAGAAAATATGATTTCTTTTTCTGTCAGTTGGAAGCTATTGAAACCCTTATTTTTCTTACAGAAGCCAGGGATGCTTTCAGACAGGGGCTTAAAATACCCAAAGATGAAAAATTAGATAGGCTTTGCTGTAAAATGGCCACAGGGACAGGGAAAACAGTCGTTATGGCTATGACCATTGCCTGGCAAATTCTTAATAAGGTCGCTTATCCAAGAGACACAAGATTTTCTAAGAACATATTTATTGTTGCTCCTAATTTGACAGTTAAGGAAAGACTGCGTGTTTTAGACATATCATCAGAAAGTAATTATTACAGAGAATATAAAATTATACCAAATGAATGGCAGGAAAAATTCAGACAGGGTAAAGTGCTGATAAAAAACTGGCATCAGCTTCAATGGGAAACGGAAGAACAAATAGAGAAAAGAAAAGGCCTGGACAAAAGAGGTGTTAAAAGCGACTATGCTTATACAAGAGAAGTGTTGGAAGATTTAGCTACATCAAAAAACATTGTTGTTTTAAATGATGAAGCTCACCATGCCTGGCGGTATCGTTCAGAAATGAAAATAAAAAAAACGGATGACTTGACGAAAGAAGATATAGAAAAAGCAACAAAATGGATTGAAGGCTTGGATCGCATCAATAGGAAAATTGGCATCAACCGGATATTTGATTTTTCCGCCACTCCTTATGCCCCAACAGGAAAAACAGCAGATGAGAGAAATTTATTTGAATGGATTATCAGTGATTTTGGACTGACTGATGCTATTGAATCCGGGCTTGTTAAAACTCCAAAATTTGCAGTAGGTGATGATGCTTCAGCCGATGCCAAACATTTAAAGCCCAAACTTTATCATATTTACGAAAATGAGGAAGTGAAGCCTGACTTGAATAGAAAAGCAAAAGAAACAGAGTCTTTACCAGACATAGTAAAAATGGCTTATACACATCTTTCACACAGTTGGAGCAAAAAGTATGATGATTGGAAAGAGAATTGTAAAAATTCAAAAGAGTTTTGTCCTCCTGTAATGATTTCCATTGTAAACAGAAAAGAGACAGCGGACAGAGTGGAATACAGC
Source organism: Bdellovibrionales bacterium (assembly GCA_965203225.1). Lineage (GTDB taxonomy): Bacteria > Bdellovibrionota > Bdellovibrionia > Bdellovibrionales > UBA1609 > JANQSP01. The sequence continues at coordinate 412,145 of CBDBBW010000006.1, read as the reverse complement.
TTTAACAATAATGATATTCCTGCTCCTGAGATATTTAAAGGTTCAGAAAAAATGTTAAAAATTTATTCAGGAATGGAAGAGGATGAAGCCACACGGGATAGACTTGCTGTTGTCGGAAAAATCAAGTCTGGTGGACAATATATACATCATATTATTTCTGTTGCTATGTTGTCTGAAGGTTGGAATTGTCAAACAGTAAGCCATATCATGGGGCTAAGGGCTTTCAGCAGTCAGTTGCTTTGTGAACAGACTATTGGAAGAGGCTTAAGACGAATGTCTTACGAGTTGAACGAGAATGGAATGTTTGAATCAGAATATGTCAATGTTCTTGGTGTTCCTTTTGCTTATCTTCCTCAAGAAGGCAGTGACACAGGCAAAAAAGAGGAAATTCCAAGAAATTGCATTTTTCCTGAAAAGGAAAAATCTCAATATGCAATAACATGGCCTAATGTAGAGAGAATAGATTATCAACTAAGGCCGGAATTAAGAATTGATTTTAAATCCATGCCTGTATTTACAGTTGATGTTTCCAGTATTCCAAAAATCCAGGAATTAGCTCCCGTGATTGACGGGAAACGAAGCTATGCAAATATAGAAATTACAAGTCTTCAGGAATTTTTTGAAAAAGAGTATCAGCCTGACAGGATGCAAACTTTGATGTTGAGAATTACAGCCCAAATTTATGATAAAAGCCAACTTGAATGGAAAAAAGGAATTTTAAAACATTATGCTATTAAAATGATTTTTCAACTTGTAGAGCAATTTATAAATTCTTCAAAGTTCAGAATAAAACCAAGTTATGAAAAAGAAAGAAAAGACCTGATTGTAATGATAAAAATGCATGAAATTGTAAATAAAGTTTTTAACTTAATACAAAAATATTCTATTGAAGAATTATCTGTCATATATAATGAAAACTCTCAGTTTTCCTCCACAAGTGAGATTCAGGAATGGTGGACAAAAAAGAAGACAGCTATTTTCAAAAAAACTCACATGAACCAATGCGTAGTAGATAGCTCTTGGGAATACACTCATGCCAGGGAATTGGATAAGAACACGGAAGTTTTTGCATGGGTAAAAAATGATCACCTTGGATTTAACATTGATTATATAGATGAGAAAGGCAAAATGAGAAATTACACACCGGACTTTATTGTAAAGCTGTTCAATGGAGATCATTTAATACTTGAAGTGAAAGGAATTAAAAAGAAAAGAGATATTCAGAAATGGGATTTTATGAAAAATTGGTGCAAAGCTGTTTCAGAAGATTTGAAACAAAATTGGCATTTTAAAATCTCTCAGGACTCCACCGGCGGCCAAGTTCATAGAATAATAGCTGAGATATTGGGCGGAAACTAAAGCGTCAGCGAATGAGGGAACCATTTTTTTTCTTGAGGACAATTTGAAGAATTGTCCGGTCAAAGCAGAGCAACCAAAGTGTAAAAACAATAGAGAGGAAAGCAAGCAAACCGAAAGGGAAGCTTTAATAGAATTGAATAAAAGAAAAAGCCTCCATTTTATAGAGAGGCGTCCTTAATGTCGAACTATTCAATTTTTTTGAATAGTTGCTTTTTCCTTATAATTAAAGGGTTGTTTTATAGAAAAAAATCTCTAAAATGTGGAAAAAAGGCCAAAAGATTGGCTAAGGGTCATGGGCATTATGTTATCTGCTTTCATTCATTGGAATTCGAATAAAATAATTCGTATGATTTTTTATAAGCTTTTTCAACCATTTCATTGAAATTGCAGGTATCGGTGTCAATGATAAAAGCGCCTTCCGGCTGACGAAGAGGGCTGTCCGCGCGGCTGATATCCTGCTCATCTCTTTTTTTCTGCAATGTAATCACATCATCCACAGGCAGGGAGCCTCTTTGGTCCGCTCTTCTCATTGCTCGAATATGATCTGCCGCTTTCAGGTAAATTTTCAAGCCGGCAAACGGAAACACCACAGTTCCGCAGTCTCTACCCTCAGCTACCAATCCTCGGGGATTGTGTTGAAAACAATCCCTTTGGTGGGACAGGAGAGCTTTTCTGACTAAGGGGAAACTGGCCAGGGTAGAGGCCAGTTCATCCACCTGTTCCGTATATACCGCTTCTTGAGTTATATCCCGCCCTCTATGTATAAAAGTGGTTTGGTCGTCATCGAGACGAACACACCAGTTTTCCGCGTTAATCAAATAGACTATTTCGTTTTCTGTTTTTGCATTTTTTAAGATAGCCAGGTAGGCTATCCCTCGATAAAACACTCCTGTGGAAAGCCATTGCCAGGACATTCTCTTAGAAAGAGAGCGGCTGAGTGAACTTTTTCCGGAGGCCGCAGGGCCGTCCACCGTAATCAGAAAATTCTTTTTTTTTAAACTCATCAACAGATTTCCTTTATTAATTCTATCGCTTTTTTGTTTTCGTGCTCCAGGCCCACACTCATCCTCAGATGATTTTCCAGGCCCGGGTTATTTAAAGAGCGTAAAATCAAACCTTTCTCTAATAAAGCGGAAAAGGCGGATGGCCGACCGGTGGAGAAAAGCAAAAAATTTCCCTGAGACGGATAAAACACCAAATCCATTTTTTTTAATTCACTATAAAAATAATCTAAGCTGTTCCATACCAGTTTTTTTGAATCCGATAAATATTTTTTAATAGAAGGGTGATCGGACAGGCAGAATATGAGGGCTTTTACCGCCATGATATTTACATTAAAAGGATAAATTACTTTTTTTATTTTTTCCGTCACTGAGGGATGTGCCAACATAATACCGGCTCTTAACCCCGCCAGCCCCATGATTTTGCTCATGGATCTTAATAAAACCAAATGCGGATATTTTTGCATTAAAGTCAGTGCATCTGGAAAATCTTCTGCCCGAACATATCCCCAGTACGCTTCATCCAAAATAATTAATATGTTTTTGTTCTGAGTTTCGGAAAGCAGGGCCTCCATTTCGGAACGGGTCACATAAGATCCTGTGGGATTATTGGGGTTGCTGATGAAAACAAGTCGAATATTTTTATTTTTTTGAATTATGGACAGCATTTCCTGTATATTCACTTTTAAATCCGGTGTTGTGCGCGCTTTGTATATACACAGATGATGTGCCCGTGCGCATAAATCATAAAGCGGGAAGGATTTCTCCGATATTAAAACCCCGGAGCCGGGTCCACCGTAAGCGTGTGTCAATTTGTCAATCAATTCACTGGAACCATTGCCCACTATGATCTGTTGAGGTGGTATCTGATAATATTGACTGATTGCCTCTATCATCGGGTGTATATAAGAAGGATAGCGATAAATATTCTTCAAATTGTCCTGTAGAACCTGTACAAGGTCTTTAGGCGGAGGGAGGGGATTTTCATTACTGGCCATTTTATATACTGTTTTCAGGGAATATTTTTTTTTAACCTCTTCAATGGATAGCCCGGGGATATAGGTTTTTGTTTTCCCGGTCCGGTTTGCGATCATAGCTGATTCTCCTTCGTTGTGTATTTTTTTAAAGCGGAGTGAATTTGTTTCAAATGTTCGGCGCCTCTTGTTTCAATCAGCAGTTCAATTTGAGCCAAGCCATGCGGCAGGTGCGGATTATTTCTTTCATGCCGGACGGAGAGAATATTGGATTTTGCGCGAAATAACAAATCCGTGATTTGACTCAAAGCGCCCGGTTGATCCTTGACCAAAACGGACAGTCTTCCAAGTCTTCCGGTGGCTTTTAAACCTCTCTCAATCACTTGGGCAATGATATTCAAGTCAATGTTACCTCCGGAAATGATAAGTCCGCATTTTTTTCCAATATTCCATTTGTTCTTTTGTTTAAGTAAAGCGGCTACGGATACAATTCCCGCCCCTTCCACCAGTGTTTTTCCTCTTTCCAGTAAAAGCACAATGGCTTCGGCCACTTCATCATCTGTTACGCTGATCACATCATCCACATATTTGGTAATGTAATTTTCAAATATTTCCTGACTGGCTTGTTTTACAATAATACCGTCTGCCAGCCCCCCGGTGGTAAAATGCCGTTCTGGAGCATAGGCTTTTTTGTGAAACAAATACTCCATAGCCGGCGCCAAAGAGGACACTACACCGTAAACACGGCAATTCGGTTTAATTTGTTTGAGCACACAAGCCACGCCGCTGATTAATCCCCCGCCTCCGATTGGCACAATGACTGAATCCAGGTCCGGTTCCTGCTCCAGCATTTCCAAGCCAATACTGCCCTGGCCGGCGATCACTTTATGATCCTGAAAAGGGTGAATGAACACTCTATTTGTTTCTTTAGAAAGCTGGAGAGCATGGGAATAGCTTTCATCATATATTCTGCCATGCAAGATCAGTTCAGCGGAATAATTACGAAGGGCCTTCTCTTTGACAATAGAAATGCTTTCAGGAAGCACCAATAAAGCTGAGGTTTTTACGCACTGAGCGGCATAAGCCACTCCCTGAGCATGATTGCCGGCTGAGCAGGCAATAAGTCCTCTTTTTTTTTCTTCCATGCTCAAATGTAAAATCTTGTTTAAAGCTCCCCGCACTTTGAAACTGCCTGTCCTTTGTTCATTTTCCATTTTCAGATACACTTCAGTGCCGGTTCGTTCACTTAAAGTGCGGAAGTGATTGAACGCGCTTTTTTGAATCCAAGGTGAAATCTTCTCTCTATCTTGTGTAAATTCTTTCAATGATACCGTTTTCATGTTCCTATATTTTCCTTTGCATTTTCCTCTTATAATTTCATTGGTTTTAAGTCCGCTTTTATTTTTCTTGAAATGTATTCAGTTCATTTTTTCATTTTATACTTGAGAATAAATTTTCATAAAATTATCCATATATTTTTGATTTTTGGATATGTCTAATCATAATCAGTTATCCCGCTCCTTTTATTTTTTGAAACAGATTAAAAAATCTTTCAGGATCCAGGGAAGCTCCTCCTATTAAAAAGCCGTTTACTCCTGGAATTTGAGACAGTTCTTTTACATTTTTTTCACTTACACTGCCTCCGTATAAAAAATGCAGTTTTTTTCCTTCTGATTCGCAGAGCTGTTGAATATATGTCTGCATGTCGGAGATTTGCTGTATACTGGCGGGCCGGGCGCTTCCGATAGCCCATACCGGTTCGTAGGCGACACAAATAAAAGATGATGGAAAACCCTTGTTTTGCAAAATACCGGATAATTGCCTTTCGACTACCAGAAGGGAGTTCCCTTTTTTTCGTTCTTCCGCTGTTTCCCCCACGCATATTATGGGTTGAAGAGAGTGCTTTAACAAAGCAGACACTTTTTTTCGGATTAGAGCATCATTTTCTAAGAAAAGCTGTCTTCTTTCACTATGCCCCACGAGGCAGTGGGTGGCGCCCATTTGTTTTAAAACCAGAGGGGAGTTTTCACCGGTAAAAGCGCCCTGATCTTCGAAATGGCAGTTTTGCGCTCCCCAGCCGAACTGGGTGGCGCTCAGCTTTTCAGTTAGTGCGGACAGGGTGAGAGCGGGAACAAAAAAAACAAATTGCTTTTGTTCCTGTGCGGACAGCAGATGAGTTATATGGTGAATATAAGCCTGGGCATCTTGTGGGTTTTTATTCATTTTCCAGTTGGCATAGAATGAAAATTTTTCTGAAAAAATGTTTTTTTTCCGCATAGCCTGTTTTCTCCTCTACGCCGGGTTTAATCTAAAATACCTGGCCAGTTGAGCGGCAAATTCACCTGTATCTTTTTTGATTCAAAGTCAATATGAGTTACAAATGCCCTGATAAAAGGGATCTCCACCTGTATGCCATGATTGTCTTGAACTAAAAGGAAATCCTGCTGGCTGTTATCGGAAAAGGCAAATATTTTCCCCAGAACACCTCTTTTTTTATCCTGTACTTCAAAATGCAGTACCTCACAGAGATAAATATTTTCTCCTTTGACGGAGGAAAATAGCTTTTTTGGCACAAACAGTTCGGCACCCTTTAAACACTCCGCTTCCTGTCGTGTGTTCAGGCCCTTTAACCACAAAATCAGTCCTGTTTTATGCGGGCGAACTGCCTGAACCACAGTTTCAAGTAAAATATTTGAATTTTTTCTGATTTGAACAGTTTGATTGGTCAGAGGTATATCCGTCGAGTGGGAAAAAAGGGAAATAAAAAATTCGCCTTTCAGTCCATGAATATGAGTGATCTTGCCTATTTTTAAAAAAGAGGAGTGACTGATTTTTCCTGTTTCAGTGTCAGGAATCGCTGTGGGCTTGAATCTTGTTTTGGCCTTGGGACTGCCCTGAATCGCTAATTTTTTACCGCTGTAAGAAGCTTTGTTGTTTTCAGACACATTCAGTACACTAAAAATGAAATTAGTTTTCTTCGTCAATGATTTGAAAGATACACCTTTGTTTTCTTTTGGCTCCACAAGCCCCTACAATGGTTCTCAGTGATTCAATGGTTCTTCCATTTCTGCCAATGACTTTACCCATGTCTTTTTTTGAGACACTGGCTTCAAAAATTGTGGTTTTTTCTCCTTTGCTTTCTGTTACCCGGACCTGGTCCGGTTCATCCACTAAAGCTTTAATAAGCATTTCGATAATTTCGGCAATTGTTGTTTCCATATTCGCACCTCATATTATTATATAGAGTACACTTTTTTCACTAAAGAACGTAGTGTTTGACTGGGCTTGGCTCCCTGAGTGATCCATTTTTTGTATTTGTCGATATCCACCTGAAAAGCCTCTTTTTTATCTTTTCTCATGGAATCATATTGACCAATTATCTCAATAAAACGTCCTCTTGTACCGCGTCGTGAGTCGGCCACTGTCACACGATACTTGGGTTTATGTCTGGCACCGCATCGGGAAAGACGAATTACCACCATTTTTATGCGCTCCTTTTCCTGTAAAAAGGTTGTAACAAATCGTTACAATACATGTTAGCAGAAAAAAAACAAGAAAAATATGCAAAACTACTCTTTTTCTCTTTTTATATACTTGGATTGCAATTCATTAATTAAATCCGGTATATCATCAAAATGATCCCCTTTTCTTGTTTTAAAGGGGCGTACGGGCATTTCGTTCAGAAAAACATCCTTTAGGTATTTTTTAAACGCATAAACCGGTCCGTAAATTTTATTGGAAAGATATACGGAAAACATGCACATAATAAGCAGGAAACATATAGATAAAATAGAAAATAATATAAAGAAGGTGTTCATTAATTGCCCTTGTAAATTCTCTGAAGTTTGCACAAAATGACTAAAAATAATATTCATAAAAGACAGGAAGAACATATAATACGCGCCAATGAACAGGACATAGCAAAATAATATCTGACAGCAAAATATACTCTGGTCTTTTTCCACAAACATTTTGTTTCTTAAATTGTTCTTGTGGAAAAAAATAGCACGATCCTTAATACAAAATAATAATGTGAATACGGTTCCGATAAGTATGTATATTTGTGTTAAATTGATATTGTAGTTAAAAAATACAATCCATTCCAGAGTGCTTCCACGAAAAATTATGTCCACACTCTCTCCCAGTATTCCTGCGGTGAAAAAAGCGAAACTGATTCTAAATCCCATCAGTCTGTGAGTTAGCACCAGATTTAGAACAAAAAATAGAAAAAGAAAAAATATAGAGAAACCAAAAGAGGAAATAGTTCTTATATATTCAAAGACATTTAATGCATCGGATAAGATTAGAGGTTTTTTATGTAGTGCAAACCCAATCGGCGCAGACATGAATTCCTTACTGCTGAGCAGCAATACAGCTATCCATTTGCTTAATTGATCCACCACTATGAGCACAATAAGTGCCCCTGTAACAATATACCAATCCTTTTTTTTCATCCCTCTCTCCTTCTTATTTTGACTCTAAATGTTCATCCTGATTTTTTGTAATCTGCGTAAGATAATAAAATCCCCCGTTGTCACTTAAATGGTAATTTATAATGTTTTTTCGCACAACTGCTATTTGTTTTTCATGCCATAAAGGGATAAAAACAAGGTCCTCCTGTATTATTTTTTGTACTTGATGGTAGATAATCTTCCTTTTTTCAGAATTCATCTCGGTGAGCCCTCGGTTTAGAAGGTGATCCAGTGTTTTATTTACATAAAAACTCCTGTTTCTTCCTTTTGGGGGGTGTTCTTTTGAGTGAAAAGCCAAGCGGTAGATATCCGGATCCATCGCTCCTACCCATTTCAAAAGGGCTAGTTGAAATCTTCCAGCATTCAGATCTCCGTAAAAAGTGCCCCATTCAAAACTTTCAGTGTGAATTTTTAAACCAGCTCTTTTTAATTGCAAAGCCAATATTTTCCCGTGGTTCATTGCTGAACGGGCATTGGATGTTTTAAATGAAAATGTTTTTTGCCGGCAGGAAGCTGGAAGCCGGTTGAAAAGATCTTGGGACTTCTGGAGGTTGTAAGGAGTATTTTTAATACTTTTGTTAAAGAAAGAGTTATTTGGGCCTAATATAGTGACAGCTTCAAGTGCAAAATTTTTTAATTTGTGGTGTATGATTTTTGGCCGGTTGATAGAAAGGGCTACAACTTTGCGAAAGTCTTTCTTTTTCAGGCATTTGTCCTGAAAGTTAATAAGTAGGTAGGTCATGGACAGCCCCGGCTGTCTAAATACCTGAAAAGTATTTTTTTTATCTAAAAACCGATGGATTTTCTGGAAGGAAATTTCAGACTGGGCGATATCAATTTCTTCATTCATCATTTTTTGAAAGCGGGTAAAATCGTCTCGTATGATTTTAAATATCACTTTGTCTATTTTTGGGGCCGGAACAGTATCCGTGCGTGCGCTTAAAACAATTTGGCTGGAGTTTCTCCCTGTTAATTTAAAAGGGCCTGTGCCAATGATTTTTTTTTGAAAGTTCAGTCCGGCTGACACAGTTTCCTCTGCGGGAAGAATTTTCAATACGGGCAGATCTGAACTGAGAAATTTAGCGGATTCCTTTTTCAGTTTGATTTTTAATATAAAATTGTCCGGTTTTTCCTCTACATTTACGGATTCAATAATTTGAAAAGAGGAGGAAAAAGGGTTGTTTGGAGCGCGGTATTCATCAAAGCTGAACAGGAGGTCTTCTTTATTAATTTTTCTTCCATGGGAAAACTTGAGATTTGTATTTATGAGAAAAGTGTAGGTTTTATCTTTATAACTCCAGCTGTGAGCGGCAGACGGTCGTATTTCCGAATGCGGACCAATGCGCACCAACGATTGAAATAACAGATTCAATATGCGCATCCCGTTGGCGTCTGTGGCTTTGCGGGGGTCTAAAGTTCTTGGTTCGGATCCCAAAGCTACAATGACGCTTTTTTCATTGAGGGAGGGATGTTTTTTCTTATCTGACTTGAAGAGAGAAAAAATAAACGCCGGAGAAGAGAAGGAAAAAACACATAAAAGACTGAATATCAATAATATTTTGCCAGAGGTTTTAACAAATTGAAAATTTCGGTTTTTCTTTTCGCACATGATATTAAAAAGAATACGGTGGTAAAGTGATATTTTTTGCACTACAGTGTAGTCTATGAATTAATTTCTGTTTTTCAAGGTTATTATATGCAAAAGGAAAAAAAAAGATCAGTAAGATTACTTTTGCTTTTTGGGTGCATTGTTCTCATTCCTTTGTGGAGTGGTTCCTTATGGGCTGTTGACAATCGGGGGGAGTTAAAAAAAGAAAGGTCTCTTAGTGAGGAACTTAGGAAAGCGCTGAAGGAAAGTGCTGTTTCATCCCGTCAACTGGGAGTGATTGTGGCTGATGCGGATCGGATTTTCTATCAACTGAACGCGGATCAGAGTTTTATTCCAGCTTCCCTGATAAAAATTTTTACCGCTTCAGCTTTGTTGGATTTATTACCACCCTCTCTTCAATTCAGCACCCGTTTTTTGGCGAAAAATAAAGCAAAAACCGCTGTTTTAAAAGAGGATCTTTATTTGAAAGGAGGAGGAGATCCGGGGTTTGTTTCGGAAAGTCTGTGGAATCTGATTAATAATCTAACCCGAACTGAGTTAAAGAGAATTGAAGGTGATTTGGTCGTGGATGACAGCCGTTTTGACGGAAAGAGAAAAGGCCGTCGGCTTCCCCGGTCTTCTCATTCCAGTTATGACGCCCCTGTAGGGGCTTTGTCCTTTAACTGGAACACAGCCAACCTGTATTTGCGTCCGGGAAGAAAAGAGGGAAGCCTCTTGAGAGTAACAGTTGATCCTGCCTCTTCTTATTTTTTTTCCATTGAAAATCAAACAAAAACAGTAAATGGACGGCGAAAAAAACATATATCCATTCAACGAAAGAGGGAAACTAGTTCAGGGGAGTCTTTAAAAATAAGCGGATACCTTTCTGCTCATCATAAAGAAGTGCTTGTTTATAGGAATATCCTTCATCCGGAAATATGGGCCGGCCGGAATGCTATTGAGTTTCTGAAGCAAAGAGGAATCAATATTACCGGGAAGCTCAGACGCGGAAAGGCGCCGCATAATGCCTTTGTTATGGCCGAATGGCAAAGCCGGCAGATCACGGAGCATATTGAATTGATGATGAAATATTCCAATAATTTCATGGTGGAGATGTTGGTGAAAAATATGGTTGTGGAGTTGACGGGGAAAACGGGTAATTTAAAAGACGGGCTGAAAATAATCAAAAAACACATTCAAAAAATCGGTATTGCACCTCAGGAATATAGTATGATTCAGGCTTCCGGCTTAAGCCGGGAAAATAGGGTAAAGCCGAAGCATCTATTGACGGTTTTAAGGTACTGGCTGAACCATCCTTTGCAACCGGAGTTTGAATCCGCTTTGCCGCTGTCCGGTGAAGACGGCACTTTAAAAAAATATTTTAAAAATTCTGCATTAAGAGGTCGCATCCACGCTAAAACAGGAAGTATAAACGGAGTTTCAGGGTTGGCTGGCTATGTAATAACACGAAGCAGTAAAAAAAGAGTCTTTGTTTTTCTTTTCAATGGTTCTGTCTCCCTGAAGAAAAAAGCGGAAGATCTGTTTCGAAAATGGGCTTATATTATTTGGAGCTTTTAATAGTTCAGGCACAGGAATTGTGTGATTCTGCCGGTTGGTGCTGGCGGTCAAAGCCGGAAATTCTCCTCACCGGGAAGGAGGACAGGAATTGTGTGATTCTGCCGGTTGGTGCTGGCGGTTTGTTTTGTAAATTCCTGTCAGTGTATATATTATAAAATGCTTTTACCGATAGTATGTGTGGAATATATATACAAATATCTTTGATCCCTACCCTGGTTCATCTACACACCTTTAGCCGGGTTGGATATGGGAAAATGGGCTTATATTGTTTGGAGCTTTTAATAGTTCAGGCACAGGAATTGTGTGATTCTGCCGGTTGGTGCTGGCGGTTTGTTTTGTAAATTCCTGTCAGTGTATATATTATAAAATGCTTTTACCGATAGTATGTGTGGAATATATATACAAATATCTTTGATCCCTACCCTGGTTCATCTACACACCTTTAGCCGGGTTGGATATGGGAAATATGAAAAAAAACTCTTTACAGTAGAAATTCAGCTTAGGCAGACTATTTACTTTACTGCAATGTTATTGAAGAGTTCATAAATATTTTTATGTTTTTTCCATATATCAGTAAGGAAAATTCTTTCCTTTTTCCATTAGTGTCAGGGCTTTTTTTGGGATTTTTACTCAGAATATTTACAGCCTCTTTATTAAAAGAATCTTCTTTACAAATAGTCTGGAAATTATGCTTTGCAATATAAATATCTTTAATTTATTATCATGCTTATATAAACTTATGTTCAATTATTTTTTAATTTTGATTTTAATGATTGTTCTGGGAGCCTGTGGGCCGCCTATTCCTGATGATTTTTTTCAAAGCCCTTATGGTAATTACTCACAAGCGGCTGTAAATTATTTTTTGGAAATCGGATTATGTCCTGAATTTGGCATTTGTGCAAGCCCTACGATTAAAAGATGGAACTCCGGTGTACGTATTCAAATACATGGAGCGTATAACTCCGCGGACGAAGCAGAACTGAATTCCATTATATCCGAGCTGTCTGAACTCACCAGGTTGTCCATTACAAGAGTGACGAGCAACGCTAACATAAATATTTATTTCGTAAAACACAGCGATTTTAAAAGATATATTTCCGGTTACGATGAAAGCAATGCGCAGGAAGGTTTATTCGCAACCGTGTATGACCAATCCAGCAAATTTATTGTTAGAGCAGTTATTTGTATCGAAAATGGGTTAACTGAAAAAAAGAAACATCATTTGTTAAGAGAGGAACTGACTCAGACTTTTGGTTTACAACGGGATTCTTATCGATATCAAAATAGTATTTTTCAACAAGATCCTCAATATATGCCTACGGAATATTCGTCAATTGACAAAGAGGTGATTCGCATTTTGTATGATAACAGATTAAGAGCAGGGATGAGAAAAGAACAAGTCAAAAGTGCTCTGACTGTGCCGGTCGGTCAGCAATTGGCTGGTAATTAATCAGGTTTTTCTCTCTTTTCACGATACGATACCTCGTATTGTGTAAATTGTCTTTGTATTGATTATTAAAAATTTTTTGAAAAACACGGAAGTAGCGAGGGAGGGATTCGAACCCCCGACACGCGGATTATGATTCCGCTGCTCTAACCGCCTGAGCTACCCCGCCATTGTCAATTGAACCATTTTCTTTATTTTATTCTGGTATGTCAATCTCAGCTGATTTATACTTTGTTTTTATTTATAAAATAAGGCTCTTACGAAGCGAAATATTCATCAAAAATGGAGAAAAAGAGTATAATTTGCACAATGAAAACAATTATGAAATTCTTATCTTTATTTATTGTTTTTGTTCTATTCTGTGGCTGTACGACTCTTGAACAGGTACAAATTATTCGCCCCGTTTCAAAAGTGTTCCATGCAGATTATCAAAAAACATGGAGAGCGACCATGTTGGTTTTAGAGGATTATCCTATAGAAACGGAAAACAACGAAAAGGGTTATTTAAAAACTGAATCTATTAAAAATGAAACAGTTTGGAAATTACCGTTTGACAGAGATAAACATTTTAATGAGTTCAAATACACTATTCATATAAAACTTATCAAGGGAAAAATGGATTCTCTTCCCGTGGTGCGAGTGCTTGTTCTGAAGAAAATATTTACTCAAAAAGGCTTTATGAGCGATCCCGAACAAGTGCCTTCCGATGGCTTGGAGGAACAAACTATTTTGTACCGTATTTTTCGTGAAATTAATATAGAACAGGCTATCACCAATTACCATCAAAGTTCTTCATAAATATTGTTCATGATCGTTCGTTGTACATGACTTTATAGTTGCGCTGAATTGTTTCGTGCCGGCGCTGAATTGTTTCGGGACTTGGACCACCAATTGATCCATTTGTTTTTTTGCATTTCCACTACAGTTTTCTTTTCGTCATTGGCGGAGTAGGGAAATGTTTTTCCGGTTAATTTTTCTAAAGCGGTGATGGCAAAAGGGTGAAGAGTCTCATCCGGATCATGTAGAAAGGAAATAAACCGTTTTTCTTCACCAGGTTCACAAAAATCTGCCAGAGCGGATACAATATGATGACGAATCCATAAACTCTGATTTTTATGAAAGCTATCCGGCGCATTTAGTTTTTGCAATAACTGAATTTTATATTGAGTGGCTTTGTGTTTTTTAATTATTCCCACCGCGGCTGTTCTGACAATCAAAGAGGGGTCATTCAGAAAACGACCGGCCCACCTTATACTCTCCTTGGAGTTGATGATTTCCATAGCGATCAAACCGGCATTTCTCAAAAACCAAGTGGAACTTCGGAGGGCCTTTAATACCAAAGGGTGAGACTGTTCAGGATACAAACGAGCCAGGCTGATTAAGGCTTTCCACTGGATCGGCATTTTTTCTTTATTTGAAAATGCCAGTTGTTTTAATATAAAAAAAATATTTGCTTTGTAGTTGGATAAAGCCTGTATTCTGTTTTCCAAAGGCAGACTGAGGATCATTTTAATATTATGATGATCTTTGGCTGATATAGTTGGGGATCGGGAATAATTTGCTGTTTTTCTCCCATGATGATTTTGGCTTTGTGTTTTATGTGGAGGAGCATTTCTTGTCATTTGTTCTCTTATTTGTCGTGTCAGTTTGATTTTATCCTCCAAACTCAAGTTTGGAGCAAACCAATCCGCTGATCCCCAAGGGGAAAGGAGCAAAATAACAAATATCGTTACTATAGATTTCATATTTTTATAGTTTAAAGTTCAAAATCAGGTTGTGCAATACAATATTTTGTTCGATTCCTTTCGCGATGGGATTGTGTGTGTTTTACCTTAATTCCATTCCTCTCATTTCCCCTCACCCGATCTGCTGTGCGCGGTCATGGCAAAGAATTTAAACATATCTCTCACTTTCCCACCCGGCCCGGTTTCATTCCTCCTTTGTCTTTTCTGTAAACTGCATTGAGATATAACAGTGTGCGATATTACTTTTTATGTTGGTTCTTTGATTTTTTGGTTCTTAGGTGTTTTGCATTTATGCCGCAGGCGAAAATGATGCGCACAATTTTTTGTGCAAGTCATTAAGTGTTCCTGCCCCTTTTTCAGACAAGACCCACATACTTTTCCCGGCTGTTTACAATATAAGCAGTTAATTTGTTCTTTGGCCGGTTGGCCGCAATGCGGACAAAGGGAATATTGGCGAGAGGGGTTTAATGTTTGATCTACTGCAACACGATGATCGAAGACAAAACACTCTCCTGCAAAGTTTTTATTTGGAAATAATTTCAGGTAGTGTAGAATACCGCCTTTTAGTTGATACAATTCTTTAAATCCTTGTTTTCGCATTTCTTCTATCGCTTTTTTACAGCGAATACCTCCAGTGCAATAGAGCAATGTTTTTTGTTCCTTGGGCAGTTGAGCTGATTTTAACTTCCGGGGAAATTCCTTAAACTCTGTGAGTCCGAGATTTTTTGCTCTGTTAAATTGCCCCAACTCCACTTCATAATCATTTCTGATATCCAATATGGTTATTTGTTTTTCATTCAACATGGACTCCCATTCATCCGGTTCCAAATCGTGCAATCCGAAGTCAGCTGAAATATTTTTTCCAAAGGTGATAATTTCCTTTTTGATTTTTATTCTTAATTGTTTAAAAGCAGGGATGGCGGAAGGGCATTTTTTGTACAGGAAGTCGTTTATGTCGGTGATTTTCTCCACGAGACGTAGGTAATCGTTTATATTTTCCGGTTTGCCGGAAATGGTGGCATTAATGCCTTCTTTACCGAGTAAAATCAAACCTATAATGTTGTTTTCTTTTCCTTTTTTCAAAAAAGCCGGATGCATTTCCCGCAATTTTGCATTTGAAAATGAAACGAAGCGATAGAAGCTCACTATTTGATATGGTTTACTGCTGTTTTTTGCGGAATCGGTTATCACATTCACCTCAGCAAAACGATTTGCCGTCTGATTTCCTTTTTTGGATCTTAGTTTTTTTCCTTGTTTTTGTGAGAAGACAATTTAAGTCTTAGTTCGGTTGTTTTCCCAGTTTCAACCCGCTTTAGACGGTTTTTTGCCACAATATCCCACTTGAAAAGCGTGTTTTAAAATTCCATGTTATAAGGTTGTTTAGGAAATGAGTGAATTTATTTTTGCTGGAGTATATTATAGCAACAGGATGAGACGATGTCAATCACGGACCGGGACATACTGCATACTTGCTGATATGGTCAGGATGATATTACATAGTAACAGGATGAAGACGATGTCAATCCGGGACATACTGATTGCTGATATGGTCAGGATGATATTACATGGCAACAGATGAGACGATGTCAATCCGGGACATACTGATTGCTGATGTGGTCA
Source organism: Bdellovibrionales bacterium (assembly GCA_965203225.1). GTDB lineage: Bacteria > Bdellovibrionota > Bdellovibrionia > Bdellovibrionales > UBA1609 > JANQSP01. Next base: position 396,361 of record CBDBBW010000006.1, on the reverse strand, counting down.
GGATGATATTACATGGCAACGGGGATGAGACGATGTCAATCCGGGACATACTGATTGCTGATATGGTCAGGATGATATTACATGGCAACAGGATGAGACGATGTCAATGGGAAATAAGAGGTTGTTTTGACAACAGGGAATTTACTTAAGAAGGAGAATTATCCGTGGTTGTATTAAAAGTGGAAAATTTAGTGAAAAATTACAACTCTTTCCGGGCGGTAAATCAAGTCTCCTTTGAAGTGCATTCAGGAGAGGTATTTGGTTTGTTAGGCCCGAATGGTGCCGGAAAAACCTCTATTATATCTACTATTATTACTTTGGAACAGCCCACTTCCGGTTCGATTACCATAAATGACATGGATGTCACTCGTTATGAAAGAGCCACAAAAGCTATCACCGGTGTTGTACCGCAGGAGGTGGTCACTCACGGATATTTTAATGTGGAGGAAATTTTAAAGTTTCAGTCAGGTTATTATGGATTAACTAACAATCAAAAAAAAATCCATGAATTGATGAAACAGCTCAATTTGTGGGATCACCGGCATAAAAAAGTCCGTCAGCTCAGTGGAGGAATGAAACGTCGGCTGATGATTGCCAAGGCCTTGGCACACTTCCCCCGGTTGTTACTTTTGGACGAACCTACGGCCGGAGTGGATGTGGAATTGAGATATTCTATATGGGAGCAGGTGCGGGAGTTGAAAAAAAACGGTGTGGCTATTTTATTTACTACGCATTATTTGGAGGAGGCGGAACAGCTTTGTGACAGAGTGGCTATTATTCACAAAGGGCAAATCCAAAAACAGGGAGAAACCAAACAGCTTGTGCAAAAACTCACTTCTCGCCATTTGACTGTCACTTTAAAAAATAAAATTCAGTGTTCTCATTCCGCTCTAGTTAATTTTCAGGGCAATACTTTGGAGTTTCGTGTTCCTTATTCGACGGAGATGGGGCAGTTTCTTTCTGAGTTAAATTTTCAAAGTGATAATATTTTGGATATGAAAATCCGGGAAGGCACCTTGGAAGAGGCTTTTAAATATGTGTTGAATGAAGGTGAGTTGTGAAGAAATGTGAAAGTCATAAACACCCCTGGTTGTGTGATGTGAGTTTTCCTCCACTGGTTTTTTTGATACTGTGTATAGCCTGTGATGAATTTGTTTTCAGGCCTGATTTCGGATTGTGAATTTGTTTTCAGGCCTGATTTCGGATTGTGAATTTGTTTTCAGGCCTGATTTCGGATTGTGAATTTGTTTTCAGGCCTGATTTCGGATTGTGAATTTGTTTTCAGGCCTGATTTCGGATTGTGAATTTGTTTTCAGGCCTGATTTCGGATTGTGAATTTGTTTTCAGGCCTGATTTCGGATTGTGAATTTGTTTTCAGGCCTGATTTCGGATTGTGAATTTGTTTTCAGGCCTGATTTCGGATTGTGAATTTGTTTTCAGGCCTGATTTCGGATTGTGAATTTGTTTTCAGGCCTGATTTCGGATTGTGAATTTGTTTTCAGGCCTGATTTCGGATTGTGAATTTGTTTTCAGGCCTGATTTCGGATTGTGAATTTGTTTTCAGGCCTGATTTCGGATTGTGAATTTGTTTTCAGGCCTGATTTCGGATTGTGAATTTGTTTTCAGGCCTGATTTCGGATTGTGAATTTGTTTTCAGGCCTGATTTCGGATTGTGAATTTGTTTTCAGGCCTGATTTCGGATTGTGAATTTGTTTTCAGGCCTGATTTCGCTGTGGGACATTATTAAACAAATAAAAAAATATGTTTTTTAAGAGGTGATTTTTGGAAAATAATTATGCAAAAAAACAAGAGTTGGTATGGGCGCCATTTTTTGCACTCCTGTCTCGTGAAATTCAACGTTTCTTTAAGGTGCTTGCGCAGACCATTTTTATCCCCGCTATCAACTCTTTTATTTATTTGCTTATCTTTGGTGTGAGTCTTGGAAAAAGCATTCAAGTGCTGGAGGGTGTTTCTTATCTGGAGTTTCTGATACCTGGTTTGATTATGATGGGATGTATGAACAATAGTTATCAAAATGGTTCAAGTTCCCTGCTGGGTATGAAATTTGGAGGGGAGATTGTGGATATTAAAGCTTCTCCTTTGACAATTCAGCAGATTATCTGGGCTATGTCTCTCGGAGGGCTGTGCCGCGGCCTGGTTGTGGGCCTTGTGGTGTTGATTTCAGGAGAGCTATTTTATTATTTTTATGAAAGCGCTTGGTTGATTCCCGCCCACCCTTTTTATTTTTTTATTTTTTGTGTTATTGGAGGCCTGGCTTTCACCAAGCTGGGTATTGCTGTTGCTTTTTGGGCTAAAACTTTCGATCATGTCAGTGCGATTGGCGGGTTTATTATTCTGCCTTTAATTTATTTGGGAGGAGTCTTTTTTTCACTCAATAACTTAAATCCTTTTTGGATTAAGGTCTCCTATTTTAACCCTTTACTTTATTTTATAAACGGAGTTCGTTATGGGGTGCTGGGAATGTCGGATGTCTCTGTGGGCACAGCCTTTTGGGTTTCCCTTCTGGGGTTGCTCTTGTTTCATCTCGTAGCTGTGTGGACTTTGAAAAAAGGCAGCTATCAACCTTGGTAACTTTCTTTTGCCGTTGAAAGGAATCGTGTGATGTCGCCACCCGCTTTTGTAGAGGAAGAGGAGCTGAGGTCTTATGAAGGGGTGGTTAAGAAACACAGCTTTCGATTGGGTTGTGAGTTAAATTGCTTTTTAACCGCTTTCGATAAACAAAATTCCGCTATGGAGAATAAAAAAATCCTGCGTAAACGGCTTGTGTGGAAAGTGGAAAGCTTAAGTGGGAAAAAGCTTTCCTCGGAACAAAAAAAAGTGTTGTTGACGCCAGGGGTGCCTCCGCGAGTTCCGTTTGCTTCTGTATCTGTTTCCCATTCTGCTTTTACGGGCGGTTTTATTATTGCCCCTTTTGTTTCGAATAAAATAGTGACAGATCCGCAGCCATCTGAAAAAGAAAACAACGCTTCAACAAGTCTATCATTCTCTCGTAAGTGGAAATCCCCGTCTCACAGCCATTGCGCAGTTTCCAGGGCGGATGTTAGTGTAGAAAAAGAAATTTTGCCGCACAAAAGTCATCTTGGAGCAAAGGAGCACGGATTTTTTCTTCAGCCTTTTGTGGGTATTGATTTGGAATCGCCAGGGAGAGCAAAGAAAAAAACAGTTTTGCGTATTTCAAATAACAATGAATTAATCAAAGCCCCCTCTCCCACCGCTTTGTGGTCAGCTAAGGAGTCAGCCTATAAAAGTATAAATGCATTTCAGGATCGTGCTTATATTAGGCAAATATCTGTTTTTGGCTGGCAGGCCGTTTCTCATTCCCAAGTGTATGATTATCAATTTTCTGTGGAGGAAAAAAACATACAAGGACAAGGTTTTGCCTGTTTTTTTAAATATCTTGTTGTAGCCTGCTCTTTTTTACAGAGTTAATTTTTTTGTCTGTGTACCTCATTTCGCCCCCAAGTGTATGATTATCAATGTTAAGTGTGTAAGCAAAATGAGGATCACGGACATAATTAGGAGCCAATAAACAATTAGGAACCAATGTATTTATTTTTAATAAGGTCCAATCATGGTGATTCCTTTTTATTTGTCAGGCAGAAAAGCCCAAAAACAATCAGGAGCAGTCCCCATAAAAAATATTGGTTGATATAATAACCCCATAGAGTGAAAACAGTGTATTTTTTCCGGCTGTTGTAAGGGATCTCCTGCACCCAGCTCATGCTTTTGTTAAGGGTGGAAATAGGGCCGATCTCCCCTTTGGCTGAGATAAAGGCCGAAAATCCGGTATTGGTTCCTCTGACAAGGGGTCTTCTGACTTCTATAGCTCTACTTAATGTCATATACAGATGCTGCCAGGGCTGTTGCCAGCTTCCATACCACGAATCGTTGGTGACATTTACAATAATCTGGGCTTTTTCCAGGCTCAGATCTCTGGTAAAAAAATCAAAAAGACCTTCATAGCAAATTTGGAGGCCTACATTCATTTCATTTAATTTGATTACCTTGTTTTCCCCTGTGCCTCTTGCGAAAGAGCGGCCGTAGTAAGAGAAAAGTTTTTCTACGGGAAACCATTGTTCTCCGGGGAGATATTCTCCAAAAGCTAAAAGAAGGGTTTTGTCATAAGGAGCTTGTATTAATTCCCCGTTGTTATTAAAGGTGAAAATGGAGTTGGTGGTTCCTCTTGGGCTTTTTCCTGTTGCGGAAAGCATTATGGAGGTATTCCATTTTCGTGCCTGCCTCTGAGCGAAACTGCCTGTTGTTTTTTTCGTATCGTGTTTAATACTGTAAGGATAGGTTCCTTCCGGCCAGAGAATAAAATCAAGTTTTGCCTTCTGCAGGCGGCGGTGGTTGAGTTGTTTTTCAGCAGTTTGATAAGATGTTTGTGAAGAGCGGGTGCGTGTCTCCTCCTCTGGTGTGGAAAAGGAGGTATTTTTAAAATATTTTTCTGTTTTTTTAATCAGTTGTGACAGCACAGCCGGCCTGGGGTCTATTTTTGATTCTTTATACAGCTTGTTTAAATTTTTAATATTTGGCTGTACAATCAATACACGGGCTGTCCGGTTGGGTTGGGGCCAGCGGTTTTTTAAGTATTGTCCGTAAAAATTCAGGCCGGCAAAAAACAGAGTCCAGATTGCCAGGATCCATAAAGAGGCGCGAACGGAAGGTGTTGCAATGTGATTATCAATTTCAGCATTGCTTCTGATAAAGGAGGTTTGTGTGTTTCGTATGAAGGAAAGAGATCTTTTTGGAAACAAGCTGATTATTTTTTTACATAAAGCGGTCTTTATAACACGGATCGATCCTGAGCGTATTTTGGGTGCCAAACTAAAATAAATATATAAAGACAATAGGTTGAAAAATAAGCTTAAGGTGTTTAAGAATTTAAAGCCCCAGATTTCCGCTGTCTGACTGGCGGGCCATTTTGCGTAAAACCATGTGTATCCGAAATTCCATTCAAAAATCATGGGGTAATATTCCATACCGAGAGCGGAATACAGAGGCAATAAAATCAAAATGCAAAAAAATCGGAGTGAGGAATTTTTTATTTTTTTCAATTTTTTTTGTGAGATAAACCAGAAATATAAAACAATGGGAATATGCAGGTTGGCGAAGCTGGCAAAAATCAAAAGCCCCATTACAGATAGAGGCCAGGGAAAGAAGCCAAATTCCCTGATGGTATAAAACACCCAATTAAATCCAATTACAGAGGTTACAAATTGACAAAGCCAGGCCCCTGTCAAAAGGGGTTTTAATCGGTTCTGTCTTAGAGTGAAAAGCCAAAGCGGCACATAACAAAAGAACAAGGCCCAAGGGGGAAAGGGTATGTAGCTTGTGCCTATTAAAACACTGGACAGCAGAGGAAGGGAGTAAAATTTAAGACATTTTATAATGTTCAATTTTGATTTTTTCCTAATTTTGCTATCGTTTTTGTACGAATACAGGAAGAAATAATCAATTTGTTTTCTTATTTTTTTACAGATACAGGAGGAAATAGTCAGTTTTTTTCCTGTTTTTCTCTCCATGGGCTGATTAAAAAACAAAAAAATTAGCTTTTTTACCGCTTTTATGTATAATCCCATTATGAGACAGTTTCATGAAGAGCAAAGAAGTTTGACTCCGTCTGAGCTTCGTATCAGATGCCCGTATTGTTTTCAGGTGTTTAAAACATTTAAGCATGAATTGGCAGAGGATATGCCGGATTTTCAGTGTTCCGTATGCCATGAAAAATTTTGTATTAACTCAAAGGATACATCTGAAGTGATTCTTGGAACACCGGGAGATATGCAAAAAGGGGTGTATTCCTCCCCTGTTAGTGGGTTGGGGGTGACCACCAAAATATGCCCCAGGTGCACCGAAGAGGTGCCCATAGGAGATCAGGAGTGTACCTATTGTGGCGTGGTTTTTATTAAAATTATTGAAGGGGTGGAATCCTCTTTTCAGCTCAGAGGTATGTGGGGAAAAGTGGTTAAAAACTGGCATAATGAGAAAATGCATGATGACTTTCTCATTAACTGTCATAAACAAAATGAATTGGTTTACGGCATTTCCTGTTATGGAAGAATCCTGAAAGAAGACAAGGATAACAAAAAAGCAAAGGAAATGATTAAAAGGATGGAATCTCTGACCTGGTTTTTCGAGGAGGAAATGTCTCTTCCCAAACTAACATTCAAAAAGATGTTGCTTAAAGCAAAAGACTGGTGCAACAGTTACGCTTTTGATGCACTGATACTGGCTGTCGCTTTGTGTTTTTTAGTCTATGTTTTTGCGTAAGCTGTTATTGCAGAGTTCATGAATATTCCCGTATTTCTTCCATATATCAGTAGTGTAGGTGAAATGGAGGCCGCGAAAAAAATACATAATTATTCTCATTTTTCCATGTATCAGTGAAGATTTTTTTCCTTAAGGTAGGTTTTTTTTGGATTTTTTACTCGGAATATTTATAGATTCTTTAGTAAGTTCACTTTTTCTTTGTTCAGTTTGTTTTTCTGTTAAGTTCGTTTTTCCTTTAGCTGGTGAAAATCACAAAGGATAAAGATAAAGCCATAAAGAGCTTATGCAAAAGCCTGAAATAGAGATATAAAAACACTTGAAGATTGCATTGATATGTTGGAAAAGCGTATAAGATAGAAGTTAGGTGTGCCGGCTTATAGAGTGAGGAAGCGAATTTCAAACCTTCTGAAAAAATTAAGATCCCGGCGCGGATTAAAATAATTGTAAAAGGGTATAAGATAGAAGTTAGGTGTGCCGGCTTATAGAGTGAGGAAGTGAATTTCAAATCTTCTGAAAAAATTAAGCCCCCGTCGCGGATTAAAATAATTGTAAAAGGGTATAAGATAGAAGTTAGGTGTGCCGGCTTATAGAGTGAGGAAGCGAAATTCAAATCTTCTGAAAAAATTAAGATCTCGGCGCGGATTAAAATAATTGTAAAAGGGTATAAGATAGAAGTTAGGTGTGCCGGCTTATAGAGTGAGGAAGCGAAATTCAAATCTTCTGAAAAAATTAAGATCTCGGCGCGGATTAAAATAATTCATAGTGGCTAAGTTAATGTGTGCTTGAATTGAAATAACTATTTAAAATCACTAATAAAAATTAAAGTTTTAAGTGTTGCCCGCCGATCAATAGAACATAAAAAAATTGATAGAGTTTTCCGGCGGATGAGACAAGACTTAAATCGTCTTGGAAGGAAAACTTTATCAACCACCAAGAGGCTGGACCAGCTTCAAAACCACCTTGACCTTTATGCTGATTATCACAATGTGAAGAGAGCCTCTTAAGATAGACTGGAGAGAATACCGATTCGCCCGGTATGAAATATAAACTGAAAATTGACCTGAATGAAAACAATCTTGTTTTTGGAGATTGTAAAGACTGGCTTCCTTTTATTCCTGATAATTCAATAGAATGGAAGAATACCAAGCCCTTTATGAAGAAAAGGTAAAATCCTCAAAAAGACGAGTTCGGATTCTGGATAAATAGCACACATTAATTTAGCCACTATGAAATAATTGTAAAAGCGTATAAGATAGAAGTTAACTGTGCCGGCTTATAGAGTGAGGAAGTGAATTTCAAATCTTCTGAAAAAATTAAGCCCCCGTCGCGGATTAAAATAAATTGACAGAAAGTTGATTTTGTAAGTAGTGTACCGCTTTATGGTTTCAAATCACATTGTGCAGTAAGCCATAAGTTCTGAAGCTATGAAAAAGCTTCATTTTAGGAAAAGCCCGGAGAAAAAAGCTTAAATATGAAATCAGCTTACTTATGAAAAGCGCCGGGTATGGGGCTATCTTGGTATGTGAAAAAATCGGCGAGTGAAAAAAAATTAAAAAAAGAGCAATATAAAAACACGAGGCATACAGGGTTATGGATAAATTGAATGTGGAGCGAATTGAAGAGGATGTGTCAAAACAAAAGCCTTTTGTGGGTGGAGTTATTGACCGAGTGGGAATTGAAGATTTGGAGATACCTATACGGGTTCGGCATCATTCTGAAATTCTTCAACTTCATTCCAATGTAACGGCAATGGTATCTTTGGACGATGAAAATATGCGCGGGATTCACATGTCTCGTATTTATTTAACTTTACATGATTTTCTGGGAAATCGAATACTGACCTTAAACACAATAAAAGAACTTTTAAATCATTTAGTGAAATCACAAAATGGCATTTCCAACAGAGCCTATCTTCGGTTTGATTGGAAGTGGCCGATAAAAAGAAAGGCGCTTAAAAGTGATCTTTTGGAAGGATGGCGTTACTATCCTGTATTTTACGAAAGTCGTTTTTTGAAAAACGGTGACATAGAGTTGATAATGGGTGTGCAAATCACTTATAGTTCCACTTGCCCCTGTTCCGCCAGCCTGGCTCGTGCACTTATTCAAAAAAAGTTTCAAGAAGATTTATCCTCTGTCTCATTGGATAAAGAAAAAATGTTTCATTGGCTGGGAAAGGAAGAGTCTATTTCCGCCACTCCGCACGCGCAAAAAAGCCTTGCCGATATAAAATTAAAAGTAAAAGAGGAAAAACAAAAATTAATTGATCTCGTTGACGAAGTGGAGGTGGTGTTGGGGACGCCTGTTCAAACGGCGGTAAAAAAAGCGGATGAGCAGGAGTTTGCCAAACTCAATAGTGAAAACTTAATGTTTTCTGAGGATGTGGGGCGGAGAATTAAAAACTTGTTAAATACAAAAACCTGGATTGAGGATTTCCATATTCATGTAAAACATTTTGAAAGTTTACATCCTTTTGAAGTGGCTTGTCATGTTACAAAGGGAGTTTCAGGTGGCTTTTCCGCTTGAATAAAGAGTTTTTTATTCGTGACTGGTTCGTGACTGTTTGTGTACCCCGTTTCGTCTGCACATCTCTAAGAATAAGGCAAAAAGGAAAACTCTCCTAATGCGTAAAAGAAAAAAAACGGAAGAAGGCATTTATATTTACGGTGCCAGGGAACATAATCTTCAATCTATCAATACTTTTGTTCCTCGAAACAAAATAACCATTGTGACGGGACTCAGTGGAAGCGGAAAATCCTCATTGGTGTTTGATACTGTTTATGCGGAAGGACAGCGCCGATATGTGGAAAGTCTGTCCTCTTATGCTCGTTTCTTTATTTCTCAGATGAAGAAGCCGGATATAGATGCCATCACGGGGCTGTCCCCCGCGGTGGCTATTGACCAAAGGTCCATCAACACCAGTCCGCGCTCCACTGTGGGAACGGTGACGGAGATTTACGATTATCTGCGATTACTGTTCGCCAAGCTGGGCACCCCTTACTGTGTGGAACATCAAAAACCTTTGGAAAAAAGCTCTATCAGCCATATCGCGAAAGAGATAATGACTCTTCCCAAAGGGAAGCGGTTTTTCGTGCTGGCCCCTGTGGCGCGCGGAAAAAAAGGTGAGTTTTTAAGGGAGTTTGAACAGTTTTTATCTGCCGGCTACACCCGTGCGCGAGTGAATGGAAAGTGGATTGAGCTTTCCTCAGCTAAAAAGCTGGCCAAAAGAAAAGACCACTTTATTGATTTGCTGATTGATCGCCTGGTTGCGGAGCCTCGGTTTATAACCCGGTTAAAAGAGAGTCTGCAAAAAGCGGTGGATCTAACAGAGGGGCAAATTAAAATTGAACTTATGGATTCAACAGAACAGGCAAAGCAGTACTCTATTCACGCCAACTGCCCTGTCTGTTTAACGGGTTTTCCCGAATTAGATCCTAAGCTTTTCAGTTTTAACAATCCCAAAGGGGCTTGTCCACGGTGCAACGGCCTGGGATATTTGCGGGAGGAATGGGAGGCGCCAGCGGAAGATTGGGTGGATGGGGAGAACCGAGCGGAGACGGCCGATACAACAGATAAGGGAGATGATATTTCAGAGGACGGGAGTATTCCCGCGCAGGTCTGTCCCGGTTGTAAAGGAACACGCCTTCAGCCTTCTGCTTTAAGTGTGAAAATCAAAGATAAAAATATTTCGGAGTTGTCCTCTTTTAGTATGGAACAACTGAGTAGGTTTTGTACCGGTTTGAAGTTTCCCTCCCGGTATAAAATTGTGGCGGATAAAATTCTGGAAAAAATTAATTATGATCTGAGTTTTATGAAAAAAATCGGTTTAGGGTATCTGAGTTTGAGTCGGCCCATTCGTACTTTGTCGGGAGGGGAGGCGCAGCGAATCCGATTGATGTCTCAGATTTCCTCTCCTTTGATAGGGGTGTTGTATGTGTTGGATGAACCCAGTATCGGATTGCATCCTCGGGACCATGAACGTCTGCTGAACATTTTGTTTCATATAAGAGATGGGGGAAATACTATTTTGATGGTGGAGCATGATGAGAAAACCATTCGTTCCGCTGAGCACATTATTGATTTAGGGCCTTTGGCTGGAAAGCAGGGAGGGCGTATTGTCGCGGAAGGGTCGGTGAAGGACATTATGCAATCCTCCAAGTCCATTACGGGTCATTACTTGTCTGGCACAAAAAAGATTCCTCTGCCGGATAAAAGAAAAACCAGCAATGGCAAAATGTTGGAGATAAGAGGAGCCAGCGGAAACAATTTACAAAAAGTGAATGTCAAAATACCGTTATCCTGTTTAGTGGGTGTTACTGGGGTTTCAGGGAGCGGAAAAAGCACTTTGATTATGGACACTCTTTACAAAGCCCTCCTGCGCCAGCTCAGTCGGTATTCTTTCACTGAACCTTGCGCATATACGGAAATAAACGGTGTGGAATTTTTGGATCGGGTCGTGGCTGTGAATCAAAAGCCTATTGGTAGAACACCTCGCTCCGTGCCGGCTACTTATGTGGGCATAATGTCTTTTATCCGTTCTTTAATGGCTCAGCTTCCCTCTGCCCGTATTCGTGGATACACTCCAGGTGATTTTAGTTTTAATATTAAAGGAGGACGTTGTGAATGTTGTTCCGGTACAGGGCAAATAAAGCAGGAAATGCTTTTTTTACCCTCCGCCGTACTGCCTTGTGATATTTGTCAGGGACGCCGGTATTCAGACGAAATTTTGGAGATTTTGTATAAAGGTAAAAATATAGATAATATTTTAAATATGAATGTTTCCACAGCCCGGCGGTTTTTCACCCATCATTTCCTGATCTGCCGTCAACTGCAATTATTGGAGCAGGTGGGTCTGGGATATTTGACTTTAGGTCAAAATTCAATGACTTTGTCGGGAGGGGAGGCGCAAAGGATCAAACTCACAAGAGAATTGGCGAAAAAAAATATTGATCAAACTCTGTATATTTTAGATGAACCTACCACCGGCCTTCATTTTAAGGATATTGAGCAGTTGATTTTTGTGCTGAAAAAATTAACAGACAAAGGCAGTACGGTCATTGTGATAGAACACCAGATGGATGTGATAAAATCCTGTGATTACCTGATTGATTTAGGCCCTGGCGGGGGAAAACACGGTGGAAAAGTAGTGGCGAAAGGCACGCCGGAACAGGTGGCCTGTTCTTCCAAAAGTATGACAGCCCCTTTTTTAAGTGATTTAGTGAACAATCATGCTGGTAAGATTTAAAATTTTCTTTTTTAATTTATCGTTTAAAAATTGCAGAACATCGGTTTTTGATACTCTGGATCGGTCCCGAAAAGCGGCAGTGTATTAGGCATCATTTTATGAAAATTGTGATGGCTGTTTGGCTCATGAACTTTTTAGCCCTTATGTTGCTAAGCGATAAAATGCTAATTTTGCGCTTTATTTTTACATTTATTAAATATTTATGGTCAAAAAATTGTTAATTTATTTGATAGTACAATCCTCTTGAGAATGGTTTTCAAGATAGAGAAAGCGTAATAATCAATTTAACAAGGAATATTTTTCACTATAACAGTACATTGTGAATATTTTTTTACTTGCCAGAGACACTCTCAACCAGCCCGAATCCATACAGCCAAAGGACATTGAAGTACCGGGAAATACTTGGAAATAAACACAGTGAAATGCTGACTGCCTAAATGTTTAGGGTATGCAAGGACTTGAAATAAGACGATATTTTCTTAAATGCTAAAAGTGGTGGATTTTAAAAAGTGTGATGTTCAAGCAGTGGGATGAACGGGCTGTTTCTGAGCAAATAGTCGTGTTTATTGGTATAAAGAGTCAAGCGTCACGGTATTATAAAAAGTGCTTTATATTTTCGCAGGATTGTGAAATATTGAAAAAAACCATATTTTAACACTTTCGGCTTTGTTCTCTTTATATTCAGGTTGTGTTTCGGGCGTAAACCGGGTCTGAGAATGGAAAACTCAGAGTAGGTGAATGAAATCGGGCAGAGATAGTTGGCAGGTGTGTGCCGAAAATTCATTTTGACAGGCGACACGAAATAACATGAATTAAAGGAAAGAAGAAAGCTTAAAGAAGCTTCTATTTTGACAGGCGACGCAGAATAATATGAATTAAGGACAATCAATGGATCATAAATTAAGTGGACGAAAAACAATACCAGCTTTGGTATTCTTATTTGTTTTGTTAATTTTTTCATTGTTTATTTTTTTAATTTCAAATAATAAAATTCGATTGGCTTATAACAACAATTATCAACCGGATCAGCCTATTCCTTTTTCTCACGCCATCCATGTGGGCGAGTACGAGATGGACTGTCGGTATTGTCATACTGTCGTGGAGGAGGGTCGCCATGCCGGGGTGCCCAGCCTGGATATTTGTATGAATTGTCACTTAACAGTGAAGCCGGACAGCCCCTGGATTCAACAGATGAGGACAGCTTACGAAAATAATAAGCCTATTGTCTGGGAAAAAGTGCATCTACTGCCTGATTTTGTAAAATTTAATCACTCTCTTCATATTAAAGCTTTATCCGGCAGTGCTACAGCTCAATCTCTTCCCCCTTCCGGTGAGAAGATACGAAACACTTGTGTCACTTGCCACGGAAAAGTTGAAAATATGAAAATTATGTATCAACATGAGTCTTTATCAATGGGCTGGTGTGTACAGTGCCACAGAAAGGAAGAACATCAGGCGCCGGTGAATTGCAGTACTTGCCACTATTGATTTTTGAAAAATTGCGAAAAGATAGAAGTTTATAATAATGCGGGTTGAGTCTTCAGAGCTGTAGTGGAACGGGAGCAAATATATTGGAATAGGAGATAAATTATTGGAGCGGGAGGCAAATATACTGGAACAGGAGACAAATTATTGGAGCGGGAGACAAGCTGGAACAACCGTAAAAATTCAACTACTTATAAAGTAGAAAACGATCTTCGGTTTAATTTCTTTTTACGGCTTTTTTAAAAGAGTTGGTATAAAGTGTTGTATTGGGTAGAAAACGATCTTCGGTTTAATTCCTTTTTACGGATTATTTTTATGGAGAAGATATTGAAATGAAAGACAACAGGGACACAAATACAAAATACTGGTTAAGTCTGGAGCAGTGGGGTCAGGACAGGGAGTTTCAGAAACTGGCCGGCAGTGATCGGGAGTTTATGCAGGAGCTTCCTACGGAAAAAGAGGCGGAAGATCTGTGGGAGAGAAGAGAGTTTTTGCAATTAATGGCGGCTTCTATGGCCTTGGCCGGCTTTGGCTGTGTACGCCGCCCTACGGAAAAAATTGTTCCTTATGTTAAAAGGCCGGATGATATTTCTCTTGGTTCAGCTAACTTTTATTCTTCCTCCTATTATGATGGGGAGGAGGGGTTCGGTGTCCTCGTTAAAACGCGTGAAGGGCGGCCTGTTAAAATTGAAGGCAATAAAAATCATCCCGTCAATCAAGGTAAACTGTCCGCCCGGGCGCATTCTCATCTATTGAGCTTGTATGACCCTGAGAGATTAAAAGATCCGCAGAAGAATTTGTTTAACAAAGAAAAAAGCAACAGGGAGTTTATTCGCGCTCAGTATCCTTTAGCTGACAAGGAAATAGTCAGTCATTTACAAAAAGGCCGGACGGCTTTTTTAACAGGCGAATGGCCCTCCCCCTCTTCAGAAAAACTGCTCAGGGGATTTTGCAAAAAACATTCCTGTTCACACTTTGTATGGAACCCTTTAAATCATTCCGCTCTGAGTTCAGCGCAACAACTGTGTTACGGAACGGCGATGGTTCCGCACTGGGCTTTGGACCGCGCCCGGTTAATTATAAGTGTTAATTGTGATTTTTTAGGCACCTACCTTTACCCTACGGAGTTTAACCGTATGTACGGTGAAGGACGCCGGGTGAACAGAGATATGAACCGCCTGATTGTGTTTGAATCTTTGCTTTCCCTGACGGGAACCAATGCGGACTGGAGAGTCAGAATCGAACCCTCCCGACAGTTGGATTTGGTATTTGCTTTGATATACTCTTTGATTCAAAAAGGTTTTGTAAAGAAAAAATGGCCTTCTCATTTACCAGTGCCTTCCGCTCCCTATAAGGATTTTCATATTGCTAAGGAGAGTTGGGATCAGCTGATAAGTGATCTGTGGAAAAACCGGGGGCAGAGTTTGGTGTTGGCCGGAGGTTATGGTGCAAACAATTCCAAAAGTTTACAAGTGGCGGTAGCGTGGTTGAATCATTTGTTGGGAAATGACGGCTGGACAGTGGATTACCGTCATCCTTATCGTACATGGACATGGTCTGACAGAAACATGGAAAAGCTCATTGAGAGTCTGGAGAAAGGAAATACAAACACTCTTATTATTCATAAAACCAACCCTCTTTACACTTATCCTGATAAAGAACGGCTTGAAAAAGCCGTGAAAAAGGCCGAACTGGTGGTTTACACCGGTGATCGGGAGGATGAAACCGGCCGACTGGCTCACTATATTTTACCGGATCACCATGATCTGGAAAAATGGTCGGATTGGGAATTTCAAAAAGGGGTATTGAGTATCCAACAGCCCACCATTCGCCCTCTTTACCGCAGTAGAGCTTTTGAGTCTGCTTTGATTGAGTGGGCTTATCTGCTTGAAGGGGGAGAATCGAACAAAATAAAGCCCAAAAAAAAATCGTGGTATGAATATTTAAAAAGAAATGTTGTATCCGGCGCAGGAGCCGGATTTTCATGGAATCATTTTCTCAAAACCGGAGTTCATGTTAAAAATCCCACTCAAAGAAATAAAAGAGCTCCTGCGAGAAGTTTTCGATATTCGGCTTTGTCATCCCTTATTTCCTCTCAGAGTAAAGCAGGACACTATGAATTGGTGCTTTATCCCACCAGCGGTTTAAAGGACGGCACTTTGGCTAATGTATCCTGGCTTCAGGAGTTTCCCGACCCTGTCACTAAAATTTGCTGGGACAACTACTTATGTGTTTCCCCGGTGACCGCCCGTAAGAGGAATTTAAAAGAAGGGCAGGTGGTGCGGCTTATTGGAAAGTCCGGCAGAGGATTAAAAGCGCCGGTGCATATTCAACCCGGTCAGGCGGATGGGGTATTGGCTTTGGCTTTTGGTTATGGCAGAGAGCGGGCGGGAAAAGTGGCTGACAAAGTGGGAGTCAATGCCTGGGTTATGGCGGACATATCCAATGAAGGTCATATCCTTTCCTCCTCTTTGCCGGTGGACATACAAGCCACTTCGGAAAAAATTCTTTTGGCCAATACACAGGGTCATCATTCCATGGAAGGGCGTCAGATTGTGGTGGAAACCACTTTGAAAAAATATTTGAAGAATCCGGGAGGGGCTATTCATCGTCATAAAGTTTTCAGTATGTGGGCCTCTCATCAATATCCAAAACATAAATGGGGAATGGTGATTGATCTTAATTCCTGTACAGGCTGTTCCGCCTGCATAACGGCCTGTCAGTCTGAAAACAATATTCCCACTGTGGGGAAAAACCTTGTCCTGCAGGGAAGGGAAATGCACTGGATACGCGTTGATCGTTACTATAAAGGTTCACCTGAAGAGCCTGAGACTTTGCATCAGCCGGTTGTGTGTATGCATTGTGATAACGCTCCCTGTGAAACAGTTTGCCCTGTGGCGGCTACAGTTCACAGTGATGAAGGAACCAATGATATGATCTATAATCGCTGCGTAGGAACCCGTTACTGTGCCAATAACTGCCCTTATAAGGTGCGGCGGTTTAATTGGTTTAACTATGCCAAAAAAGTGGAAAAGCCTTTGAATATGGCTATGAACCCGGATGTGACCGTGCGCTCTCGTGGAGTGATGGAAAAATGCACTTTTTGCCTGCATCGTATTCGATCGGCACAGGCTAAAGCCAAGCTGGACAATCGAGATCTGAAAGATGGGGATATACAAACAGCCTGTCAGCAATCCTGCCCGACCGGAGCTATTGTGTTTGGCGACCTGAAAGATAAAAATTCTGAGGTGCATCGCCTGTTTCAGGCGGAAAGCAGTTATTCCTTATTGGAGGAGTTAAACACTCAGCCAGCGGTGCGCTATCAAGTGAAAGTGAGAAACAAAAAGGAGTCAGACTCAGCCGATGGAGAAGACCATCATCATGGATGAGCCTTTTTTAACGGCCGGGTTTTACAGGTTTTTGAGAGAGTGAGTATTTTGTTGAATCTTCAGTTATGGATGAGCCTTTTTAACGGCCGCGTTTTACAGGAGAATAATGATTGATGAAGAAAGAAGTTTCAAATGCGAACCGGAATCATATTAAAAGCAAACCTCTTCGCCGGCCGGCTCTGGTCGCCGGTAAAAAATCCTTTAAGAATATCACGGATGATATTTGTTCTCTGACGGAAAAATGGCCGGGCAAAAGGTATTTTGCCGCTTTGTTCAGCGCAAAACTCCTGTTTCTTTTTTATATTGCCGTGATGGGTACTATCGTGGCTGTGGGTATGGGTTTGATGGGTGTTAATAATCCCGTTGGTTGGGGGACGGATATTATCACCTTTGTATTTTGGATTGGTATCGGACATGCGGGCACTTTAATTTCCGCCATTTTATTTTTGTTTCGTCAAAAGTGGCGAACCTCTATTGCCCGCACAGCGGAGGCCATGACAGTTTTTGCCGTGATGACAGCGGGAATTTTTCCTTTACTACACACAGGCCGCCCCTGGTTGGCTTACTGGCTGTTGCCTTATCCCAATCAAAGAGGTCCTTTGTGGGTGAACTTTCGATCCCCTTTGGTGTGGGATGTGTTTGCGGTTTCCACTTACGCCACTGTCTCCATTGTGTTTTGGTATATCGGAATGGTCCCGGACATGGCTACTTTGAGAGACAGAGCCAAGGGCATTCGCCGGCATATTTACGGGATTTTATCTATGGGTTGGAGGGGAACGGCTCGTAACTGGAGCCATTATGAAATGACTTATATGCTGTTGGCGGCCTTGTCCACTCCTCTCGTTTTATCCGTGCACAGTATTGTGTCTTTTGATTTTGCCACGGCTAGTCTGCCGGGCTGGCACACCACCATCTTTCCTCCTTATTTTGTTGCCGGAGCTATTTTTTCCGGTTTCGGTATGGTGGTGACGCTTATGTGTCTGGTGAGGCTTTTTGTTCCTCGGTTTAAGGATTATGTGACCTTGAATCACATGGAAGCCATGAACAAAATTATCATGTTGACGGGAATGATGGTGGGCTACGCCTACGCTTCTGAATTTTTTATCTCCTGGTACTCCGGTTCAAGTTTTGAACAATATGTTTTTTTGAACAGGGCTATGGGGCCTTATTGGTGGTCTTATTGGATTATGGTGAGTTGTAATGTTTTTATTCCTCAGGTGTTTTGGTTCAAAAAAATCCGCCGTAATATTATCGCCATGTTCATAGTGTCTATTTTTGTGAATATTGGTATGTGGTTTGAAAGATATGTCATAGTGGTCACCTCTCTGCATCGGGATTTTTTGCCGGCTAATTGGGGAATGTTTGATCTCAGCTTTTTTGATTTTGGCGCTCTTATTGGAAGTTTCGGAATGTTTTTCACTTTGTTCCTGCTTTATATCAGGACTTTGCCTGCTATTTCCGTGGCGGAGGTGAAAACAGTGGCGCATGAAGGCCATTAGATAACAAGATGAAGAGAATGTTGGATAACAGGATAAATGGAATACAAATTCGAGTTAAATAGAAAACAGTAAAAAAAGGAAATGATGAGTAAAAAATTATTAAATATTTTGATGAAAATCAAGGATAAGGCGGCTTCTCAGACAGAGCCGGTGCTGGCCGGTATATGGCCGGATGAAAAGTCGTTCTTATCCGCGGTAAAGGGGCTGAAACAAAAAAATTATGAACAGTTTTCCGCTATCACTCCTTGTCCTGTTCATGGTTTGGAGGAGTTGTTGGAGATAAAAAGATCCTGGATTCCTTGGGTGACTTTTGTATTTGGTTCCATCGGCTGTTTTTTTGGTTTGTGGTTTACCTGGTGGACTTCCGCGGTGGATTGGCCTTTAATCATCGGCGGAAAGCCTTTTTGGTCTCTGCCGGCTTTTATTCCAGTGATTTTTGAATGCACTATTTTATTGGGCGCCTTGTCTTCCGTGGGGGCTTTGTTTTACGCCTGCGGTATTCCTTCTGTGGATCCGCCGATTTTGGATAAAGACCTCACCTCTCATAAATTCGCCATTTATTTTAAGTTGAAAGATAAAAAACAAACTTCAGAGGAATTGGAGCGGGAATTGATTTTTTTTGGAGCGGAGAGGGTAATTCAATCGGAATTTTGAGGGAATTAAATTGAAACAGAACAAGAGCAGGAAACAAAAAAAACCGGGGATCGGATTGCGCTTAAAGCTGGTGAATATGTTTTCCGCGTTGGAGTTTTTAGCTGGAGTAACGAACAGAAACTGTTTTGGCTGGTTTAGCCTTTCCGTTTTGTTTGTATGGCTGTCCGGCTGTACCTGCAGCGGCGGAAAAAATCGCACGGATTTTGAGATTTTTCACGATATGATTCAACAAAAAAATATCAAAGCTCAGGAAGGGGATGAGGAAGGAACTTTTATGCGTGTTCCTCCTGAAAACACCCGCGCCCGAAACAAAAAATACTATCCCTATAAAGGAGATCCGGAAGGAGCGGAAAAAAAACTGAAAAACCCCTTTCAGAATGCTTTTTCAGCTGAGATCATCGGTATCGGCAAAAGGCAATACGAAAGAGCCTGTATCTATTGTCATGGAACTGCCGGGGACGGAAATGGAAAAGTGGCGCAAAAAATGACAGTCAAACCTCCATCTCTGTTGACGGAAAAAGCTGTAAATTACTCTGACGGAAAATTATATCATATTATTCACGAAGGGCAGGGCTTGATGAGCGGTTATCGCAAGCAAGTGAGAGGTGAGAAGGAAAGGTGGGCTTTGGTCAATTATGTTCGCCTACTTCAAAAAACCGCTCTGCGGGAAAAGGCAAAAAAATAGTTCGTTTTATATTGGAGATAAGTAATGGTAATAAAAAATATGGAAAAAATAAAAACTTTATCCACCGTGTTTATTTTTATCGGCGGGTTGATTTTTATCTCAGCCTTTTTCTTTGGTATGCAGGAAAGAGTCTGGCACAGTTACCTGTTGTCTTATTTTTACTTTATGCTTCTCCCTCTGGGTGGATTGTTTTTTATGAGTGTTCAGCATCTTACGAGCGCCGGCTGGAGTGTGAGCGTCCGGCGGCTTTCCGAGGCTCTGACAGCTTATCTTCCTGTAGCTGGCCTGTTGACTCTGCCGCTTATTTACGGCGCCGGTTCTCTTTATGATTGGCTGGACACAGCCAAAGTGGCCAAAGATCCCCTTCTGCTTCATAAGATCCCTTACTTAAATATGACATTTTTTCTGATTCGGTTGGGAGTGTTTTTCGCCGGTTGGATTTTCTTTGCCAGGAAGCTGGTGTCTTTTTCTCTCAGGCAGGATCAGGATGGGGATGTGAAGTGGACAAAAAAAAGTGCAAAATATTCAGTTGGTTTTTTATTATTTTTTGCTTTATCTCTTTCTCTTTTTAGTGTGGATTTGATAATGAGTTTGGATGCGCACTGGTTTTCCACTATCTTTGGAGTGTATGTGTTTGCCGGTTTGTTTCAGTCCGTGTTTGCTGTCCTGATTTTACTGAGCTACTGGTTGATACAGCAGGAGGGAGACAAATATAAAAGATGGATTAATGAAAATCATTTGCACGATATGAGTAAATTTCTGTTTGCCGCCACAGTGTTTTGGGCTTACATTGCGTTCAGCCAGTATATGCTGATTTGGTATGCCAACTTACCGGAAGAAACCACCTTCTTTATTCCCAGGTCAAAAGGAATATGGGCCGGGGTCTCTCTCTCTCTTATTTTTTTTAAATTTATTATTCCTTTTTTGATTCTTCTGCCTCGTCAGGTAAAAAGAAAGTGGGAGACAATGGTTCCCATAGCCGTTTTGATTTTGTTTATGCAGTTTGTGGATATTTACTGGTTGATTTATCCTCATTTGGATTCTTCATTTCCCCGGTTTTCCTGGCTGGAGGCAGGTGTTTTTCTGTTTTTTCTCTCTGTGTTTGTTCGCACTGTGTTTACTTTCCTGCAGAAACATTCTCCTGTGCCTTTACAAGATCCTCGTGAGCAGGAATCTCTGTCCCATCATGTCACTTATTAGTGGACTTATAAGTGTTTATTCTGGCTGTCATCTGTTTGTAGCTTGTAATCAAGAAGCAGCCGCTATTTATAAAAAACAAGAAAAAAATTACTATACTTAAACTGAATCAGCTTTGTAATTTATCAGCACAGCAACAGGGAAACATAATCTGTAAGCAATATACAAGTGTAATGAAAGAGGGGTTGCTGTATGCAATGGATAAATAGCAAAAGTCAGGAAAAAAAGTTGGTTCAAGATGGACTTAATTGGTTTGTTTTCTGATATTGGGACAATGCCATTATCAACAGAAACGAAAACAACTATAAGCAGGGGATCAGTGCAATAATATAACTTACTTGTTTTTTTCGGCAAACTCTCTGTAAGTTTGCACCTTAAGACAGGTCATAACAATAGTGTTAGCTACATCCTCCGTTGTGCCTGTCCTTTGTACTACATTGGCGGGTTTTTTAACCCCCATCAGGAACGGTCCAAGCACTTCCCCTGAACCCAGTTGTTGGACCAGCTTGTAAGCGATATTTCCTGAATCCAAATTGGGAAAAATCAAGACATTGGCTCCCTGTTGAATCTGGCAAAACGGGAAGATATTTTTCACAATATTGGGATTCACAGCGGTGTCTGCCTGCATTTCTCCATCCACTGTCCAGTCGGGATACCATTGTTTTATAAGCAAAGCCGCCTCGTGCATTTTTCTGGGGTTCTCCTGCCGGCTCGTAAAATTGGAGAAACTGAGCATGGCTATTCGCGGTGTTACATTCAGGCCTCTGGCCACACGAGCGGTATGTACGGCAATATTGGCAATATCCTGTGCGCTTGGGTTTATATTTACTGTCGTGTCCGCGAAAAACAAAATCTGGTCCTTGATTAGGACAATGTTCATCCCGGAAGCGATTTTTCTTTTTCCCGTTCCAATAATCTGCAGAATAGGTCGTATACTGTCCACATAGTTTTGTGTGGCGCCGGTGATCAGCGCGTCCGCGGCTTTCAGCTCCAACATCATAGCTCCAAAATAATTCGGGTCTTTCATTAGCCGGCCGGCTTCCTTTTTCAGAATGCCTTTTCGTTTTTTCATTTCATAAAAAGTGTTCATGTATTTTTTGAATTGAGCGCTTTGGGAAGGGTTGAGTATTGCCACTTCATCCATATTGTCCAATTCCATTTCCTGAATCAGTTGGCGGATTTCCTCCGTGTCCCCCAGCAAAACAGGATGCATCAGTTTTTCCTCATAAAGCATATTTATAGCCTTTAAAGTTCTTTTACTGTTTCCTTCGGGAAAAACAATGCGTGGCAGGTTGTAGGATCGGGATTTGTTTTTTCGTTTCACTTTGTTGATGATTCCTCTTATAAAGCCTTTTCTTCTGCCTTGAAATTCGGCCAGCTTGAGCCTGTATTTTTCAAAATCAGTGATGGGGTTTTGAGCCACACCGGATTCCATTGCGGCTTTGGCTACGGCGGGAGCCACACGGGTCAGCACTCTCATGTCAAAAGGTTTTGGCAAAATGTAATTGGGGCCAAAATGAAAAATTTCATCCTGATATGCACGAGACACGCTGTCCGGAACATCTTCTCTGGCCAGTTCCGCCAAGGCAAACACAGCCGCTTTTTTCATGGCTGAATTTATATGAGTGGCGCGCACATCAAGGGCGCCTCTGAAAATGGAGGGAAATCCCAGAACATTGTTTACCTGATTGGGGTAATCACTGCGTCCGGTGGCGATAATCACATCCGGCACGGTCTTTTTGGCTATATCCGGTGTTATTTCAGGATCGGGATTTGCCATCGCAAACACAATAGGTTTGGAGTTCATGGTTTTCAACATATTGGGCGTAAGAGTATCTTTAACCGAAAGACCGATAAAAACATCAGCTTTGGCAATAGCGTCCGAAAGTGTTTTTTTATTTGTGCGAAGAGCAAACTCCTGTTTATAAACATTCATGTTTTCCTTGCGTTCGGAGTGAATAACCCCTTTGGAATCACACATAATAATATTTTTCTTTTTGACTCCCATACTGATGATGAGGTGGGCGCAGGCGATGGCCGCCGCTCCGGCCCCGTTAAACACCACAGAAATTTGACTTAGCTTTTTTCCCACTATATGGCAGGCATTCAACAGAGCAGAGGCTGTAATGATGGCCGTGCCGTGTTGGTCATCATGGAAAACAGGAATGCTTAATTCCTCTTCCAGGCGCTTTTCTATTTCAAAGCAGTCGGGAGCGGCAATATCCTCTAAATTGATTCCGCCAAAAGTAGGCTCCAAAGCCTTACAAACAGAAATAAACTCCTCGATTGTTTTTGTTTTCAGTTCAATATCAAATACATTGATGCCGGCAAACTGTTTGAATAAGATGCCTTTACCTTCCATGACGGGCTTGGCGGCCAAAGGCCCAATGTTTCCCAGGCCCAATACGGCGCTTCCATTACTGATAACCGCCACCAAATTGCTCTTTATTGTGTAGTCATACACCTTGTCCGGCTTTTTGGATATCTCAAGACAGGGGGCCGCCACCCCGGGGCTATAAGCGAGAGACAATTCCTCATCCGTGTCCACGGGTTTGCTGGGGATGACAAGTATTTTTCCCTTAGGCTCCTGTTGGTGGTAAGCCAGGGCCTGCTTGTTTATTTTTTGGGAAGGTTTTAATTTTTCTTTTTTTTTCATTATATCGCTTCCTTGACCATTGGTTTTTATTTGCCGTGCAGGAATAAAATACTACTCTCACCTTACATTGACAAAGAAAAGACACATTGACCGCTTAAAATACCATCTTTTTTATCGCACTGCGGTTTTATGGCTGCCACGGGTGTTAAAAATACCCTTTAGCTTTATTAAAAAAACAGTTACAAGGGAAAGGAATTTTCAGGCAGGGGAAATCACTTGAAATGAAATGGTATTTAAGGGAAAATGTGTGTATTCGCAAAGCAGTGCTTCATTATTTAACAAATCCATTATTGAGAAAGTGTGATGTTCAAAAACAATAGAGAAGTGGTTATTGTTGAGGGCTTTCGCACTCCTTTTGTTCCCTCCGGTCAGAATTTTCAGAATATGCCGGCGGAGGAATTGGGCGCCTGGCTGATCAGAGAATTACTGGAGCGGACGGAAATAGCTTTAGATGAGGTAGAGGAAGTTGTTTTAAGTAATATTGTAAACTCTTCGGGCCATTCCAATATCGCTTATACCATAGCCGTCAGAGCCGGTCTGCCGCACTCTATTTTCGCAACGACAGTGCGAAGAATGGATATTTCCTCTTTGGAAAGCGTGTTTGTGTCCGCCGATAAAATCCGCTGTGGACTTGCGGATACTCTCATTGCCGGAGGAGTGGAGAGTATGTCACAAGCTCCGATTTTGCTTGAGTCCGGTCTGACAAAAGCGATAAAAAAAATCATTCAGTCCAAAACATGGAAAGAAAAGGTGAAAAGTGTGTTTTCCTTGCGGCAGTCCGATATAAGGTTTCAATTTGCAGATAAAAAATTGTGTATAAATTCCCTTTCTGGTTTGAATCGAAGGCAAATAGCGGAAATATTGTCTGAAATATTTTATATCTCTCGTGAAGAGCAGGATGCATTTGTTTTAGTGAGTTGTGAAAAAGCCCGTAGGGCGCAGAAAGAGGGAAGATGGAAAGAGGAAATTGTGCCGGTGTTTCCCCCTGGTGATTTCGAGCTGATTGAAAAGGACAAGGGGCTGGACAGCGAGCCGTCCATGCATTATCTGTCTGAATTGCCGGCTTATTTTAAGGAGGATCATGGTTCTGTCACTGTCGGAAACAGCAGTGCCTATGCGGATGGTTCGGCAGTCCTTTTAATGATGAGCAGGGAAAAAGCCAAAGCTTTGGGATACCGGCCTCTTGTGTCCGTTCATTCCTTTGCTCGCGACGGAGCGGGATTTCAGCTGGATAATTTGGGTTTGGCGCGTGCTGTGGAAAAGGTATTACAGCCCGCCGGGTTGAAGATAAAAAACATTGATTTATTTGAAGTGGATGAATCTTTTTCCGTGCAGGCTCTTGCCTGTTTAAAAACTTTAGGGTCTTTTCTGTTCGGAAAAGGCTGTGCAAAGGGGGGGGCCGGTTTCGGGGAAATGAATCCGGAAAAATGCAATGTGAACGGAGGAGCGTTGGCTCTGGGAAATCCTCTGAGCGCCACTCCGGTTCGTATGATTTTAAATTTGGCGAAAGAGATGCGCAGAAGGAAAGTGGAATGGGGGCTGATGGCGGAAGGGATCCATAATGAACAGGCCGGCGCTCTTCTTTTGAAAAATATTTCCGATTAAAATACAGTTTATGCGCAAATCGATAATTGAGGATATTCAATGGCGGAAAATATAAAATTGAAGATGGAAAAAAATCTGGCTGTAGTGGAACTCAACTGTTTTAATATTTTGTCTCGGAAATCGCGGGAGCAATTCAAAAATTACATAGATCAGATTATTAAAAATCCGGCCGTTCATACAGCCCTTTTAATATTTAAAAACACTCCCTCTCAAGCCTCTTTCCGTTCGTTTGAAACGGATTTAGTCAAGCAAGTGGAAAAAATTCATGGGCGGGAAAAATGGGAAAGACTGTTGGATGAAGTGCATGAGCTGTTTCACATGATTGAAAACGCCGATGTCTCATGGATTGCTGTTCTTCAGGGAGCTTGTTCAGGAAATCACCTTGAGCTGGCTTTGGCCTGTGATTATCGTATTGCTGACTTCAGCGCGCAATTTTGTGTTTCTGAACTGCCTCTTGGTTTGATTCCCTGCTTTGGGGCTTGTATCCGGCTTCCTCGCTTGATAGGTGTAAAAAAAACTTTAGAAATAATATTAAAAAGTTCGGTTATTTCCTCTTCCTCCGCTTGTCGCATTGGCTTAGTGGATCAGCTCACTCATCCTTTGGAACTGCAAAAACGCGCGCGCGATTTAACTGAACAAATCAATGCCGGACACATTTCTCCCAAACCTTTGCAGAAATACACGCCTCTTCGATTTTTGGATAAATGTTTTGAAATCCCCCTCAGCCGGCAAATACTTTTTTACATAACCAAAAAACGGCTATTATCTGAAACCAGAGGTTTTTATCCCGCTCCTTTGAAGGTTTTGGAAGTGATTAAAAATACCTATCCGGTAAAATTCCTGAAGACAGCTCTCAAGGAAGAGAGCGACGCTTTTTGTGATTTGATTGTTTCCCCCACGACAGGACATTTAATATCCTTGTATTTGGCTAAGGAAAAAATTCAAAGACAGTGTGAGGTGACTTATAAACAAAATGAAAAAATAAAAAAAGCGGCGGTGATGGGGGCGGGAGTCATGGGAGGGGGAATCACCCATTGGCTGGCGAATGCTCATGTTCCGGTTTTGTTAAAGGATATTCATTCCCCCTCTCTTTCCTCCACTTTAATAAAGATTCACTCTGTATGGAATAAACGGCAGAGAAAGAAAGGCTGGAATTTTCCAATAGGTTCAAAAGAAAAAAGGAATTATGGAATTGATGTAAATGGCGAAGATTATGCTTTCAATCCTTTTTCCCATATAAGCTCAAAACGGCCGCCCCTTCCTGTAAATACTTTGTCCTTCCCGCAGGCTGGTTCAGGGGAGCGGGCACAGGCTTTTTCTCCCTTGAAAGGGAAATGGAATGTGTTTGAAAAAAAAAACAGCGCGGACAAAATACGTCCGCAGATGGATTACTCCGGGTTTCATAATGTGGATATGGTGATTGAAACAGTGGTGGAGGATATCGAAATTAAAAAAAAGGTAATTGCTGAAACAGCCGGACGGCTTTCCGACAAATGTTTGTTTGCCACCAACACATCCTCTTTCAGTGTCACCGAACTGGCGAAAGCGCATCCGAATCCTGAGCGCTTTTTTGGCTTGCACTTTTTCTATCCTGTGTATCAAACCCCTTTAGTGGAGGTGGTGCGAGGTCAGCAAAGCAGCGACTCAGTCATTGCCTTCGCGGTTCAGTGGGTCAAGCAGATGGGAAAAATTCCTTTTGTCGTAAAGGACAGACCGGGCTTTCTGGTGCATCGTCTGTTTTTGCCTTTAATATCAGAAGCTTTATGGTTTTTGCGGGAAGGGGTCCCTATTCAGCAGGTGGATCAGGTGTACCGTTCTTTTGGTTTTTATATGGGGCCTTTTCGTCTGATGGATGAACTGGGTTTGGATATTTGCGCCAAATTAATAAAATCCTCTCAATTCAATGAGCTGGATTTTCCAGAGGAATTTTTCAAACTAAGACCTGTGTTTTTGGGTAAAAAAAACAAAAGCGGATTTTATATCTATGATGACAAAATGAAAGTGGAGGCGGTTAACAATCTTGTTTATCAGGATTTGAAACTAAAACCTTCTATTAAAGGCATATCTTCAGAGGAATGTTTAAAGCGGGGGCTTTACCGCATGGTTAATGAATCCGCTCGGGTTTTGGAAGAGCAGGTGGTGGCGGAACCGACGGAATTAGATCTGGCCCTGATCCTTGGTATAGGATTTCCGGCCTTTAGAGGGGGTCTGCTGAAATACGCGGATGAAATCAGTTTAAAAACCATTGTAGCCGGTTTAAATAACTTTTCGAATACTCACGGAAAACGTTTTCGCCCTTCCAAAGCTCTTTTGACACAGGAAAACAAAGGAAAAATTATTATGTAAATAAACAGTGATTGTGCGCCGATAAAGATTTATCTTTGTTCAAAAGGGGATATATGATAACTCGAAACGTAGTTTTATTTTTGACGATATTTTGGATTATTTCCTGTGCGGAGAACGATAAATATGGAGGTGGAAGTGGTAATGCACCTTTTAATCCGGGAGGAAGCAACCTTGGAAGTCCTAATTCCAGTGCCGCCTGTGCGGCGTCTGACGGTAAATATGGTGGTATAACCTGCATTAGCGGCAGTGATCAGGATCAGGGCTTTTTGGGTTTTGTGTCCAGTGGATCAAGCACTGATCCCAACGACCCTAAACAGGGAGTCAAAAGTATCAGTTGTAAACCAAGTGATAATGGTGGTATTTTGTTTCGTGCTACAGTGGTGTTGAATGGCAATTTTAACAGCAATGGCCCCAATCAGAATTTAACCATGAATCCGGCCTCTTCCCAAATTGAAATGATTATCCAAGACAGTATAGTCGGGGAAAAGTACACAACAGGTCAGGCCCTACAGCCTATTAGTGTGGTATTTAACGGGGTTAGCGGAACTGTGAACGGTAATCAGGCCAATTTGCTTTTTACTTTCACTGGCTCAAATGGTTTAAAGAAAGTCACTTTGAAAGGCACATTTAATTCCAATTTTTTTACCGGACAGATTGGTTTCGAAAACGCTCAGTATTGGGATGGAAGAACACCGGGAGCCAGCGGCGTGTTGGGTAATTTTAAAATTCACACTTGTTCTGTATTTACCTCAAGCTAGGCGATATCTTTTGATGCATTGCATTCTCCCTATTTTATTTTGTCCTTAAGAGTTCTATGGAGGTCTTCAAATGGATTTTCTTTGCCGGTGCAACCGGTAAAAAAGGGATTGTCAGACCCATAAAGTTGAAAAGTGTTCAGAGCAGTTTTGAGATATTTACAAAAAGGGAAAAGGAGAGTTTCTTATGTTTTCACGAGTGACTGTTGTAGGGGCAGGTCAGATGGGCAGTGGTATTGCTCAGGTCATAGCTCAAAAAAATATATTTGTTTGTTTGTTGGATCCCGGAGTGGGGAGTTTGGAAAACGCGCGAAAAAAAATCACAAGCAGTTTAAATAAACTTTATGAGAAAAAGCTTATCACCCTAACTCCCGATGAGGTATTGCGAAAAATCCATTTTGTTTCTGAAATCGGTGATATAAAAAAGAAGGCCGGGGGCGCAGCGGATGAGGAGTTTGTCCGCTTTGCGGGTGACGAACTGGTGATTGAAGCTGTGCCGGAAAATCAGAAGTTGAAACAAAAAGTGTTTAAACAGATTTCTGATGTGTCTTCCACGGGCACTATTATTGTCAGCAACACCTCCTCCATTCCTCTTGCTCGGCTGGCCGAAGCGGTCTCTCATCCGGAAAGGGTGGCTGGACTTCACTTTATGAATCCGGTGCCTTTGATGAAATTGGTGGAGGTGATTCGAACAGGTCAGACAGCGGAGGCGGTTTCTGAAAAATTATATCAGTTTACTTTGTTTTTGGATAAGGTGGCGGTGTATTCCGGGGATCAGCCTGGGTTTATAGTGAATCGGGTTCTTATGCCCATGATTAACTCCGCTGTGTTCGTTCTGATGGACTCTGTTTCCAAAGTGGAGGATATTGATAAAGCCATGCGCCTCGGCTGTCATCATCCTGTAGGGCCGTTGGCTCTGGCGGACTTGATCGGCTTGGATACCTGTCTTTCCATCATGGAGGTTTTGGAAGAGGGATTGGGGGAGAAGTACGCTCCCTGTCCTTTGTTGAAAAAATATGTCAAGGAAGGCCGGCTGGGCAAAAAATCCGGTAAAGGTTTTTACACTTACTGAAAATCCTGCCGGTTAATTTAAAATTTTCCCAGGCTGGAGGTTTTTTTAGCTTTTCAATTGCATTTTTATCAAGTCACGGGACACAGCAATTATTTATTGGATATTTAAAAAAAAAAGAGGATAAAAAGGGGAAATCAGGGGGTTTAGGTGAAAGAGCTTTACAAAAGGTCAAAAAAAGGCTGACATTGATTTTAATTTATTATATTTCAATTATTTTGAAGGGAGTATTATGCCTACTTTGAATCAGTTGATTCGCGACAGCAGAAAAGTACAGAGAGCCAGAACAAAATCGCCGGCGCTTACCCGCTGTCCTCAACGGCGGGGGGTGTGTACCCGTGTATTCACCCGTTCACCCAAAAAACCCAATTCAGCCATTCGTAAGGTAGCCCGGGTGCGTTTGACCAATGGGTTTGAAGTTAACTCTTATATTCCGGGAGAGGGGCATAATCTTCAGGAACACTCTGTGGTTTTGGTTAGAGGTGGCCGTGTGCAGGATTTACCAGGGGTCAAGTATCATATTGTTCGGGGTCATTTGGATACTCAGGGCGTGAAAGACAGAAAACAGAGCCGTTCCCGATACGGCACAAAAAGAGCAAAAAAAAGTTAAAAGCATGAGGTGTATTTATGTCCCGTCGCAATCGTAAAATTCATAAAAGGGAAATCAAAGCGGATCCTGTTTATTCGGATACAACTATTACCTATTTTATAAATAAAATCATGTGGGACGGCAAAAAAGAGCTGGCTCGAAACATTGTGTATCGCGCTTTGGAGATTCTCAGTAAACAGTATCCCAAAGAAAGTGCAGTGTCCGTATTTAAAAAAGCCATAGACAACTGTAAACCCAATTTGGAGGTGCGTTCCCGTCGAGTGGGGGGCGCCACTTATCAGGTGCCTGTGGATGTGCGTCCTGTTCGCCGATCCGCTTTGGCTGTTCGATGGTTGATTGTGTATTCCCGCGCTCGAAAAGAAAAAACAATGGTGGATCGTCTGGCCGGGGAATTGATGGACGCTTATAACAAGAAAGGCGCTTCCATAAAGAAAAAAGAAGATGTGCATCGTATGGCCGAATCCAATCGCGCTTTTTCTCATTATAATTGGTAGTGTGAAAATTCAATTCGGATGAATTCAAGAGAGGCAAAATTTGCCAGCCCTGCAAATTAAAACAGTTGAAGACCTGAAGCGCACTCGCAATATAGGGATTATCGCTCATATTGACGCCGGCAAAACCACTTTGACAGAGCGAATTTTATTTTATACGGGCCGAAGCCATAAAATGGGTGAAGTGCATGAAGGCAACACCATTATGGACTGGATGGAGCAGGAGCAGGAAAGAGGTATCACTATCACCTCTGCCGCCACCACCTGTTTTTGGAAAGATCATCGCATTAATATCATAGACACCCCCGGCCATGTGGATTTCACCGTGGAGGTGGAAAGATCGTTAAGAGTTTTGGATGGAGCTGTTGTTGTTTTTGACGCCGTCAACGGAGTGGAGCCGCAAAGTGAAACCGTGTGGCGGCAGGCGGATAAATATCATGTTCCGCGTATTTGTTTCATAAATAAAATGGATCGTGTAGGAGCTGATTTTACGGCCGGCGTGCGTTCTATTTCTGACAAACTGAAAGCCGTTCCAGTGTGTCTGCAGATTCCTATTGGAGCGGAAGGGGATTTTGCAGGTGTCATTGATCTGGTGGAGATGAAAGCCTTTGTATGGGATCAGGATGAATTGGGGGAGAAGTATTCCACTGTTCCCATTCCTAAGGAGTATGAATCGTCTGTGCGGGAAATGAGAGAACGGATTATTGAGCAATTGGCTACGGCAGACGACAAAGTGATGAAACAGTATCTTACCGAATCAGTTATTTCCGTGGAGGACATAAAACAGGCTCTCAGGAAAGCGGTGTTAAATTTGCAAATCACTCCCATATTTTGCGGATCCGCTTTTAAAAACAAGGGAGTTCAGCAGATCATCTCCGCCGTATTGGATTACCTGCCCGGGCCTCTGGATCTGCCTCCTATTGAAGGTGAGGGATACGGAACAAAACAAGGACAGAAGATTTCATGCTTTACTGATTTTGAACAGCCGGCCTGCGCGTTCGCCTTTAAATTGATGGAGGATTCCTTTGTGGGCCATCTTACTTATATTCGCGTGTACTCTGGAGTGTTAAAAAAAGGGATTCAATTATTGAACACAAGAGAAGGCAAAAAAGAAAGAATACAAAAATTGTTGAAAATTCATTCCAAAGCAAGAGAGGAAGTGCCTTTTTTAAAAGCAGGGGATATAGGAGCTGTTTTGGGGCTTAAGTGGACCGGCACGGGAGATACTCTCTGCCAGCCCCCCCACCTTGTTTCCCTGGAGTCCATTTCTTTTCCCGAACCGGTGATTTCCATGGTTGTGGAACCTAAGTCTTCGGTGGATCAGAAAAAAATGATAAATGCCTTGAAAACTGTGCAAATAGAGGATCCTTCCTGTCAGATTTCCTCTGATGTGGAGACAGGGCAAACTCTTCTGATGGGAATGGGGGAATTGCATCTGGAAGTTTTGATTCATCGTCTTGTGCAGGACTATAAAGTGAAGGTGAATACGGGCTTGCCCAGAGTGTCTTACAGGGAAACTGTGTTGAATACAACGCAAGGTGAAGGGTCTTTTAACAAGGAAACCGGCGGACAGAAATACTGTGCCCGGGTTACTTTAAAAATAGATCCGGATAAAAATCTAAAAAGTCCGGTGTTTGAAAATCATCTTGCAGAATCACTGCCGGAGGATTTTGTGTCGGCTATTCAAAAAGCGGTGGAGGATTCCTCGTATACGGGGGTATTGATGGGGTATCGTCTTTTGGGAATCAAGGTATCTTTGCTCAAAGCGGAGTATCAAGGGGAAAATGAGTCTGCTGTGAAAACGGCGTTTCAGGCGGCGGGGGTTCAGGCTTTCAGAAATGCTTTGATTAACGGCGTGAGCCAGCTTCTGGAACCAATATTTGATTTGGAGATTACCACGCCGGACGAATTTTTAGGCGGTATAATGAGTGATCTGAACGCTCGTCGAGCCAAGGTGGAGAGTGTAAGTTTGGAAAATCATCTACAGGTGATAAAGGCGCAGGCTCCCTTACTGCATTTGTTTGGTTACGCCACTGAGCTTCGCTCCATCAGTCAGGGACGAGCCTCCTTTTCCATGAGAATGTGTGAATATCTGCCTGTACCGAATAAAATGTCAAAACAAATTCTTTCCAGCTCATCTTAAGTCGGCGCCGGCCATTTCCTTTAATTATAATAAATATTTATTACATCTAAAAAAAATTTTATAACAGTTTTTATAAAAATTCAGTAAAAAAATTAGTTGAAAATAGGTTTTGAGTTTTTTAACAAATTCCGACTAGTGTTTATTGGCCGCTTTTTCACTTGGCCTCTGTGCATCTTGTTCTCCTTAATCTCCTTTATGTATTTCTTTTAAAACATTTACATCCGCTTCGCTCCAGCTTTTACTAAAACTTTCGCTGTTTTTTCATGACCCATAATAAGGGCTAAACTCAAAGCTGTTTCTCCATATTTATTTACAGCCTTTACATCCACTCCAGCACTTATTAAAAGTTCCATTGTTTTTATATGACCATTCATAGCGGCGTAAATCAAAGCCGTGTTTCCATCTATATCTACAGCCTTTACATCCGCTTCAAAACTTATTAAAAGTTCCATTGTTTTTATATGACCATTCATAGCGGCGTAAATCAAAGCCGTTTTTCCAAAGATATCTACAGCCTCTACATCAGCTCCAGCGCTTATTAAAGGTTCCATTGTTTTTATATGACCATTCATAGCGGCAAAAATCAAAGCCGTGAGTCCAGAGCTATTTGCCTTTACATCCGCTCCAGCTCTTATTAAAGCTTTCACTGTGTTTTTATGACCCTCCATAGCGGCTAATATCAAAGCCGTGACTCCATCGTTATCTGCAAACTTTACATCTGTTCCAGCACTTATTGAAGCTTTTATATAACCCTCAATAGCGGCTGACATCAAAGCTGTTTTTCCAGCTATATTTACAGCCTCTACCTCCGCTCCAGCTCTTGTTAAAATTTCCACTATTTCTTTATAACCCTTTATAGAGGCTACTATCAAAGCCGTGAGTCCAGAGCTATTTGCATTTACCTCCGCTCCAGCACTTATTAAAGCTTTCACTATTTTTGTATGACCTTCCATAGCGGCTAATATCAAAGCTGTGACTCCATCGTTATCTTCAAACTTTACATCCGCTCCATCGTTTATTAAATCTTCCACTTTTTGTATATCACCCATCCTAGCGGCGTTCAGTAAATCCTTGTTTTTATATTCCTTTATATCCGCTATATTTTTAGGTTTAGGCTTATCTTGAAACAATTTTGAACAATTGTTGGAATGAACTGTTTTAATGTTAGCAAAGGAAGAAAGAGCAAAAAAGAAGTTTAAGGCAAACAGCAATAGAACAGACCCTGCCTTTTTTAAGGTTCCGGCGTTTATAGCAATTATCTGCTTAAAACTTAAATCAGTCATATTATAAATATTTATAACATAAATATTTATAATATCTAAAAAAATTTTTATAACAGTTTTTATAAAAATAAGTAAGAAAATTAGTTGAAAATTGAAAAAGTTAGTGAATGTGAGTAAATTTTACAAAAATAGATAAAAAATTAGTTGAAAATAGTTTTTAAGTTTTTTAACACTTTCCGGCTAGTGTTTATTGGCCGCTTTTTCACTTGGCCTCTGTGCATCTCGTTCTCCTTAATCTCCTTTATGTATTTCTTTTAAAACATTTACATCCGCTTCGCTCCAGCTTTTACTAAAACTTTCACTATTTCTTTATAACCCCTCATAGAGGCTAAACTCAAAGCTGTTTCTCCATATTTATTTACAGCCTTTACCTCCGCTCCAGCACTTATTAGAGCTTCCACTATTTTTGTATGACCCATCATAACCGCAAATATCAAAGCCGTATTTCTACTGCTATTTACAGCCTTTACCTCCGCTCCAGCATTTATTAAAGCTTTCACTATTTTTATATCACCCATTATAGAGGCAAAAATCAAAGCCGTGTTTCTACGGCTATTTACAGCCTTTACCTCCGCTCCAGCACTTATTAAAGCTTTCACTGTTTTTATATGACCCATTATAGAGGCTACTATCAAAGCCGTGAGTTCGAGTCCAAAGCTATTTGCATTTACCTCCGCTCCAGCACTTATTAAAGCTTTCACTGTTTTTGTATGACCCTCTATAGCGGCTACTATCAAAGCCGTGACTCCAAAGCTATTTGCAAACTTTGCATCCGCTCCAGCACTTATTAAAGCTTCCACTATTTTTGTATGACCCATCATAACCGCAAATATCAAAGCCGGTTCTCCATGTATATCTACAGCCTTTACCTCCGCTCCAGCATTTATTAAAGCTTCCACTATTTTTGTATGACCCTCCCTAGCGGCTACTATCAAAGCCGTGTGTCCAAATCTATTTACAGCCTCTACATTCGCTCCAGCACTTATTAAAGCTTTCACTATTTTTATATGACCCATTATAGAGGCTACTATCAAAGCCGTGACTCCAAAGCTATTTGCATTTACCTCCGCTCCAGCATTTATTAAAGCTTCCACTATTTTTGTATGACCCTCCCTAGCGGCTACTATCAAAGCCGTGACTCCATCGTTATCTGCAAACTTTACATCCGCTCCATCTTTTATTAAATCTTTCAATTTTTGTATATCACCCATCCTAGCGGCGGTCAGTAAATCCTTGTTTTTATATTCCTTTACATCCGCGATATTTGTAGTCGCATCAGCTGGGTTAGTCTTATCTGTTTGAAACAAGTTTAAACAATTGTCGGAAGAACCTGTTTTACTGTTAGCAAAGGAAGAAAGAGCAAAACAGAAGTTTAAGGCAAACGGCAATAGAACAGCCCCTGCCTTTTTTAAGTTTCCGGCGTTTATAGCAATTATCTGTTTAAAACTTAAGTCAGTCATATTATAAATATTTATAATATCTAAAAAAAATTTTATAACAGTTTTTATAAACATAAGTAAGAAAATTAGTTGAAAATTGAAAAAGTTAGTGAATGTGAGTAAATTTTACAAAAATAGACAAAAAAATTAGTTGAAAATAGGTTTTGAGTTTTTTAACACTTTCCGGCTAGTGTTTATTGGCCGCTTTTTCACTTGGCCTCTGTGCATCTTGTTCTCCTTAATCTCCTTTATGTATTTCTTTTAAAACATTTACATCCGCTTCGCTCCAGCTTCTACTAAAACTTTCACTGTTTTTTCATGACCATTCATATAGGCTGAACTCAAAGCTGTTTCTCTATATTTATTTACAGCCTTTAAATCTGCTCCAGCTTTTATTAAAGCTTCCACTATTTCTGTATGACCCTCACTAGCGGCTAAAATCAAAGCCGTGTCTCCATTTTTATTTACAGCCTTTACATCCGCTCCAGCTTTTATTAAAGCTTTCACTATTTCTGTATTACCCTTAATAGCGGCAAAAATCAAAGCCGTGTTTCCAAAGCTATCTACAGCCTTTACATCCACTCCAGCTTTTATTAAAGCTTTCACTATTTTTGTATGACCATGATCCTTTATAGCGGCAAACATCAAAGTCGTGATTCCAGAGATAGTTACAGCCTTTACATCCGCTCCAGCTTTTATTAAAGCTTCCACTATTTCTGTATTACCCTTAATAGCGGCAAAAATCAAAGCCGTGTTTCCAAAGCTATCTACAGCCTTTACATCCACTCCAGCTTTTATTAAAGCTTTCACTATTTTTGTATGATCATTCATAGCGGCAAAAATCAAAGCCGTTTTTCCATTTATATCTACAGCTTCTACCTCCGCTCCAGCTCTTATTAAAGCTTCCACTATTTCTGTATTACCCTTAATAGCAGCAAAAATCAAAGCCGTTTTTCCATTTATATCTACAGCCTCTACCTCCGCTCCATCTCTTATTAAATCTTTCACTTTTTCTATATCACTCATCCTAGCGGCGTTCAGTAAATCCTTGTTTTTATATTCCTTTACATCCGCGATATTTGTAGTCGCATCAGTTGGGTTAGTCTTATCTGTTTGAAACAAGTTTAAACAATTGTCGGAAGAACCTGTTTTACTGTTAGCAAAGGAAGAAAGAGCAAAAAAGAAGTTTAAGGCAAACGGCAATAGAACGGACCCTGCCTTTTTTAAGGTTCCGGCGTTTATAGCAATTATCTGTTTAAAACTTAAATCAGTCATGACATAAATATTTATTACATCTAAAAAAATTTTTATAACAGTTTTTATAAAAATTAATTTAAAATTGAAAAAGTTAGTGAATGTGAGTAAATTTTACAAAAATAGACAAAAAAATTAGTTGAAAATAGATTTTGAGTTTTTTAACAATTCCCGGCTAGTGTTTATTGGCCGCTTTTTCACTTGGCCTCTGTGCATCTTGTTTTCTTTAATCTTCTTTATGTATTTCTTTTAAAACCTTTACATCTGCTTCGCTCCAGCTCTTACTAAAATTTTCACTATTTCTTTATAACCCATCATAGAGGCTAAACTCAAAGCTGTTTCTCCATATTTATTTTCAGCCTTTACATCCGCTCCAGCTCTTATTAAAGCTTTCACTGTTTCTGTATGACCCTTCTTAGAGGCAAAGCTCAAAGCCGTGTTTCCATCTATATCTACAGCCTTTACATCCGCTCCAGCTCTTATTAAAGCTTCCAATGTTTCTGTATGACGCATCATCATAGCGGCTAATATCAAAGCCGTGTTTCCATTTTTATTTACAGCCTCTACATCCACTCCAGCTCTTATTAAAGCTTCCACTTTTCCAGAAAAAGCTTTTCAAAAAACTTTAAAACAAGGTGTGTTTTTAAGACCTTTAGGAGGGGTTATTTATATTCTTCCTCCTTATTGCATCAAGGAAAAAGAGTTGCATAAAGTATGGGATGTTATAGAAACCATAGTGTAATCCTTTTAAGAAGTAAGATACTCTCTCTTGTTAATAAGTCAAAGAGAACAAGAAGCTTCTTCTACTGATTTGTTTTTGTATCTTCTTTCTCAAGTTTTTCCCGCACATTTCCATCTTCTAAAACATTTACATCCGCTTTCGCGCGCTCTCTCTCTCTTACTAAAGCTTCCATTGTTTGTATATGATGCTTCATAGGGGCAAAATAAAAAGCCGTGAGTCCATTGTTATTTACAGCCTCTACATCCGCTCCAGCTCTTATTAAAGCTTCCACTATTTTTTTTGTATGAATCTTTATAGCGGCTAATGTCAAAGCCGTGAGTCCCTTGTTATTTACAGCATTTACATTCGCTCCCTCTCTTATTAAAGCTTCCACTGTTTCTGTATGACCATTCATAGCGGCAAAAATCAAAGCCGTGTCTCCATCTATATCTACAGCATTTACATCCACTCCCTCTCTTATTAAAGCTTCCACTATTTTTGTATGACCATTCCTAGCGGCGAGCCATAAAGCCATGAGTCCATCGTTATTTACAGCCTTTAGATTCGCTCCCTCTCTTATTAAAGCTTCCACTGTTTCTGTATGACCATTCATAGCGGCGATCCATAAAGCCGTGAGTCCCTTGTTATTTACAGCATTTACATTCGCTCCCTCTCTTATTAAAGCTTCCACTATTTTTGTATGACCATTCATAGCGGCGACCCATAAAGCCGTGAGTCCATCGTTATTTACAGCATTTACATTCGCTCCCTCTCTTATTAAAGCTTCCACTGTTTCTGTATGACCATTCATAGCGGCTAATGTCAAAGCCGTGTTTCCATCGTTATTTACAGCATTTACATCCACTCCAGCTTTTATTAAAGCTTCCACTATTTTTGTATGACCATTCCTAGCGGCGAGCCATAAAGCCGTGAGTCCATCGTTATTTACAGCATTTACAGCATTTACATCCGCTCCAGCTCTTATTAAAGCTTCCACTGTTTCTGTATGACCATTCCTAGCGGCGACCCATAAAGCCGTGAGTCCATCGTTATTTACAGCATTTACATCCACTCCAGCTTTTATTAAAGCTTCCACTATTTTTGTATTACCAACTTTAGCAACCAAAAAATTATGATTATCTTTAATATCATACCATTTTTTTGTCTCCAATAAATCCAGGACGATTCTCTCATACTCCTTTTGGTTTTTCTTTCTACCTTTTTTTAAAACAAATGTTAGCTCATAAGACATAATCTTCTTATCATTTTTAAACAGATTTTTAAAATAAGACAACTGAGGCCTTACAGGAAACGCTATTCTTAACAATTCATAAAACTCTGTTTTTTTCCAATTGCTCGAATTCTTCCAGTTGCTTATCTCTGACCTTAAAGAGTTTTTTTCAGCTTCTGTAAAAAATCTCTCAAACATATATAAAAAATCTGAAAGACCTATCTCAAACTCTAAAATCAATACATATAAAATCTTCTTCTTTACCTTAAAAAAACTTGTCTCCTCTAACATCTCTCTTAAAATCTTTTCCGACTCACCCAACAACTTTTTAAAATCCTTCAATTTATTTAAAGCTGATATACTATCTACATATACGCTTAAATCTTCTCTGTTCTTAGATTCTCTTAAACTGGACAGCTCTTCTATAAAAGTTCTTTTATTCAAACCTTCCACACTATAATCTTCATATTTAGCTCCTGGTATAATTTGAACATTATCTCCTGGGTTTAAAGTAAATTCTATCATATCTAAACCTTGCTCAGTTCTTGAATATATAAGTCTAATTTTAAAATCATTATAATTATGAGGCAGGGGAGTAAAATTTATTAAAACTTTATTATTCCTCAAAAGAGCAGGCAAAATACTCTCTGATACATAATTACTTAATTTAGTCGTATTAGATAAACCATTATGACCTCCCACATTTAAGGGAAGAGCTAAAATATAACCTTCTTCCTGCACGCTTTCCCTAACTGCTGATAAAAACGGTATCAACTCTTCTTTTGAAAAATTTTGTATCTTATCTATAAAAGCAACCTTTTTCTTTGAGCCATCCTCAGCTTTCACTGTTCCTAAAACAACCGTCACTTGTCCTGACGACTTGGAATCTTCTAATCCAGTTTTTGTAAAATAAATATAATTAGGATCCAACCCTTTTTTAAAGTAAGTCCTGCTGGAACAGTCACTTCCCCCTACACATCCTCTAAAAGGAGACTCATGCAGTCTTAAGGCTCTCACTCTATAAACAACCTCTTGATCTTCAATAAATGATTCACTTTCTTTAATTTGCTCCTCTAAAAACTTAAGCCGTTTCAAAAGCTCCTCTTTATCATAAAACTCTTTCTCAATACGGCTTAGTCCAAGAGAGCGTTTAAGATCTGAAAAACTCTTAAAACCAAGCTCTAATGATAAATGCTCCCTGTTTTCAATGATCCTGGTCACAGACCTTATCACAACAAAAGGGTCTTTATCCTTTATCTGGTTCGTCCAAGCCTTATTAAAAAAACCAGCTGTATGAATAAGATCCAACATCGCTTTTGAAATAAATGAAATGTCCTCATTTTTTAAAAGCAGCTTCTGTCTTTCTTCCTCAAGCTTTTTATACACATTCAAAATCCATACCTTCTTCTAAATGCTTGCTGTTCCTTATTTTTTTTAGAGACTCTTCTCCTCCAAAAATATCAACAAGTTTAGCTCTTAGCTCCGGCTCTAACTCTCTTTTGCCCCGCTGGCTGGAACTTTCTTTTGCTCTTGATGGATTCAAAACTTTTAACCAAAACCGTCCTGTTCTCTTCAATTTGAAAAAAGACCAGCCTTCTTTTTCCATTATTTTTTGTAAAACTTTGTATAAAGCTCGACAGCTCTTTTGAAACCAAATATCTTTTCACTTTTAATGACAGTTCCTGCTCTCTAAAAGAAGGTTTAGAAAGACCCGGGTATTGGTTTATTAGATCATGAACTCTTGTTATGTCTTCTATTGTATTTGAAGGATTCTCAAAAAAATTATTGAGATATATTTCCCAAAATGCTTTTTGTTCTGGTGTGAGCGTTAAACCTTGAGTCACAGCCAAACCTAATTCAGCTATATTTTTAGGCGCATCAGCTGGTTTAGGCTTACCTGTTTGAAACAAGCTTACACAAGGATTGGAAGAACCTATTGTTTCAATGTTAGCAAAGGAAGAAAGAGCAAAACAGAAGTTTAAGGCAAACAGCAATAGAACAGCCCCTGCCCTTTTTAAGTCTCCGGTGTTTATAGCAATTATCTGTTTAAAACTTAAGTCAGTCATGATATAAATAGTTATAACAGTTTTTATAAAAAGTAAGTAAAAAAATTAGTTGAAAATTGAAACAGTTAGTGAATGAGTAAATTTTACAAATTTTCTAATTCCCTTGCGCATCTTAAAACACAGGATCGAGACTGACAAAAAAAAAATCCGCATGAGCAATCAAAAAAACATGGAAAGACAATTTAATTGTCTTTCTTTATTTTTCATTTTTTGATAAAATCCCTATTGAACATACTAACACGGTTTTGATCCCAAGACAGGAACGCGTCCAATGTCATCATTGCAAAAAAAATATGATTTATTCCAACCCACAGAGGAGCATCATCTGCTTCGACAGGCCGTGTCCTCGTTCGTAAAAGAGGAGGTGGAGACGCAGGCTTTACAGCACGACAGGGAGGAGCGGTTCAACCTGAAATTGTTCAAAAAAATGGGGCCTTTGGGGCTTTTGGGTATTACAGTGGATCCGGCTTTTGGAGGCGCCGGCATGGATGCTCTGTCCGTGGTGATCGCGCACGAGGAGTTAAGCAGTTCCGATCCGGGTTTCTGTCTGGCTTACCTAGCCCATGCTATACTTTGCACCCATAATATTTCACTCAACGGCAGTGAGGAACAAAAAAAAAGATGGCTGACAAAACTTTGCTCAGGGGAATGGGTAGGGGCTATGGCCATGTCCGAAGCTTCTGCGGGCACGGATGTTTTTGGAATGCAATCTCAATTCAGAAAAGAAAACAAACATTTTATTTTAAACGGAAGAAAAATGTGGACCACCAACGGCGCTCAGGATGAACAGAATACTCCGGCGGACTGTGTTTTGCTTTATACTCAATCCAGTAAAAAAAAAATTTCCTCCTTCGTAGTAGAAAAAGATTTTGAAGGGTTTAAAGTAGGCCAAATAATCAAAGGTAAAACCGGTATGCGAGCTTCCAACACGGCCGAATTGGTTTTGGATGAATGTAAAGTTCCCGACAAAAACCTCCTCGGCAAAGAAGGGGATTCTCTGTCCCACATGATGAGAAATCTGGAAATTGAGAGATTGAGTCTGGCCGCCATAAGTTTGGGCATCGCCAAAAGATGCCTAAGGGAAATGAACAAATATGCCAGTGAAAGACAGGCTTTTGGAGAAAAGATCAGAAACTTCGGACAAATTCAAAAATACCTGTCTGAAAGCTATGCAGAGTATATGGCCTGCCGCTCTTATGTCTACGATATAGCCAGAACAATGGATTTACAAAAAGCCGGGCAAAGACTTGGTTCGGATTCCGCTAAATTAATTTGCGCTCAAATGGGGAAAAGAGTGGCTGACAGAGCTATTCAGGTTTTAGGAGGTTACGGCTATGTGGGAGAATATCATGTGGAGCGCCTGTGGAGAGACTCCAAACTGATGGAGATCGGCGGCGGCACCAACGAAGCCCTGCAAAAAAATATTACAAAAGAAATGGAATCTCTTATATAATTTGCTTTTAAAATCTATTTTCTTCTGTACTTGAAATTGGCTTTTTTATTTCTGTTTCTTCTTTTCTTTTGTTTATTTCCCCTCGCGCTGATTGTGTGAAATTCAGATGAGCGGCCGGCTGTTTGTCTTACATCCTTTTTGTTTTGCCGGTTCTTATTGTTTTTGTTTCTGCCGGGTGCTTTTTTTTCGTAAAACCCGTCTGACGGAAACAGATCAGTATTTTCCTCTTCAGAAACGCTAATTTTATTGATTTCCTGATCTTGCTCCACCAGAATGCCGCCCACGGAAGAGCTTTCCTCCACACCACCCTTAGACAAATGTTTTAAAAACTGCTTTTTGACTGCCTGTTTTCCCCTATCCACCTGCTCCGACAAATCAACAGTTACATCTCCAAAACAAAACAACTGACAGGACAGGCGCCTGTTGTCAATAAAGTAACCTCCCCCTATCAGTTCTACTTCCTTGGCGGACGGCGGCAGAATGTGAGCCTCCCCTTCCACAATATAAACGCGGCACTCGGCGCAGGAACACATACCGTTGCAAGAGGAGCTTATGGGAAGCTTGTTTTCCCGAGCCAGCTCCATTACATTTTTTCCCGGCTTTATATCCACAGACACATTTTGAGGCAAAAATTTAACTTTCATCTTCACAACACCTTTAGTTTGGCAAAGCGTCTTTTACCAGCTTTAAGTATCAATTTATCATCTGTCCTGAGATCAATTTTCAAATTCTCATCTGTCACTTTTTTTCCGTTTATTTCCACAGCCTGCCCCTGAATTAATCTCCTGGCTGAGCTGGTGGAGGGGGCAAGACCTGTTGTACAAATTAAATGGCAGATCCAAACACCCTTCGTGGAGGACAACTTGTGCTCCGGCATATCCGACGGCAGTCCATGACGGGAAAAAACATTCTGAAAATTCTCTTTTGCTTTTTTTGCATCTTCAACTCCATGAAACAGTTTTACAAAAAAAGAAGCCAGATCCATTTTTACCTGCATCGGATGGGCTTTCCCGGATTTTAAATCCGCCTTAAGTTGAACCATCTCCTGATATGTTTTATTCGTCAACAATTCATAGTAGCGAATCATCAATTCATCTGTTAATTTCATTGTTTTTCCAAAAATATCCTTTGGAGCATCTTCAATGGCAATATAGTTATCATAACTTTTGGACATTTTTTTAACCCCGTCCAAACCCTCCAGCACCGGCACTGTTAAAATACATTGCGGCTCCTGTTCGGCTTTTTTTTGCAGTTCACGCCCAACCAGCAGATTAAAAACCTGATCCGTCCCTCCCAATTCCACATCCGCCTTTAAGACAATCGAATCATAGCCCTGCAAAAGAGGATATAAAAACTCATGTACACAGATGGATTGATTGGCTTTAAACCGCTTTGAGAAATCATCTCTTTCCAACATACGCGCCACAGTATACTGCCCTGTCAGACGGATAATATCCCCTGCTGACATTTTACTCAGCCATTTGGAATTAAAACACACTGTTGTTTTATTTTTATCCAAAATTTTAAACACCTGACGGGAATAAGTTTGGGCGTTTTTTTTCACTTCAGCTGGACTTAACACCAATCGGGTTTTATTTGCACCGGAAGGATCTCCAATTTGCGCCGTAAAATCCCCGATCAGGAAAATCACCTCATGCCCCAAATCCTGAAACAATTTTAACTTGTTCAATAAAACAACATGGCCTAGGTGCAAATCCGGACGGCTGGGATCAAAGCCCGCTTTGATTTTCAAAGGCTGATTTTCGTTAAAACTCTTTTTAAGCTTGTTTAAAAGCTCCTTTTCCGAAACAAAATCAACGGCATTGGAACGGATCTTTTCCAATTGCTTTTCCGGCGAGATGAGCCGGTTTAATGTGGATTGCAGTGATTTTTTTGTGCTTTTCATATCTTCAGCTCATAGTAAAAAATGACAATAAAACATATCGGCTAATAATTAAATAGGGGCAGAAAGTTATTTCAATTCCAGTAAAAGAATATCATAAAATAATACCCGGTTTCAAACCTTCCTTTGAACTCAGAACACAAAAAAATAACATCTGTGTTTTAAACCACAGCCTTGACACTTTTGTTCCAAATTGAAATCCTCTCCGCCTGAGTTCATCTTTAGTATCAGTCTAAAGGCTTTAAGGGTTTGATTTTTCTCTTGATTTTTGCAGTATGTCCTTACAGATTGTAATATCACAACATCTAAAACCAATTCATCCGAACACGGGAAGAGCAAAGCCGGTTAATTTTTTTTTAATTGCGACCCGGAAAGTACAAAACTCTAAATCTTACATCTCCTTTTCCTGGATATCCTATTAATACTCATAAAGCGGAGAAGAAGCTATTTTAATTTTGTAAATTATAAAAGAATCCATCAACCCATCGCCTTCTGTTATATACCAACCTTTATAAGACTTGATGACTCCTTTAACTTTCATCTTGATCAACAGCTCCTCAAACTCCTGCCGGCTAATACGATCCGTGGTTTTAGTGAAGGCTACTGCACTTAACAACAGCTCCTGAAACTTCTCCTGACTCATCTCATCGATGA
Source organism: Bdellovibrionales bacterium (assembly GCA_965203225.1). Classification (GTDB taxonomy): domain Bacteria; phylum Bdellovibrionota; class Bdellovibrionia; order Bdellovibrionales; family UBA1609; genus JANQSP01. The sequence goes on along the minus strand of CBDBBW010000006.1, from coordinate 352,237 downwards.
TTTTTTTTGGTAGCTTCACTCCCATGAGTGACAACACATCCTGAAACTCCTGCAGGCTAATATGGCTAGAGCTTTTTTCATTGAAATCATTGAAATCATCGATATAATACTTGAAATCAAGGATAATAATTCCTTCATTTTTTGTAGCTTCAATCAATTGACGAAGCCACAGTTCTGCTTGCTTTAAATCAAGTCTTCCGATTGCACCCAAGGACAGGGTAATATCTGCATAAGATCCCCCTAATCTCTTCCGTATTACTTCAGAATTAAATGCAGGAATTACTTTATCAGTAATATGTGTTGATTGCATCAACGAAGGATCTATTGGCAACAAATAACGTGTTACCGACCTCTGCCTATTCGTAGTCACAAAAAAAACCTTCCCGGCGCCTATTTTCCTCAGTGTATAGTACACAACACCTGTAGAATGAAAGCGACCCACACCCAGGATCACGGAACCTTTAATATCATTAGGTTTCAAATCTGCGTGAGCCAATGCGCGTAGAGTGTATTCAGAATGGTTAGGAGAAAGAGAGGGAAATAATTTGTCTTCTACATATTTTGTTACACGAGTCAATACACTCTGAGTGGGTTTAGAATCGTTATGATCTTTTTCTTGCTTTTTTTTGTTTCTGAATAAATCGGCACAAGAAACAGCATGAACATATAACCCTGAACAAAATAAAAAACCAAGTATAAGAAGTTTAATAAATCCTGTCATAATTTCTCCTATTCCAAAATAATCCGTTATTCAAGTAATTAAATTATCTCGATCCAAAATACAACATAATGAAATCTGATTGCAGTTTTTACACTTGAACTATGAAAATTTTACATTCATCAACTTTTAATATTCAATCCTGATTAGTATAATGTAAACTCTAATTTTTCTTCAAATAATTTTTTTACTGAATTTTTATAATAGCTGTTATAACTATGGTTCATGACTGACTTAAGTTTTAAACAGATAATTGCTATAAACGCCGGAGACTTAAAAAAGGCAGGGGCTGTTCTATTGCCGTTTGCCTTAAACTTCTGTTTTGCTCTTTCTTCCTTTGCTGACAGTAAAAAAATAGGTTTTGCCAATGCTTGTTTAAAATTGTTTCAACCAGATAAGCCTAAATCAGCTGATGCGCCTAAAAATATAGCTGAATTAGGTTTGGCTGTGACTCAAGGTTTAACGCTCACACCAGAACAAAAAGCATTTTGGGAAATATATCTCAATAATTTTTTTGAGAAGCCTTCAAATACAAGAGAAAACATAACAAAAGTTCATGATCTAATAAACCAATACCCGGGTCTTTCTAAACCTTCTTTTAGAGAGCAGGAACTGTCATTAAAAGTGAAAAGATATTTGGTTTCAAAAGAGCTGTCGAGCTTTATACAAAGCTTTACAAAAAGCAATGGAAAAAGAAGGCTGGTCTTTTTTCACATTGAAGAGCACGGACTGTTTTGGTTAAGAGTTTTAAATCCATCAAGAGCAGAAGAAAGCTCCAGCCAGCGGGGCAAAAGAGAGTTAGAGCCGGAGCTAAAAGCTAAACTTGTTGATATTTTTGGAGGAGAAGAGTCTCTAAAAAACATAAGGGAGAGCAAGCGTTTAGAAGAAGACAGGATTTTGAATGTGTATAAAAAGCTTGAGGAGGAAAGAAATAAGTTGCTTTTAAAAAATGAGGACATTTCATTTATTTCAAAAGCGATGTTGGATCTTATTCATACAGCTGGTTTTTTTAATAAAGATTGGACAAACCAAATGAAAGATAAAGACCCTGTTGTTGTGATAAGGTCTGTGGCCAGGTTTTTTGAATACAGGGAGCATTTATCATTAGAGCTTGGTTTTAAGAGTTTTTCAGATCTTAAACACTCTCTTGGACTAAGCCGTATTGAGAAAGAGTTTTATGATAAAGAGGAGCTTTTGAAACGGCTTGAGTTTTTAGAGGAGCAAATTAAAGGGAGTGAATCATTTATTGAAGATCAAGAGGTTGTTTATAGAGTGAGAGCCTTAAGACTGCAGGAGTCTCCTTTTAGAGGATGTTTAGGGGGAAGCGACTGTTCCAGCCATACTTACTTTGAAAAAGGGTTGGATCCTAATTATATTTATTTTACAAAAACTGGATTAGAAGATTCCAAGTCGTCAGGACAAGTGACGGTTGTTTTAGGAACAGCGAAAGCTGAGTATGGCTCAAAGAAAAAGATTGCTTTTATAGATAAGATACAAAATTTTTCAAAAGAAGAGTTGATACCGTTTTTATCAGCAGTTAGGAAAAGCGTGCAGGAAGAAGGTTATATTTTAGCTCTTCCCTTAAATGTGGGAGATCATAATGGTTTATCTAATACGATTGAATTAGAGAATTATGTATCAGAGAGTATTTTGCCTGCTCTTTTGAGGAATAATGAGGAGGAAAGGCTGAAAAATGAGGTACAGCAAAGGCCATTTTCTTTACCCGCTTTTATATTTAAGTTGAAAGAGTTGAAAAATAAGCCACAACAATGGCTGAAAAAAAGACAGGAAATGCTGGAAAATGAGGCGCAACAAAAGCTGAAAGTTTTAAGAAATTTTACTCCCCTGCCTCACGATTATAATAATTTTAGAATTGGATATTCAAGAGCTGAGCAAGGTTTAGATATGATAGAATTTACTTTAAAACCAGGAGATAATGTTCAAATTATACCAGGAGCTAAATATGAAGATTATAGTGTGGAAGGTTTGAATAAAAAAGATTTTATAGCAGAGCTGTCCAGTTTAAGAGAATCTAAGAATAGAGAAGATTTAAGCATATATGTAGATAGTATATTAGCTTTAAATAAATGGCAGGATTTTAAAAAGTTGTTGGGTGAGCCGGAAAAGATTTTAAGAAAGATGTTAGAGGAGACAGATTTTTTTAAGTTAAGGAAGAAGATTTTATATATATTGATTTCAGAGTTTGAGATAGGTCTTTCAGATTTTTTATATATGTTTGAGAGATTTTTTACAGAAGCTGAAAAAAACTCTTTAAGGTCTGAGATAAGCAATTGGAAGAATTCGAGCGATTTGGGAAAAAAAGAGTTTTATAAACTGTTAAGAATAGCGTTTCCTGTAAGGCCTCAGTTGTCTTATTTTAAAAATCTGTTTAAAAAAGATGAGGAGATTGTATCTTATGATCTAGAATTTGTTTTACGAAAAGGTAAAAAGCATTTAGAAAAAAGTAGAAAGAAAAATCAAGAGGAGTATGAAGGAATCGTCCTGGATTTATTGGAGACAACAAAATGGGATGATATTAAAGATAATTATAATTTTTTGGTTGCTAGCGTTGATTATATAAAAATAATGGCAGCTTTAATAGAAAATGGAGCGGATGTAAAGGCTTTAAGGACAGCTGTAAACACGGCTTTACAGAACGCCGCTATGAATGGTCATGAAGAAACTGTGAAAGTTTTAATAAGAGCTGGAGCGGATGTAATGGCTGTAAATAGATTTGGAAACACAGCTTTGCATATTGCTACTGAAAGAGGTCTTACAGAAATTGTGGAAACTTTAATAAAAAATGGAGCGAATGTAAAGGCTGTAAATCAACATGAAGAAACAGCTTTGCATGTTGCCGCTGAGGAGGGTCATACAAAAATAGTGGAAGTTTTAATAAGAGCTGGAGCGGATGTAGATGCTGAAAATAAATATGGAAAAACAGCTTTGTATGTTGCCGCTAAGAAGGGTCATACAAAAATAGTGGAAGCTTTAATAAGAGTTGGAGCGGATGTAGATGCTGAAAATAAATATGGAAAACAGCTTTGCATGTTGCCGCTGAGGAGGGTCATACAAAAATAGTGGAAGTTTTAATAAGAGCTGGAGCGGATGTAGATGCTGAAAATAAATATGGAAAAACAGCTTTGAGTGTCGCCTATATGAGGGGTCATAAAGAAACAGTGAAAGCTTTAAAAGAGCTGAAGCGAAAGCGGATGTAAATGTTTTAAAAGAAATACATAAAGGAGATTCAGGAGAACAAGATGCACAGAGGCCAAGTGAAAAACCGGCCAATAAACACTAGCCGGGAATTGTTAAAAAACTATTTTCAACTATTTTTTTGTCTATTAAGAAATGAACACATTACATAAACAAGTCAGGATATATTATTTTTTATTAGGATTGTTTTTATTTTTTCCATTTGATTTGGCCAATGCAGTCCAGTGCGGTTTAATAAAGGAAAAATTCCCCCCTTTGTTCCTTCCAAAGTTTTTCATCCGCGGAGAGTTTATTTTCCAATTCCATTACGGAAGCGCCGGGGTCTTCAATCCAATTTCTTAAAAAATCGTCTCCCGATAAAATATCAATGGGTGGTGTTTTGTACTCATATTCATAAGGAGGAGGGGAGATCCAATCGAAATCAGGATGATTTTTTTTCAAACATTTAAGAAACAGGCTTGTCAGACGATAGGGAAAAAAATTCTGTTCATTATAAAAAGGTTTTATAGCGTAAATCCGAATGGCTGAGCAGGTTTGATTTTGAAATTTATCAAAAACCGGTTGAAAAAATTCCTCCCTTAAAGCACAGCCTTTGAGCCAATGAGGAGCTAGATGGTTCATTGATTTTAAGATGGCTTTTGTATTCATGTCGGGAAAACCAAAAGCTTTTAAGGGAAACACGGTTCCGCGCGCTTCGGATATTTTGGTTCCTTCCAGAAGAACAGTGCCGCTGTAGCAACGGGCGCACTCTTCGTCTACCATGTTGGGGCTGGGAATCACCCAAGGGAGGCTGTCAGGCCAGGCTTGTTTTTCAGGATGATAGTTTTTCATTTTAATTATTTCCGGCTGAATACTCAATTTTTTTAAGGAACAGTACCAGTTTGCCGCTTCCGTTAGAGTCAGCCCGTGCCGGATGGGGAGAGGGCTGGCTCCTACAAAACTGATAAAATGTTCATTTAAAATGGAGCCTTCGATTTTTCGGCCAGCGGGATTGGGGCGATCTAATATCCATACTTCTTTATTGGTTCGGTTACAATCCTCCAGAACATAAAATAGCGTTGTTAAGTAAGTGTAGACTCGACAGCCCACATCCTGAAGGTCCACGATCAAAACATCAAAAAGAGACAATATCTCTTCAGTTAATCTTCTGGTTTTATTGGAGTACAGGCTGAAAACGGGGCAACTTCCCGAATGTTCATCTTCCGTTGTAATCATATTGGCCTGTTGGGTGCTTTTAAAGCCGTGCTGAGGTCCAATAACACAACTGATTTTTAAAGGCGTGTGAGATTGAATCAGATGCAGGGAGTTTTGCATATTTTGAGCTACTGAAGCTGAATGGCCCAAAAAAGCCAGACGACATCTTTCCAGACGCCCTTTCCATTTTTGTTCTTTAATAAAAGATTCAATGCCCAGTTCAAACATTGATTTTTTTCGCTTTGCTTTTTTTGGTCTGCTGACTTATATAGGCCTTCAGTTTTTTGGCAAGGGCTGGTTTGGAAACAGCCAGTATTCTTACGGCCAGTAAAGCGGAATTGTGGGAATTGTCCACTGCCACAGAGGCGACCGGCACTCCTTTTGGCATTTGAACTATGGATAGAAGGGAGTCCAGTCCTTTTAATTTTTTTGTCATTATCGGCACGCCAATAACAGGCAAAGGGGTGAGGGAGGCTACCATACCGGGTAGATGAGCCGCTCCCCCGGCACCGGCAATAATGACTTTCACTCCTTTTTTCTGACAGGCTGTAGCGTATCTTTGCATCATTTTGGGGGTGCGGTGGGCGGACACTACCTGTACTTTGTATGGGATGCCAAATTCCTCCAATACAGGAATCGCTGATTGCATGACCGGCCAGTCTGAATCGCTTCCCATAATTATGGATACCAAAGAAACAGCGCCTTTGGAGGATTTTTTTTTCATATCAACCTCTTGTTTTTTCTTTTCCTTTTATTTCAGTTAAAAAATTTAATAAAGGAGCTAAAGCTTTATTTGGGGAGGCGCTCAGGCTGTTCAGGTGTCCCATTTTTCTGCCAGGCCGGCTTTCCGTTTTGCCGTACCAATGCAATGTTGTTCCCGGAGGAGGAAGCCATTGAGGTGAAGCTTCTTCCCCCAGCAGATTCAACATGGCAAAGCCGCCGGAAAGTTTGAATGGAACCTGAATGTCCATGTTCAATACGGCTTTGATATGAAGGGAAAATTGATCTTCACTGAGAGCGTTCATGGAGTAATGCCCGGAGTTATGCACTCTGGGGGCTATTTCATTAACCAAAAGCGAACCGGTTTTTGTTTCAAATAATTCAAATGCCATCACACCTTCATAATCAATGTCGTTTATCATTGTTTTTAATTTTTTTACCAGAGTGTCTTTTTTTTGATGCCGATAGGGGCCTTTCACCCAAAGACAGCAAGCTTGTTTCTGGTGGGTTTCCACAAGGGGAAACTCCACAATTTGTTTTTTTCTGTTTCTAACCAGGATAAGAGCCAGCTCTCTTTTGAAAGGGATATACTCTTCAGCGATAAGTTTTGGCTTGCCTTCTGTAAATTGTTTTATTTTGCTCTCTTTCAGCGGAGAAGTTTTTTGTGAGTCCGCTGAATGTGCTTCAAGTACACAAATTCCATAGCCGTCGTAACCGTGTTGCCTCTTTTTTAAAACCATTCCATTCGGGAACAGGTCTGTCAGTTCATTAATTTGTTTACGGGAATGCACTTCAATAAAAGACGCTGTGGGAATTTTGTATTTTTTTAATAAATGCTTCTGACTCAGACGGTCCTGCAAAATCCGCATAATTTTTGGCTTGGGATGAATAGGCGTGTTATTGGCAAGGGAGGCTGTATGTAACAAAGCCGGATCCAAAAACTCATTTTCAAATACAGCGAGATCCACTTTGCTTAAAAAATGCTTTAAATCTTTTTTTGAGTTGGTTTTTCCTTTTATGGAATAAGGCGTGACTTGAACCGCCGGATCCTGAGGATGAGGACTGAGAACATAAGGTTTGATTCCCATTTCATGGCTTTTTAAGGCCATCATCCGGGCGAGCTGTCCTCCACCCAGAATACCCAATTTGATTTTTGAAAGCCGGTTTTCCATTAAGCCGCTCCCGGTTTATCTTTTTGATGTTTTCGAAGCGCTCTCTTCTGTATTGCCGGTCTATGAGAACCTGAAGATCTAATTCGTACTTTCATTTAAAATTGAAGAAGCGGGTCCAATTTTTTTTGTTTATCCAGATCCATCAGATCGGAACATCCTCCTATCAGTTCGCCGTTGATAAAAATTTGAGGGACTGTTTTCATTCCGGTTCTGGTGATAAGCTCCTGAGTTTCCTCCGGTTTGTTGTCCAGTATGATTTCCTCGTATGTTACCCCTTTTTTGTCCAGGAGGTCTTTTGCCATAACACAGGCGGGGCAGGTGGTTTTGGAATAAATTTTTACTTTTGTCATTGTTTGCTCCTTTCTGCATTGGAATGCTCCAAAAGCTGTTTTTGTGAACTAATATGTTAAAGTAAATAGAAGCCTTTTAAAAGGCAATATTTTTTCCCTGTTTCGAATTGTTTTGAGTTATGAAGAATGGAAGTTTCATATTGAACCGGATAAAATAGGTCTTTCAGTGAATTGTGGTGATCGGAAACTCAATTTCGCCGGAAATATGTGTTTGAATTTTACTGGAATGGTCAGGGTCTCTGCCTATGCCAAAATAGACCGCTTTGGGGGCAATGGTTTTTTTGAGAGTTCTTAAGCCTTCCAGCAGATTTCCAGGTAAAATTTTAACTGTTAGGATAATATTCTTATTTTGATAAATTGGGGCGATTTGCTGTGACACCACTCTTTGTAGCACCTCATAAAATCCGTGATTGGAAGAGGTTTCCTCCTCTTCTTCTGCATAAAATAAAATAAGCTCAAATGGTCCTGGGTGTTTTTCAGAAACGAAATTCAATGTTTTGGAAATCAGTCGGCGGAGTCTGTGTTCTCCAATACATAAAATATGTTTTGGAAGGCCTTCAGGCAGTTCATCCATATTGTGCATAAAATGACCCAGCCCAAGGCGAAGATCCGTGTGTGTTTCAAGGCGGTCTTCCAGTATACCCCAGCGATAGTAAGCCATCAGAGTGACAGTAATAGCTATCAGAAGGGTCAGCATGAAGAGGACATCAGAATTGGCGTTGGTTACCAGCAAAAAGATGGCAAAGCTGAGAATCAGACTGGTCAGCAAAGGGGCAAGGGAAATTTGAATTCCGTTTTTAAACCGAAGACAGGTTTTGGAAAGGTATTTCGTTGGAGTGGATTTTCTAAATCCTTTATTTCTCATTAAAATGGCGCCCAGGGCGAAGCTGACCATGACACCCAGAAAAGCCACTTCATATACTTTGGCGGCAATGTCCACCTCCCCGGCCACCAAAGCGGACATGGACATGACAATAACCATCAGACTCAGGGAAATGACAGGATACCCTTCCAGCTGAGGAATAATATGAGACAATCTTTTCAGGCAAATTTGCGGCAGGTTTCCGTTCTTGGCCATGGTTGTTGCCAGTCCGATAAAACCTATGAAAGCGGTATTGGTGGCTGAAAACAAAGTGAGAGTTGCATCTATTACAATAATGGTCAGCAGGAACTTTCCTCCTATTTTTTCCGACAACCCGGAGAGCAGGTAGTTGATATTGCCGTTCACTTCCTCCGGCGTGAGAATGGTCAGGCACATAATGGAAATCACCGGTGCAGTGATAGACACCAGGATGATCACAACTTTGTAAAGTTTTCGAACAGTCAGGAGCGTGGGATGCTCCAGTGTTTCCACAATCTGAGCGGCGGACTCAAAACCGGTAATTCCCAGGAAAGCGGCTGAAAATCCGTAGGCGAGAGTGGCCCATGTTAAAGCACGGGGGTAGGATGAGAAATCACCGAATTTGGAAAAATCAATTTCAGAAAAATTAAACAAAATATAGCCCAAACCCCATATAGATATTAGAATAAGAAGCCCGAAATGGAATATGGCCACGCCGGTTACAATTTTTGCCGGTTCTTTTATCCCTTTTATATTGAGGAGACTGAACAAAACAACCGGTATGAATGAAATAAAAACTACATGGGATTGACTCAGACCCTCTTCAAAAAGAGAGGACAGATAAAATCCGCCGGAGAGGGAGCTGACAGCCGCTGTGGCCAGATAAGATACGAAAGTTAAAGCGCCGGCAAAGACCGCTGCTCGTTTGCCCACGCTCCTCAGAATCATGGAATAGGCTCCACCGTTGTAGGGGCTCATGGCCAAACCCTCTTCATAAGTTCGCTTGAAAATCCACATGGCCAGGCAGGCCGTGAGTACGAATAAAGGGGCAAAGTAGCCCACAATGGGGAATAAAATTCCCGTACCGTAAAATACAGAGGTGCCGATATCCGCCCCCACGATACCGGCGGCAATCAACCAGTTTAATTCCGATTTAGCTTTGTCAGGTTCCAATGTTTTATGCCTTTCCTTTTTGCTTTTTCAGTTACCCGGACTTTGCGCTTTGTACAAGCAAAAATATAGAAATGAGAAATCCTTACCGCACCGGGAGATTATTTTCATTTCGACATTTTTAATATATGCATATATTCAGCTTGAGTGACAGGCATGACGGAGAGCCGCTGTCCTTTTTTCAATACAAGCATTTTGGAAAGCGCTTTTTCCTTTTTTAAATCTTCAAGGGGTATAAGTTGTTTAAAAACAGACTTAAAAGCCACTTCCACACAAAACCAGCGGGGCTTGTCTCTTTTGGAGGCAGGATCATAATATTTGGATTGAGGGTCAAAAGCCGTTGGATCGGGCTGGACTTTCTTTGAAATACGAGCTAGACCGGCCACTCCCGGAGGCCGGGCATTGGAATGATAAAACAGAACTTCGTCCCCCACCTGCATATCCTTCATAAAATTACGGGCTTGATAATTTCTGACTCCATCCCAAAGGTCTTTTCCTGATTTTTTTAGGTCCTGGATGGAATAGGTTCCCGGTTCGGACTTCATCAGCCAGTATTTTTTTGACATTGGCCCTCCTTATTTTCTTGGGCTTGAGTTGCCTCCGGCTGTTTTTGGTGTTCACGGAATCTTCCATGCCAAAAAACTGCCAAAATCCGGATTTTTCAAATCGTAGAAGTTTAAGTGATTCATTTATGAAGTCAAGTGTTCTATAGTTTTGCTATTTGGCGGGTGAGTATGTTAAAATGGAAAACAGTGTTTTTACTGTAAAAGATGAGAGGTAAAGCAAATGATTCAGGTGTCCGATTCCGCGGCGAGGCAGGTTCGGTTTTTAAAAGAACGGGATAAGCTGACCGATCAGGATTTTTTACGAGTTTCAGTTAAAGAGGGAGGATGTTCCGGTTTCTCTTATAAGCTGGACTTTGATAAAGCAAAACAGGATAATGACAAAATCTTTGAATGCAACGAAGTTCAATTGGTTGTGGACTCCAGGAGTCTGCTTTACCTTATGGGGATGACTTTGAACTTTGATGGTGGTTTAAACGGAAAAGGCTTTACCTTTTCTAATCCCAACGCCGCTAAAACCTGTGGGTGTGGTTTTTCCTTCAATGTTTAAATCGTGTTCACAGGCTTTTTCGTAGATATTCCGTATTTCCTCTTCATTTACATGGTTGTTATGTTTTTTATATCCGTTTAGAAGAATTTGGCATTTTTTCTTTAGTACATAAATGAGTTTTTGTTTTTCCTCCTGATTGATAAAGGCGCTGTTCAGATGGCTGAACAGCGCGCGTGCGCGCCACTCATCCATCGCTTTGTATTTCCTGGATAACTGATCCGGATGGCCGCCGTGTTTAACAACCAAAGGCTCATTGATAAATCCCACTTTTGTCCGGGAGCTGATTTTTAACCACAGATCATAGTCTTCGCATACGGGAAAATCTTCGCGAAAAAGCCCCACCTTGTTTAAATATTCCCTCTGTATCATAACGGCTGAAGGGCTGATTCGGCACAACTCCAGGTTATCCATAAAAACCCGACCACCGGCTTTTTGATGTTTTTTCTTTTGGTTCATCCTTTTGCCTTTTCGTATCCATATTTCGTTGGAGTGAATCAGAGGGTGTTCGGGATGTTTTTCAGCCCACTCTTTCTGCCGTCGGAGTTTGTGTTTTGTCCATTCATCGTCTGAGTCCAAAAAAGCGATATAGGGGGCTTGTCCGGCCTGAATACCTTTGTTGCGGGCTGTGCTGACACCTTTGTTTTTTTTCAGTTTCAGGATTCTCATTTTCCGAGGCGGGAACAGGGACTGCCATTTTTGCAAAATGGAAAAAGTGTTGTCCGTGGAATGGTCGTCCACCACCCACAGTGTGTATTGCTTGAACTCCTGATTAAAGACCGATTGAATGGCTCTGTCCAAAGTGGAAGAGCGGTTGAAAGTGGGAATGATGATATCCACTTGACTTTTAGGCAAGTCAACCTCCCGGGCTTGAAATAAGAGCAGGTGCTCTGCAAAAAAGAGCCTGGCCGGATTCACGCAGTCCGCAAAAGATACAAATAAACCACCTGTGTATACTCTTCAGGTTTAGATAAAAAGATAAAACGAGACCGGGCAGGCAGAATAAAGCCATCAAAACAATGGGAACGAGGATAAAAGTCAAAAAGGAAAAAAAGGAGTGGAGGAGAAAGTTTTTAAGCAGGGTCCGTATTATATCAGTTAAAATGTATGGCACGGACAACACGGGGAAAACCACAATGCAACTGCAGTGGATATTTGTTAAAAAAGATCGTAAGGCCGTTATCAGGAGCATAGTGATCTATAATGTAACACGGTACCAGGGGGCTTTCAATGACAGGAGGGGGGCATCAATAGCCGGGATTCCGATAAAAAACTAAGGAGAAAATCACAATGCAGTTGAGTGGATATTTGTTAAAAAAGATCGTAAGGCCGTTATCAGGAACATAGTGATCTATGATGTAACACGGTACCAGGGGGCTTTCAATGACAGGAGGGGGGCATCAATAGCCGGGATTCCGATAAAAAACTAAGGAGAAAATCACAATGCAGTTGAGTGGATATTTGTTAAAAAAGATCGTAAGGCCGTTATCAGGAGCATAGTGATCTATAATGTAACACGGGACCAGGGGGCTTTCAATGACAGGAGGGAACTTTCATTAATAGCCGGGATTCTGATAAAAAACTTGGGAGAAAATCACAATGCAGTTGAGTGGATATTTGTTAAAAAAGATCGTAAGGCCGTTATCAGGAGCATAGTGATCTATAATGTAACATGGGAACAGGGGGCTTTCAATGACAGGAGGGGGGGCATCAATAGCCGGGATTCCGATAAAAAACTAAGGAGAAAATCACAATGCAGTTGAGTGGATATTTGTTAAAAAAGATCGTAAGGCCGTTATCAGGAGCATAGTGATCTATAATGTAACATGGGAACAGGGGGCTTTCATCAATAGCTGGGGTTCTGATAAAAAACTTGGCAGTTTCTCTTTAATTCAAAAAAACTTTGAGCTGGAAGTTTCTGTTAAGCCTCATTCTGATAAAAAACTTGGCAGTTTCTCTTTAATTCAGTATATCAGTAAGGATAAAGTAAGGAAATACTGTTTCTTCATTTTTGTTTTATACAGGGGTGTATAGCCGGAACAGGCAACGGAAAATAAAAGCATAATGAACATTGCCGATAAAACACGATATAAGAGAGGGGCGAGTCAAATGAAGCAACTCCTGTTTGAAGGTTCTGAAAAAAAATTGGAGCTTGTATTTTCCCCCATGAGAGAGCCTCTGAGAGGAAAACCAGATTCTTTTTGGAAAAAACTTTGTAGAACAGCGCGTGTGCACATTGTTTCCCGCTTTTCCAATTCTTTTTGTGATGCTTATATATTATCCGAATCCAGTTTGTTTATTTGGGATCATCGTTTGCTTATGTTGACCTGCGGGGAGACTCCTTTGGTTAGCTCTATTTTAAGTCTTTTGCGGAGTTTTAAAAAATCCGATTTGGAACTGCTTTTTTATCAGAGGAAGAATGAATTTTTTCCGTATAAACAAAAAAGCTCTTTCATGGAGGATTTGGGAAAAATAAAAAAAAACCTTAAGGGAAAAGCTTATTGCTTTGGTGTGCCGGATGAACATCACTTTTACCTTTTTCATTCGGAGGGCCGTTGTCGTCCGGGCTTGCCGGATCGCACCATTGAAGTGCTTATGTATGATTTGGACGATCATTTAAAAAAATTGTTTTTTACAGCTTCTTCAGCCAAAGAGATTAAAAATCACTTGGGTTTGGATCGGATTTTTGAAAACGCACAGGTGGATGATTATATTTTTACGCCAATGGGTTATTCCCTGAACGGACTGATAGGGAAGACTCAATATTACACCATTCATATTACCCCTCAGGAACCGGGTTTTTATGTCAGCTTTGAAACAAATGTCATGGACAAATCCATTAATGAAATTGTTGGCGTGGTGTTGTCTCTTTTTAAGCCTCTCAGTTTTGATGTTATCGTATTTTCCGCCGGCTTGCGGGAAAAAGAGAGCTTTATTTGTCCTGAACACTCTTCCTTTGTCAGATCCTCTTGCTTTAACAGAAACCTGGAGTGTGGATATGAAGTTAATTTCTCCAGTTTTTTTACGCCGTTTAAAACCCCTCGTCCGGCCTTTGAATTATCAGTTAAATGATTTTTTTTGGAGAGTGAAAGCGATGAATATATATTGATAAAAAAGTTTTTTGAGTTGTATTTTTTTGCTAGGAAAATAAAACAAGTTCGTGATGATAATAAAAACGACGGGTATCACAATGAAATCTGTTAATGAAGAGAAAAAGCCGGATTGGAGTGACAAAGTTTCCTCAATGGATTTATGGGTGGAGGAACGTCATAGGAATTACTATGGCACACGTTTTCGATGCAGGAAAGTGTTGTTTTCCGGTCGAAGCGAATATCAGTATATTGATGTGGTGGAAACAGAATCTCACGGGCGTATGTTGCTTAATGACGGAATTGTCATGTTGAGCGAAAGAGATGAATTTGTTTACCACGAGATGATGGCTCATGTCCCCCTGTTTGTTCACCCTCAACCGAAAAAAGTTCTGATTATTGGAGGAGGGGATGGAGGAGTGGCTCGTGAAGTGCTTCGCCACGAAAATATCACTCAGTGCGTGCTGGTAGAGATCGATAAAATGGTTGTGGAAGTGTCAAAAACATATTTTCCGAAAATATCCTGTTCTTTTCAAGACTCCAGATTGCAGTTGAGGATTCAGGATGGGGTGCAGTTTGTGAAAACAGCGGATCACAAATTTGATGTGGTGTTGGTGGACTCTACTGATCCGTTCGGTCCGGCAAAGGATTTGTTCAGCAAGGCCTTTTACGAAGATGTGTTTCAACTTCTCTCCGATCAGGGAGTGGTGGTGATTCAGGCAGAATCCCCTTTTTTTGAAAGGCCGACCCAGAAATTTATTTTGCAGTCTCTCAAGGCTGTTTTTCCCTTAACCTCTTTATATAACTATAGCAATACAGTATATCCGGGGGGGTTATGGTCTTTTGCTTTCGCCGGCAAAAAGCATCATCCTTTAAAGGATTTTCAGGAGGAAAGGGTGAAAAAACTTAATTGGAGTTTGTCTTATTACAATGCGGATATTCATAAGTCCGCTTTCGCCCAGCCGGAATTTGTGAAAAAAGATTTAAAGGCTTTTCTATTAGATTGATGTTTTCCTTATTTGTTAAGGTTCAAGATAGCTTAATTTGTCTTTCAAATTGTGTTTCAAATTGTTTTTCAAATTCTGTAACTTCCTCAGCTTTTCTTCGATTTATGGCTTTTCAGAGGTTATTTTCTTTAACAATATGAATATTTTTTCTTTGGTTGTTTTGTTATTGGAGTGTAGAATAGTTCTAGTAAGTAAAGGATAATTTTCCATAAACTTTAGTATTGCAGTTATGGCGTTATATTGTATTTTTAGCCATTGTAATTGTGTTTGATATTGTGTTCTTTGGCTTGCTGTTTTGCTTAGAGTGTCTTTCGTTCTGTTTGCTCTTTCTTTTGTTTTTTTGATTTTTTGATTTTTCTTTGTGCTTGTTTTTCTTTTTTGAGGTTTTTCTTTTCTTTGTGGTTTTTTTGTGCTCTATTTCATTTTTTTGCGTTTTCTTTCCATTTCAGCTATTTGAGTTTTTCTCATTTTTGTAGTTGCTTCCATCTTTTCCATTTTTTTCATCTTTTCTGGTTTTGGGTGTTTTTTTGTTTTGAGAATTTTGTATTTTCTGTGAAGCGGTTTCAAAGAAGCTGATAATTTGTTTTTCTGCTTTTCTGCTTTTCCGGTTTTTCTTTGTGCTTTTCTTTCTTTGTGGTTTTTTTGTGCTCTATTTCATTTTTTTGCGTTTTCTTTCCATTTCAGCTATTTGAGTTTTTCTTATTTTTGTAGTTTCTTTCATCTCTTTCATCTTTTCTGGTTTTGGGTGTTTTTTTGTTTTGAGAATTTTGTATTTTCTGTGAAGCGGTTTCAAAGAAGTTGATAATCTGTTTATTGCCGACGAATTTTTTGTGATAATTTATCAGGATAGCCCTTTATTGCCTGCGAATTTTTTGTGATAATTTATCAGGAATAGCCCTGAACGGTCTTTTATATCTGTGTTGGCGTTCTTAACTTCTTTTGACAACAAAGGTTTTGATAAGATAGCCCTGAACGGTCTTTTATATCTGTGTTGGCGTGATGATTTAACAGAAGATTTACAATTTCAGGTGTTCTGCTGTTGTGGAGAGCTGTTAGTCCTTGCGATCAAAAGGATAACCTGCTATAGAGTGGAGGGATGCGCCCTTTAACCTCTTCCTCTCTGATTGAACTGATAGCTCCAGGCTCTCCGGTTACCGCGCAACAGGTGCGGTTTGCGGTTGAGCAAGTGAAGGGTTTGGGTTTTGAAGCCCGCCCGCGAGATCAATGGCTTCACAACAGTTTTTTAGTCTCTTCTAAGGCGGGTTCTTTTTCCGAATCTGCTTCAATCAAAAAGTTTCAACACTTGAAGCAAGCTTTAACAGCCTTTGATTCATCAGCGATTTGGTGTGTCAGGGGAGGGTATGGGAGTCAAAAGCTGATGCCTTTTCTGATGAAGATGAAGAAACCGGTGAAACCAAAAATCTTTATCGGTTACAGTGACGCCACCGTGATACAGGTATTTTTGAACTTGAAATGGAAATGGCCTGTTTTGCATTTTCCGGTTTTAATTCATTTAAAGGAAAGTTCCGTCTCCGCTTTGAAACGGTTTCAAAATTTGCTCATAGGCGCTCAAAAACAACAAAATTTTTCAGGCTTGAAGATATTAAGCAAAAAGAAAATGAAAAACAACAGTATAAACTCCCTTTTAACCGGAGGAAATTTGACACTGATTCAAAGCTCTGTCGGCACTCCTTGGGCAGGGTCTTTTCAAAATAAAATTTTGTTTTTGGAGGACACGGGCGAGGCGCCCTATCGTCTGGATCGTGCTTTGTGGCAAATGCTCAACGCCGGTGTTTTTAAAGGGGTAAAGGCTGTAGTCCTGGGGGATTTTATTTATTCCGGTTTAAAAAACAGCCAGATGAAGACACGGAAGGTATTTCAGTCTTTTGCGGACGCCGTGCCTTTTCCTGTTGTAGAGGGGGTTCCTTGCGGACATGGTCCAAGGAAAGAAGCACTTCCTTTTCTTACTCCCTGTTCTCTGAAAATCCTGTCAGGAGGAAAGGCGCAGTTGTGCATTGCAAGCCCATTTATGAAATAAAATAATTTTGAGACGGCCCTTTATGCACAAATACTGATGAACGGGTTTTCAGTGTATTATAATTAAGTTTGCATTCTTTGAAATCGGATGCTTGACGAAACAGCATTTTGTAAGTTTATGATAAGGGAGCAATAAGGAGTAAAATGGAACAAAAAAAGAAACGGGTTTTGGTGGCTATGAGCGGAGGAGTGGATAGCAGTGTTTCGGCTGTTCTTCTGCAGGATCAGGGTTATGATGTTGTGGGCATGACTATGCAGGTGTGGGATCATTCCCGTCCGGATTCTGATATTCAGGAGGGTTATGGCACTTGCTGTTCCAGTGTGGATGTGGAGGATGCGCGGGCAGTTTGCCAAAAACTAAATATTCCTTTTTATATGCTGAATTGTGAAGCGCGCTTTAAAACTCAGGTGATTGACAAGTTTATTGACTCTTATCTTCAGGGGAAAACCCCTGTTCCCTGCGTGGACTGCAACACTTATTTGAAGTTTGACCATCTTATACAGAAGATGAAAGAGTTGGAGTGTCATTACCTGGCCACAGGCCATTATGCTCGGGTGGAAAGGACAAAGTTCGGGCAGTACCATATTCGCAAAAGCACGGATGACTGGAAGGACCAAACTTACTTTTTATTCACTCTTTCGCCCAAATTGATTTCTCATCTGTTGTTTCCTGTTGGGGGAATGGATAAACAGGAGGTGAGGCGCCTTGCCGAAGAAAAAGGCCTGGCTGTGTCCCGAAAAAAAGATTCCACGGGCCTTTGTTTTGTAGGCACAGGCGGCTATGCTGAGTTTATTAAGAAACAGCTGAGTGAGGATCATAAAGTCAATAAAGGTCCCATTAAGCTTTATCCTTCCGGGGAGGTTTTGGGTCAGCATGAGGGGCTTTATCAATTCACTTACGGTCAAAGGAAGGGCTTGGGTGTGTCCTCCAATCAGCCTCTTTATGTGGTGAAGGTGGACGCAAAGCACAACACCTTGTGGTTGGGAGAGGAATCATGTCTTTACACTAATAAAGCCCGGCTGGTTGACTTAAATTGGTTGGATGAAGTCAACGACGGGGAGCGTTTGATGGTGAAAATTCGCTTTCATCATACAGGTTGTTGGACCCGGGTTCGTAAAGACAGCTCAGGCAGTGTTTTGCTGGAATTTGAATCAGCTCAGAAAGCAGTGACTCCCGGTCAGGCCGGGGTTTTGTACCGAGGGGATCAACTGGTAGGGGGCGGCAGTATTGTTATTTAAGCTTGATTTTTTGGCGGATAAAATAAAAAGATTGAGATCAACTGGTAGGGGGCGAGGGGGTGGCAGTTATTTAAGCCTGTCCCGTCCCGATCAGAAGCGCCTTAGCCTGCTGGATTAACTGGCAGGGGGCGAGGGAGCGGCAGTATTGTTATTTACATCTGCCCCGTCTTGAATTAAGGAGAGAAATGGATAAAGCAAAACCAGTTTTGCGGGAAACCTTTATGCCTGCGGCAAATTATTCTGTAAAAACTTTTGGCTGTAAGGTTAATACTTATGACAGCGCTTTAATTCAAAAAAACCTGAATGAAACAGCTGGTTTTTTTTCATCCGAGACGGGTGCAGAGGTTAAGGTAAACTCCCGCTGGCATAATCGGGTTCAAATTATAAACACCTGTGCTGTGACGAATGAGGCTGTTAAGGAGGCTCAGCGTTGGATACGGAAGTATCGAAGGGACAATCCACGGGATCGTATAGTGGTTACGGGTTGTGCGGCTCAAGTGGAGACGGAAAGATTTTCCGAAATGGAGGAAGTGGATCTTGTAGTGGCCAATTCTCATAAGGCAGAACTGGCGGAAATAGTGGCAAAGGCTTTTGGCGCAAAAACATCCAAAGAGGATAACCGCTATGCCTCTCTATTGGCGCGAAGCGCCCGCCAGGGAGGAGAGGACTCAAAAGAAAACGCTGTGTTAAAAGCGTCAAACAGCCGGCTCAATCGAGAGAGTGATGGTACGGATGAAATCAATTCATTTCATGGACATAATGAGCAAAGGCAAAAAGTTTTTAAATCCTCTATTTTTAAAAAAAGCTGTATAGGCAGTGATGGAGGGTTGGAAAGCGGCCATACGCGATTGTTTTTGAAAATTCAGGATGGCTGTGACAGTTTTTGCACTTTTTGTATTATTCCTTTCGCCCGGGGAAAAAGCCGAAGCCTCACTCCGACGGATTTGATTCGTTCTGTTCAGAAACATTATGAACAAGGTGTGCGTGAGGTTGTATTGACGGGAGTGCATATCGGGGATTATCAGTTTCCTGATGATAATAAAAAGGGTCTGGTTGAGTTGGTGCGAATGTTGCTTCAGCGGACACAAATACCTCGTATACGCCTTTCCAGTTTGGAGCCACCGGAACTTAGTGAGGAATTGCTGGAGCTTTTCACGGATTCCAGAATGTGTCCTCATTTTCACTTAAGTATTCAAAGTGCGCATTCGGAAGTGCTGAAGAGAATGAAAAGAAATTATACTGCCGCGGCGGTTGAAGAGAGCTTTATAAAAATCAATAAGAAAGCGCCAAATGCTTTCGTGGGGATGGATCTCATTGCCGGTTTTGCCGAAGAGACTCAAAAACAATTTGAAGACACTTATACGCGGTTAAAAAACTGGCCCTGGACGCGGATTCATGTTTTTCCTTACAGCCCCCGCCGTTACACTTACGCTGAGCGCGCTTATTCTTCCTGGCCCCGCTCGTTGATTATGAAACGCGCAGGCTTGTTAAGGAACTTAAGCGAAAATCGCTTTAAGGAGGAGAGGAGAAAACAAATCGGAACAATAAAAAAGACTTTGCCTTTAAAACACAAAAATCATATTAGTGTCAGTCGGGATTATTGGACAGTTCTTTTGCCTGGTAAAACGGGAAGCTCAACTGAATCTTTTTTTGAAAAAAATAAGAACAGTTTTATATTCAAAAAGAGTGCTTCCTGCAACAGCGAAAATACAACTCGTCTTTCTGCCGGCGTATATAATAAAGAAATACTTGTGCACATTAATTCAGTGGATGAGCAAACAGGATATTTGGTCAGTTCTGAGAAAATACTGCCTTAGTGAGATTGCCGCTTGGGCGTTTGCTCTTTGAACCGGTTTAGTTGATTCCCCTGCTGATAAAAATCTCCTGTAGGTTCGGGCAATTTTTAAAAACTATCGTGGTAAATTATCAGTTTCATATTTATTGAAGACGCTGATTTGCGATAAAATATTTTATATAAAAGGAGTGGACATGAGTATAAAGACTTTTATTTCATCTCGTTTTAAAAAAAATAGTTCCTCTAACGGCATTTCATTGGAAAGCCGTATCGGATATTCTTTTAAAAGCCGGAATTTAAAAATGCAGGCCTTGACGCATAAAAGTCTGGCGGGGGAGAGAGGTAATGATTTTCACAATGAGCGATTGGAATTTTTGGGGGATGCGGTTTTTGATTTGTGTGTAAGTGATTTGTTAATGGAAGAATATCCTTCCGCAGATGAAGGGGAGTTGTCCAAAATGCGGGCTTCTCTGGTCAACACCAATGATTTGGCTGATTTGGCTTTGATTTTAAAACTGGATAGGGATATGAGGCTGAGTGCCTCCGAAGTGCGAGACAGCGGTCAACTTAAACCGAGGCTTTTAGCTTGTGTATTGGAGGCTTTGGTGGGAGCGGTGTATTTGGATGGAGGTTATAAAAAGGCCAAAAAGATGGTGGCGCGTTTGGTGGGGGAGGCGGTCAAAAGAGGTCCTGTGAACAGGGATTACAAGAGTCTGCTTCAGGAGTTTATTCAAAAGAAATTTCAAAAAACGCCAGTGTATAACACAGTGACTATACAAGGACCTCAGCACGATAAAATATTTATTATGGAAGTGCAAATGGATAATCGAATATTGGGAAAAGGAAAAGGATCCAGTAAAAAACAGGCCACCCAGTCGGCGGCTTTGTCTGCTTTAAAAGAACTGGGAGTGGCCGTGGTCTCTCAAATACACGGGCAATAAAAAAAATCGCTTAAGAGAGCGGTTAAAGGAAAAACGGAACAGATTAAACAGCTATTTTGGACAGGAGGTTTAATCCGAAGGCTCCTAATGAAGTGTGAGGAAGTGATACAACTTTCATACAGAGCAAAGACGGATGGCTGTATTTATGTACAGTAATGGATTTTCCTTCCGGGAAGGTGGCGGGCCGGTCGTTGGATAAGTAGAATAATTCTGAGCTTGTGATGTCAGCTTTAAAAGAAGCTCTTTTTAGAAGAGGTTATTCAGGAGGAGTGATATTTTAAAGTGACAGGGGTTCAGAGTATAGTTTTTGCCTTGCTCAGAAGATATTGAGAGACAATCATTTTATTGGGGGCAATCCATTATCAGCTTAAACTTTACTGTGGGGATGTTGTGATGTATATTATCGCAGTAAAGAATAGTGCCTTAAATTATCACGAGATTCAGTTGGGATGTTGCCCTGTATATTATCGCGGTAAAGTAAAAAAGGACAATCAATTATAAGGATCTGCAAAACATGAAAGAGCATATTGTTCGGGTTTGTCCTGCGAAAAATCACCTCAAAAAAGAGGATCAATTGGCTTGGAAGCTGGCAGAGTGTGGGCTGGACCCGGCTCCTATTTCAGATGAAGTGTGTGATATGGTTATCAATCGCATGATTGATAATGCGGCGGTGGCTATGGCCAGTTTGGAAAGAGCGCCTGTTCAACACGCCAGAGATCAGGCGATGGTTCATTCTCATCCGCGCGGAGCTTTGATTTTTGGTTGCGCTAACAACCAAAAGTTTTTCGCGAATTGGTGTGCTTGGGCTAATGGAACGGCTGTTCGGGAATTGGACTTTCATGATACTTTTCTGGCGGAGGATTATTCCCACCCGGCAGACAATATTCCTCCCGTGCTGGCCGTGGCTCAACAAAAAGTTTGTGATGGCCGCCAGTTACTGCGGGGAATTGTTTCCTCTTACGAAATTCATATTGCCCTGGTAAAAGCAATCTGTCTGCATAAGCACAAAATTGATCATATAGCGCATTTGTGTCCGGCGCAGGTGGTGGGAGCTGGAGCCTTGCTTTCCATGAACAAAGACACTCTTTATCAGGCTATTAATCAGGCTGTCCATGTCAGTTTTAATACGCGGCAGTCCCGGAAAGGGGATATTTCTTCATGGAAAGCTTATGCTCCGGCTCATGCCGGAAAACTGGCTTTGGAGGCGGTGGACCGCTGTCTGAGAGGGGAAGACTCCCCATCGCCTATTTACGAAGGGGAGGACTCCGTAATAGCGCACTTATTGGATGGGCCTTCCGCTGAATACAGAGTGAAACTGCCGGAAAAAGGGGAGGAGAAAAAAGCTATTTTAGAATCTTATACCAAGGAATATTCAGCTGAGTATCAATCTCAGGCCTTAATTGATCTGGCTTTTGAAATGAGAAAGAAAATATCAAACCTGCACGACATAAAGAAAATAATTATTCATACCTCTCATCATACTCATTATGTAATTGGAACCGGTTCGGGAGATCCGGAAAAGCAAGATCCCAAAGCCAGCCGGGAAACTTTAGATCATAGCATAACTTATATTTTTGCCGTGGCTTTGGAGGATGGAAAATGGCACCACATTCATTCTTATACTCCTGAGAGAGCCAGTCGGGAGGACACGATAAGACTTTGGCGTAAAATTGAAACCCGGGAAGATAAAAAATGGACTGCGCTTTATCACCATCCTGAACCAGCTGAAAGAAGCTTTGGAGGAAAAGTGGAAATTATTTTCAAAGACGGTTCCAAAATGATACAGGAAAAAAGAAGAGCCAATGCTCATCCGGCCGGGGATAAACCTTTTAAAAGAGAGAATTACATTCAAAAATTTATGGAATTGGGTCGTTTTGCTCCAGTGGAGGACAAGGAAAAAGAACGATTTTTATCTCTGGTTCAGCGCCTGCCTGAGTTGTCTTCAGATGAGGTGGTTCAACTCAATGTGCAAGCTCGTGTGCCTCTGCAAAAATATTCTATCGGCATTTTAGATTAAGAAAAATCTTCACTATTTTTTCTCATTCTTTCAATTTAATCCGTGCTTCTTAACGGCAGGATAGATCGTTGTTTTTTCTGAACTGGATCCATTGGCAAATGGAAGAACCGGCCAAGCCCCCTTGTGTCTCTCTTCCTGTGATTCTTTCCACATAAGCTAGATTATGAATAAGACCTCTCTTACTAACTTTATTCGACCGTAAATATTGCCGGATAAAAAAAAGCCGTTTTACTTCCCAATTATCCAAGGGCGCTTTGACCTTGATACGTTTTTTCATGCTGCTTTCAGCTTTTTTTAAGTAATAAGCACCATTATAGGCAATAATCGCGTTTCTCCATTTATTTCTTTCCTCAGCGCTCATTTCCACCCAGCTTTTGCCTCTTAGGCTTTCCGGTATTTTCGGCTTGTCTCGCTTGCTCTTCTTGTTTCCTATATGCCACTTTTCCCATTTTAATAAATGCAAAGCCTCCTCAAAATTGCAATAAGGATTATTCAGACATACTCCAGGAGGGTGGCTTCTGCTTTTTCTATATTTTCCCCCAGCGCAGACGGTTTTCATTTTGTTGTCGTCGAATGTGTTTAATTTGTCCCGCGGTTGGCACTCTCTCAACTTTGTGCTGTTTTTTGTGTTGAGCTGAAGAAGGCCGAAGCTTTTCTCTTTTTTATTAGATGGCCTTGCGTTGCAATCGCCATTGGATTCACGAAGCATAAGGGCGAAAACAATTTCCGGAGGTACAATTTCCTGTGCGGCTCTTTTCTCCACATAACGAGTAAAATTACCTATATCCACTCCGTGACAGCTTTTGCAAAATTTGGCTTTTAATGAAGAAAAACCTCTGCTTCCATTACCACTCAATGAATTCACTGTGTTGGTTACTCTATGTAGGAAGGTTGTAAGTTCATCTGACGGTACTTCGGATATGCAATTAATACAGCTGTCTGCCTCTGTTTCTCTCGACTGTGAGTTAGTATCACAAGTAGCGGCATAGGTGTGGGATAAGTCTGTCGGCGGCTGACCAATATCTCCATCTCCACCTTCTGCTGGTATAGATGGTTGAGGTTTAGGTGGAGGTGGAGGTTTAGGTTTAGGTTTAGGTGGAGGGGGAGGTGGAGGGGGAGGGGGAGATATAAAGGGGGTCGATTCAGTGTTTTCTGTTATGGTGAAACGAGAAATGGGAGCCCTTCTTGTTGTTTTGCCTGTAGTGCCTGTAGTGCCTGTAGTGCCTGTAGTGCCTGCAGTGCCTGCAGTGCCTGCAGTGCCTGTAGTGCCTGTAGTGCTTGCTGTGTCTGCTGTGTCTATTGTGTCTGCTGTGTCTACTGTGTCTGCTGTGTCTACTGTGTCTGCTGTGTCTATTGTGTCTGCTGTGTCTGCTGTGTCTATTGTGTCTGTTGTATCTGTTGTGTCTATTGTGTCTGTTGTATCTATTTTGAGTTTGGTAGCATCTACCATAACAGTTTTACTATATCCGCCGTCATCATCGCCATCATAATCACCATAATCATCATCGTCATCATCGTCATCATCATAATAATCATAAGTGTTGTCCTTATAACGGGTGAGAGGAACATAATAGGTGTCTATTTCTGGATTTGAAACAGAAGCACCGGCAACACTGTATTTATCAATAAGAAAGTTTAAAGGATCTCCATACAAAGCTTGTTGCTGGCTGAGGTAATATTGTTGCAATATCCAAGGAGGGATCATCATTTGTGTTCCCGCGGGTAATATGCCGGGAGCTTGAGGGAAGAATAAAATATTGGCGGGATGGCGTGCATTGAGAGAGTTTTTGGTTTCAATAACATTTGTATCGTGAAAATGAGAAATAAAAAATATTCCACTACTCAGTGCTATTGCGCAAAAGCAAAGGAAGGCAAACAGAAAAATAAGACTTCTGTTCTTTCTTACAGCTCTTATGATTTTTAAATTCATTATGTACTCTGAATGTTGATTATAAATAATTGTTATTAATATCGGCAAATCAGGCTGTTTTCTTGAAATATGAAATGTATTTTAAGATGTGTATTTACTTTGCCGGCTCGGGCGCCGGTTCATTGGAGTAGTTAAGACAGAAATAGCGCTGTATTTGCTCTGTTGGTCCAGGTGACAGGTTCTTCTTGTTTTTATACAAGAAAAAAGTGGTGGAAGTGGTATGGATAGTGGTGTTGGTTCAGGTGACAGGTTCTTCTTGTTTTTATAAGTGTTTTTTTTCTACATGGTTTTTACAGGTGATCTATTCTGTGGTTCAAAGCCTCGTATTGCTTCTTTTTGGTAGGTAGAGACAAGACTTCAGTAAGAGTTTAATCACTGGATACGAAGGTTTTACAGCCTTTTTTGAAAAACAAATCTTTTTTTAGTGAAAAATTCAATGAAACTGAGCGAGTCAAAAAAATAACAGTCAAATTTGGTATTTAAGGTAAAATACTCTGATAGAGTGATTTATCTGGATAAGGGACGAAATTGTTTAAGCAACAAAGCGATTAAAAGGTAAAAAATTGCGGGGGCAGGATTTGAACCTACGACCTTCGGGTTATGAGCCCGACGAGCTACCAGACTGCTCCACCCCGCGATATATGTTATAGTAACTGCAATATACTGTGTTTCCCTTTCCTGTTATTTTGATTTTATTCATTATACAAGAAAGAATCACAAACCCGTGAGCTAAAACGGTACAGATATGGTGTAAAATAGTCAAGTGAATTTAAAAAAAATTATTTTTCTTTTTTTAGTTTTCTTATTCAATTTTTTTGCCGGTGGAAATCCGTCAGATAATCTTGATTATAAAAGAATTTCAAATGTAAAGTTGGTTAGTCCCTATAAAAGCATATTAAAAAGCACAACAAAAATTCCATTTGGATTATGGGTTGTTTTGAATGAAGGGTGGCATAGTTATTGGAGGTATCCCGGCGAGAGCGGGAAAGCTCTGACAGCGCGGTGGAGTGTATCCACAACCAGTTCCGTGTCTCAGCTCAAATGGCCTTTGCCGGAGAGAAAAATTTTCGGTTCTTTCATTAATTTCGTATATGAACATTCTTTTCTTTTAATGGGAGAGTTGTCCGTTCCCAAAGGGCATGGAAATAAAAACATAAACTTTACAGCCCAAGTGGATTGGCTTATCTGCAAAGAAGTATGTATTCCCATGAGCCGGCAGGTTGAAATAAACTGGCCGGTGAAAGCGTCTTTGACAACAGATTATGAAGAAAAGCAAACGGAAGAAACAGATTCTTACTGGAAGCCTTTGTTTGATGAGCGGGCTTCCAGAATACCTGAAGAAATCGATAAAGAAGTTAAACTGCAAAATAAAGGAAAACATTGGTTGGTTCAGTTCTCCACTGATAAAGAACTTCAGCTGAAGGAAGTGTTCCCCTTGTCAAAAAACTTTTTTTCTCTTGAGCCTCCTGAAATTTTATCCACAAGGAGTTATCAGCATTCTTTTCTCATGTCTTCCGTTCGATCCGGTTCAAACAACAAATCAAAATTCCCGGGCGCTTCTGTTGTAAATAAAAAAAGTTTAAAGAAAAAAGTGCGTGCTCTTACCGTATTTGAAGATCAAAATAAAACAAAAGGGGTTATATACACCTTTACGAGTAAAAAAGAATCCGTTTTATGGTTTTTATTATTGGCTTTTATAGGTGGGATGATATTGAATTTCATGCCTTGCGTGTTGCCTATTGTGTTTTTAAAATTTTCAAATACTTTGGAGCAGTCCCGGCAAAAAACCCAGGTGGTTATATTAGGCAATTTGTTTTACAGCGCCGGAGTGATTTTTTCTTTCATTTCACTGGCTCTTCTTCTCCTTCTTTTTAAAAAGAGCGGGGAGTCTGTTGGCTGGGGTTTTCAAATGCAATCTCCTTATTTTCTTGTCAGTATCATTTTTCTGTTTGTTCTTGTCAGCTTTGGATTTATGGGTTGGTTTTCGTTTTCCCTCCCCTCTGTTCCTTTTTTTCACAGAGGCCAAAACAACTTCAAACATTTTTTAACAGGTGTTTTATCCACCACCTCCGCTTCCCCCTGCACGGTTCCCTTTATGGGGGCGGCCTTAGGCTACGCTTTCTCGGGGAGCGGTTTTCAACTCATAATGGTTTTTCTTTTTCTCGGTATAGGGCTTTCCTTTCCTTATTTACTGCTGTCTGTTTTTCCAAGTTGGATTCGGTATGTCCCTCTTCCCGGCGCCTGGAGTGTGAAATTAAAGCACTTCATGGCTTTTCCCATGTTGGCCACCAGTATCTGGCTTATTCATTTATTCAATCGGCAAAAACCGGAACACCTCTTGCAGTTGCTGTTCAGTCTACTTCTTTTGGCTTTTGGGTTCTGGCTGTTATCTAATTTTAAAAAAAGCACTTATCTTAAATGGTTATTTTACGCTGTTATATTTGGCGCTTTGATTTACCCTTTTGCCAGCATCCGTCAGGGGGTCAGTGGATATGGTTCAAATATTTCATGGGGCAAGTTCTCTTTGGAAAAAATGGAGAGTCTTCATTCAGAGGGACAGGCTGTCTTTGTTAATTTTACAGCAGACTGGTGTTTAACCTGCAAATTAAATGAACAGCTCACTTTTAAAAACAAAGCAGTTATACGCTTTTTTGAGGAAAGGCAAATTCATGCTCTGAAAGGGGACTGGACAAATAAAAATCCGGAAATCACGGCTGTGCTGGATCGTTATCAACGTACCGGCATCCCTTTTTATTTATACTTTCCACCTGGTAAACCTTCATCTTCCGCTGTTATATTGCCGGAACTGCTCACCCCCGGTCTGTTTTTCAAATATGTAAATAAAAAATGAGATGCTAAAAGAGGTGTTCGTGAATCAAAAAATCACAATTAAAGTGTGTGGAAAATGGATTCTGGCCGGGGAATACGCTGTTTTAAAAGGCCATCCCGCTTTGGTGTTTCCGCTTGCCTCCCGATTTATGGAACTGGATTACGAAAACAGCGAAACAGATACTTTGGTTTTTTCCTCCGGTGCGGATTTTGAAGAGGAAATAATTTTAAAAGAAAATGATCGTGGTACAGCCTTTTCTTCTCAATTGGAGCGCTCCACTGAATTTTTTGAATTTGTGTTGGATCAGGCTTTAAGGAATATTTCCAAAACCCGCACGGATCTGAAAGGGGCAATAAAATTAAACACCCATATTTCCTTTGGAGTGGGAATGGGGGCTTCCGCTGTAGTATGTGTTTTGATCGGCCGGTTGTTTCACCATTTGAATTGGCTGACAGAGGAAAACCTGTTTTCTTTTTGTCATTCTTTGGAAAACAGCTTGCACGGGCAAAGTAGCGGGGTGGATATAGCCTCGGTGTTGATGGGAAAGCCTGTTCTGTTTTTAATAGCAAAAAATTCGGAGAAGCCTATCTATCCGCCCGCTGTACAGCCGCAAATACAGGTATTTCATCCTCGGTGGCGGCCTTATATCTTTTTATCCCGCTCTGGATCGGGGAGGGCTACCAAAATAAACATGGAAAAAATGCAACGGTTTTGGGAAAAGTCAACTCGAAAAGCGGAAAGGCTGAATCAGCGGATGAACCAAGCGGTCTTGAAAGCCAAAGAGGGGTTACAGACCCACGGCGGGCAAAAGGGTTTGACTTTGCTGATGGAGTCCTTTGCTCTCGCGGAAGAGTGTTTTTTACAGTGGGATCTGGTGGGGGAAGAGATGAAAAAACATATCGTGTTTTTAAAGAAAGCGGGTGCGTTGGCGGCTAAACCAACAGGTTCAGGCATGGGAGGATGCGTTTTGAGCTTATGGTCTGATTACCCTCCCGCCGTGTTGAGCGGGCGTCTGTTGTCCGCGTTTTGATATTTTATACGATTTGTTCAACAAACTTTTTTAAATTTTCTTTGTAAAAATATAATAAAACCAGTGGAAGTGTCTTGAATAAAACAGTTTAGGTGTGTAAACATAATTAAAAAAACCATAGAGTGTGATTTGATAATATAAAAAGTTTATGGAAAATCGAAGTTTGTGTAAATATAATATAAAAAAACCACAGAGTGTGAGCTATGTCCCTTTCCATTCAAGAGCTTAAGCAACAGTTACAGCATTTGTTTCAGTCTGCTGAAAAGGCTTTCAGATCCGCTAAAGACTCCTCTATGCTCTATGAATTAAAAACCCGTTTTATGGGAAGTCGCAGCGATTTTCAAAAAATGATGAAAGAGATTAAAAATCTCCCGTTGAAGGAAAGGCCTCATTTTGGAAAGTGGCTGAACGAAAAAAAAAGTGTGTTGGAGGAAATGTATTCCACTTTGTTTCAAGAACTGAAGGCAGGGGAGTTGGAGCAAAAAATAAAGTTGGAAAAAGTGGATTTGAGTTTGCCCGGACCTCCTCGCCAGGGAGGGGGACTGCACCCGGTTCAGCTTATTATTCAAAAAACAGTGGAAATTTTTAAATCATTGGGATTCAGTGTGCGGACAGGCCCTTTGATTGAAAGTGACTGGAATAATTTTCAGGCATTGAATATTCCAACGGATCATCCCTCCCGGGACCTTCAGGATACTTTTTATATTGATAAGGATCATGTTTTACGCACGCACACAAGTCCTATTCAAGTGCGGAGTATGTTGCGGGAGAAACCGCCGATGGCGGTGTTGGCTCCCGGAAAAGTGTTTCGCAGAGATAACGATGTGTCTCATTCCCCCACCTTTCATCAGGTGGAGGGGATGTTTATTGACACTTATGTTTCAATGGCTCATTTAAAAGGAGCTTTGTCTTATTTTGTGAAGGAGTTGTTTGGCTCCCACACCCGTGTACGATTTCGCCCCAGCTACTTTCCTTTTACAGAGCCTTCTGCGGAATATGACTGTTCCTGCCCTATATGCAAAACAAAAGGATGTTCGATGTGTAAGCAAAGCGGTTGGATAGAAATCGGAGGCTGTGGCTTAATGCACCCGAGAGTCTTGGAGCTTTCAAACATTTCCTCTGAAAAATGGGAAGGCTTTGCGTTCGGTTTAGGAATGGAAAGACTGGCCATTATATATTACGGTGTTCCTCATATTAAATTATTTTTGGAAAACAATATTCGATTTTTGGAAAGCTTCCCTTTCAAAGGAGGGCTGTAAAGTGAAATTCACTCTTAATTCATTAAATAATTTTATTGAATTAAAACAATTTTTTAATACTCCGGATGTATTGTCTGATAAATTATCCTCCTGTGGTTTTGAGGTGGCTGAATGGGAGGAAAAAAAGTTTCAACACCTTGTGGTGGTGGAGATAAAAAGGAAAAACCCGCATCCTTCAGCGGACCGTCTCACTGTATGTCAGGTGGAAAGTGAAAAGAGCCGGCTGTATTCCATTGTGTGCGGGGCTGACAACTTCGTAGAAGGTGATAAAGCGGTTTTAGCTCTTCCGGGAGCGATCCTGCCTGGAGGATTTAAAATCAAGACGAGGACAATCCGCGGAGAAACAAGTGAAGGTATGCTTGTTTCTTTAAGTGAGTTGGGTTTGGCTGGAGAGCCTGTATCCAGGGAGGATGCAACTCAATCGGATCAGCATTTTCTTCCTCAGAACGAAGGTATATTGATTTTGCCGAAAGATATTAAAGCGGGAACGGATTTTGCCTCTTATGCCGGTTTAAACGACATTATTTTTGATATTGATATTACCCCCAATCGTGCGGATTGCCTCAGCCACTTTGGCTTAAGTCGGGAGCTTTCCTGTATTTTGAATCAGCCGTTCAAGCCGGATTTTTTATCCCATTTTGGTTTTAAAGAACAGGGAAAGCCGGCTTTCTACTCTCGTGAGGGGATGGGGGAACTGCTATCCGCTCCATTAGAAGTGAACTTTCCTTTTACAGGGCCTGATATTAAAAACCGGCTTGGTTTGAGAGTAAAACAGACCGGGCTTTGTGTTCGCTATACAGGTCGGGCTGTTTACGGAGTGAAAGTTCAGCCTTCCCCCTTGTGGCTAAAAGTCTCTTTACAGAATATGGGTTTTAAGTCCATCAATAATATTGTGGACCTGACAAATTATCTTTTGATTCAATGGGGACAGCCTTTACATGCCTTTGATTTGGATCGGCTAAAAAAAGAAATTATCGTGGACTTTTCCAGAAAAGGTGAAAAACTTCGCACCCTGGGCAATCAGGAAATTGATTTGACAGGGGAGGAGCTTTGTATCAGGGATGCGGATCAGCCTTTGGCTTTGGCTGGAGTGATAGGGGGGGAGGACTCAGGTATTTCATCGGACACAAAAAATGTTTTTCTGGAGTCGGCCTGTTTTACCTCTTCTCAGGTGCGAAAGACCTCGAAAAGATTTAATATTGAAACTGACTCCTCTTATCGCTTCAGCAGGGGAGTGCCTCCTAAGGCGGTTCTCAATGTGTTGAGAATACTGGCAGTTATGACTCAAAAGCTGGCCGGAGGGCAGGTCTCCGGGGATGAGTACGATCTTCATGAAAAATCGCTTAAAATAAAACCCATTGAAATTAAAAAAGAGCACCTTGAAAGACGGTTGGGTATGGAGGTTTCCTCCGCGAAATTTCAGGACTGGATGAAAAGACTGGGTTGCCGCATTCAAGATGAAGAAGGACCAAAAGGACCAAAAAAAGGGAAGCAATCCGAGGAAAAAACAACAGTCTTCCCTCCTTATTTTCGATTTGATTTGAATATTAAAGAGGATTTGATTGAGGAATACGCTCGTCTGGAGGGCTACGACAAAATACCGGAAAAAATATCTTATCCGAGTGATTTTCCAAAGGCGGATCAGAAAGAGTATACTTTGTCTTCCAAAATAATCTGTATTCTGGCCCATGAGGGATTTTATCAGGCCATTAACCACAGTTTTATTTCCCGTAAATTTTCTGATTCTTTTTTGGGTGTTGAAGCGGGAAAAAATTCTTTCTCCAATGGTATTGAAAAACACTCTGAGTCTTTTTTGTGGCCGTCCGTGGAGAAAAAAAATTTATCTCCTGTGCTTATTACAAACCCTTTGAGCGCAGAATACAATATGATGAGAATCAGCCTGGCTCCTTCGTTATTTAAAAACGCGAAACAAAGTATCCGGCACGGGTGTCTGAACGGGAGGTTGTTTGAACTCGGAAAAGTATTTGCCTCCGCTCAGTTTGCAGAGGAAGCGATTCAAACCTCTTTGGCGGAAACAAGCACACGGAGAGCGCTGGTGGAGCAAAATAAAAAAAAATCTTATGTAGAAGAACAGCGTCTTGGTTTTATCGCTTGGGGACAGGAGGAGAGTTTATGGGAAAAACCCGAAAATCGGCTTTGTGTGTATGACTTAAAAACAGCTTTAAACGCGCTTTTGGAGCAATTATATATTTTTGATTACCGCTGGGAGCAGGCTTCATCCGCGCCGGGGTTTATTCACCCTTATCAATATATGGTTTTAAAAGTGCAGAATAAACCAGTGGCCTATGTTGGTTCTTTGAATCCAATCTACGCTGAAAATCATAAAATAAGAATAGATATGGCTTTGGCTGAATTAAATACATGTTTTCTTTTTGATAAAGATTTCGTAAAGCCGGTATTTCAAAAATTGTCTTCTTTTCCATTGGTGGAAAGAGACTTATCTTTTCTTATTCCAAACAATTTTCCTGCTGGTTCCATGATTGAAGGAATAAAGAGGCTGGCCGGCCCGATCTGCCGCAAGGTTAAAATTTTTGATATTTATGAAAATGAACAAACTCGTAGAAAGGGCCTTCGTTCTGTTGCTTTTCGTTTGACTTTGCAGTCAGATAAAGAAACTCTTACGGAAGACAGACTGACAAAATTGCAGAAAAAGCTGACAAAAGAACTCACAAACCTGCACCCTGTCAAGCTTAGATAAAATCAAAGTATTTATTTGGATAGAAGCCGTGATAATGTCATATTCAAAAAGAAGTTATATCAAAACAGGTGACAGGTCAATATAAAATTCCGTTTTTCACAGATGAATAATAAAGGAAAAAACTTAAAAAAACACAAAAAATAAAACAGTAGTAATTTAAAAACATTGACTTAAAAATAACGATATTTTATCTTTCTTATGATTTGAAAATCTGTGGTTTGCCTGCAAAAGAAAATTCTGGATTTTTATATTCGAGTATTCAAATTGATTTTAAGGGATAATGATGGAAAAGAGCAAAATCAAAACATTAACAAAAGCGGACATTCATTTATATTTGTACGGCAAAATAGGGTATTCCCGGCAAAAGTCCGCGGAACTTGTAAACTCCGTATTTGATATTATCAGGGACAAACTTTGCTCCAATCATAATGTGAAGCTGTCCGGCTTTGGTAATTTTTTATTACGTGATAAGAAAGCTAGAATGGGGAGGGATCCCAAAACAGGCAAAGGGCTTATGATTAAAGAACGCCGTGTGCTTGTGTTTCACTCTAGCCCCCTTTTGAGGGAAAAGGTGAACAAGGGTTGATATGAGAACAGAGGAGCTGATGGACAAGGACATGAATCCGGGTCATTTTGATTCTACTTTGGCCTCCGAAATCCAAAATATACCTTTGAAAGTATCCTTTAAAATTGGGGAAGTGGCAGAACTTTTAAATATAAAAACTTATGTTTTGAGATACTGGGAAATGGAGTTTGACTCTTTTCATCCTCAAAAAATGCTTAATGGACAAAGATTGTACTTTAAAAAGGATGTGGAGATGGCTTTGCTTATTAAAAAACTTTTGTATCGGGATGGCTTTTCGGTAAAAGGCGCTAAAAAAGTTTTAAAGGACCTCAAAAGAGAAAATCGCCAATACAAGAAACAAATTTCCATTGAAAGTAAAATTTTAAAACAAATGAATGAAATACAAGAAACCATTTCCGTCATTAGGGAATTGATAAAGTAAAACTTATTTTTGTTTTATCTCTTTCCATCTGGAAAACAAATCTTTCACAGCCTCCGGCCAACGAGGGAATTTAAAGGAAAATTGATTGTCCATTAATACCTTGGGAATGGCGTAGCGGCTTTTTAATGACAATTCGGAATCCACTCTTATCAGGTAAGAGGAAAGCTCCACCATCCATTTCGCGGCAGGCAGACCAAAGGGAATTTCCACAGTCTCCCTTAAAGTTTTCATAAATTCCGCTTGAGGAAGAGGGTGGGGAGAAGATAAGTTTACCGGTCCGGTTATGTTTTTGTTTTCCAATAAAAATCTCATGGATTTGACAAAATCATATTCATGTATCCAGGAGATCATCTGTTTTCCGCCGGCGATAGAACCTCCCAGGCCCCAACGGGTTAAATTCAGAAAAATATCAAAAGCGCTCCCTTTTTTTAATCCCATTACAACACCGCAACGAATGAGCACTTTTCTCACTTGATTGGTTTCCGATGAGTGAAATGCTTTCTCCCAGTCCTGAGCCAACTGTGAGATGGCTTTCCATACTCTGGGAATTTCCGGCGCTTCTCCGATTTTTCCGGTCTCCTCGTTATTGGGATAATCGAGGCTATGGGCGTAAATGGCGGAGGTGCTCATTTGAATCCATACTGGCGGAGGGTTTTGAACTTGCCTGATGGCTTCTCCCACCACTTCCGTTGATAGCACTCTGGAATCTCTGAGTTCTTTTAGCACTTTGTCTGTATAAAAGCATTTTACACTCTTGCCTGTCATGTTGATAACCGCATCTGCCCCGTCAATTTCTCTGGCCCATTCCCCCAGAGTTCTGCCGTCCCAGGGGACAAGCCGGGCCGGACTCTGATTAAAAGCGGCTCCACTACCGCGGCTTAATACAACGAGATCATGTTTTTCAGAATCGGCCATAAAGGACTGGATAAGTAATTGTCCCAAAAAACCAGTTCCGCCGGGGATCACTATTTTCATTTCTAAACTCCTATTTATAGAAAAATTACTGTAATTGACTGGATTTTCCAAGAAAAATTATCAGTCTTTTTGTGTTTTAAATAGCCAGGATTTTGTTTTTTCGCTCTTTTAAGATGTTTTTATGATCTATTGATGGTCCATAAGGACAGAAATCTTAAATCGAGTCGATATAAGACTTGCGTGTATTTGAAATTTTCAAATAAATATATATATACTGGTATTGTCATTTCTATTTTGTTCAAAAATATAAATAATTTGTTGTCGGAAGAACTTAATCTGTGGAACTTTAAAATAGCATTTGTAAAAACAACTTTCAGTTCTATTGAACAATAAGGAGAGTCATAATGACTGAGGCGGTGAATCTCTTTTTCGAGAAAATCAACTCTTTCGTAGCTCAGGTCACTTTTTTCGACTTGTTGTTTTTCACGGATAAAATGAAGTTTCCGTTTATAGTGGGATTGCTTTGTTTTTGCGCCTGTTATTTCACTTTGAAAATGGGCTTCGTGAATATTCGGTTTTTTCTGCACGCTATTAGATTGGTGTCAGGTAAGCAGAACAGTGCAAAGAAAAAAACCGGAGAGATCAGTCATTTTAAAGCTTTAACGACTGCACTTTCAGCTACAGTGGGATTGGGCAATATAGCCGGTGTGGCTGTGGCTATTTCCGTGGGCGGCCCAGGCGCCACTTTCTGGATGATTATCATGGGTTTTTTAGGCATGAGCATCAAATTCACTGAATGCACTCTGGGGGTGATGTACAGAGAAAAAAGACAGGATGGTCGTTTGATGGGCGGCCCTATGGAGTATTTGAGAAAGGGTTTGACTGATATAGGCTGGCCCCGCGTGGGGCGTTTTTTATCCATTGCTTTTTGTCTTATGTGTATTGGAGGTTCCTTTGGAGGAGGGGCGGCTTTTCAAGTAAATCAATCCTTTGCGGCCATTGGCATCAGTTTTCCCGCTCTCATGGATTACAATTGGGTTTACGGCCTCGTTATGGTTCTGTTGGTGGGAGCGACTATTATCGGAGGCATTAAAAGAATAGCCTTGGTGGCCAGTCGAGTTGTTCCTTTTATGTGCACCACTTATGTATTGATGGCTGGTTATATTCTCTTTGTTTCCTATGATCGAATCCCTGCGGCTTTTATTACTATTTTACAAGGGGCTTTTACCCCTGAATCCGCTTATGGAGGCTTTCTTGGAGTTCTGATTGTGGGGATGAAGAGAGCTGTGTTTTCCAATGAAGCGGGACTGGGTTCATCCGCCATTGTTCATTCCGTGGCCAAGGTGAACCACCCGGTGGAGGAAGGGACTGTAGCTTTGTTGGAGCCTTTTATTGATACGGTTTTGATATGCACAATGACCGCCCTGGTGATAGTCATTACCGGAGCTTATAATAATTCGGACTATATGGAGCTTATCAATCAGCAAAAAGGGGCTGCTCTTACAGCCAGCGCCATGAAAGAAGTAGTGTATTGGTTTCCCTATATACTCAGTTTGGCTGTATTTTTCTTTGCTTTTTCCACTATTGTTTCCTGGTCTTATTATGGTGAAAGATGTTTTTCCTTTGTTTTTGGTGATAAGCGATCTTTAGTTTATAAAATTGTTTTGTTGATTGTTATTTTTCTTGGAGCTATCGCCACTTCCAAGAATATTATGAAGTTCGGGGATCTGATGATTTTAAGCATGGCCTTTCCCAATTTAGTTGGAGTTTTTTTGCTTAGTGGAAAAGTTAAGAAAAGCCTGAAAGAATATCAGCGTCAGCGGAAAAATTAATTGACAGCCGATCTGTTGTTTTCTATTAGAGGCCTCTTATTCGATCGGATGATCGGAGATTTATTATACAATTATTTATTTTAAGCATCTATTAAGATGCTCCTTATTCTCGGATGGTCGGAGCGATAATTTAAAATGGAAATAAATATTATCACTTTGTTTCCCGGTTTTTTTTACTCCCCTTTAAAGATAGGAATTTTGGGCCGGGCGGTTCAATCCGGCTTTTTAAAAGTGCATTTTGCCAATCTAAGGGATTTTACCGAAGACAACTATCAAAGTGTAGATGACAGCCCCTTCGGAGGAGGGGACGGTATGGTGATGAAGTATGAGCCTTTAAAGAAAGCCGTGGAGTCATTTTCAAATAAAAAAATAATCTACTTAAGTCCTCAGGGGAAAAAATGGGATTACAAAACAGCCCGTGCCTGCGCGGAACAAAATGAAAATTTAACTTTTATTTGCGGTCGTTATGGAGGGGTGGATCAACGATTTATCAATGAATATGTGGAGGAGGAAATATCCATAGGGGATTATGTTTTAAGCGGAGGTGAACCGGCTCTGTTGGTGATATTGGATTCTTTATCCCGTTTTATTAAAGGCGCTTTGGGGAATGAATGTTCTGTTGAGGAGGAAAGTTTTGAACAGGATCATCTGCTGGAGGCGCCTCAATGGACCAGACCACAGGAAATCACAGGATATAAAATTCCTGAAGTGATTTTGTCGGGACATCATAAAAATATTCAAAACTTTCGTTATCTCATGTCGGTCTTGGTGACAGCCGTGAAGAGACCGGATTTATTAAAACTCAATCCCGCCGGCCAAAAGGATCTGCCAAAGGCGATAAAAATGATTCAGGCTTTTTCTCAAGAGGAGTTGAACGCCTGTGGAATCAGTGCAAAATATTTGACAGCTCTTAAACAATATTTATGATCGGGAAATGATTGTTTTGATTTTGACCGGATCCCGCACCTGCTGTCTTTTTCAGAAAATATAGTATTTGTTAAACATTTTGGTTCAAGATATTTTAAGAGGGTTATTTCTGATGGGTTTCAACAACAATATATATAAGTTATCTTTTCTCTCTTTATATTTCGGTGTCAATTTGACTATATATCACCAGTTTTTTCCGGCTGGGCTTTAAATTATGATTCTTTATTACTAGGAACCACATATTATGCCGGCTTATTTACTGTGTTATTTTGCGACGCTTTAATTCTTTCATTATCATCATATCTGTGAAAATGTCATAAACTGTCCTGATATTTAGTGGTTGAGTATTAGTGATGCTCATGTGTATTTTGATTTATTTTGTTTTGGTTTTTAAGACTCAAAAAATACATAATGATACAAATATTCTTTAATCCCAATGATTTTTTTATTGAAAAGCCCTATTTTTGACAAGATACACGCTCTACAGAAAAACCGTTTTCTTTCAATATATCAATAAAATTAAAAGCACCAATAAAATGACTTACACCGGTTGCAACAAAAATGTGATTATACTTACCATGAGCGGATTCAAATTTAAGAAACCATTGCTTATTACGTTCTTTTAAGAAAACATTACTGGTATTATTATCAACACTGATTTGCTCGGATGTAAGGCTACTTGTCCTATAAGCATCAAAAAGATCTCTAGTTGTTTCAAGACACATTGGATAATTTTCAATACTCTTTTCTAATGTTTCACATGTAAAAACTGTCTTTACTTGAGATTCTATATCTTCATCTAAAGGCTTCATAAGTATCTCATAATTTTTTGCTATAGATCGCACCTCTTCATCCATTTTAATTTCTAAAGACGACTCACCAAAAATTTCCTTTACACAAAGACCAACCAGTAATATATTTGAAGCGAAACAACTGAGAGTGCTAGGCAAACCTTTTTCTATCAAAAAGGCCTGATTGGATCGACTAAGTTGGTTGAAGTCTTCCCTATTAAGAGAGAAGAGGTCAAAGTGTATTTCACTTTTTTGTTTTATTGATTCCACAAATAGCAAATCACTGTTCTTCAATTTTTCCTGAATGACATCTGAGCAAGACAATTCATCCAGTGGAACAACTATATGTATAGTCCCCAAAAGATAAGACACTTTGCCTCCTTTTTCCACCTGCCAAAAATACGGTTTTCTTATGTCCTTTGTTATATCCTCTGTTGTGTCCGCAGAGTATGCAAAAAAGATCGTAAAAAAACAGAAAACAAGAATTAAATAACAAGATTTTTTCATCACTTACTCCTTTTCATTTCCAATAATATAGCTCATTAAAAAAATAGTTTGGATCGTCTCTAAAAAGCGCGCATTGAATAAATTTTACTTTTTGTACTATTCATGGCTTTTATTGTCCAGTGTAAAGTGAATCCTCCTTGATATTGTAAAAAACCTCAATTTGACTATACATCACAGTTTTTTCCGGCTGGGCTTTAAATTATGATTCTTTATTAGGAACCATTATACTATGCCGGCTTATTTACTGTGTTATTTTGCGCCGCTTTAATTCTTTCATTATCATCATATCTGTGAAAATGTCATAAACTGTCCTGATATTTAGTGGTTAAGTATTAGTGATGTTCATTTGTATTTTGATTTATTTTGTTTTGGTTTTTAAAACTCAAAAAATACATTAATGATACAAATGTTTTTTAACCCCAATGATTTTTTTATTGAACAGCCCTATTTTTGACAAGATACACGCTCTACAGAAAAACCGTTTTCTTTCAATATATCAATAAAATTAAAATGACCAATAAAATGAGCTAAACCGGCTGCAACAAAAATATGATTATACTTACCATGAGCGGATTCAAATTTAAGAAACCATTGCTTATTACGTTCTTTTAAGAGAATATCACTAACATTATTATCAACACTGATTTGTTCGGATGTAAGGCTACTTGTCCTATAAGCATCAACAGAATCTCTAATTGTTTCAAGACAAATTGGATAATTTTCAATACTCTTTTCTAATCGTTCACATGTAAAAACTGTCTTTATTTGAGATTCTATATCTTCATCTAAAGGCTTCATAAGTATCCCATAATTTTTTGCTATAGATTGCGCCTCTTCATCCATTTTAATTTCTAAAGACGACTCACCAAAAACTTCCTTTAAACAAAGAAGATTCAGTAATCTATTTGAAGTGGTACAACTGGCAGTGCTAGGGACACCTTTTTCTATCAAAAAGGCCTGATTGGATCGACTAAGTCGGTTGAAGTCTTCCCTATTAGGAGAGATGAGGTCAAGGTGTATTTCACTTTTTTGTTTTATTGATTCCACAAATAACAAATCACTGTTCTTCAATTTTTCCTGAATGACATCTGAGCAAGACAATTCATCCAGGGGAACAACTATATGTATAGTCCCCAAAAGATAAGACACTTTGCCTCTTTTTTCCACCTGCCAAAAATACGGTTTTCTTGTGTCCTTTGTTATATCCTTTGTTGTGTCTACAGAGCATGCAAAAAAGAGCGTAAAAAAACAGAAAACAAGAATTAAATAACAAGATTTTTTCATCACTTACTCCTTTTCATTTCCAATAATATAGCTCATTAAAAAAATAGCCTGGATCGTCTCTAAAAAGCGGGCATTGAATAGACTTTACTTTTTGTACTGTTCATGGCTTTTATTGTCCAGTGTAAAGTGAATCCTCCTTGATATTGTAAAAAACCTCAATTTAATCAAGACACTCTTTTTTGATCTCTACTAAACCAAAACAATCTCCATTGGTCGAGATGTATCAGCAGATGAGAGAGATTTTAAAGAGAGATCAATTTCCTTGACATAAATTATTTTGGAATGATAATTAACCTTAAAGATAATAAAAAACAAAAAAGTGAGTGTGATCATGGATATTGTGGATTCTTATGTTTCAAAAAATCAAAAACGCGCTGATTTTCCGGTTCAAGTGGGGGATACGGTTAATGTATCCGTTCGTTTTCAGGAGGCAGGCAAAGACCGGACGCAAATTTTCAGTGGAGTGGTTTTAAAGATTCAAGGTAAAAAAAGCACAAATTCCTTCACAGTAAGAAAAATATCAGATGGTGTTGGAGTGGAGAGGACTTTCCCTTTGGCAAGCCTCGCTTTGGAGAAAGTGGAAGTGGTTTCGCGGGCTAAAGTGCGCCGCGCCCGCCTGTTTTATTTAAGAGAGCGTAAAGGACGCGCCGCCCGGTTGAAAACAGTTCCTTTATCCAAAAAGTAGGAAAAGCTTATCCGGTTTTGTACCTTTTTTAAATATGATATGTTTAAAAAAACTCTGTATTTAGTCTCAACTCATCAAAAAATACAAAAGATAATAAAAATGACTGATTTTTCAACTGTTAATGATTTCCAATCAGTCTATAATGGCTTTCCGGAATCATTATGGGATCGTTTAAAATAGAAACAAAAAGCGGGTGACGGCTTTTGGAGTTTCAGTGATATAGAAATCATTGTTTCAATCGAATATGATAGGAGTCAGTCATTGATGAAGAAAGGAACAAACAAATTGACAAATCCTGGGAAGGAAAAATGGTCTGCCGAACTTATATCTGACAGGTATTTTACGGATGAGCTGTTTCTACCGGCGGATAAAGAACACATAAAAAGAGAAAGGCATAAAGCCAAAGAACTTAAAAAAACTCTTTGGTGGAAAAACAAGCTGAGCAAAGGAGAATGTTATTTTTGCGGCAAACAATTTAATATAGAGAATCTCAGTATGGATCATCTTGTTCCCTTGGTGCGCAGAGGCCGAACCATAAAAAACAATGTGGTTGTAGCCTGTAAAAAGTGCAACTCTGAAAAAAAACACAAAACTTCAATTGAGATTCATTTGAATAAATAAATTTCCGCCTATTCGTG
Source organism: Bdellovibrionales bacterium (assembly GCA_965203225.1). Taxonomy (GTDB): domain Bacteria; phylum Bdellovibrionota; class Bdellovibrionia; order Bdellovibrionales; family UBA1609; genus JANQSP01. The sequence goes on along the minus strand of CBDBBW010000006.1, from coordinate 311,267 downwards.
ACTCCTATTTTGTCTATATCCTATTTGCATGTTTTTTTTGATAAAAAATGGAAAATTTTGATTAATTTCAAATTCTGAGCTGACTATGATTTTTTGCCTTAATTAAACAAAAGACCAGGTTTTTTAAATTGTTCTGTATATCCGTTATGTTTCAGCTTACAATAAACAGTGTAAAATGGGGTATAGGTTTTTGTAGTGCTTTTATTATCAGTTTAAAGGGTGTGGCGGGGATGAGAGCTTTTATTAGAAAAAATAATAATAATGTACTGATTATTGATTTAAAAGGGGAAGTGGATTTTGCTTCTGCGGAGCCGTTTTATGAAACTTGCATGAGCGAGCTATCAAAAAAGAATATTGTGTTTAATCTAAAGGATCTCAGCTTCGTTGGTTCTGACGGGCTGAGTTCCTTTATGAATACCATCAGAGATTTGAAAAAAAAATCCATCCTGCAATTTTGCTGTGTAGGTTCAGAATTTCAACGAGTGTTCGCGGACAGTGAAATAAAAGACATTGCCATTTACGAAAATGAACAAACCGCCGCCGCCGCTTTCAAAGGAGCAGACTGATAAATTATTTTTAAAACACCGCAAAAAAAAGATTCAGTGACCGCCGCCGCCGCTTTCAAAGGAGCAGACTGATAAACTGCTCTTGATAATTGTATTCATCATAAGTCGCTTGAAAAGAGCTTGTTAGTCCGGGCAGGTTTAATTCACAAAAAATATCTGTCAGGGTAAGAGAATTTCAATCAAGCAAAACATCAGACACAGTATCAAAATATGTGCTGAAAAAACGCATAATATTGCAATGAAACAAAATTTTTCCGGTTAATGGTTCGCATTAAACATAAATCGGATAAATAAAAACTCTGTATTCTGTTACAGTTACTCCCTATGCAAAAATACAGCCCTATAGATTGGAAAAGTTTTCAGCCTCAACCTGCCATTGGTGTGGATGAGGCCGGACGCGGATGCCTGGCCGGCCCTGTGTTTTCCTCTGCTGTTATTCTGACAGAAAATGAACATTATCCCGATTCAAAGCAAGTTTCTCCTGAAAAAAGAAAAGAACTGGCTAAAATTATTATGAGTAAACATATATATGCCGTGGGGATGGCAAATGTGGATGAAATTGCAAGGCTTAATATTTTACAGGCGACATTTTTATCCATGAAAAGGGCAGTCCTTCAATTGTCGGTTCAAACCGGTCATCTGTTGGTAGATGGGAAATTCCCAATACCTGATTTGCCTGAACAATTTTGTCAAACCGCTTTCATAAAGGGGGATCAGCGTCTTTCTCCCATTTCCGCCGCCAGTATTATTGCCAAGGTTCAGCGAGACAAGTGGATTTCCGAACAGGATAAAAAATATCCACAATATGGTTTTTCAGTTCATAAAGGTTATGCGACTGTTCAGCATCGGACAGCTATCGCACAACATGGCCCCTGCCCCTTGCATCGAAAGTTTTTTGCTGGAGTGAGAGAATATCTGACGATGAAAAAGGGATAAGCGATGATTCCCGGAGGTTGTAATTCTATCAGCCCTATTGCGACCGGGATCGAGTGGGGCAGGGCAGGCTGACGGGGGTCGGGAGCGATGAGAGCGAGAGGGGCAAGAGGGGCGAGCAAAGCCTTTGCCAATAAATTCTACTGTGATGGAGAGAGCGATGAGGGCCGAGGGGGCGAGCAAAGCCTTTGCCAATAAATTCTACTGTAATGGAGAGAGCGAGCGATGATTCAGAATGAAAAAACAGCCTTAAAAAGAGGAACATTTTGTGAGGAAAGGGCAGTAGACTTTTTCCAAAAGAAAGGCTGGAAGCTGGTTGCCAAAAATCAAAGAGTGGGAGGGGTGGAAATTGATTTGATATTGGAAAATCTCACGGCTTATTTGTTGGTGGAGGTCAAATCAGATAATTCCTGGAGACGGGAATATCCTATAAGTAAAAATCAGAAGGAAAGGCTGTCATTGGCCTTTTCCGTCTTTTGTGAACAACACAAAAAGCCGGTTCAGGTTCAGCTGGCTATGGTGGATCAAAAAAGCAATGTGCATACTTTTGATTTGGAATTTTAAGCTGTTCCGGACTCATTCAGCTATGTGTTGTGTGTGATCTTGCTATGTGAAAAGTCAATAAAAGATGTTTTTTAAACCCTACCCTGTATGGGGTGTGGTAAAAAAGCAGGTTGTATATTTAGCGGAGGTGTTTGCTTTGGAGCAAATGAAAATATTTAATTCCGTTACTGTTCAAGCTATGAGAGAAAGACTGCACAGTGTTCGTGACCTCCTATGTGAAAAGTTAAGAACAAAGTTAACAAATGAAAACAAAGACGGCCTATTGTGGAATAATGAAAATGAAAGCACTAATGAATAAAATTTTGATTGTAGGAAGATCCAATGTGGGAAAATCCTCTTTGTTTAATCGTTTGGTGCGGCGGAAACAAGCCTTGATTATCAATCAACCGGGTGTGACACGGGATATTTTAAAGCAAAAAACCTCTTGGTGGGGAGTGGATTTTGAAGTGTGGGACTCCGGGGGGCTGTGGTCGGAGGAGTGCTCTTATGGCAGTTTGATTGATAAAAAAGTGCATCGGGCTGTTCAGGAATCCGATTTGATTTTATTTGTGATGGATGCTCGTTCAGGCTGTCTTGAAGAGGATAAAAAAACATTTCAGATGGTGAAAAAATCAGGCAAACCTTTTCTCGCTTTGGTAAATAAAGTGGATGAAATGGAGAATCAGGAATTATTATTAAGTGACTTTTATTGTCTCGGTGTTAATTTATTGCCCTGCGCTTTTGAAAAAGACCGGGGAGTATCGGAGGTGGTGGAGTGGATTGTGTCTCAAAGTCAAAGCCGGGAGGAAAAAAGAGAAAATCCTACCTCTTCTGCCGTTCGACTTTTGTTTGCCGGAAAAACCAATGTGGGTAAAAGCACTCTTTGCAACGCTTTATTGCAGGAGGATCGTTTGCTGGTTTCCCCCGTTGCGGGCACTACTGTGGATGTTGTATCGGATCAGTTTCAATATGACGGCCAACTTTACACCTTGTTGGATACAGCAGGCAAAACAAAAATTCGAAATAAAATGCAGTCTCTCGCTGATTTTAAATCCCGGCAGAGTTTTAAAGAGGCGGATATAATATTGCTTTTGCTAGATTACTCTGTCGGCCCTACCCGGCAGGACGCGCGCCTGATTGATTTTTGTGAAAAGGAGCATAAAGCAGTTATTGTGGTTGTGAATAAATGGGATTTGGCTTTGAGTTCGTCGAAGAAGGATGGTTGGAAAACAACACCGGATTCCTCTAAAAATTCTTCACTCAGGTCAATGCCTGTTACCTCTACGGGAACAATAAAAACGGAATACAGAAAAAATATTCAGGACAAATTTCGGTTTTATTCTGATTTGCCGATTGTGTTTGTCAGCGCTTTAAATTCTTATGGGCTGGGGGAATTAATGAAAAAAGTGAATGAGATTTACCAAAAACTTCATTTTCGTATTTCCACTTCGGAGCTGAATCGTTTTTTTATGAAAGTGATTCGCAAAGCCCCTTCACCGGTTTACGGAACACAGGATGTGAAGCTTTACTACCTTACGCAGACAAAGCAGGCTCCACCCTCTTTTATCGCTTTTGCTAATTACCCACAGGGGGTCAGGGATTCCTATCGTCGGTTTTTGATTCGCCAGATTCAAAACAAATGGCACCTAAAGGGTATTCCCATTCGTATTTCCTTCCTGCCTAAATAAGGGAGGCTTCAGATTTTGCTGTTGTTGATTTTGTTTCTGAACTTTCCGGGTTTGAAGAAAGGCAGTTTTTTAGCTTTGACCTGAATTTTTTTTCCGGTTTGGGGGTTTCGCCCTTGGTAGGAATCGTATTTTCTCAATTCAAAAGTGCCCAAGCCTCGTATTTCCACCCGATTGCCTTGTATAAGGGTGTCCGTAATGGAATCCAAAATACTGTTTACGACCAGTGCCGCCATTGCTTTCGTGGTGTTGTGCTTTTGCGACAGTTTCTGAATTAAGTCTGATTTTGTAAAATTAAGCTGTTGGGATTTCTTTGCCATAGGTTTTGATTATCAATGAGTTTTTTCGGTTTGGCAATTATTTTTTTCTTTTTTTCCGAAGGAGAGATAGACGCTCTGACAAGGCACTAATTTTTTTGACTTTCCGGCAGTTTCTTTTTTTACCAAAGATCAGTGGGAATGTTTTTTGTCGTAAACTAAAGAGATGGGATAAAACTTTTCAAATCGCCTCCTGCCTTTTTTTAATGAAAAATCCGAAATCTCAATTAAGTCTGTTATTTTTTGTTATGGGCAAGCGAACATACCCGTCGAAGGAAAAAAGGACCTTGAAATATCAAGGCGGAATAGACTTGCACTAAATCCGCTCCCATATCCAGCCTTTCAAAAACATCTTCCGGTTTCAAAACCCCTCCAACGGAAATGAGGAGTTGGTTTTTTTTCTCTATTCCGAGATGCTTTCGTGTCAGTTTCAATCTTTGTTTTGAGATATCAGTCAGAGCCGAACCGGATATTCCTCCATAATGAGGAAATACACTTTCTGTTTCCCTTCGTGTGCTTGTGTTGCAGATAATATGCCCTTCAGCTCCGCATTCCAAAGCAATATCCAAAACCTGTAAAAATTCATTTTCACTCAGATCCGGACTCCATTTGATAAAAAAAGGTTTTGTTTTTTGAAATGAAGACAGTTGTTGTTTGATAGTCTGCAGGAGCTTTTTCAACTCCTTTGGCTTCGCAAGCTCTGTTAATTTTTTTGTGTTGGGGCTACTGAGATTGATTACAAAAGCGTCTACATGAGAATGGAGGAGGGAAATACATTTCAGATAGTCTTTGTAAGCGTCTTTATTATGGGTGTTTCTGTTTTTCCCTATATTGGCAAAAATCGGGGTGAGGCGAAGGCTTCCCGCTTTTTCCAGCCTTTTTCGTGCCCTTTCCACCCCCTCTCCCGGAAAGCCCAGATGGTTCCAGAGAGTTTGTGTTTTCCAATCTTTTTTGAGAGTGGGACCGGTGTTTTTCTTTTGGGGAAGGGGGGTGATGGTGCCCACTTCAATAAAACCGGCTCCCAAGGCCCACCAGGCTTTAAAATGTTTTGCTGATTTATCCAGGCCTCCGGCCGGAGCCAGGGGGTTGGGAAAATACAGGTTTTTCCAATGCACCGGGCGCCATTCGGGGGGGGCTTTTTTTTCGATAACTGAAGAATAAAAGGAAAGTAGAAAATCAGCCAGCAGATGGGAAAAGCCAGGGGGAAGAATACGCGTTACCAAGCCTGCCCTCTGAGCTTCATGGCTTTTTCCAAACGCATAAGGGAGACACCCATTGCCGACAGCCGCAGGTTCATGTATTTCCCTTTGCTTTTATCCGGGCGCTCTTCTGCAAAATGCCAGACTTTGTCAAAAGACATAAACATAATGTCTCTTAATTTATCCCGCACTTGTTTTTCTCTCCAGAAAAGCCATCCAATATCCTGAACCCACTCAAAATAACTGACAATCACCCCTCCTCCGTTGGCCAAAATGTCAGGAGCTATTAAAACATCGTGGTTTACCAGGTACTCCCCGGCTTCGGGTGTGGTGGGGCCATTGGCTCCCTCCACAATCAAATTGGATTTGATTTGTTTCATATTGTCTTTGTTAATTACACCGTCTAAAGCGCAGGGCAGGAGGGCGTCCACCTGCAAAGTCAGAAGATCTTCGTTGGAGAGGGCCTCCCCTTTAGGATATCCTTTAATAAATCGGTTTTCGGCTACATATTGTATCAACTCCGTTATGTTAAGCCCTTTTGGGTTAAACACAGCTCCTGACCGGTCGCTGACAGCGACAATTTTTGCGCCCAAAGCGTGTGCTTCCACACAAGCGTGCAGTCCCACTTTTCCAAATCCCTGTACGGCGATGGTGGCTTCACTTATATTTTTGTTTTGCGCCTCCAAAGCTTTTTCCAAAACATAGACCACTCCCAATCCGGTGGCACAGTTTCTGCCTTTTGATCCTCCTATTTCAATCGGTTTTCCCGTTACCACACCGGTTTGTGAAAAACCGGATTCGAGGGAATAGGTGTCCAGCATCCAAGCCATTGTTTCTGAATTGGTTCCCACATCCGGGGCGGGAATATCCTTGTCCGGTCCTATAAACGGGCTGAGTTCGGAAGTAAAACGGCGGGTCAGAGATTCCAATTCTGCTTTAGACAAGGCAGACGGGTCCAGTTGGACCCCTCCTTTAGCTCCTCCGAGAGGGAGATTCAACAGGGAATTTTTATAAGTCATCAAGGAAGCCAGAGCGGCCACTTCACCAATGTTTACTCCGGGATGATAGCGGATTCCCCCTTTGAAAGGCCCCAGAGTGTGATTGTGTTGAACTCTGTAACCATTGAAAACCTGTACCCGGTCGTCATCCATGCGGACAGGTATGGAGACACGAATAGAACGGCGGGGAAGCCACAGCCTTTCCATGACATTTCTGTTGATGTTTATGTGCTTTCCTGCTTTTTCCAGTTCATAAAGAACATTTTGGTACAAAGGGTGTGTTAGAATTTCATCTTCATTGTGTGCCATAAGGCTGCCTTTGAAAGTTTTTTTAATATCTTCATTTTTAGTAGTGGCTGATAGAGCAAAATTTATCTTGAATAAAAGGAAAAAGCAAGCTGGCAGAGAAACTTGGTCTATACTTCTTGTTTTGCGATACAGGCGCTTTGTTTGCAGAGGAGATGAAACACTCTGGGTCTGCTGAAGGTGCCGGAAAGTCTCCCTGAATTATGCGGATTTACACGGGGCTGAGCCATTCCGTTTTAAAGTCGTAAATAGCGGGTCTGCGCGAAGGAGTCCTATATGATAATTAGACTAAAGACCTGTATAATGTAAGTGTGGCTTTTCCCATTCGATATGCCCTGTCTACCACTCTATTCTTAAGAACTTCAGAGTATTTCCGATAAGATACATAGTGGTTCCGAATGATAAAAAAGACATTTTATGGGAAAAATGAGATATTTTATGGGAAAAATGAGAAAAAACTTAGCTATTGATCAGGGAATGGATGAATTAAATGAAGAGGTGCAAACCTCTTTGGAATCATCCACTGATCTTTTTAGTTCGAATTTCGCGGATGAGAAAAGTTTGGGAAAAAATATGGACACTCGGAATCTGGAGAGTCTTATCCACTTTAAGCCTGATAAAATGGAGTCCGCGGAAGAACAGTTGAAAAGTCCTGAGCCGGTGCTGAATGAGAAAATGCATGCATTTGAAGAGCCTTTGAAAGATCTTGTGAAAAAAAAGGCCAAAATGGATCGTAAGACTCCAAAAAAAAAGCTTGTTGATGAATCTGAAACTGATTCAAAGACACACTCCGTTTTGGATGTTGAGGAAAAAATTCCTCAAAAAAAGAAACAAGTGTCGGATATTTTTTCCAGGTTGAAGGAAAAAGAAAAAGTCTCGCGGGCGTATGTTTCGGCTATGTCACATAAAAAAATGGCCTTGTCTGATCAACGAATTCCTATGCGAATTACTCTTCAGCAATCTGAAAATTTAAGAGTGGCTCAGGATCGTATTGTGGAGCTAGATGCGGAAATTGAAAGACTGCGGGTGGAGAATGAAGAGCTGATTGCGACCGGGGATATTTTCAGGGAGCGGTTGGATAAGGTGATAATGCAAAATCACCATCTAAAGAAAATTTACGAGGAAAGCCGGGAGGAGTTTCAGGAGGAGAAACGGACCTTAATGGACACATTGGGGGATCAGAGTCGGGAAATAGAAAAAATGAGTATTAAAAATAAAGAATTGGAAAGGAGGCTTTCCAGTAATATTAAGCAAATTCGGGTGAGGGAAAGAGAGTTGGAAAACCGTTTGGAGTTAATGAAGTTGGATAACCAGACTTTGGCTAGAGAAAAAGATCAGTATATTTTAGATTTGAAACGAAATATTGATAGAATGAAAATGGATTTGGATGGTCATCAAGATAAACACAATGAAACACTGCGAAAGATAGAAAAATATCGCAACCAAAATCGTCATGTCACTCGTGGGTTACAAACAATTCTTAATATCGCGAGAGGAAACGAGTCTTCTCAGACAGGGGAGAATAAAGGGGAGGAGAATTAAATGATGTTTCGTAGGTTGCACATGTTTTTTTCTCTCCGTATAGTTGAAGAGGGGAGTGCTCCAGACGGACGGTTAAGGAGTCTTTTACTTTTTTTAAGAGCGAGAAAAAAACGAGAATTTCACATTGGAAAAAATTGAAAGAAACGAGTGGTAGATAAAATAAAGAGGTTGTTATGGCTATGAAATTAAATAAAAAAACAAATTTGGACGACTGTTCTGTAGAGGTGTCGGATCCTCTTTCCTCTACGAGTGTTTCTTATTCCGGTTCCATAGAAAGATTTGAAACGGTGTTGATGAATGCCAACACTATGTATGAGGAGAAAAAGGACGTAGCTCCAGCCTGTTTTGTCTGCCTTAAGGGTCCTGATGAATTGATGGGAATGTATTGGATCATTAGCGATACAAAAACAATGACTGTCGGTCGTAGCAGGAGATGCGATATTGCCATACAGGATCTGTCCATCAGCAAGGAGCATTTGTTTATTTCCAAGGATGTGGCGAAAAAGGTATTTATCAAGGATAAGCAATCCACAAATGGAACATTTGTCAATGGTGAGCAGATCACTGTGCATCAAAATGTGCATTTAGAGGATAACGATCAAATAAAATTGGGCAATATTGTTTTTAAATTTTTGAACACGGGAAATCCTGAGATTTTTTCCGTCTTGGAGAATTTTGAAAAAGCCTTCCATGACGCTCTAACAGGAGTGGGCAATAAACTGCTACTGGAGAGAAGGGCCAAAGAGCTGTTTCCAAAGAGCAGAAAGTATAAAACCCCTTTGTCTGTGATTATCTTTGACATAGATCATTTTAAAAAAGTAAATGACACTTATGGACATCTGGCCGGGGATTTGGTCTTAAAAGAGGTGGTAAACGTGGCAAAATTGTGTTTTCGCTCTGGAGATACTTTTGCCCGTTGTGGAGGTGAGGAGTTTTGTGTCATTATGCAAAGTGAGTTGGGAAGGGCCAAAGAAGCTATAGAAGTCGCACGAAAAAAGTTGGAAGACTCCGTGTTTGAACACAAAGATCGTAAGATTAAAGTGACGATTTCCGCCGGCGTGACTTGTCGTCAGGATAAGGATAAACATTGGAATGAACTGTATGAAAGAGCGGATCAATTTTTGTATAAAGCCAAAATGGCAGGGCGAAACAGAACTGTTACCTCCATTTGATTTTCAGGAAAACTCAGTGTGAATAACGGACAGAGCACACGGCAACAATATATTTCCGGCAAATTTAACCAGAAGATTATCCTGGACACCAGTATATTGCTTTATGATGCTTTAGCGTTTAAGGTGTTCAATTCCTATGATATTTATATTCCTTTTTCGGTTTTGGAGGAAATTGACACCTTTAAAAGGGATATGGGGGAGAAGGGAAGAAATGCCCGTCAATTCAACCGCTTTATTGATGATTTGCGCGGGAAAGGTTCTTTAGTTGAAGGTGTACAACTGGAGTCCGGTTCCTGTCTCTTTGTCTGCATGGATCTTCCTTCAATCGTTCCGGCTTTGGATTTGTCTAAAGTGGACCACCGTATTCTGGCGACGGCCTTGTATTTAAAAAAGGAAAATCCTTCCACTAAAGTGGAATTGATTACCAGGGATATCAATTTGAGGATAAAAGCGGATGTTTTTGGTATTCCGGCCAGAGACTACGATCCGGAGCAAACTCCGGATTTTGAAGATTTGTACACGGGCGTGCGCAGTCTCATTTTGGATTCGGTGCATCTTCAGTTATTCAGGGAAAAGCAGGCTGTTTCCTTGGATGAGGTGGGTGGGGATATTAAACTCTACCCCAATCAGTATGTCGTGATGAAAAACGGAGCGGAAAAAGCAATGGGCCGCTACGATTCGGAAAGCAAAAAAATCGTTTCCGTGTATCAGCCGGCCAAATCCATCTGGGGCGTGCATCCGAGAAATCGAGAACAGCACTTTGCTTTGGATGCTTTAATGAATGACAATTTTATGTTTGTATCTTTATTGGGGAAGGCGGGAACCGGCAAAACTCTTTTGGCTTTGGCGGTGGGTTTGCACAAGGCGCTGGAAGAAAATTCCTTTCAGAAGCTTTTGGTTTCCCGGCCGGTTTTTCCTATGGGCAGGGACATTGGTTATTTGCCAGGGGATATTGAGCAAAAGTTAAACCCCTGGATGCAGCCTATATTTGACAGTGTGGAGTTTTTAATGGGCCTGGGAAAAAAAGCCTCCCGTCTGGCTCAGGATCTGATGAGTCAGGGTTTGGTGAATATTGAGCCTTTGGCTTATATTCGCGGCAGGAGCATTCCCAATCAATATCTTATTGTGGATGAGGCACAAAACCTCACCCCTCATGAAATTAAAACTGTGTTAACCAGAGCCGGTCAGGGAACAAAAGTGATTTTGACCGGGGATTGCTATCAAATTGATAATCCTTATGTGGATTCCTCCAACAACGGTTTGACTTTTTCTGTGGAAAAATTCAAGACGGCGAAACTGTCAGCTCATGTGACCCTGACAAAAGGGGAAAGATCCGAACTGGCGGAACTAGCCGCTAATATATTATGACTTTGTCCGGATTATAAATCGGTTATTTTCATCAACTCGTTGTCCACCTTCTGTGTTTTTGAGTTTTTAATGCAGATATGAAGTTATAAAATTATGCAAAAATTCAGAGATCTCCCTGTTTAACAAATGCGGTTAATTCCAGTTGTTCTGTTTCTATTGTTTTTCTTTTTAGTTTTTAGATAGCAAGGGTGTTAAGGCATTTCCCACAGTTGTTTTTTAGATTGAGCCTCCGGAGAAACGCAAATCAGAAATAAAAAACAAAAAATAAAATGTCAAATTATAGTCATGGATATTAGGAAAGGTGATGCTGTTTTTGAATCATCATTAGAAAAGTGTCAATAATTTTTTGTGTTTTTTCGGATTGGCCCGCTTTATAGTAGGCTTTTATATTCATGGAGTAATTAATCTCTTCCAGCTGAATAACAGAGAGGCGGCCCATACGAATCTGCTTGTGAATACTATGGGAGGGGAGAAAACCCCAGCACATCCATACTTCGACAATTCTTTTCAGAGTGCCCACATTGTTGCTTTCGAATATGGGGGCTTGTATTTCCACTTGATTTTGCTTCGCTATCTGATGAAGATAGTAGCGAAACTTGGGAAAGAGGTTTTTAAAAGCCACCATAGGACGTAGGCCGAAATTTTTTATGGAAAGAGTTTTGGGTAGAGAGCTGTCCTTTCCTGATCCCACAAATAGTAAATCATCTTTGAATAAAAACTGGGATTGATATTCCGGGATCGTCAGGCTGTATTCCTCTTTCAGATCTGGTAAAATCGCGATATCCACTTCCCTGGTTTTCATTTTTTCTATTACTTCCGAACCTGTTCCGTAAGAAAGACCTATTTTCAGTTTTCTTTGATTGGGATTCAATATGGTGCCGATGATGGGTGTAATAAAATTTATGCCAATAGAGTTTAAAGTGGCCACCTGAATACTGCCTTCCAACTCATCTGACATGGTTTTAATAGCTGTTTCCACTTTTTGCGCTAAATTGAGGATTTTTTTTGCGTAGTTGTACAAAAGCTGTCCCTGCACTGTCAGGCGGATTTGCCGCACCCCTCTGACCAGGAGTTTGATGGAGAGTTCTTCCTCCAAATTACGAATTTGCTGGCTGACAGCCGGTTGGGTAACAGACATTTTGGCCGCCGCCGCTGTCATACTTCCTTCTGATATTACAGTGCAGAATGTCATTAACTGTTGAAGATCCATTTTATGCTCCTTGATCCCGGTTTTTTCACACTTAAAACTTCAGTTGGATTGGTTCTCGGTTCAGTGTGTGTTTTTATGTCACTGCATTGGCTGGTGATTATCGGCGTGTCTGATTATCAGTGTATTCTTTTTAAAAGCAATACATAAGCTGTATTTATGACAAAAACTTATAATTGTCTATAAAATGTGTTTAAAATATGCTTAATTTGCTTATATAATTAGTATTACTTATGGATATGATGAAATTCTGTTACAGGAAAAGTGTATTTTTCCTGAACAGATAATAAAGGTGATTTTATGGATGGAGGTCATAGACAAATATAAGGAGTGAAGATATTTTGTGAGTGTCTGTTGGAAAAATAATGCTATTATTCTGGTAAAAAGTGAAAAAAATTGTAAAAATTTAAGTTATTACTGATAATATAAAAGGTGTGTAATGAGACTCAGTTTTAATAGTGCTGAAATTTCAAATTTAGGCAAAAGTTATTACCCGATAGTATAATAAGGCGTGTAATGAGACTCAGTTTTAATAGTGCTGAAATTTCAAATTTAGGCAAAAAGTTATTACTGATAATATAAAAGGTGTGTAATGAGACTTTTATTTCCTGTTTTTTTTCTTGTTTTTTCTTTCAGTGTGTCTGCTAAGAAGTTTGCGACCAGCTATGTCAGTTTTGATTTATTAAATAACTGGCATTGCCACCCGGAAGGCACTGAATGGATCTGCACGAATAAATTAAATCGGAAAAAAGCCTCTGAAGCCATGATTATTTTGACAGCCAAACAAAAAGGTCCTCCAGACAGTCTGGCCCAATATATTAATCATCTGAAAAGTCCCCGAGTCAGCAAGTCATCCCGAGGCAGGAGCTTTACCTCCAAAGTGTTTCATACCAAACAAAGGAATATTAATCAGCATATGTGGGTGGATGGATTTCATCAAGGTTCCGAGGTGCCTGCCTATTACACCCGTTACCTTGTTACCACTAAAGGGAGCCTTGCTATTTTAGTAACCTATAGTGCTCATAAAAATCATTATAAAAAATACGCTTCTGATTTTGCCGCTTCTATTAACAGTTTAAGGGTTATGAATGTTTCTCCTGATTTTGCCTCAAAACAGAAAGGTTCAATAGGAATGGGTAGTATGCAGGATTACCTTCAGGATATGATAGACGCGGATGATGAGTTGGGAATGGAAGGTAACGAGGATGGATTGGGAGGCAAAGGGGGTTTACTGGGCTTGTTGTTGCAGCCGGAAGCTCTTGGTATGTTGGCTTTGGCCGGCGCCGGTTTAGGATATTTGCTTCTTAAGAGAAGAAAAAAGAGAAGATTGAGGGCTGTGCGGGCGGATGAAAAAAGCAGGTCTTCCAAAAGGGGCAGAAGAAGCGGTAGAAGCTCCAGTGATAGGAGCAGACGCCGATCTTCCCGATCTTCCTCAGAGAGAGAGAAACGGCGCTCTTCATCTCGGTCATCCCGCCGGCGTCGTTAAGAGTCAGCCTGCAAAAAAATTGTATTATCAGGAACAGTAAAATATAATTTGTAATTATTTAATACAGCCGGGTCACAAACAAATAATAAAATAGCATCAGAAAAAATTTATGAATTGACTTCGCCCGCAAAGAGGAAATGATGAAAATGTATAATTAAGCCACAGCACTACAAAAAATCATTGAAAGAAAAAAATATCAAAACAGAGGAATTGTTATATTTATTGAAAAACAGTTCCGAGGTTCAAATTTTAAAAAAATCCCTTTTTTTCGAAATCCAAATAAATATAAAAAAAATCAGTCGTCAGTCGTCTTTCCCGTTTTGGGCTGATTGCGTTTGTGGTTTTGCGAAATCGCCGCATTCGTCCGGGATTTGATCCGCCATATCAAGTTTTTGTAAGGCGCTGTAGGCCAGGGTATGTCCAAAATCTCCTTTGCAAATATCAAAAGTGTGACCTCCTGTTTGTTTTGCAAACTTCACCAGCTCTAGTGTGTCGGTGTCCTCTATAGTTTCACTCAGCAAGTTGGTGATAAGGAAGCCGCCGATGCTGATGAGAGGGTTGGTGAACATACCAACGACAGCCGCTGTTTTACCTATAAAATCCAATCCGTTGGAGAGATGATCTTTGGTTGTTTTAATACAGTTGTTTGGTTCCCCCGAATCAGTTACAACTAAACCTATGAATTGGTCTGCACTGTAATATTCCTCGATAGCGGTTAAAGTGGATTGAGAATTAGTGTTGGATTCACTGTCGGTTTTTTCATCTGATGAGGAAACAATCACTATGGTTAGGGGGGCATGCTCTCTTAAGAAACTATCCTGCTTTTCTGTGGTCATTCTCTCTTTTTGCATGAAGGATTTGACTGCGCTTAAGGGAATGTGCGCGCCTCTACCGCAATAAGGGGGGTAAGAGCAACCGGACTGTAAGGAGATTGTGTCGGAAAATGTTTTTTGATGATTCTCCATTTTAGCTGTGATGAATGTTCTGGAAGAAGTTTCTCCATCTATCTCCAAATGCATTAAATCCCCCAAGCCGTTTTGGGAGTTGTCTTTCTCCATGCTGGATATCACCCCTACTCTCCAATCAGTCGGCTTCACACATTTTAAAAATTGGCTTAAATTGGAGGTGATTTGATCATTCAACTCCTGCCCTGTGTCGGAGGTGTCTATAACAATTAAAATATCCATCAAACTGCGCTTTTTCGTATTGCTGTATTGGTTGTGCGCGCATTCATGCTCTTCGTCTTCAGTACAGTCCCAGGAGGAAATATACATCTCTGAGCAGTTGGTAAACAACACACTAATTGTGATAATGACAATTATAAAAATACACCTCTGCTTTGCGCAGGACACATTAATAAGTTTCATATAGTTTTTTTTCGGAAATATCAGAAGGGAAACTGAGGTATTCATCAAAGATATGGTTTTAACCTGCTTTGATATTTAGTAATAGGACTTTCAGCCAATCAATACAAATACACAAAACTTTCTACTGTTGCTTAACTGAGATTGTGTCTACAATAAAACCCTTGGCAATCAATACAAGTACACAAAACTTTCTACTGTTGCTCTGACAGAGGTCTGCTTTTTTTAGTAATACAGAACTTTAGTCGATATAAGAAATTCTTACTGTTCCCGGTTTATTCGGGATGAATAGCAGTAGGAGGTAAAGGTAGAGCGTCTTTCTGGTTTATATTTTGATTGGTTTATTCGGGATGAATAGCAGTAGGAGGTAAAGGTTCGTGTTTTTTTGTATGGTTATAATTATTTTTCCCGGAAGTTTTTTGTTGATTTCGGCTAAGGGCGTTGGCAATAAAACTGGAGAAGAGCGGATGTGGTTTTAGAGGCTTAGATTGAAATTCGGGGTGAAACTGCACTGCCACGAACCAGGGGTGTTCAGGAAGTTCAATAATTTCCACCAGCTTTGTTTTTTTGTTGATGCCTGAAAACGCCATTCCTTTTTCTTCAAAAAGGGCTTTAAATTTATTGTTAAATTCAAAACGATGGCGATGCCTTTCATAGACGCATTCCCGGTTGTAAATTTTGTAGGCTTTGCTGTTTTTCTTTAAATGGCAGGCATAGGATCCCAGCCTCATGCTTCCGCCTTTTTTCAGGTTATCCGATTGTCCTTCCATATAATCAATAACTTTGTTCTTCATTGGTCGGGAGTGGGCTGTTTCAAATTCACTGCTGTTTGCGTCCTTGATGCCACAGACATGCCGGGCAAACTCCAAGACAGCCATTTGCATTCCAAAACAAATACCGAAGAACGGAACTTTATTTTCTCTGACATAGTGGACTGCCGTTATTTTGCCTTCCATCCCTCTTGAGCCGAAGCCGCCCGGGATCAACACTCCATCCAAATCTTTCAGCTTTTGAGCGGTATTTCCCTCTGTTAAAGTGTCTGAGTCAATGTATTGGATGGACACGCGGCTTTTGTTAGCTATACCTCCATGAACAAGCGATTCATGAATGGATTGATAGCTGTCCTTTACATCCACATATTTGCCCACTAAGCCGATGGACACCGTATGGTCCGGGCGGTGAATAGTGGAAATAATATTTTTCCAGACATCCATTTTTGATTCCCTGTTTTCAAGAGAAAGTCTGTTGACCAATTTTTTGTCAAAATGTTCTTTCTGTAAAAGCAAAGGCAGTTCATAAATAGTTTCCACATCCGGCGCGGCAATGACATTTTCCTCTTTGACACTGCAAAACAGGGCGATTTTTTTTCTTAATTCAGTGGAAATCACTTTTTCACTTCGGCAAATCAAAAAGTCCGGTTGAATTCCCTCCTCTCTCAACACTTTTACGGAATGCTGGGTGGGTTTACTTTTCATCTCTCTTGAAGCGGAAAGATAAGGAACCAAAGTAAGATGAACAAAAGTGGTGTTTTTAAATCCCAAATCCACCCTCATTTGTCGGATAGCTTCAATAAAAGGCAGACTTTCAATGTCGCCGATAGTGCCCCCTATCTCCACAATCACCACCTCGGCTGAATTGCCTGCTGATTTAATGCGGGATTTGATTTCATCCGTAATATGAGGGATAACCTGCACGGTGTTGCCAAGATAGACCCCTTTTCTTTCTTTCAGGATGACACTTTCGTAAATCTGACCGGTGGTGATGCTGTTTTTTTGCCTGAGAGGGGCGTCGGTAAATCGTTCATAATGCCCCAGATCCAGATCGGTTTCCGCTCCGTCCTGAGTAACATACACCTCTCCGTGCTGAAAAGGGGACATGGTTCCGGGGTCCACATTCAAATAAGGGTCGCATTTGATCAGCCTTATTTTGTAATTTTGCGCCTCAAGCAAAGCGCCAAGGCTGGCGGAAAGCAGACCTTTTCCGAGAGAGGAAACAACTCCTCCGGTAATAAAAATAAATTTTTGATTATTTTTTGAATTCATTTTATTTTCGCAGGCCTTCTGCAGTCATTTTTTGCTTATTAATTCAAGACGAATATTTTTATGTCAGCATTCACCTGGCCGTGCAAGTTCATAGTCTTATGTGTCTTTGTTGCCCAGGGAAAAATTAACTTGAATACTTGGGAAAGTCAAACAGGACTGAAGTTGCTATATAAAATTTGATGTGGCTAAACGGATTTTTCAGTTTTTGGAAGCGAAGGTGATCGAATGGGCAGAGCTACTGCAATATGGAATTTCCCGGCAGGAATTGTCAGAATATTCTTGCAAAGAAAGATTTATTATGTATATTATTTCAATATGTTTGTCTTTATTAAAAACATTCCAAATAAGAAAAGGCTTACAGCTTCTTATATATCGTGAATATGCGTGTATACTTGCCGGATTCCGGTCCTATAGATGTTTCTGAAAAACTAACAGTTTTTGAGTTGGTGGGTAAACTGTTTCCTGAAAAAGCTTCTGTTACTGTGGGCGCCTTTATAAATAAGAGCCGGGAAGTGTCCGATTTGAGAACAGTCCTGAAAGAGGGTGATCATATAAAGCTGATTTTTCTGCCTTCAGAAGAAGCTTTGGAGGTGGTTCGGCATTCTTCAGCGCATGTCATGGCTCAGGCGGTTCAGGAGCTATGGTCAGATGTGAAGGTGACCATCGGCCCGGTCATTGAAAACGGATTTTATTATGATTTTGACTTCCCCGACTCTTTTCATCCCGAGTACCTTGGTAGAATAGAAAACAAAATGAAAGAGATCATTAAACGGGGGCTGGATGTGCGGAGGGAAATCTGGCCAAAGGAAAAGGCGGTCTCTGTGTTTAAGGAGATGGATGAGCATTATAAAGTGGAGATCATAGAGGAGTTAAATGAACCGGAAGTGAGTGTTTATCGTCAGGGGAAGTGGTTTGATCTGTGTAAAGGCCCTCATGTTAAAAATTTGTCTCAGATTGGCGTCGTAAAGGTTTTGCGTCAGTCAGGTGCTTATTGGAGAGGGGATGAAAACAAAGCCCGGTTGACCCGTATCTACGGTACTGCTTTTCATGCGGAAAAAGACTTAAAGGAGCACTTGCGCAACTTAGAGGAGGCGGGCAAAAGAGACCATCGCAGATTGGGAAAGGAAATGGGCTTGTTTTATTTCTCGGAGTTTTCCACCGGCAGTCCGTTCTTTACCGGGGCGGGAGCCTGCATTTACAACGAATTAAAACAATTTTTACGAACAATGTATTTTCAATACGGTTATGAAGAGGTGATTACCCCGCAGGTGTTTAGCTCCGATCTTTTTCATCGCTCAGGCCATACCCGGCATTTTGCGGAAAATATGTATCCGGTGGAAGTGGAAAATGTGAAATTTGATATAAAGAGCACAGGGTCGGGATCCCGTGATACTGCTAATGTGGTATGTGACGGCCCGGCGGAATCTACTGAAGGCTTTTCCTCCACAAAGACGGAGAGGGCAAGAAAGTTTTTTTTAAAGCCGATGAACTGCCCGGGCCACTGCGTGCTCTACTCTTCTCGAAACAGATCTTACAGGGATCTGCCTTGGAGAGTGGCGGATTTTGGCAGACTGCATCGAAGGGAAAAAAAAGGGGTTTTACACGGGATCACCCGTGTTAATAGTATGTGTCAGGATGACGCTCATGTATTTTGTTCACCGGACCAGTTGGAAGGGGAGATAGAAAATATTTTGAAAATGTTTCAGGAGGTTTATCGTCAGTTGGGCTTGAATGAATATACGGTGGCCTTGTCCACCCGGCCCGCGGACTCTATGGGAGAGGATGCTGTTTGGAATAAAGCGGAGGAGGTGCTTTCCTCCGTATTAGAGAAGTCCCGTATTCCTTTTAAAGTGCATGCGGGGGAGGGGGCTTTTTACGGGCCTAAGCTGGATTTGTTGTTTGTGGATGCGATGAAAAGAACTTGGCAGTTGGGTACTCTTCAATGTGACTTTAATATGCCCAAAGCTTTTAATTTAAAATATATGGACAGTAATAATACGGAAAAGACGCCTATTCTCCTGCATAGGGCTGTTTTAGGTTCTTTGGAGCGGTTTATGGGAGTGTATTTGGAACATACAGGAGGACATCTGCCTTTATGGCTCTCTCCGGTGCAGGTTTTGCTGATTAATATTTCCCGGGATCAAGAAAAATATGTCAGAAAATGCGCGGATGATATAAAATCCACAGGTGTTAGGGTGGAAATGGATCTCAGAGGGGAAAAGCTGGGATATAAAATCAGAGAGGCTCGTTTGCGCCGCATTCCCTGTGTGGGGGTGGTGGGGGAAAAGGAAATGAAATCGCAGTCTTTATCCCTGCGTTTGCAGGGGAGGGATAATATTTTTCTGGAAAAAGAGATTTTTATTGAAAAAATATTAAAATTTATTCAAACAAGAGAATTAGATATATCCGCGGGTTTCAGGCGGGATTGAAGGTGGTTTGAAACAGCATGGGCAGGTTATGAATTTCAGAGGAAAATAAAACATTAAAAAGGAGGTGTCTTATTCGTAAGTTCAGAAAAAAAATCAGAGGAGTGGTAAAAAAAAATGAAAAATTCAAAGTGAATGAACGGATTATCGCCAAAGCGGTGCGTGTGGTGGATGAAGAGGGAAATATGATGGGGATTTTGCCGTTGGATCAGGCGTTGTCCCTGTCTATGGATAAAGGTCTGGATTTGGTGGAAATAGCCCCTAAGGCAAACCCGCCCACCTGTAAAATTATGGATTACGGGAAGTGGAAATTCAAACTGAGCAAAAAAGAGAAAATGTCTCGAAAAAATCAAATCAAGATTATCGTCAAGGAAGTTCAACTGCGCCCCCGCACGGATGTGCATGATTTGGAAATTAAAATGAAAAAAGCAAAAGATTTTCTGTTGAACGGCTGTAAAGTGAAAATACATTTACGCTACTCTGGACGGGAGATGGCTCATAAAGAACTGGGATTGCAGATGCTGGATCAAGTAAAGGAAATTCTATCACCTTATTCCATATTAGAAAAAGACACTCCTCAGATAGAAAAAAGATCCGTGTTTTTGTTTTTTTCCCCTGATCCTGTGAAGCTCAAAGAACTGCAAAAAAAGAAGAAAATAAATTCCGCTGTAAAAAAAGAGGAAGGTGTGGATAAATCAAAAATGATAAAAAAAGATTCATCGTCTGTGGATCAAAATCAATTGGAAAAGGACAACAGAAAACATGGTTAAAGATTAGCGGTGAATATTCAACAGTTGGTTGATAATACGACTGCATCTTTGAATAGCAAGAGACATTTCCTGTAAATCCTCTGTCAGAGTTTTATCGGGGTTTTGATCTTGTAAAGTTTGTAAGAGCGCCTGGATTCCGGCTATGGGGTTGTTAAGTTCGTGGGCGATACTGCCTGAAATAATGCCCACCTCAGCTGATTTGGCGGACTGAGTGATTTTATTCTCAAGTTTTATTTGTTCGGTAATGTCTCTCAATATAACCAGTTGAGCTTCATTTTCCGTTCTTTGTGAAACTTTTTGGTGGGAAATTTCAAAAATCTCCTCCTGCCCGTTTATCAGG
Organism: Bdellovibrionales bacterium; assembly: GCA_965203225.1. GTDB lineage: Bacteria > Bdellovibrionota > Bdellovibrionia > Bdellovibrionales > UBA1609 > JANQSP01. The sequence goes on along the minus strand of CBDBBW010000006.1, from coordinate 291,003 downwards.
AGTTTTTCCCGGATTTTTTCAGTAGATGGTTCTTTGTTTTTAGGAATGTTGTTCGGTTTTCCGAAAAACGCAGTAAAATAATTTTTTTGTAAAAGCTCTGATTTGGACATTTTCGTTTTTTCTCTGAAAGTTTTATTTGTTCTTAATATCTTTCCTTGTAAATTTGTCAGACATATAGGGGTGGTTATAGTATCGAAGGCCAGTTCCCATTGTTCTTTATTTATTTTAAGTTCTTTTTGTTGCTCCATGCAAATAACTGTGGACTCCAAAGCTTGTCCGATTTTTTTTAAAAACTCTCTTTCTGTTTTAAAAATTTCTGTTCCATTGTTAAAATGAACAAAATAATTTTCTTCTTTATATGTGAAGGAATAACTGTAGATGTATTTTGAATGTGTGAGATTTTGTTTGCGGGAACTGAGTGTAATGGAGTCCACATGACATAAATCCGGCAGTTTTTTCTCAATGATGGATTTCAGCTCCTCTTCTGAATGGGATAGATAAATGATTGTTGTTATTTTTTTTAAAGACTCAAGCCGGTCTTTTTTTTCCATCAGTTCTTTTAAGCTTTTTTTTTTGCTAATACGAGGCATGGTTCCCACGCTTATTTTTTTATTCCATTATCTGTTTAAATTCATTGTCCCTTCCTCAGGCGGAGGAGAGATATGATTGTGAATTTTTAAATTATGATAATATGAGTTTAATGGATTTTTTTATGTTGATATAATATTTTTTCATTTAAACACCAAAGGTCCTGGTTTTAAGTGATAGTTGTCTCTTCTATTAAGAATCAACAGGATTACAGAGAATATTTCATATAATATATTGAAATTTTTTCAGAGTGCAGGGAGTTTTGCTCCGGGAGAAATATCCTATTTCACAAAATATCCTGCTCCGCTTGAAAGGAAGACTTCAACCGCACCAGATCAAATTGAATCCGCAAGTTGCGGATTCAATTCCCGCAGAGGATTTAGTTTACGGGTCAGATTTGGCCTTTCCGGCATCTTCACATTCAAAATGTGAATTGAAATAATGAGGATTCAGTTTACGAGTCAGGTTCGGCCTTTCCATACTTGGTGTGGATAATTTTTTCAACACCGGTAGACTTGCGATAGATGGAAGAAAGCAGACAGTAAAAGTATCAAAATACTTGACCTTGAACCTCTTATCAGGTGAAAGTGCCTGAATGAGTCAAACTTATATTACCGCTGTTATTTTGTCTGCAGGTAAAGGGAACCGTATGCGCTCTTCTCTGCCTAAGAGTCTTCACCCTGTAGCGGGTCAGCCTGTTTTAGCCCGTATCCTGACTCAATTGAAAAAAATTCAAATAGATGACATCCGCGTGGTTATTAATGAAGAATACAAGCATCTTCTTCAGCCGGTGGTGGAGTCTTTTAGGGCGCAGATGTTTTTTCAAAACGAAAAACCGGGAACAGCCTCTGCGGTTTTTAGTGCGGGAATAAATGAAATAAAAGGGGGGGTATTGATTATTAATGGCGATCATCCTCTTATTTCCTCTTCCGATTTGGAAAACATGATTAAAACTTTTCAAAAGGAGTCAGTGGATCTGTGTGTAGGCTCCTGTGTAAAAAAGAATCCGGGGGATTATGGTCGTATTATTCGTCAAAATGGAAAAATCATTTCTATTGCCGAAAAGGATTCTCTTACATATCATTCAAGAAAAATCACTGAAATCAACACCGGTATTTATGTGGTGAAAGCCGATTGTTTGACAGCTTTTCTGCCCAAGGTTAATAATGAAAACCCTCAGAAAGAATACTGTCTGACGGATATTGTATCCATTGCTGTTGATGAGGGAAAAAGAGTCATTACCTGTTCTGTTTCGGAGGACTCCGCTTTTGGCACAAACACGCAAAAGGAATTGGCTTTTGCCACTAAAAAAATATTTGTCAGAAAACTAAATCATCTTATGAACCAGGGAGTTATTATTGTGGATCCTATTAATACCTATGTGGAGGATAGTGTGCAGGTCGGTCAGGGCAGTGTCATCTATCCCGGAGTGTATCTGAAGGGAAAAACCGGTATTGGGTCTTTTTGCGCGATAGAGACCAACAGTTTTATTACGGACAGCCTTGTGCGTGAGTTGGTGTTGATTCGCTCTGGTTCTTATCTTGAATCAGCTGAAGTGGGTGCGCAGTCTGTGATAGGCCCTTATGCTCGATTGAGGCCCGGCACCAAGATAGGGGAAAAATGTCGAGTGGGTAATTTTGTGGAAATCAAGAAAACCCATTTTGGCGCCCGCTCCAAAGTCAGTCATTTAAGTTATCTTGGCGACGCGGAAGTGGGGGAGGATGTGAATATTGGCTGTGGAACAGTTACCTGTAACTTGAATATGGACGGGAGAAAATACCCCACTCGTATAGGAGATAAGGTGTTTGTCGGAAGCGGCACTCAGATTGTGGCCCCGGTAAATATGGGGGACTGTTCGGCCACAGGAGCTGGTTCTGTCATTACCAGGGATGTGCCTACGCAGGCCCTGGCTGTCGGCAGAAGCACTCAGAAGAATCTGGAGGGATACTTCAGCCGAAAAACAACGGACAAAGCATCTTCAGAAGAGAGTGAATAAGTATTTTCTTTTATTTTTCCGTTTTTGAAACTGCCGCAGGCGAAGTGGAGTTTGAGACAACAGATCCACTGACTCCTTTTGAAAAGCTTTAATAGCGAAAATGGGAGGTGCGGACAAAGGCAATTAAAACTTCTGTCTTTCATCATCTCGGTAATACTACGGGGCCGGGAAAATTTGTTTATGGCGGAGAGTTGTAAAATTTGGGATGTCACATATAGAATGGGATGAATGAGATAATTTGTTAAAAAAAAAGAAATAATACTGCAGTTCTTCAGATGAATGAAAAAACAAAACCGGAATGGTTTAAAAGAGTGGAAATATGTGTGGAATTATCGGTTACAGTGGTTTTCGTGATTCGAAGGCAGTGTTGCTTAACGGACTGAATAAAATTCAGTATCGTGGTTACGATAGCATGGGTTTGGTGGTGGCCGCAAAAGACGGCTTTAACAGAGTACGTTCTGTTGGGGATATTCAGCAATTGCAAAAAAAAATGTTAGAGGTGGAGGGTTGTTCCGGCTCCTATGGTTTGGCTCACAGCAGATGGGCTACGCATGGTGCGCCAGTGGAAAAAAACGCCCATCCCCATAAGGCAGGACATATTTATATTGTTCATAATGGCATTATTGAAAACGCCGGGGAGTTAAAAGGCTGGCTTAAAGGCCCTTTTCTTTCTGAAACCGACTCAGAAGTGGTAGCGCATTGTCTAATGGATTCTCACAGGCTCTATGGATCATTGAAAGAAGCTGTGTTTGATACCATATCTAAAATCAAAGGGGAATACGCCATTGCTGTTATGTCTGAAAAATATCCTGATGAGTTGTTCGCCTTTAAAAAAGGCCCTTCTTTGCTGATAGGTGTAGGTGAAAGGGAATTGTTTTTGTGTAGTGATGTGCAGGGGATTTTGCCTTATACAAATAAGGTGATTTTTTTACAGGATGGAGAAGTGGCGCATATTCAAAGTGAAGGAAAATGGTGTGTTTATTCTGAAAAAAAAGAAAAGATTAAAAAATCCGTTACAGTATTGTCTGCTAAATTGGAAACCGTCGTCAAAAAAGACCACCCTTATTATATGCTGAAAGAAATTTATGAACAACCGGACTGTATTTTAAAACTGATTCAAAATCATGTTAATATAAAAGACGGCACGGTGGAAATGAGCGTGAGCGGAACCTCCGGTATTTTGGATCAAATAATTCAAAACAAACGATTTAATATAGTGGCTTGCGGGAGCAGTTATTATTCCGCGCTTTACGGGAAGTATGTGATTGAAAAGTTCAGTCGTATTTCCGTGGAAGTGGATATGGCCAGTGAGTTTCGTTATCGCTCTCCTGTTTTGCCGGATAACACTCCGATTCTTTTGATTTCCCAAAGCGGCGAAACTGCTGATACACTGGCGGTTTTAAAAATGGCTCAAGAGCTTTCTCTTCCTGTGCTCAGTTTGTGTAATGTGGTTCATTCTTCTCTGGATCGAGGGGCTTCTTCGCGGCTTTGTATGTATGCCGGTGTGGAAAAAGGGGTAGCCAGCACCAAAGCTTTTACTTCCACTTTGGTAACTCTTTTTTTACTGGCTTTGTTTCTTGGAAAGAAGCGGGACAAGTTAAGCCGCTCCGAAGAGAAAAAGCAGGTGCAGTGTTTATTACTACTGCCTTCACTTATGCGGGAGCTTTTATCCTGCGGGAAAGAATATATCCAATCCGCTCATTTGATAAGAACTTTGAAAAGTTTTATTTATTTGGGAAGAGATGTGTACTATCCTCTGGCTTTGGAAGGTGCTTTAAAAATGAAAGAACTGACTTATCGGCACGCGGCGGCCTATCCGGCAGGGGAAATGAAACACGGTCCATTGGCTTTGGTGGATGAGAATATGGCTATAGTGGGACTGGCTCCTCAATCCCATGTATACAAAAAAACACTAAGCAATTTAGAGGAAGCCCGTTGTAGAGGTGGAAAGATAATTATAATTGGCACAAAAGGGGACAGAGAGTCGAAAATATTGTCAGATTGTTTTTTATCTATACCCCCTTTGGAGGAATATTTATCCGCGATTTTATGTGTATTGCCTCTTCAGCTGATGGCCTACCATACCGCTTGTGCTCTTGGACATAATGTGGATCAGCCCAGAAACCTCGCCAAGTCCGTTACTGTAGAGTAATTTTTATCTGACTGAACGATTATATAGAAGAAAAGTTATTTTTGTGTTTGTTGGTAAAGATTATAATGCGCGTAATAAGCCCGCTTCGGAGTGTCCACAGGAGGATCACACAGGCCCAAGATGTCTTGAGCCGATTTTGATTTGGGCGATGAGAGTGTTGAGTGTCACCGGGAGGATCACACAGGCCCAAGCTGTCTTCCCACTGCAAAGACTCATATTGTCTGTGTGTTTGTGAGAATCAGATTTTATAATCTTTCGGGTTGATGCCGTATTTTTTGATTCTTTCCGATAATGTGCTGGCGGGCACACTCATTTCCTCCGCCACTTTTTTCTGGTTGCCTCGGTAGAAAGTCATGGCTTTGGTAATCATATTTTTTTCTATTTGTTTTATTACAGGCATTTGCATTTCCCTGCTGTCCTCTGTTTGTTGTTCCATTGTTAAAATGGGTGTGTGAATCAGTTCTTTTATTTTGTCAGTTTCCACTATCGTGCCTGAGAATAAGGCTTTGGCTCTGGCCACTGTGTTTTTTAATTCTCTGATATTGCCCGGCCAGGAATGTTTTTTCATTAAATTAATTGCTTTTTGCGAGAAGGTGATATTGTATTCATTACAGAAAAAGTTCAGCAGGTCATCAAAATCCTCCATTCTGTTTCTCAGATAGGGAGGGGATAAATTTAGTACATAAAGACGAAAGTAAAGGTCGGAGCGAAAGGTTTTTTGGGCCACTTTCATTGTGAGATCCTGGTGGGTGGCGGCGATAATGCGCACATCCGTTTTTGTGACTTCATCCGATCCTACCGCTTTCACTTCCTGATATTCCAGCGCTCTAAGTAATTTTGGCTGCAGGTGCAGGGGCAGGTCGCCAATTTCATCCAAAAAAAGAGAGCCTCCTTCTGCCGCTATAAAAGCGCCTTTTCTGCTGTTGAGAGCGCCGGTGTAGCTTCCTTTAATATGTCCAAAAAATTCACTTTCAATAAGGGATTCTGACAGGGAACTGCAATTGATGGAAACCATAGGCCCTTTGCTTCTATGGGAATAGCGATGAATCAACTTTGCCAGCATTTCCTTTCCTGTACCGGAAGGGCCGGTGATCAGAACAGGCATGTTACTTCTGGCTATATCAGGAAGGCTCTTTAATTGTTTGTTCCATAAGGCGTTTTTACTTTCAGTGTGAATGCTCCAGTGGTTGTCAAATCTTTCCAGAGAAAAAGTAAATTCCTTTTTTCCAATTTGAATACGGTCATTGTTTTTTAACAGAGCCTTGAATACGCGGTTGCCATTGAGAAAAGTGCCGTTTCTGCTGTTCATATCCTGTAAAATAAAACCACCGGATTCTTTTTTCTGAATTCGGCAATGCCTGCGGGAGGCAAACTGATCCTCCAAGGCGACGATATTCTCTTTGTCTCTGCCGAGGCTGATAAAGGAATTAAACTCTCTTTGCTCCGTATGTGAATTTTCAGACCATCGTAAAAAACCATAAGTTTGTGTGATTTCTTTTCTGTTTAATTTTTGTGTCAGCATTTTATGCTCCTTTATATAATGAATTGTTCATCTGAATATTTTATTGCAATAAAGAGAAACAGCAAACGGTTCAAAAAAATGAGGTTTTGGATTCAGATTCCGGATTTTTTTAGAAAAAAATTCGGAATCGGGATTTTTATATCCTCCTATAATGGCAAAAATGGCCAAATCAAATGCTTTATGAATAAAATGGCGGGTGTTTATATATGCAAGCAGAAAATTTTTTATAAAAAAGGATATAACTGTTTCTTTTTGTAGAATGATATTCATGGTATCCAAATGCTTTATGAAGAAAAAAAAGAAATAAATCAAGAAAAAATTATGCAAGTTGTTATGAGTATATGTTGATTTTTTTAGTTTTCAGTCCTTTAGAGCTTCGATCCAGTCAATATAACATTATGTATAAAAAGATAATTGGAGTGAATTTTGCATAGAGGTGTATTCACTTGGTCTGTCTATGTGGCAGAGTCAAAGTCTGAGGGCTAACTGACATACTCCATAAAAGATTATGCCGGATTTTCGCATCTGAATGTACACTCACGGTGGATTCCCTTGAAAAACTGTTCAGAGAACAGGAGTTTTTTTGATTATCACCCCTATCTGTATTCACAAATCAATGTATGTATAGATAAAAAGTACGAAAAAGCTGGTCTTATTATGAAAGACAAATGAATTATTTATTTTAATAAGGGGATTTTAGTTTCAACCGGCTAAAAGCTTATTTTTCTGCTGTTTAAAAAGCTTGTCTTACCGGAAAAGCGGTTGCAGAAAAAAGTGAGATTTGATTTTTATTGACAAAAAACATGACAATTTCCTGTAAAGTATGTAACTTAAATATCACTTCGGAGCCGTTACTAACACATTTTAATGGGAGAAGGGGCAAAACGAAGTAAAATCAAATGCCCGGAGTTGGACCGTTACTAACACATTTTAATGGGAGAAGGGGCAAAACGAAGTAAAATCAAATGCCCGGAGTTGGACCGTTACTAACACATTTTAATGGGAGAAGGAGCCGATGTACGCCTTAATAAAGACATGAGATGGATTATCTGTATTTTTGCCTGTTTTGTTTTTATGGTGGGTTGTTCCTGGAAGGATAAGTGGGTCAAAGGGAAAGTGGAAAAAGAGGAAGATTCGAAAAAAGCGTATCTGCTTGGTTATAATTTAGGCAGTAATGCGAAAAAAATTTTTAAGAAAGATAAACATCAAAAAATATTTCTGCTTGGAGTGTACCACAGCGTAAAAGGAAAAAAGCCTTTGCTAAACATAGAAGATATACGGAAATCTGGTAATAAAACTTTACGGCGGAGAAGAGATCCGGGAGAGGAGAAAAAGAATATGGAAATAGGACAAAAGTTTTTGGAGGAAAATGGCAAAAAATCCGGTGTAAAGACAACCGCCACCGGCTTGCAATACGAGGTACTGCGGGAAGGCTCAGGAAAACAGCCCACTGCGGAGGATAGTGTGGAGGTGCATTATCGGGGCACTCTTATAGACGGCAAGGAATTTGACAGTTCTTATGGTAGAAATCAAACTATCACCTTTAAATTAAACGGTGTGATTAAAGGCTGGACGGAGGGTCTTCAGTTGATGAAGGAAGGGGCAAAATATAAATTTTATATTCCTTCGAAGTTGGCTTATGGCGCTTCCAGCCCGCCCGGTATTCCTCCCAATTCGGTTTTGATTTTTGAAGTGGAATTGATACAGGTAAAGCTGTAAAGCATTCAGTAAAATATAAAAAAAAGCTTTGCCATTTAACCAGCTTGACTTTTGAAAGTTCTATTTACAGCAATGTCAGGGTATTTCAAACCCTCGTGTTTTACGATTAATTTGGTGATTTTCAAATATCTCTGATTTTATTTCAGGATATTTCACGGTATTTCAAAATTGTTCTATACAGTGACATGAGCTGTCCCGGGTTATTGGATGATTTGGAGATTTCTCTGGTGGTTAAAAATGCTTTTTTAACAAAAAAGCGGATTTGGTATTGCAGGAGAAAAGTGTGGAAACCTGAAGTAGCTTCGATAGTGTCTCAGCATGGTGTTAAAGATCGTATCCAATCGTGGTGAAAAAATCAAAAAATGGACAATCACGGATATTTAGTTTGGTGATTTATTGTGTTTAATGTAAGACAGGTCCAAAGGAGTTGTGAATGATGAGAAGATGTATAGTCTTTCTTTTGTTTTTCCTGTCTGTATTATCCTTTGCTGAAGATGGACCTTCCTGGTTTACTGCATCGGATGACAACCTTCAAAAATGGGCCATCGTGCCTTCGTATTCCCGCAACGCCACTTATGGACATATCTTTGGCGGGCGGTTTTTTATCTATCCGGTTGGAAAAACCGGTTATTATATCTCCTTAGAAGGTTCTGTCAGTGAAGACCTCTTTTTTTCCAATTCTTTTTCCTATAAGTATTGGAGAAAGAACGGAGATCAGTTTCGTTTTATTGTGGACTATAACGGATTTAGTGAGCCTTATTATGGAGAAGGCAGTCAAACCAGGCCGGAAGATCGTGAAGATCTGCCTGTTCATAAAATACAGGCATATATGGAATATGTGTCCAAAATTGCTTGGGATATATATGGAGGGCTTTTTTTTCAGTTCGATCATAGAAAGGAAAAAGGAGGGGGAGTGGTGCGCTTTCCCTGGGAATTCCTTTTTTCCGGAGGGTTTTTAGCCAGGTATGATTCCAGAGATGATTATTTTAACCCCACTCGTGGAGGATATTATGAGATCCGCTCATGGATGATTTCCCGCACTCCAAGCCCGGTTTTTTTGGAAGGGGATATTCGACTGTTTTTTTCTCTTTGGTCCAATCTGGTGTTGGTTACAAGAGCGGCGGGGGGATGGACTTTTCTGTATCCTTCAAGTTACTTGTTTCGGTTCTCCTTGGGAGGGCCGGATCACCTGCGCGGTTTCAGGCTGAATCGGTTTCGCGGGGAAAATTACTATTTGTCGCAAACAGAGCTAAGATACACTGTTTGGAAATTTTTGACTGTGGCGGGATTTTTTGATTTTGGTACGGTCAATACGGAGCTTTTTCTTCCTCCTCGCTATTCTTTTGGAGGAGGCCTTCGTTTTGGCCTGCCCCCGGATTATAATAAAAAGATACGGGTGGAATTTGGTATGGGAGAAGATCAGTACAACATTGTGGTGTCTTTCGGTCATCCTTTTTAAAATATTCAATAATTGAGCGTGATGTGGTTTTTCTTTTTTGAGCTGTCAGAAGCAGTGAAAACATTATTTCGTTTGTTTCTGATAGTCTTTTTTTCATGTATCAGTGAGAATTTTTTTCTTTTAATTAGTGTTGGTTTTTTTTTTGGATTTTTTATTCGGAATATTTGCGGCTTTTTTAATAATTGAAAGCGGCTTTTTATCTCAAGCGGTCAGTTTTTTTACTCCGAATATTTGTGACTGCTTTAATAGTTTAAAAGGCAGGCAAAAAAAAGAACTTTCCTCTACTTTGCGTAGCGGTAAAATTTTCTTTTTTTGTTGAAATTTCCAACAAAATAAAAATATACTTTGACTGTTTGTTTTTCTCTGTATTTTAGAGTACATGTCTTTTTCAAAGATCTATAAACACAGAGGATAGTGAACCATAAAATGGAATATCCGGGGAAAGTAAAAAAGTTGGGATTTACGAGGACGGTGGCAGGTGAACTATAAAAGTATAAAATCCAAAGAGCACAAGAGAAGACACTAAAGAGCACAAGAGAAGACACTAAAGAGCACAAGAGGGGACACTAAAGAGCGCAAGAGAGGACAAGCTAAAGAGCGCAAGAGAGGACAAGCTAAAGAGCGCAAGAGAGGACAAGCTAAAGAGCGCAAAAGAGGACGCTATGGTTAATATTTGTGAATATATTTGGATAGACGGGGCTGTACCTACCCAGAAACTCAGGTCAAAAACCCGTATTTTGAAATTGAAATCTTTTGATGAATTGAAGTTGGAGAATTTCCCGGAATGGGGGTTTGACGGTTCTTCCACTTACCAGGCGCCGGGAAACAAGTCGGATTTGTCCTTAAGACCCATTCGGTTTGTCAAAGACTCTTATCGCGGGGAAAACAACTATCTTGTTATGTGTGAAGTGTTTAATCCGGACGGCACTCCTCACTCCACCAATACCAGAGCTAAGCTAAGAGAGGTGTTGGATGCTGGTGCCGACAAGGAGGAGCCCTGGTTTGGGGTGGAGCAGGAATACACTTTGTTTCGCGATCGTGCTCCATTGGGTTGGCCTGCAAAAGGGTATCCCGCTCCTCAAGGTCCTTTTTATTGTGGAATTGGAGCAGATGAGGTGTTTGGTCGGGAATTGGTGGAAAAACATCTGTGGCATTGTGCCTCTGCCGGAATTATGATTTTTGGCGTAAACGCGGAAGTAATGCCCGGGCAATGGGAATTTCAAATCGGCCACAGGAATATGGAAGGGGAATCCGCCGATCCTTTGACCACTTCTGATCACACTTGGCTGGCGCGTTACTTTTTATATCGTCTGGGAGAGGATTTTAAAATAATCGCCACCTTGGATAATAAACCTGTTAAGGGAAACTGGAATGGAGCCGGACAACATACGAATTTTTCCATTAAAACCATGAGGGACCCGAAAACAGGAAAATCTGTTATCGAAAAATCCCTCTCCCTTCTGTACAAAAAACATCAGGAGCATATCAAAGTGTATGGGCACGGACTGTCAGAGCGTCTTACCGGCCTGCACGAGACCTGCCACATTGACGAATTCAAATACGGTGTAGCTGACAGAGGAGCTTCCATAAGAATACCCCTTCATGTATCTAAAAAAGGATACGGTTATCTGGAGGATCGTCGCCCGGGGGCAAATGCAGATCCTTATCAGGTTTCCTGCCGCATTTTAAAAACAATATGTGAAATAGACTGACTGTTTTTGTTGTCTCCCTGTTTAGTGGCGCTAGACAAGATTTACATAGCCGACCTTTAGCCATCACATTAAAGGAGCAACTGCTTTCCTTTAAAAGCACACTTATAAATGGAGGTCGCCATAGTTTTATCGGGCTATCCCCGTTCCCCTAAAAGCACACTTATAAATGGAGGTCGCCATAGTTTTATCGGGCTATCCCCGTTCCTCATATCTCACTTATGTTTTCAAATTGAGATAAATTTCAATGGAGGCTTTGTAGGCTTCTTCCCTGAGCTTGTATTCATAAATGGTTTTGTAGAATTTTTCCACAGCCGGACTTTCCCTGAAATCTTTTTTGGATAAGACAAGTTCTGTGGATAAAGAAGGCTCAACCGGTTTTACGCTAGGAGGTTTTTTCGTATTGGATGGAGGTACAGGATGCGGCAAAGTGGAACTGCCATTGGTGGATTTCACGCTAAGGGTTTTCTTTGTCTTGGATGTGTTTTGCGATGTCGTTTTTTTTCTGTCTAGTGTTGTTTTTGTCATTTTTTTATCCGTTTAAGTTTGTATTTTTTTCAGCATTTTTTGGCTTTTTTCCCTTTTACTATCCAAGCTGTGAAAATCTGAAAAATTTAAATAATATAAATGGTTTTTGATAAAAGCCAATTTAACATTGAATAATGGAAAAAAGCAAACAGTAAAGACATTTTTAAAAAAAATTTTGAACACTGAGTCCGAAGGAAACCGGATCATGTTCTGAAATAGTTCATCCTAATTCTGTGCGCACAGTTTCCGTTGGAATAAAATTTGTTCTTGTTTCACTGAGCCGTATTCCGGTAAGAAGGCAGTTTCCATTGCCATTTTCCACAAGACATAATATATAATTTCACGATTGGAATTGGCTGGGTTTTAAACAGATCATTGAGGAAGATAAATAAAGTTAAACACAGCGATAAAATATTTGGTAAAAGTGCGAGCGAAAGTGTTATCCTTCAAACCTCTATAGAAACTTAAACACAGGAATAAAATATTCGGTAAAAATGTATAAGCGTTTAGAGGAGAATAGTAGTGCGGATTTTGGATGGCCGGCTGACGGCTCAAAAAATAAAAAGCGATCTGACACAAAAAGTAAGCCATTTTGTTAAACAGCATAAAAAGCCGCCGGGGTTAAGGGTGATATTGGTTGGAAATAATACAGCCAGTCAGATCTATGTCGGCCAAAAAATTAAAGCCGCACGGCAAGTTGGTATTGACTCTCAATTATTGTCTCTCCCGGAAAATGTTTCCTCGAAGGAATTAAAAAACACAATACAAAGCCTGAACCGGGATCCCTTTGTTCATGCCATGCTGGTTCAACTTCCCTTACCTCCGCTTTTATCCTGGAGAGAAGTGATTTCATGGATTGATCCTCAAAAAGACGCCGATGGCCTAACAGTGGAAAATCAAGGATTGGCTTGGTCGGGCCGGAAGAGAGTGTTGCCCTGCACCCCTTACGGTATTATGCAATTATTTAAGCATTATAATATCTCACTGACAGGCAAAAATGCGGTAGTGGTGGGTAGAAGTCAAATTGTAGGGCTTCCTATGGCCCGGCTTTTATTGGAATCCAACGCAACGGTGACCATTTGCCATTCCCATACAAAAAATTTATCTAAATTCACTCAAAGGGCGGATATTGTCGTTGTGGCTGTGGGCCGACAGGGTTTTTTGGGAAAAAAGGATTTTAATGAAGGGGCTGTTGTGGTGGATGTGGGAATTCATCGTGTAATGAGAGAGGGAAAAAGCGAATTGAAGGGGGATATTCTTTTTGAAGAATTGAAGGGTCATGTTGCCTATGCCACACCCGTGCCGGGAGGGGTAGGCCCCATGACTGTGGCTATGCTATTGGAAAACACTTTCCAGCTGGCCTGTCTCAGCACAAAACAGAGCGATTAAAGGAGTTTTTTTGAAATCGGAAACCATGAACAACTTAAAGGAAACAAAATGCTGAAGGAAACGCCGCTTATAGAAGAACATCGTCTTTGTGGAGCTAAATTCATTGATTTTCATGGATGGAAACTGCCATTGGAGTTTAGCGGTCCGACAAAAGAGCATTTGAATGTAAGAAAACACTCCGGACTTTTTGACATATCCCATATAGGTGAAATTCGTGTAAAAGGCACAGGCGCTTTACAATTACTGAAAAAGTGTCTGACGAATAATGTGGCTGATTTGAAGCGGAATCAGACTCAATATAATCTTTTATGTAATGAAAAGGGTGGTATTGTGGATGATATCATTCTTTATTGTTTAAAGCCCGGTGAGGATTACTTACTGTGTGTCAACTCCTCCCGCCGTGAGGAGGATCTGTATCGGCTTAACCGATGCAGATCCTCCCATAGTGTGGCTGTTTTGGATGAAAGCGATCAGTGGGCCCAGTTGGCTTTACAGGGGCCATCAGCGGATTCTTTGCTGACTGCTGTGCTCAATAAAGCGAAATCGACAAACATTACAGAGAACATGGAAACCATGCAAGTGGATCCCGCGTTTTCAGGTGTTGAGTCTGTCTCCAGTCAAAATAATCCTTCAGATGAAAAGAATGGAGAGTGTGAGCGGGATACGGAAAGTTCGGACCGGATGAACATTAAAAAAAATTACTTCCAATGGTATTCTTTTTTAAATAAGCCCATTTTGGTCTCTGCCACGGGCTACACGGGAGAAAAAGGATTTGAGATTTTAATTTCTCCTGAAAAATCAGTTAGTCTTTGGCGGGAGATTTTGAAGGTGGGGAAAGATCATTATTGTCAGCCCGTGGGTCTGGCCGCGAGGGATACATTGAGAATGGAGATGAAATACCCTCTGTACGGAACGGATTTGAACGAAAGTATTGATCCTTATTCTGCCGGTCTCAGCTGGGTGGTAAAAAATCCGGATGACTTTGTTGGATCTTCAGCGCTTTCTCAAATTAAAAACCGGATAAAAAAGAAATGGGTGGGATTTGAGCTTTCCGCTGATTCCGGTGTACCCCGTCAGGGCCATCGTATCCGGGTGGGAGGCAAGGTCGTGGGGCAGGTCACCAGTGGAGCCAGATCTCCCTGCCTGGCTAAGATGATCGGTCTTGGATATGTTTCGCTTGAATATTCCTCTCCCGCTCAGCGTATTCAGGTGGAAATTCATGGAAATCTTATTCCAGCTGAAATTGTTGCCACGCCGTTTATAAAGAAGTAAATCTATTGTTCATACGGTTTTTTAAAGTTTTCAGGCCGGCTGTTCTTTTGGAGGTCAAATCTGAGTGTGTGGATTTAGTTTGAATTTTTTGCTTTTCACGGCTTGGCAATATAGGGAGAATAAATTTTAAGGATCCGCTGATAAAAAACCGGAGTAATTGTGTTGAAAAAGGCAAGATAGAGAAAGTGTAAATTTAAGGAGGAAAAAGATGATAGAGGAAATTCCCAAAAGGCTGATTGTTTTCGCAGATAACTATTACTACACCAAAACACATGAATGGATTTCATTGGATGACAGAAATACCGTGACTATTGGAATCACTCATTATGCCCAGGACCGCTTGGGGGAGATTGTGAGCTGGAGGTTGCCTAGGAAGGGGCAGAGTTTTGAAAAAAATCATATTTTCGGTCTCATTGAGAGCAATAAACATGTCAGTGACTTATATCTTCCTGTTTCCGGTGAAGTGGTTGAGTTAAATAGCAGTTTGACTCCCGGACTGATAAGCGATGATCCCATGAGACAGGGCTGGTTGGTGCGGGTGGAAATGAGCCGGGAAGGGGACCTGGCTGATTTATTAGATCCTAAATCTTATAAAAGACTGATAGAGGAGGAAATTAAAAGCTTCGAATAAATAGGCTGTGCGAAGAAAAATTAAATTATATGATGGTTTTAAGATACTGATTCGTTCGGATTTTCCGGTTTTTTTGATTAGTTTATTTTTTGTTGTTTCCAGGTGGTTGGAGAGCTTCTATTTTCCTTCAGGAAAATACAAACAGGGTGAATAATACCTTATTGAAATATAAAAAGGCCCGGCTGGCGGAACTGGCAGACGCGCATGACTTAGGATCATGTCTCTTTTGAGGTGGGGGTTCAAGTCCCTCGCCGGGCATTAAAAAAAGTGTGGGTCGTGCTGGAGTTGCTTTGTCGTGCCTCGTTCAAGCCCCGTGACGAGCGCCACACAAATGTGAATGTGAACAACAAAAAACAGTGGAACAAAAAAGTTCAGGTATAAAAATATGTTTCAATCCATTAATCCTTTTACGGAAGAGCCTTTTGGTGAAACCGCTCCTTTGTCCAATCAACAGACGGAGAGAAAACTTTTTCTTTCCACTCAAGCTTTTAACTACTGGAGCCGGTTGAGTGTGCAAAAAAGAACAGTTTATGTCCAAAACCTTATCACTGTGCTTAATAAGGAAAAAAACCGGCTGGCGGAGCTGATAACAAGAGAAATGGGTAAACCGGTCCGGCAGTCTTTGGCGGAACTGGAAAAATGTGCACAGCTTTGTGAGTACACGGTGACACAGGCTCCTTTGGTATTGTCGGATAATACCCGATTGCCTTCTGCTCCTGAAAACTCTTATGTGGTCTATCGGGCTTTGGGTTCTATTTTGGGGATTATGCCCTGGAATTTTCCTTTCTGGCAGGTGTTTCGGTTTGCTTTGCCTACTCTTTTGGGTGGAAACGCGGTCTTAATCAAACACGCCCCCAATGTCATGTTGTGTGCTGTTGAATTGGAAAAACTGTTTATTGAAGCGGGATTTCCTTCGGAGCTTTATCAGAATCTTCCCGTCTCCATAGATCAGACGGCGCAGATTATCAGAGACAATCGTGTAAGAGGGGTGTCCTTAACAGGTAGTGTGAGAGCCGGTCGAGCCGTGTCCGCTCTGGCCGGGGAGTATTTAAAAAAAAGTGTGTTGGAACTGGGGGGAAGTGACCCTTATGTTATTTTGGATTCAGCGGATCTCAAACAGTCCGCCAAAGAATGTGTTTTATCCAGAATGAATAACAACGGGCAGAGCTGTATCTCAGCCAAACGCTGTGTTGTAACAAAAAAAAATGAGGAAGAATTTATCGCTCTTTTAAAGCAGGAAATGGCTGTTTATGAAATGGGGGATCCTCTGTTGGTGCAGACAAACTTGGGGCCTTTGGCGCGCAAAGACTTAAGGGATCATTTGCACAGTCAGGTTAATCACCTGATTGAAAAAGGGGCGCGGGTCCTGGCAGGTGCTCAACTCCCTGACAGACAAGGGTATCTGTACCCCCCCACGGTATTACATTTTTCTCAATCTGTTGAGTTCTCCCTTTTTAAGGAAGAGTTGTTTGGCCCGGCGATTCTCGTTATCACTGTGTCTGACGAGGAGGAAGCTCTGCAGACAGCCAATGCCTCTCCTTATGGTTTGGGGGCGGCGGTTTTTAGCCGGGATATGGAAAAAGCGGAAAAATGGGCCAGGGATAAATTGCAAGCAGGATCTTGCGCGGTGAATCAGGCTTTGCACTCACATCCAGCTCTTCCGTTTGGCGGTATTAAGGATTCGGGGTATGGCAGAGAATTATCCTATCACGGGTTTTATGAATTTGTTAATGTGAAAACAATTTTTGTCAGAAAGTAGTGCATTTTCAGTGTAGTATAAAAAGGGTTGCAAACAATTTCGATTTGATACGCTCTTGGCGCGGCGTATTTTTTCGGCTATATTGCTATTACGATAAATGAGGTGTGGATTATGATAACAGAAGAGCCGTTTGTTAATAAAAAGCCTTTGTTGGTGAGTATACCACACAGCGGGGAAGAAGTGGTGGATGAGTGTTACTGGCTTAAAGAATTGGATGAAGTGACTTTAATGTATGATGTGGACCGCTTCGTGGATAAAATGTATCAATCCGCTCTGGATCAGTATGAAATACCAAAGGTGGTAACCCCCTATCATCGTTATGTGGTGGATTGCAACCGCTGGCCGACGGATGTGGACTGCGGTTCCGTGGAAGGAAGCCAAAAACCCTCTGGCTCCCATCCCACCGGTCTGCACTGGACAAAAACAACGGCCAACTATGTGTTAATTAAAAAACCACTCAGCCGTCAGTTGCATGAAAATATCCTCAAAAAATATTATGAAGGTTTTTTTAGGGATATTGATTCTTTGTACGCAAGTGTAAAACAGCAAAAAAAGGTATACCATTTGGATATTCACAGTATGCCTTCCCGCGGAACGGACGCGCACAGGGATCCGGGGGAGGACAGAGCGGACATAGTTATAGGGAACGAAAAAGGAAAAACAGCTACGGCGGAATGGACAGAGCAGGTAATGACGGCTTATCGCAATCAGGGGTTTGAAGTTCAGTTGAATCATCCTTATACGGGCGGCACTATTGTTGAAAAGTATGGCAATCCTGTTCAAGGTAAACAGGCGTTGATGATTGAACTGAACCGCCGGCTTTACATGGACGAGAAAAGTAAGCAAATTCTGCCTGAGAAAGCGGAGCCGGTCAAACAATCCCTGAATAAAGTGATTTCTGAAATTTATAACAATCTCCCTGATGTGGCTTCTGATTGAAAGCTCTTATTTATATATATAGTTTTTTTTGTTCTTTGAAACTGGCTGTGTTCACTCTCTCAGCTCTCATTCTTTTGTTCGCCGTGGGAACTTTTTATGAATCAGCTCAAGGTCGCCCCGCCGCTCAGGAAATTATTTACCGTTCGGTTTGGATGATAATTCTCATCTCCCTTCTTGCTTTAAATATTACTGCTGTGATGATTGACCGCTACCCTTGGAAAAAAAAGCACACAGGTTTTTTATTGGCGCATTTTGGTATTATATTTGTCATTGTGGGTTCTCTTATGACCCGATTTTATGGAGTGGATGGCAGTTTACGACTCACTTTGGGGGAACAGGGCGGGAGGATTGCGACCTCTTCCGTTTTGTTAATGGTGTATTCCTCCTTTGATGCCAAAAACTTAACTGAGCTTTATCGGGAAAGAGTGTATTTTTTTCGTCATCCGCCGCAACCAAACAAGCCGCACCTGGTGCAGTTGGGCTCCGAAGTGTTGAAAGTAAATGATTTTTATCCCTCCGCTGTGGCCCGTGAAACATATCAAAAGGCTGTGAGGGGAGGGCCGGCTCTCCGGCTTCAGATAGAGGGAAGCCGGGCCAGGATGGTGAAGTGGATGTTTAAGCCCCCCTGGTTGGATCAGGTGAAATGGGATCTGGGGCCGGCGCGGATTTTGCTGTTGCAGTCTTTATCTTCACTGAAAACAAAGGAAAATGCGGAAAAAGATCGTTCCGGTCTTTTGGTTAAAAAGACGGAAAATAAAACAGTGGACCGTCCCACTTTACTGCTGGCTTCTGTGGGAGATAAACTTCACTATGAACTGCGAAAACCGGGATCAAAAAAAACGAACAGAGGTGTTTTAAAAAAAGGCTCCGTTTTGAAAACCGGCTGGATGGACTTTCAATTTAGGCTTATTGAGTATATGCCAAAGGCTCTGCCCAACGCTGTTTTTACCCCTAGGGCGAGGACGGAGGGTCAGACAAATTCAGCCATTCAAGTGGAGTTCAAGGGGGAGAAAAAGTGGATGGGTCTTAACTCTCATTTGTTTTTTTTTGATGAAGATAAAGTGAATGTGGTGGCTTATGTTAATGAAAGAAAAAACCTGGGATTTCATATCAGATTAAAGGATTTTAAAGTTATTCGTTATCCTTCCAGTCTGAAGGCGGCAGGCTATGAGAGCACAGTGTCGGTAAATGAGGGGGAACAACATAAAATTTCCATGAATCATCCTTTGAAGTTTGCCGGTTATACCATCTATCAATCTGGTTTTGAGGAGGATGAAACAGGAACCCCGGTGGCGTCCGTGTTCTCTATTAATAAAGACTCCGGGCGCTTTGTAAAATATTTTGGTTCTTTACTGATTGTTCTGGGTTCTGTTATTTTGTTTTTAAGAAGAAATATCTATGCCCATAAAACAAAATAACAGAGCAGTGGAGGACAGGAAAACAAATGAAATTTTTTTTTAATAACAAACAATCTACAGGATTCTTAATCGGAATTTTGTTTTTATTTTTGTTTTCGGCGGTTGGATCTGCTCGCCCTGTGGGGGACAGTTTGAAAAAACTGCCGGTGCAAAGTGGAGGGCGGGTACAGCCTTTTGATACTTTTGCCAGGGACAGTTTGCGCTTTATTTATGGAAAGGTTCAACTTAATAAGAAGCCGGCGGTGGATATTCTTATGTCCTGGATTCTCCTGCCGGAATATTGGAGTAAGACGGAGTTTATTCAGATCAGGGATTCCGTACTGAGAAAAGCGCTTAAGCTGGACTTGAACAGAAGTCTTTTCAGTCCAGAGGAATTATTGAGAAATAGAAATTTTATTCAGGAATTGTCAGAGCTGAGGGTAAAACGGGAAAACAAGGAGCCTTTGAATACATATTTTAAATCCCTGCAAAAATTGGAGAATCGTTTGTCTCTCTATCGGGCTTTTCAGGCAGGATCAGTCCCGGGGTGGGTTCCCGCTGGTTCTCACAAGACCATTGACATGGATAAAGAGGGCAAACCGGTTGACATAAGGGCTGGCGCAAAAACAGCGGGTAATAAAGGCGGAGGCAAAAAGTCCTGGCGACCCTTTTCAGAACTGCACGGGGAGGAGAAGAAACTCTTTTTGAAGATCATACAAACTTATGTGTCATTTGTTTCTGTAAGGGAAAAAACTTTATCCGGTAAAGGCGCCAAGTCGGATCATTTGCCGGAAAAGACTCAAAAACAGGATTTGGAAAAAGCAGTTGCTCATTTTCAGGAAAAACTGCAATCAAAATACCCTGAGTATGAAAAATATTTATCCCGGATTTCCATTGAACTTAATTATAATCAGTTAAATCCATTTCGTTTAGCCTGGATTTTTTATCTTTTGGGATTTTTGCTTTTGTTTTTGTATTTTTTGTTTCGCCGGAAAATGATTTTTTATATTTCCCTTGCTGTATGGACCGGCGCTTTTTGCATACAGGGATTTGGAATGGTTTTACGTTCTTTGATTATGGAGCGTCCTCCTGTCACCAATATGTACGAAACAGTGATTTGGGTTCCCTGGGTGACGGTGATTTTAGGTGCCTGGCTTTGGTGGCGGCAAAAAATGTTTCCCGCTTTTGTCTGCGCCTGTGCGGTGGCTTTATTTTGTTTGCTTTTAGCGGATTCAGCCCCCACTTTGCTGGATGGCCGGTTGGAGCCTTTGGAAGCGGTTTTAAGATCTAACTTTTGGCTTATCATTCATGTTCTTGTTATCACTATGAGCTACTCCGCTTTTTTCCTGGCTTTTGCTATTGGTGACGCTTTATTGTTTATTTTTTTACGGAACGGAAAGAAAGAGCGTGTGGATCAAAACAAGATCCGGGCTTATGCTATATGCATTGATCGTTCCATCCAGGTGGGGGTGGTTTTACTGGCATTGGGAACCGTACTGGGAGGTGTGTGGGCGGATTATTCATGGGGCCGATTTTGGGGCTGGGACCCCAAGGAGACATGGGCTTTAATCAGTTTGCTTGGCTATCTGGTGTTACTGCATAGCCGCTTAATGGGCTGGGTGAAAGAATTTGGATTGGCAGTTGGAGCCGTGCTGGTTTTTTTTCTGATTGTAATGGCCTGGTATGGAGTGAATTATGTCTTAGGCCAGGGCTTGCATTCTTACGGATTTGGAGCCGGAGGAGTGGAATATGTAGCCAGCTTCGCTTTACTGCATTTGATATATATTCTCCTGGTATGGACTTTGCGCTATCGGCAGGGAAGTCAGGGAAAAACAATTACCTGATTTCAATGAATCGGTTATCGGCTCCGATTAAAAAAACTGATCACCGGACAGGCCCATTCTAGCTCTGATGATTCTAATAACCTCACCGGCTGTTTCCTCCAAAGCTCTGTCCGTGACATTGACCACGGGCCAACGGTGTTTTTCAAAAATTTCCCGTGAGTAATCCATCTCTTTCAGGATATGCGCTTTATCCGCGTACTCCCTGTTAAAATTCCATCCAAATTTTTTTAATCTGTTTTTTCTGATTTTTATCAAGCTGTTTGTATCAATGGTCAAACCAATGATTTTTCTGTAATCCACATCCATTAAATTCTTAGGGAGGAGGATCCCCAAAACCAGAGGCACATTCGCCACTTTCCATCCTTTAAAGCTAAGGTAAATGGAAAGAGGGGTCTTGCTGGTTCGGCTGACTCCCACTAAGACAATGTCCGCGTCCTTTAACCGATTAACTGATTTTCCGTCGTCATGGCGAAGGGAAAACTCCGTTGCTGAAATTCTTTTAAAGTAGTCCTTATCCACGCTTCTCAACAGCCCGGGTTTTTTTTCTTTATTGCTTTCCAAAAAAACATCAAAGTTTTTAAAAAGAGGTCCTAGCAAATCAATGGATTTGATTTTGTTCTTCTGACAGAGTTCTTGAATCATTTTTCTCATTTCAGGTAAAACCATTGTGTAAATCAACAAGCTTTTTTCCTTGTCCTGGATCTTTTCCATAGAGGACAAAATCTGTTCTTTTGTTCTGGTATTTTGGTGGCGGATGATATTTACCTGATCCTGTTTATATTGGACCAAAACCGCCCGTGCAACCGCCCCTGCGGTTTCTCCCGTGCCGTCCGACATAATATGTAGTGTAAAAGAAGGGTTCATTTGTGATTTTTCCATTTTTTAATTTAAAAAGAAATGTCAGTAGTTAGTATAAAAAAGATATTGTATTTATCCGCTATTATACTTAATTGCTTATTATACACTGAACAGGGGTATTTTGCGCGGCTCGTTGCCATTTTTGCTCTATTTTTCCTTTTGTCATTGATTGAGGGGCGAAAATGCGAAGGGAGGGCCGGTTGAGAGAGTGCCATATATCATATATTCTGTTCAACCATTCATCCGTATAAGCTATCTCTATAGTCCATAGGTTGGGAAGATAGAAGGAGCTTTCCATCAATAGAGGGAGGGGGGCGGGGGGCTTCCATTGAAAATCCGGTATATTGTATTTTTTTAAAAGAGCTTGTGTGTGTAAAGAGAGCGGTTGAAGTGTTTTTAATTTCTGTTTTCTGATTTGAAAACGGAGATGCCAATCTATTCTGGCGGTCCATTCATTGTATTTGGAGTCGTTGAGCACCCATAGGTCTGCCCCGCTTTTGAAGGCTTGGGAAGAGGAGAGGAATTGCACGCTCATGTTTATTGTTTTTCCCGTTGTTTAGGGTTTCAGTGTTTTTGATATTGTGTTTAAATTGCCATTGACGAACTTGTAGGAATCCTCGGTTCCATAGGTTTTGGCCATTTCCACGGATTCATCAATGCATACTTTAAAAGGGGTGGGAGGCTTTGCATAGAGCATTTCATAAACAGCTATTCTCATAATATTCAGATCAATCAGGGACATTCTGTCCATTGTCCATGACAGGCTGCTTTGTTTTATTTGTTCATCAATTTTTTCCCGATGGGTTTTCACCCCCTGTAATAAGTGATTTACATAATTTTGCGCGATTTGGCTTAAGGACATCAATTCTTTTGTGTTGTTTTGGCTTTCTTTGTAAAACTCCTGTTTATAAAGGATTTTCAGAGCGGTTTCCCTGGCCTGGCTTTTGTTGATTTTTTTTATCATTTTAAACCTTTTTTTCTTTGGGGTGGACACAGAAGACCTATAAATTAAATGGAAAACAATCGCATGGCGTACAAGGTTGATAGTCATGTTAACTTGTGCAATATGAAGGATTTACTTTAGATAGTTTTCCGGTTTGTGTAAAGGTATTTTTATTCTGCTTTGTGTGTTGTGTTTCCATCAAAAAGCGTCAATGTTGACTTTTGAAATTCAGAGATGGTTGTCCAGGCCTATTTGAATTACAAAGCCGGGTAGAAACCGCTCTTTTAAGCGGGCTTTTGCCCCCCATTGAAAATACAACCTGTGTGAACTGGCTTTGGATCCGATGATATGGGTAAACAGCAGGCGCAGTTCCAAAGCCGGCTTCTCTTTTTCAAAATCAAGAGCCGCGGGAAGGGAAAACCCCGCCATCAGATCCACATGAAACAGGGTTAAGTCAAAGGAAGTAGGGTATCTTACTCCTGTCAGGCCGTGTATTCTGTCACGGGAGTTGGGGTTGAAAAGAGGTTCATATTGGAAAGAAAAGATAATCGGAATTTTAACCTGCCCCCATTTTTCCTTTCGGTAACTAATATACACAAAAAAAGGATAGGCGGTTGTTTTAAAAGGATAAAAGGATTCAATCAAAATCGCTCCGATTCCTATGTTCAAAAAATGGTGAAGAGGGATGTTCCTCTTCGAAAAATATTCTTTCGCTTTTGAGTAATAATCCGTTTTAGTCATAAGGTATTTGTTATTGTGAATAGTTTGGTTATCAACGGATTGAAAGGGAAAAACAGCTTGTGTGGAGAGATAGGCTCTGTTTGCTTTTTTTTGTTTGGAAATAAAATCGTTATTGAAAAACTGTGTTTCCGTTTTATGTATATGGTTTTGGCCGGGATGCTCTGCAAAAACAGGTTTTGGAAATAAAAAAAAACAGCATAGCCAAATACAGAATAACAAAAATGCAAGAGAATAAAACCAGTGGAATTTAAAGACAGGTTTGTGTGATGAAAAATCCTGCATAGGTTTCCGTTCTTTTCTTTTGAAGTCCCTTATATCTCGCTTCGGATCCAGCTGTTGCTACGGCCATAGCTGTTTCCGCTCTTTTCTTTTGAAGTTGTCCTTTACGAGGTCTCCTGACTGTGGAAAGTCATGGGTTTTCCTCCAGCTGATCCAATAAGCTCACCTTCCCTCATGGCCCATCGGCCATTTAGTAAAACCGCCACCGGCCAGCCTGTTGTTTCCTTGTCTTCAAAAGGGGACCAACCGCATTTGGACGCCAGCCATTGTTGCTTGATTTTTTTTCTTTTTTTTAAGTCAATAACAGTTAAGTTGGCTTTAAAATTTTCCCGGATCAGCCCTTGCTTTTCTATATTGTAATAGCGATGAGGATTGACCGCCAGCAGTTCCGTGAGTTTTTTTAGACTGAGTTTTTGTTCATTTACATGGTTGAGCATAATGGTCAGCATGGTTTGTGTGCCGGGCATACCGGCGGGGGAATGAGGATAGGCTTTTTGTTTTTCCGTTAGACTGTGGGGGGCATGGTCAGAACCCAGCATTGTAACCACGCCGGAGTTTATACCTTGCCAGAGCGCTCTGCAATGTCTTGCTTCTCGAATGGGTGGGTTCATTTGAGCCAGGGTGCCGAGGCGATTGTAGCATTCCGGAGCCGTTAAAGTCAGGTGCTGGGGAGTGACCTCCACTGTGGCAAATTGTTTGTGTTGAGACAGAAATTGCATTTCCTCTTCCGTGGTGACATGGAGGATATGCACCTGTCTTTTATTTTTTTTGGCTAGCTCAATAATTTTTTTTGTGGAGATCAAAGCGCATTCTATGTCTCTCCATACAGGGTGTAAATGGACTTTACCTGGTTCGGAAAGAGCTATTTTTTTTCTTTCTCTGATCCGTTCTTCGTCTTCACTGTGTATGGCTATTTTTTTGGATATGGTTCGCAGGACATGATCCACTTTTTCTTTTTCATGCAACAATAAGGAACCCGTTGAACTGCCCATAAAAATTTTTACTCCGCAACAGTGTTTTTCGCTGGCGATTTGGGGTAGTGTCTGCAGATTGTCGGGAGAGGCTCCGGCAAAAAAAGCAAAATCGCACCAAGAGGATTTTTCCGCTCTTTTGAGTTTGTCATTAAATGCCTCGATTGTCACAGTGGGAGGGCGGGTGTTAGGCATATCAAAAAAAGCGGTTATGCCGCCCAGAAGCGCAGATCGGCTTCCGGATTCGATGTCTTCCTTGTGTTCCATCCCCGGTTCACGGAAATGCACTTGTGTGTCAATAAGTCCCGGTAAAATATGCAGACCTTTTGCTTGAAAAATATGGTTCGCGCTGTATTTTCTTAAAAAACTCAGTTTTGAAATACAGCCGTTGGCAATGCCTATGTCTACGGATTCCTCCACCAATTTATAGGGATCTTTTGGATGGGAAAGTAAAGCCGTGCCTCCTGTTATAATAATATCAAAATGTGTATTCATAAGAATTTCCGATTGTAACAATAGTATTTATTTTGGATCAACAACTGCACGATCTTGTACGAGGTCTGTCTGCTTTTTGGATAAAATTTGGATGCATTCTTTAATAACCTGGCTTTGTTGTTCAAGATCAGTATCTGGCTTTAGTTTATGTTCATATTCCTTTTTGATATTGCAGGGAGGAGAGGTTGTTATAAGTTGTATGGACTCATCTCCATAAACTAATGATGGACGATAGGGTATGGGAGGAGAGGTTGCTATAAGTTGTATGGACTCATCAGGAATCTGTCTAAGAAGATCTAAACAATCACCAGGATAAATCATTATTTTGTAATTTTTACGAAATAAAGGGTGGATATTCAATTTTTTAAATCTTTTATGTAGAGTTGAAGTGAACATTTTAAGATATTACCATATTTTTAAGATTTTTATATTTTGTATGACTGTTAGTGTTAGTGTTAATGTCCAAATAAAATTTGGATAACCTTTGGATGTCTAGCCATCTATAATGTTTTTTTTATGCTCTAAAAACGCGAAAGCGGGCTTGTGTCTACTCGCCTCCACTCATCGAAACTTTAACTTTACCCACATCTTTTTGCGGAATAAAATTCCTTCTAATACAGGCTTTTAAAAAAGGGTTTGAAGGATTCATTGAAAACAAATGGAGTGTTGTTCATAGCGGAAAGGGAAAGATACGGGTAAAGCCCGGATCGCAACAAGTGGATGGAGGTGCCGGAGTCGGCATTAGTTAGCGGCGGAAGGCGGATTGGGGAGCTAAGGGTGTGACCGGCAGGGCTATGGGCCAGGGTTACAGCCGAGACTGGAGTTGTAGAAAAAGCGAAGTTGGTGTTTTATTATTTTATTTCTTTAGTTACAGCCGATACTGGGGCTATGGAGAAAGCGAAGTTGGTGTTTTATTATTTTATTCCTTTAGTTACGGCCGAGACTGGAGTTGTGGAAAAAATGAAGTTGGTGTTTTATTATTTTATTTCTTTAGTTATGGCCGACACTGGAGCTGTGGAAAAAGCGAAGTTGGTGTTTTATTATTTTATTCCTTTAGTTACGGCCGATTCTGGGGCTATGGAGAAAGCGAATTTGGCAAACAATATCCGGGCTGTATGAACAATAATCAGCTTTTGAAAATCGCAGAGTGTAAAAGCTACACGAATTATAGAGTCGTTTCAATTTTTAAAAGCGAGTTTTTTGCTAAAAGCCCCAAAGAAAAACCTCCTAAACCTTTTTGAGACACGACACGATGACAGGGCACTAAGATCAAATAAGGGTTTTGAGCGCAGGCGGAACCCACCGCCCGGGCCGCCTTGGCTGAGCTTACCTCCTGGGCCACTTGCTTATAAGTGCGGGTTTGCCCATAGGGGATGCTTGTCAAAGACTGCCATACTTTTCTCTGAAACACAGTACCTCTGGAAAACAAAGGTAAACTTCCGTTCTTCACCTCCACTCCGGAAAAATAATTATCTAAAAACAAAGTCAGATGTTGAATTAATTTTTTGCTTTTTTGATTTTTCTGCAACTGATTCAACTGACTTTTCATGTCGGATAAGCTGTTGATTTTATTTCGAGGAACAACAGCTTTTAAAACAGAATAAATCTTGTGGTCCTTTAATTGAATTTCCAAAATTCCCAGAGGAGACTTATAAAATATTCTGTCTTTCATTTAACCGCTTTTTGATTCCTTTCTTCTACCCGGTGAGGGAATATTAACGGCTTCCCGGTACTTGGCGATGGTTCGACGCGCCAGATGCACATCCAACTCCTGTATTAAACGATCCATAATATCTTGATCGGAAATAGGCTGATTCTTATTTTCGTTTTTCACATAGGACAGGATTTTCAGCTTCACCACTTCCCCGCTGATTTTTTTACCTGTATTTGTTTCGATGCCGGGATTAAAAAAATATTTTAATTCATACACTCCATGAGGGGTGTGTGCGTATTTGTTTGTGGTGACTCGGCTGACAGTGGATTCATGCACACCCACCTCTCCGGCGATTTGTTTCAGTATCATTGGCTTCATTCCTATAAGACCGTTTTCAAAAAAATTCTTTTGGTGTTTGACGATAGCGGAAGTCACTTTAAATATGGTTCTTTGTCTTTGGTTAATGGAACGAATGAACCAAAGAGCGGAATTCATTTTATGACGTAAATATCTTTGTGTGGAATCCATCTGTATCGCTTTACCGCTGTCCAAACCTTTAAGCATTTCCTGATAAACATGAACCACCCTCAAATGAGGCAAACCCTCTTCATTAACCGACACTCTGTATTCAGACCCTTCCTTGACTATATACACATCCGGGGTAATATAGTGTACCGGCTGTACAATAAACCGCCTCCCCGGCTTCGGTTCCATTGCACTGATGATTTTATACATATCCAGCACTTCCTCTTCATGCAAACCCATCTGCACGGCAATCGCATTAAAGTCCTTTCTTTCCAAATCAGGCAAGTGATTCTCAATCAAATGCATCAGATCTTTTGTGTCTTCCTGATTTTGACGGGCTTGAATCAACAGACACTCTTTTAAGTTTCTTGCGCCCACACCATTGGGGTCCAAACTGTGCAAAAGCTTAAGAGCTTTGTTCAATTCAGACAAATCCACATTCATCTCATTGGCAATTTGCTCCAAAGGAACTTTTAAATAACCATCTTCATTCAGACGATCCACCAATAAATTTAAGTAGGCTTTTTCCTGATTGGAAAAACCGCTCATCTGAATCTGCCATATCAGATGCTCATAAAGACTTTGTTCCGTGGAGACCACATTTTCCAGATTGAACACTCCGGAACCCGTCTTGATTTGCGATTGACGAGGCCCTCGCACGGAATAGGTGCTGGTAAACTCCATCCATGTATGCCTTTCCGGCAGTTCCTCCCGATTGGACAACTCATCCATGCTTTGATCTTCCATTATGTCATGAATTTCCTCCAAAACAGGATTTTCCAACAGTTCGTCCCGAACCACCTGTTCCAGCTCCATTAAAGGAAGAGTGAGTAACTTTATGGATTGCTGAAGCTGAGGAGTCATTTGCAACTTCTGAGCCAGTTTCATTCCCATTTTTAATTGAGCGGACATATTACCTCCTGACTGCAAATATATTTTCTTTATGTAAAAATATATATTGCTTTTTTTCAACTCCTCTTTTTTCTGTTCTTTTCGTAACTTTATCCTGCAAAGGCCTTGGCTTATCCGTTTCACTCCGCACTCAGGGATCCAGTTTTCCCCATGATATTAGGATGAACCGGCTTATCCGTTTCACTCCGCATCGTAATGGTATATCCATAAGACAGTTCCCTCTTACTACATAACAACTTAATTTATTTATGGCAACTGAAACCGCTCTAATTTCTATTCTCCCGGACTTTTGCAATTTATTCCCCTCTATTATTCTTTAAGTTAAGCCGGAGTTTTTCTAATCGAAGTCGTCTTTTTCTTTTTAAAAAAATCTCTCTTAAGTTTTTATTTTCTCTCTGCTTTTAAGTTTTTCATCCTAATATATTTCAGGATAGCATCCCTTTGTTTTTTATTTGAACAAAAGGAATCAGGCTGAATTCCTTTGCTTGTTCAATGTGCCGGGCCTGTACCTCTTTTTCCTCATTTAAGTCCGCCAAAGTGCGTGCCACTTTAAGCACAGCCTTCTTTCGTCTTTTTGAAGAAACCCCGGAGGAAAGCTGTGTTTCCTTTAAAAAAGAACTCAAAGAGTTTTCCAGCTCCTGAAGTGACAAATTTGCGTTGATTTTTTTCTGCCCTCTTTCCCGGCGAAATTGATCCGCTCTCAGAACTCTTTGATATATATCCTTAAGGGCTACGGAAAGTTTACCTGTTTTCCATTGAGTGGAAAAAGCCAGAATATCAAAACGATCCAACATAGGGCCGTTTAATCTTTCCAGGCAGGAAAAACATCTTCTCAATGAATAAGAGCATTGAGATGGTTTTCCCGGCACCAAATCCCCACAAGGGCAAAGATTGGTTGCCGCCACTAACAAAAATCGAGCCGGAAA
This sequence comes from Bdellovibrionales bacterium, assembly GCA_965203225.1. GTDB lineage: Bacteria > Bdellovibrionota > Bdellovibrionia > Bdellovibrionales > UBA1609 > JANQSP01. The sequence continues at coordinate 261,795 of CBDBBW010000006.1, read as the reverse complement.
CTTTTCACTTTGTCCTCGGCGGGCGATACAAATCTCCCCTCTTTCCATAGGTTCTCTTAAAGCCTCCTGCACTTTAAGATGAAACTCCAAATATTCATCCATAAATAAAATCCCTCCATGCGCTTTTGTTATTTCACCAAAAAACAGAGGATAACCTCCCCCTATCATGGCCAGTGGAGTGGTGCTGTGGTGAGGAGTGACGAAAGGCCTCCATGTCAGGTTCCGCCCCATTCTGGACCAAAGACGACGGGCTGTTTGAAACTCACATAAAGAAGGAGCGGGAAGCAAGTGCGGCAGATGTTCAGACAAGGTGCTTTTGCCAGATCCCGCCTCTCCCGCCAGTAACAGAGGATGTTCTCCAGCGGCGGTGACTGCCAATAGAAAGGCCGCTGATTCAGAAAAATATATATCGGGAATGGGAGGTTTGTGCAAAAGCTTATTCAATGGTTTCACGGGAACAAAAGCAGGATCTTGCAGTTCCCTTAAACAACTTACCTGAAACATAGGACAAAGATAATTTTCCTCTTTTGTTCTTCCTGTGAGTATACCTTCTTTTTTCTGAGGCAGGCTTTCCCAATCCTGCGGTACGGACACAGTTCCGTCCAGTGACAGCTCTCCATAAATGTAAAAAGGAGATGACATTTCCACCGGAGGTTTTAATTGCTTTGTTTCCCAAAGCAGGGCGCAGGCAATAGCCAGCTCCACACCCTGAGAGCTTTTTTTTAAATGGGCCGGCTTGAGATTGATAATCATCTGCCGGGTCTTGGGCCACTCAAACCCCTGGGCGCGGATAGCGGACTTTATCCGCATCACACTTTCCTTGATAGCCGTATCCGGCAAGCCTGTAAACTGCACCTGAGGCAGTCCCGGAATCAAACTGAGCTGTACCTCCACCGAAATAAATTTACTCCCGTCCTGAGCAAAAGAAAAAATATTCATATTAGACTATAATAAGAAAAGTTCATGCTCAAAAAAGGGAGCACAAAAAGTGACTTTTACATTCAAAATATCCGTAATACGAATATTTCTTTCCAGTTTTCGGATTTAATGGAAAATCCAAGTGGTCTTCGCAAGAGGCTGATAGAACTATTGAATCAGACGGGAATCCTCTTTTTTATAAGAGTTTTAAATATCTATTCTCCTACTTGATTTTGTAAGTAATGTCGAAACAGCGGTCATTAAATTCCATAAAAATTTTAAACTGCTGGTTCTCTTCTTTGGTATACTTTATCTGCTTGCTCTGTTTGATAACATACTCTTTCAAGCTGGCATTTTCCCTTTGCCTCGTCTTGCTCAAGATTGGATGTGTATTCATCGTTGGCCGGATCCCGGTCATAGGAGCATATCATTTTTAAAGTGGCTTTTGGCCTCCATTTTTCGAATGATAGCCAGTGCCCTAACACGAGCTATTATTCTGAATATTCTTTTAAATGCAAATGAGTTTGTCCATTAACAATATTGTGCCAATGCCCTAACACAGGCTATTATTCTGACATGTTCTTTTAAATGCAAGTGAGTTTGTCCATTAACAATATTGTGCCAATGCCCTAACACGAGCTATTATTCTGAATATTCTTTTAAATGCAAGTGAGTTTGTCCATTAACAATATTGTGCCAATGCCCTAACACGAGCTATTATTCTGAATATTCTTTTAAATGCAAATGAGTTTGTCCATTAACAATATTGTGCCAATGCCCTAACACGAGCTATTATTCTGAATATTCTTTTAAATGGAAGTGAGTTTGTCCATTAACAGTATCGTGCCAGTGCCCTAACACGAGCTATTATTCTGAATATTCTTTTAAATGCAAGTAGAAAGTATTATTCATTTCTCTAAACTTTCTGACAAACAATAATATACTCTTTGTGTATAGTATTTACTTTTTTTCCAATAACATTTGTTGGGGAATTTTGAGCAGGCATAACTTTTGATGAAATAGAACGTTCATAAGTTAAAATATGCCTGAAGCCATTTTTTTCAAATTGTTCCGCAATAAATTGATCTGTCGGTAAAGTGATATTTTTGACAGTTCTATTTCCAACAACATAAATAGAAAAACCTTTGTATGTTATAGCTTGGGATATCTCTTTGATAGAACTTTCTAAATCCATATAGAAAGAGGAAACCTCTAAGGCTCTTTTATGATCTACTTTGTCTATATTATTAATGGATGAAGATAAAACTCCGTTATTATATAAAGTTTTAGCTTTTTTTCCACCCATGAGTTGAGAATCAATTTTTCTTGAATTAGGAAAGCCACACCATTCGTTAGAGAGGGTGGAAAATTGTCCATAGGCTACTGTTGTTCGACTGTCTCCATAAGGGGGGCTGGTTAATACTGCATCATATTTGTTTTTTTCATATATAAATTCTCTACTATAAAATTGAAATTTCTGTTTTTTAAGTAGAGGTAAATATACTTCAATATAGGTATTTAAAATTTTATCTAATTTTTTAAAATACAATTCAAATACATTGGGATGAAATGATTTTCTTTTTTCTTCTGACATTCTATAAAGTTTAAATTCACTGTTTCGAGTATAAGAAACAAACCTCACTGTCTCAGAAAAAGCCAGCCAAAATAAGGATTGATATTTTTTATCATCAATTTCCTCTAATATAGAATTTCTAATAAAAGATAAATTTTTAATGACCTTTTTGGAAAACCAAAAATCAATATTTGTTATAGGAGGGGGTAAAATATTTTCTTCTTCATAATAGACAGCACATTCTATATTTTTTTTATACTTAGAAAGTTTTTTTATGTTCAATTTTGTATATCTTGCTTTGGTGATTAGAATAGCTAAAGGGTTTATATCAAAACCATGAAATTCTGAAAATCCGGAAGCAATCCCAGCCAGAACAGAAGAGCCTGTCCCGCAATAGGGGTCTAATAACCGGCCTTTATTGATTTTCAGTTCTTTAAAAAGTTCAATGCCAATTTGAGGCAACATTGTTGCTGGATATTTATGTAGATTAGGGAAATGAGTAGAATAATTTTCCTCTTTAAAATCATAATTGTTATTTATTTGTATTTTGTACATAGTTTATTCCAAATTTTATAAATTTATTTCTGATATATTTAAAAATCAATCGATCAAAAAACCTTAAATTCATCTTTAAAAAAGAGGAAGACTATAAAACAGAGTTTCTTGATAAAGGAATTGTTGCTTTTATCAATTCATCTAGTGGAAAATTTATATTTGTATCACAGATGATGGCGAAATAAAAGGTGTAAATGTCACAAATAAACTAAAAAGCCAGATAAAAGATATTGCCAAAAATTGTTACCCTAAAGCATCTATTTCGTTCCAAGAAATGAAAAAAAAGTTTTAATTTCAGCGGTAAAAAAGAGTAAAAGGAAACCTCATAGATGTTCTTCTGGATTTTATATCAGATCAGGTGCTGTTTCTCAAAAAAAGAACACAGAAGAAATAAGAGATTTTATGGAGCATGAAGAGAGAATAAAATTTAATAGAATTAAGATGTAAAAAATTTGATTATAAAAAACATTTTGATAAAAAGAATTTTTTTGCTTTTTTGGATAAAGCTAAAATAACTTATGAAAAAAAAATGTGATACTATTACCGAAAAATTTAAAAATTGCTAAAAAACAAGGCAAAAAGATTATTGTTAATAATACAGGAGCACTGTTTTTTTTCAAAAATTTAGACATATCTATTGCCACACAAGAATATCATGTGCTCGTTTAAAAGGTAAAGAAAAACGCCATGTTCTTGATAGAAAAATGTTTAATAAAGATATATTCAGCAACATTGATGAAGTTCTTTTATTTTTACAAAAAAATAAATATAGTTTTTTTTTACAGCCTCATTATTGAAGATCACATATTATTTTTTGGATTAAAGTTTTGTCGTCTCATTGGTCTTTTTAAATTATATTCACAATTTAATCTATCTTTAAATGTAATACAAATAAAATATTTTAAAGATTGTAGATCAATAATTTTATCCCAGTGAGTAACAGATATTTTTACATTAGAATTAAGTAGATTATCAATAATTCTATCTGGCATATAAGGATGGTGGGTTTCAAGTTCTTCTCTTTTGTTGATAGGAGCCCATGATGTACATTCTGGATAAATTTCTTCTTCTCCATGTCCTGCTATAACAAAAACGGAAAAAAGATGGCTGTCAGTGAGCGCATTGGTCTCTCTCCAACTTTGTCAGCGTGTTACCGGCCTTTGAGAGTTTATATTAATGAAATGATTTTATATCGATAAAGTCTTGATATGTGAGAGTCTGAATATATGGAGAGAGCTTATGTCGATTTATCTGGATGTGTGGAGAGAATTCCTGGTCGCTTTTTAGTTAATTTGGCCATGCAAGCTGGAATCGTATAAGCCAGGTTGCTATCATCCGATCTGATCACACCCCAATCAGAGTCACGTGTTTCATCGATCGAAACTTGAGTCACAAAAGCCAGCCCCAGCCATTCCAGTTTATTGTTTTCACAAATGCCTCTACCCCACCATTTCAGCTCCTTCAGCTCCAGCCATTCCAGCCCCATAGGGATCGGGTGGGAGCTGTGGGTGGCCGGGCAGGAGCTATGGCTGGAATTATGGACAAAACAAAGTTGGCAAAAAATGCTCGAGCTGTATGAAAAATAATCAGTTTTTGAAAATCACAGAGTGTAAAAATTACATAAATTATGAAGTCATTTCAATAAAACGGGCGCTGACAGGACAAACTCTTGTCAGCTGTCTCGATTTTGCATTATAAAAGTGTAGTTAGTTTGTGAAATTTGAAATTTTTGGATTCATAAGCTTTTTTATAATCCAATTCAAAGGATAAAAAAATGAACAAAAAACATAGTGTATACTTAAGTGCAATAGTGGGAGCTGGGAAAAGTGATACAGCAGTTTTTACAGACATTGCGAAAGCGGGTAAAATTAGTGTGAAAATTATTAAAAATTTTGTGAAAATTTCCGCTCTGACTTTTTCTTTGGTTTTTTCGTTAAATTCATTTGGTGAGAAGGATATAATTCGTTGTGACCATTTCAATTTAAAGACTTATAGTGAAGCGAAGAGGTATATACAAAGACATGATTCAGATGATATTCATACGATGCGTATAATGGCGCTAAGCGCTTTTTGTATAGGGAAGGAAAAGGAGGGATTAGAGGAACTGAAAAGACTTTTCTCTAAGGGTGATATTCACGGCGCTTATTGGCTGGGTATGTATTATGCATCGAGTGGAACTTTCGATTCTTCAAAATGGCTGACTCTGGATCTAGAGGAAGACCCAGAAAATTTTGCTACCATGATTTACTATTTTGAAAAAACGGCCGATCGGATTATATCGGCTGTCAATTATCCGGAAGAGGTGAATCCAGATCATCCTGGTTTGGCAGAGCATTATGTAATAAGCACCGAGGTGTTTTTAAATTTACCGTTTTCTTATTATGAGATATATATAAGACAGGTTAAAAATACCTTTGCAGACAGTAAAAGCGGAAAACAAGTGCCTTATACTGATACTATTTCAGCTCTTGTTAAAATGCAGAATTGGTCTGAACAATGTTTGAAAAGATCTGCCCTTGATGTGTGGGAAAGCTATGTATTAGCTACATATGCAATGAAAGAGAGTTGCCAAATTATGAACATTTTTGCCATGCAGGCTCTTCCTTTAGAGCAACAGCGTATAAAGATAGTCGAAGATCAGTGTAAAGCTGTTCCTCTGCATGAGTGCACCGAACATCAGAATATTGTTAATCAGATAATGGAGGAGTCTTATACCATGCTGAAGATACTGGATTTCATTCAGACTATAAGTTTAATTTTAGATAATGAAGAAATCTGATACTATGTTGGAGATACTGAATTTCGTTCAGGTTATAAATTTCAGATACCATGAAGGAAAAATAACACCACAGAGAGTAAATTAAAAATGTAAATAGGAAATACAGACAGTAAGTAATAAAATTAAACTATGTAAATAAAACTTCAAAAATTCACAACAATTCAAAAGTACCGGCTTGTCTTTAAGAGATATCCAATTATTTTGCTTGAGTCACAAAAGCCAGCCCCAGCCATTCCAGATTGGAAAACAAACATAAAAGGGATAGCTGGCCTGTCAATCCAAAAGATTATTGCAAGGGAAAGTGAAGGTATTAAGACTTGTTTTTTAATTTTCTAATTGTTTTTTCAGATAGACCTGTAACTTTGGAAATGAAAGCAATATCCGCTTTTTCTTTCAACATATTTAAAACAACCTGTTGCCGTCCTTCCTGCCGTCCTTCCTGTCGTCCTTCCTGCCGTCCTTTTTTTAAACCTTGTCTTTCGCCTTCCCACCGGCCTTTCTCTTTGATAATTTCTCTTACATCCTGCATAAGTCCTCCTTGTTTTAATATCCCTGATTCTATAAGTAGCTTTTCAGCTTTTTCCCAATTTTTTGAATCTAATTCTGTGTTATCTCTTAAATACTCCAATATCCTTAATTCTACAGTCTTTCTTTCCTGTCCCTTTAAGCTCTTCAATATCTCTTCAAATTCAGCATAAGCTGTCTTTATTTTTAATGGAGTCGGTTTCTTCTTTAAACTCCATATCTCAGATAATAGCTTTACAACGCTATGACCTTTAAACTTTCTGCCCTTAAAGGCCTGCCGGATTTTTGAGTCTTGCGTGTTTATTATCCTCAATCCATCCAAAAGATTATTGCAAGGGAAATTGAAGGCATTAAGAACCGTTTTTTAATTTTCTAATTGTTTTTTCAGATAGACCTGTAACTTTGGAAATGAAAGCAATATCCACTTTTTCTTTCAACATATTTAAAACAACCTGTTGCCGTCCTTCCTGTAATCCTTCCTGCCGTCCTTCCTGCCGTCCTTCCTGCCGTCCTTCCTGTAATCCTTCCTGCCGTCCTTTTTTTAAACCTTGTCTTTCGCCTTCCCAACGGCCTTTTTCTTTGATAATTTCTCTTACATCCTGCATCAGCCCTCCTTGTTTTAATATCCCTGATTCTATAAGTAGCTTTTCAGCTTTTGCCCAAGTCTTTGAATCTAATTCTGTATTATCTCTTAAATACTCCAATATCCTTAATTCTACAGTCTTTCTTTCCTGTCCCTTTAAGCTCTTCAATATCTCTTCAAATTCAGCATAAGCTGTCTTTATTTTTAATGGAGTCGGTTTCTTCTTTAAACTCCATATCTCAGATAATAGCTTTACAACGCTATGACCTTTAAACTTTCTGCCCTTAAAGGCCTGCCGGATTTTTGGGTCTTGCGTGTTTATTATCCTCAATCCATAGTTTAACATATCTTTTCTGGACTCAACAGGAATCTTGGAAAAAAAAGACTCAAAATTCTCCTCTTGTAGGGAATTTTTCCACTTGAGGGGCTGTTCTCCGTGATAAAACAGCACAGAGATTACAGGCTGAGGATAGCCCTTTTGTTGGATGCTGTGCTTTCGAACTAACACCTGGTAGTCTAAAAGCTGGTTAAAAAGGTTTTTATCATAATGGCTTTTATGCTCTAAGAGAATGAAGATTTTCACCCTTATTTTTGGATAATTTTTAAATGGTAGGGAAAAGATGAGATCCACTCTTTTTTCTTCAAAAGTGTCTTTTTCTATTTTCAACTTGTTTAAATTATATGCTCCAAGCTCTTTTTTTGAAAAAATAAGTTTCAACAACCCTTTTGCAAGTTCTATATCAGAGTAGAAGAGTTTGAAGAAGTTATCGTGGGTCAGTTTTGGTTTTTTCCTCTTTATCTGAGATGTATTTTTTTTCATAAAAAATCCTTACCTTATAATTTGTGTTTGTTTTAAAAAATAAATATAGGCTTTTTTTACAGCCTCATTATTGAATGATAATATATTATTTTGGCGAAATCAGCCTATTTACTGATTCCTGTCATAGACTTCCGTACTATTTTTTACAATCAAGGATTCGGTCTGTTCTGCACAACAGTTCGATGCGATTTGAAATTCTGTTAAAAATATCATCATGAGGAGAACCAAAAGAACTGACTTTGGTATTTAGGCTTCTGAGGGATTGAATATCTCTTAAAGATAAACCGGTGTTTTTGACTTGCTGTGAATTTTTGGTTTTTGAAAACTCCCTCAAGCCGAGCTTGTTATTTTTTGCCCACTTTGTTTTTTTCATAGTTCTGGCCTTAGACCCTGCACCAGCTACAGCCCTACTCCGACTTTCTTGGTTCCCATTGCCAGCTAATGCCGATCCGGATGATGACCCTCCTCCTCCCAGAATGTCATTGGATTCTTCATCTGCTGGAGATAATACTCCTTGTTTAAGATTCTGATTTCCCAGTTCTGTTGGCGAAAGAACCGATAAGGAATCTCTATTGGAATCACTGCCGGAGTTGCCATTGCCTCCCCAAGATTATTCCAAGGGAAATTGAAGGCATTAAGAACCATTTTTTAATTTTCTAATTGTTTTTTCAGATAGACCTGTAACTTTGGAAATGAAAGTAATATCTGCTTTTTCTTTTAGCAGATTTAAAACGACTTCCTGCTGTCCTTTTTTTAGACCTTCTCTGTCGCCTTCCTGCCGTCCTTCCTGCCGTCCTTCCCACCGGCCTTTCTCTTTGATAATTTCTCTTACATCTTGCATAAGCATTGAGAATTTTAAAAGAATTTAAGATCTATTTTTTAGCTTCTTTATTTCTTTTTCAGACAAGCTTGTCACTTCTGAAATGATAGAAATATCTAACTTTTTTTTCAGCATATTTAAAACAACCTGTTGCCGTTCTTCCTGCCGTCCTTCCTGCCGTCCTTCCTGCCGTCCTTCCCACCGGCCTTTTTCTTTGATAATTTCTCTTACATCCTGCATCAGCCCTCCTTGTTTTAATATCCCTGCTTCTATAAGTAGCTTTTCAGCTTTTTCCCAAGTCTTTGAATCTAATTCTGTGTTATCTCTTAAATACTCCAATATCCTTAACTCTACAGTCTTTCTTGCCTGTCCCTTTAAGCCCTTCAATATCTCTTCAAATTCAGCATAAGCTGTCTTTATTTTTAATGGAGTCGGTTTCTTCTTTAAACTCCATATCTCAGATAATAGCTTTACAACGCTATGACCTTTAAACTTCCTTCCTTTAAAGGCCTGCCGGATTTTTGGGTCTTGCGTATTTATTACCTTCGGTTCATAGTTTAGCATGTTTTTTCTGGATTCAACAGGAATTTTGGAAAAATACGTTCCAAAATCCTCCTCTTGTAGGGAGTTTTTCCACTTGAGGGGCTGTTCTCCGTGATAAAACAGCACAGAGATTACAGGCTGAGGATAGCCCTTTTGTTGCATGCTGTGCTTTCGGACTAACACCTGATAGTCTAAAAGCTGGTTAAAAAGGTTTTTATCATAATGGCTTTTGTGCTCTAAGAGAATGAAGATTTTCACCCTTATTTTTGGGTAATTTTTAAATGGCAGGGAAAAGATGAGATCCACTCTTTTTTCTTCAAAGGTGTCTTTTTCTATTTTCAACTTGTTTAAATTATATGCTCCAAGCTCTTTCTTTGAAAAAATAAGTTTCAGCAGCCCTTTCGCAAGTTCTATATCAGAGTAGAAAAGTTTGAAGAAGTTATCATGGGTCAGTTTTGGTTTTTTCCTTTTTATCTGAGATGTATTTTTTTTCATAAGAAATCCTTACCTTATAATTTGTTTCTGTTTTAAAAAATAAATATAGGCTTTTTTACAGCCTCATTATTGAATGATAATATATTATTTTGGCGAAATCAGCCTATTTACTGATTCCTGTCATAGACTTCCGTACTATTTTTTACAATCAAGGATTCGGTCTGTTCTGCACAACAGTTCAATGCGATTTGAAATTCTTTTAAAAATATCATCATGAGGAGAACCAAAAGAACTGACTTTGGTATTTAGGCTTCTGAGGGATTGAATATCTCTTAAAGACAAGCCGGTGTTTTTGACTTGCTGTGAATTTTTGATCTTTGAAAACTCCCTCAAGCCAAATTTGTTATTTTTTGCCCAATTTATTTTTTTCATAGTTCTGGCCGTAGCCTTTTCCACACCAGCTACAATTCTATTAAGTATTGAGAACTTTAAAAGAATTTAAGCTCTATTTTTTAGCTTCTTTATTTCTTTTTCAGACAAGCTTGTCACTTCTGAAATAATAGAAATATCTAACTTTTTTTCAGCATATTTAAAACGACTTCCTGTAGTCCTTCCTGCCGTCCTTCCCACCGGCCTTTCTCTTTGATAATTTCTCTTACATCTTGCATAAGTCCTCCTTGTTTTAATATCTGCTTCTATAACAGTTTTTCAGCTTTTTCCCATTATTTTCCTTAATTCTAGAGCCTATTCCATGATTTCTTGCCATAGTGATTTTATCATGCAATTTTAAATCTATTACAAAATTTACTGATATAAAAGTATTGATTAGTCTCTGTTTATTCATATTTCCTTTTAGAAGTCATGCTCGATAATAATGAAAATATTCACGACCTTCACTTAACTTTACCTTAGCAGATACAAAGACTTACAGTTTTTATTTTTTGAGAGATTTTTCCGCTACAGAGTTCATTTCTCACTGTAAAACAATTTCTTCTGTAGTTTGTTGAACTTGAATAGTATCATCATTACAAGTAAGAAATAGTCCAGTGCTATTTGGCTTTTGAGTGATTATATAATGCATCCCTTTTCTATTATTTTTGTCATAACTTCTATATTTTTCATCTAACAACCAAATGTTTTATGAATAATTTTTTCAGATGTATTAGGATCATTGATTAAAATTTCTTAATGATTTTTATTTATTGTGTGATGATATCAGCAATGCTGGTAACTGCTCTTAATCTTCATTCAGAAATCATTTCAGCTAGTTGTTCAATATCTGCATCATTTGCATTCATAATTGAATCAAATAATTCTTTTAAAGAGATTGATTCATAATATATTAGAATAAAATTTACAAATAAATAAATATTTTTGTCTTTATCATCTAATTTTTTGATGATAGTAGAAATTCTTTTACGAGCTTTACATTTGTATTGATTGTGGTAATTGACTTAATCTTGGTTGAACATCTGAGGAATTGAAAATATTTTTCACAATTTTTCCACATACTCTTACTGCTAATCCAGCTTCTGATGTATTAGCTGTAGTGATAAAAATCTGAAACTTGTTTGCCAATAGTATCTATATATTCTTTAAAACGATGAGTTTCTCCTGGGATATCTTCTACTGTATATTTTATATCATTAACAAATGATAGTAAAATCTTCATGCTTAGGTAAATGATTTCTTAAATATCTTCTTAAAAAAGCTTCATCAGGAATCTTTATATTGGTTTTTAATTTTTTTAGAACTACCCCTGTGCCTGATTTAATATTATCTTCTGTTGTGTAAGTTTCAATTTTAATTTTAGATGCATCAATACTGCTTTGTATGTCAAAATCTTATCTTTTTAAATTAACAATAGTTGTAATTCTTTCTCTTGCAGTTTCTATTTTTACTATTTCAGAAATTCCGAAACCTGCTAGTTTACCAATACCTTTATTTCCAATTATTTTTCTACCTGATTTAGTTTTTTCAAAGCTTGTGATTCGTTGATTTCGAGCAATATAAAGATATTCGGTTTTAAATTGCTCTGCTGTCATTCCACAGTCATCATCTTCTATAGTAATTAAACCTCTATTAGTAGATTTGGGGAGATAAATTCTAATTTCTGTAGCATCTGTATCATATAAATTGGAACGTAATTCTACCAGACATTTACGTACTGAATTATAAAAAGATAATCTAAAATGGTCTAATATATTTGGAGAAATTAAAAAATTACCAAATAATTTTTTTATCTTTTTTTAGTCCAAGAGAATATTGTTTCATTATTTTTTATCCATGAATAGTTATTATGATTATAATAAATCTAATTGATTACTATTATTTTCGATATCAAATATGATATCTTGTGAAAGTACTTCTCTTCTTTTTTTAATGGAAATTTTTGTTCCCATTGTTTTGTCTTTTAATTTTCTTAAATCAACCACTGCTCCAAATTTCAAAAATATATTGAAAAAAATTTCATAATTTTTGCCCCAATAGACCATTGCACAAGACATCGGAGCACCTTTTCCTTCTGTATGCCCATTTTCTAAAAACTTCAATCTAGTCTCATATAAAAAACATACAGCAGTAGCTTTCCCCCAAATATATTCTTTCCAATGACTTGTATTAGTTGCTACTGGAATCAACGCTAAAACTTCTGAATGAAAGCGATCCTTTGCATCAGCACATTTATATAACCAATGTTTTATTGTTGTTCCTTTTTCTCGATCTGCTCCATAAGGAGGATTAACATATATAGTTTTATATTTCCAAGATTCAAATAAACCATCGTGTCTAGGTAAGGAGAATTCTGTATTTGCTTTTACTATTGACCACTTGTTAGAACAGGGATCAAGTTCTATTATACCTCCAAATACCTGCTTAACTGCTTTAACATATCTGCTGGGAGTACACCAATTAACATTTTGAGAATTAACAGTACGACCTGCTGTCATATAAGTATTTCCTTCCATTTTTTTTGTGTCAGAGAATTAATATCTAATTTTAAATGCTTAATGTTTTTTTTGACTGGTGAGATAATGTTAAACCAGTTCTCAATTTTTGATAAGTTCTCCTTAAAATATTCTTAAATAACTTTGTCTGCTGATAATGAAATTTTTACTTTCGTAAAACTATTACTTGTTTTTTGATTTTTATAACTATTTATGAATGCCTCTCGAACAGATTCATATCTTTTAATAGGATTTAACAATAAATTTTCTATAAATTGAGATAAACCCTCATCAGTTAAAAACAATAACCAGTCATATGATTGAGCTAATACTTTTAGCTCTTTATTATGGTTTTCAGAAGTAAACCAGTTACCATGATTACTTACAATTCCTATTGTCAAAATGAAGTTTTTTAATAAATCTGGAGTATTTGAATCAATTATATGCTTAAGGAATTTATTATAAGGTTCATATTGTAATTCTCCACTAGGTAACTGTAAAATTCCATAAAAAGAACCATCATTCATTCTGATTTTTTGTAATGATGAGATACTTTTTGCAACATAAGCTCCTTGTTTTGCCTTCTCAATTGTTTGAGGACCTTTTTTTATTCCTTCTTCAACTCCAACCTTTTACATTCAAATGCAACAAAAGGTTGAATATATAGTTTTTTTATAGAGATGTTCCATACTTTGTCTTTTTCTCCTTTAAGCAAGGCAATAAAAATTTTTTTATCATCTTCGTATATTATACAAGAATTACGGAGTAGTTTTGATTGTGAGAGTAACTGAGTTCCTTTAATTTTTGCTTTGTCTAGCTGTTCATTGATTTTTATCAATTTTATTATTTTTTTGGCCGTAAATGGCAAGTCATCAGTTTTTAAATTTATATTTCCAACATACTCTTTTGGATGTAGGCTAAATTCAACGTTGTGAGTAATATTATTATTTCCATATTCTGATACAGAACGTTCAATAATAGTATAATCTTCATATCCCCATGACTTTAATAAATAGAAATTAATAATTTCAATCAACGTTCCTAAAGCTCGTCCAGCAGCTTTCTTCGGACTTTTTGCATAATTAAAAACATCTTTTGTAAGAGCTTTTTGTAATATATCGACAGATTCGTAAGACATTTTTCTTCCTAAACTTTTATATACAATATAAAAAAACAATCTTTTTATTATTGTTATTAAATATTTTGTTTCTTATCAATTATTAAGAAATAACTTTATCAGTATATATCTAGTAACAAAAAATTGGAATGATTTTGCTTTGCATAATTTTATTCCAAATAAATAATTGTCTTTTTAACCTTTCAGAATCATCCACCAAAGAAACCTCTGACCAAGATAAAAATCAAATATGTAGCCTCATGTAGCCAAAAATTGAAATACTGGGAAACACCCAGAAATAAACACAGCGAAGTGGCGATTGCTTGAAACTCAAGAAAACACAGGGACTTGAAAACCCCCGACATTTCCTGAAATATCTATGACATGATTTTTAAAAAGTCGTGTTGTTCAAATGGAGCGTTTTTAGAAAATCTCATAAGTATCCTAATTCACTCATCTTTGCTTTGAAATCAAGCCTTAGTAAGCCAACTTCTAACACTGCCTTAATCTTTTCAGATCTTTCTCACTATTTCAAGTCTTTTCATAAAAAAAGGCCAGCTATTTGCTGACCCTTTTATTTTTATCATTGTTCGTTGTCTGCTTTAAAAAAATATTAAGCTACCGTTTCTCAAGCTTCTCATCTGAAATTAATAAATCATAGAGTAGAGTTCTATCAATGATTCCTTCTTGAACTCCAAAATCATGAATAGTCTGTATGTAGCACTTAATTTTTCTGATAGAAGACTGAATCATATTGGCCTGTTCAGCTTTTTTGATAACAAGTCTTCTGTGGGATTTTGTAATCTCCTTAGTTGGGATTTTAACCCATTCAGCAGTCCAATTGCTCATGTAGCTAGCTGTATTTAAGATTGTTTTTTTAGTTAACTCAACGCCTGTGACAGGGTTTTCGAGGCCTCTTAAGGCTTGTGCCTTCCAAAGACTTACAATTTTACCCCAGGAGTTACCTTTGGCCTCGATAGTAGCAATGTCTCTAAGGTACCTTTAGGAGCTTACTTTCCTCTTTAGTTGCCTCAGCTAAAGTGACACATTTTTTATACTTTTGGATTCTAACTGTAGAGTCCAACTTACTTCTTTGATTAACTGATGCTTCAAAATAGACTGTGTTCTTTTTTTCACAAACCTCTTTTCCATTCATGTTATTAAATACCTATTTGGAGCAAGTTTGAATGCTCTAGAAGGTCATATATCAAGGTAAATTTCAGGAAAAAAATGGCAAAATAAATAGATTTATATTAATTTTGAAAAGGCATCATGATGCTGATTACGTTGAATTGAAAAAATGGCCAATCAATAGCTTTTTCTCATGTAAAAAAATTGTGATTATTTTATCAGACTTGAGTCATGTTTAGCTAAGCGTACGTTCGCTTCGTACAGGTACGATTTAGATAAGAGGTTTATTAAATTAGTGCTTATGAACAACAAATGTCATCAACAACTTGCCAGTCATGTTTAATATTTTTCATAAGTAGTGAATGGTCAATCTGTGCGCTACTATCTGGAAAAATCTTTTCATTTGTAAAAAGGCTTGATTTCACACTAAGAACATTAAGGGGAGAAACCTCCCAATTACTAGTGACTAATTTAATTCCTTGATGGTTTTTTTTATTATCCATAGTAGAATAGCCTATGTCATCTTTTTCAAAAAACTGAGAAGCTTCCTGGATGTTAGAAAATACTGAATTAGAGGGGAATTTAGCAGTAGCTTCAGTAACCAGAACGTCAACGTAATCATTTTCATTAGATTCAAAAGAAATATGGTACTTGCCAGAACCTTCGTCGACTAAAAATTTTGAAAAAGTTAAATTTCCAGGAAAAATTTTTCCACCGCCAAATTCATGTAGTCGCGAGTTTGTAAAGCGTTTCATTATATATATTCCAGTCCGGGGCTTACCATTTTCTACCCATTCCACGCAAAACCTATGTGTACCATTCTCTGATGATGTGCCTAAGAACTTTGGTAGCCAAGTGGGCCTCATGTCTTTGAACCTAATAAGGCAAATTCCACCAAGGGCGTATCCGTTAAATAACCTGGGTTTAAAAGGTTCAGGCAATATCTTGTCCAAGCACATTGGATCAAGTCGATAGTTTATAAGCACTCTGCGATCAATTGTACCTTTTATTATTTTAATCATATTCTTCGTTTATACTTTATCTACCCGCTTATTGTCAGCAAACAAATAGCTCAAGATCAAAATTATCATGTAGAGACACATTAGAAGTGTTTAAAATTCAATTTTTAAAGTCGAAAATTGTCATTTTAAAGCGATAGAATTTCGACCAGAATGAAGCTGTATGAATCCCAATCTTGACAGACTTAGTCTTCCAGGGCTGAAGAGGATTTAAAACTCCGGCTGGTTTTAAAGTCTATGATTTTACAGATTTCTTTTTTTTCGTATTTAGAGGGGTCAGAAAATTTAAAGCCATAAGTCATCCAAGTCTCTGCTGATAACTCCCGAGCCTGCTTTAAGCCTGAATTTAGGCTTTCTTCGATTTTTTCAAGAAAAATATCAAACTCTCTCTCAGCGCCAACTTTTATAAGTAGGTCTTTAGTTAATTCAGTGTCTATTTCTTTTGAGCCGGCTTCTATAGAAAAAACTATCCATTCTATAGTGTTTTTTTTAAGAAGAAGGAAGAGTTGATAAAAGCCAAAAAAGTAATCTCTGAAAAAATTGTAAAATCTACTGATAAAAGTGCAACTCAAGACACTTTCGGTGTCAATGTTAATGAATTTCAGTCTATTTTCGGTGTCAATGTTAATGAATTTCAGTCTATTTTCGGTGTCAATGTCCTTAATACAGCATGGCTCATTCATAAAAATCCAATTATAAATGCTCAAGAAATAGCAGAAAAACTATCTGTTACTAAACGCAGTGCTGAAAATTATTTATCCAAACTGAAGGAAGCTAAACATATTAAAAGAATTGGCTCTGATAAAACCGGACATTGGCAGGTGATTAAAAAATGAGAAACTAACTGGAAAGTCCTCCAAAATCGGGAAGATATAAAACCACTAATAGATATAAAAAACTAAAAGCTTAGGTGTAAAGAAAATGGCGGAATAATTGGCGGATAAAACCTCATCCTGTAATTTTTATTCACCACAGAAGCCCCCGGTCAGCCCAAAAATCCATGTATAATTTTATGTATAAAAATGTATAATAATTTTGAAATTCCTGGAAATAATCTGAAAATAAGGATTGCCTGATTTGTTAAGGAAATTCAAGAGTTTGAAATACCCCGAAATTCCCTGAAATACCTTTATGGTTCACATGGAGAAGTCGTGTTGTTAAAATGGAGCGGGTGAAGGGATTCGAACCCTCGGCCTCAACCTTGGCAAGGTTGCGCTCTAGCCAACTGAGCTACACCCGCAGTGTGTTAAAGCACAAAATCTCAAGAGAGATTTTGCGCCCTGTTTTCCCTGCTTCCATAAGGTCGCAGGCAACACAGGGAGCTGTTGTTCCGGGCTATGCCGCTCAATCATGTCAAGCCTGAACTCTATCTAACTGAGCTACACCCGCATATTTAACAAGCTATAATCGTGGCAGTATTTCCATTTTGAATATTCAACATATAAAGCCGTAAAAAAGCAATAAAATTTCAGGAGGAAAACTCAATAAATTTGAATTTTTTTCTGCAATCATTTGTATAATCCCAAGCGGAAATCCAACTCATTACAACACACACCCACAAAAGACCGTAGCCGGCCTGCTCCACATAAAAAGGTATTTGATTGCCGACCAGTATAAGAAAAACACCTACAATCTGCAAGGTTGTTTTCCACTTTGCCAGAGGTTTGGCGTATAAAATCAAACCTTTGTCCGCTGCGATAGATCGTAATCCGGTTATATAAATATCCCTGGAAATCAAAAAAATAATTAAAAACGGGTCAATTTTTTGTAAATAACATAATAAAATTAAAACAGATAAAGTGAGAATTTTATCCGCTACGGGATCCAGTAGAGCACCGGCTGTAGTTTGAGCGGACCATTTTCGGGATAAATGCCCGTCCAGGGCATCGGTGAGGCCGGCAATAAGCCAAAGCAGGCCGGCCAACCAGTACAGCTCACATAAAATCAATAATATAATGGGAAGGACCAGTGCAATTCGACAAAAGGTTAAATACATCGGGATCATTTTTTTATTCATATATCCTCATTTATAGGATAAAAAAATTATTTTTGCAGTGTTCAGGTATTTTATTTGCTTGTCAATAAATTTGATAAATGTCGGAATGATTATTGAATATTACTTGACTTTATGCCATTTTATGACGGTTATGTGCGAACGAAATATTTGATTTTATAGCTGTACCTGTAAAGGGATATTGAAGGCGCTTATAAAGCAATAAAGATAGTGTTATGAAGTTAATGAAAAAATATTATTTTATTATTGGGTTTTCTTTTCTGAGTTCACCCTGCCTGGCTTATTTTACTGATGAACTTATATCTTATACCATATCAGTTCATTTGTATAACACAATTAAAGATAAAATGAGCACACTGGAATCTCAATATGACGAGCATATACTCGCGTTTAATGAGAGAAGGCAAAAAGAGATTGAACAGGCTCTTAAAAGAAAATTGGGCCTTTTAAATCAGTTTCCGGAACCTCACCGTAGAGGAACGGAGGAATTGAATGCGAATATCAGGCTCTACAATACGCTCATCATTCAATACGAAAAAGGTAATGAGGAACAGCGGAGTATTCAAGGTAAGATAAATTTAGTCATTCAGAAGATTCAGGAGCGGGAGGCCATCAAATTGAAAATAGCCTCCGTGGTTAAAAATATAAATGCCTCAGCTCTTCTTGTAAATACGAGAGTGCTCCGGTTGAATGAATTAACGGAAACAGAAAGAAAATGGCGGGATTTTTATAATAACGGGGGATATTTGTCTGACAACTCCTTTGTGCAAGCCAGAAAGGATTTGGATCAATGGTCTGTTGTTCAAAATGAACAATGGGATTCTAAAATTGCGGACTATAATAATGCGAAATGGAATTTTCAGAAGTGGGATGAAAATCAAAAGCAGATAATAGAGAGGCAAAGAGCTGAAATAAGTGAATACCAGGAAGAGTTGGAGCAATTTGTAGAGGAAACCAATACATTGATTGTTGAGTACAATGAGAAGATAAAAAAGCGGTGTGCAACAAAAAAGTGTAAAATAAACAGATCAAACAGCAAAAATCAAAATGAAGAAAGAAGAGTGAAAATAAGAGAAAAGAACGCCGCTATTGACGCTCTTATTTCGGATATGAATCAAAAAGAGAAAGAATATAATGAGGAACATAAAAAGTATATTGAGGATCTCAGTAAGATGAAGAAGGAAATAACAATATTTCATGATTATTGGATCACTGAGCAAAGCAGAAAAAAACAGATTTTGGAGAAAATGAAGCAGGCGCAAAGCACAAAAACCGAGAAAAAATGGAGAAAAGCTCAGGAAACATTAAAGCAGTTTCAAGAAGAGCTTACAGCGGATTATGGAAATAATTTCATTCAATTTGTGGAGCAATTCTCTCATTGGATGCACACAAATAAAATCTCTCTTGAAAAGATTACGACGAACTCTTTATCCAGGCAAGAAGCGGAGCAGTTGGAAATAAGCAACAAGGTTCTTTGTAAAAAGAGTGCATCTCCTTTCGTAACGAATTTACAATCCGCCTTGCCCGTAAATCAAGCGGATCTCCAGGCTCCTGAGTCTCCATTTCGTGTCAATCCATTGTCTTCTTTCGGTGCGAAAGCAACAGAAGTATGTCACTTTGTGAATCAAATTTTTGCACTCATTAATACAATGTTGAATGACGTTGTTTATTCTGAAGCTGATCTCGAGGAAATAAGAACAACTTTTAATAAGAAAAAAGAGGAAATGCAGGATTTGAAGGAGAGGATAACAAAATTGCAAGTTGAAAGTGAAAAATTGGAATCTCAACTTTCTGTTCAGGTGCAGAAATATGGTGAACGGCTTCCCGAAAGGGAAAGAGAGTATCAGCGAATGTCTGATGCATTGCAGACGGAACTAAATGAACAAAAACAAAAAATAAAAACAGCTTATGAAATGAAATATCAGCTTTTGAAAGAGGAATATTATCTGATAAAATATTTGTTATTTGATCAGGATGTCGGGGAAGTGTCTGTTCTTTTTAAGAGGAAATGGGAAAACTTTCGATCTGCCCGGGAAAATTTTTTAGCCGTTATGCCTGGAGATATTGATGGTTTTCCACCAAAGTTCACTCAATTATATGAGATTATTTCTATTGCGCCAAAAAGCCGGGACACAAATTTCTATCCGATAGTGGCATTTTCTTCTTCTGCAGGTAACGGGGAGGATGACATAAAGGAGATGGAGGGGGATAAAAAACGGTCAGTTGTTTTTGCATGGATGAAAACGGACTTTGTATCTGCTTTTTTGTTTTCTACTCTGGCTGATCGGGTCCTGGGTATGTTTGTGGATTATAACAGAGAAAGTAACAATACAGCTATGTCAGCTCACGATGGAGACAGACAGGAGCAAATTAAGCAAGATGAGGAAAGCAGGTGGGAGGAGAGTGAAAGAGAGCGCGCGAAAACTCAAGCTCAGGCATTTATGAAAATGTTATTTCTGGAAAGTGTGTATCATGACATTCCGATTCGGCAGGTGGAGGAAAATAAATTAATTCGTTATCAAATCACTTTCAATGACCGTGTATTTTGGATTTTGCCTGACGGTCAGTTGGAGGCACCCAAGGGGGTTTATCAGTGACACTTTATCAGTTGAGGCATAATCTCAGATGAACAGTCGGATTTTTATTTTAAAAATGTTCAGGCTGTGGCGGCAGGAAGATGGGGAACATCATGAATAACTCTCCTTCTGCTTTTCCTTTATTGGAGGATGTCTTACAAGTTACCCGCATGGCCTCTCTAGCCTGTTTTGAATATGTGGGATTGGGAAATCGGAACTTGGCTGACCAGGCTGCTGTGAGCGCCATGAGACGGGCTTTTCGAAATATA
Organism: Bdellovibrionales bacterium; assembly: GCA_965203225.1. Taxonomy (GTDB): domain Bacteria; phylum Bdellovibrionota; class Bdellovibrionia; order Bdellovibrionales; family UBA1609; genus JANQSP01. The sequence goes on along the minus strand of CBDBBW010000006.1, from coordinate 241,173 downwards.
CCTATAAAAGGGACTGTGGTTATCGGGGAGGGGGAGAGGGATTTAGCCCCCATGCTTTATATAGGGGAAAAAGTGGGAGCATGGAAGGAGAATCAATCGGAATGGGATATTGCCGTAGATCCTTTGGAAGGAACAAATTTCTGTGCCAAAGCGCTGAGCGGCGCTTTGTCTGTACTGGCTATGACGGAAAAGGGCGGATTGTTTAACGCCCCTGATATTTACATGGAAAAAATAGCTTGCGGTTCGACAGCTAAAGACGCCATTGATTTGAATCTCAGTGCGCAGGATAATATCAAACAGGTCGCCCGTGCCCTAAATAAAAATATCAAGGAAATAACCGTGGCGATTTTGGATCGTCCCCGCCACAAGGAATTGATCTCCTCTGTTTATTCTATTGGGGCGCGCGTCCATTTAATTGAGGATGGAGATCTGACTGCATCCATTTTAACCAGTTGGAATGAGGAAGCAAATAATATATCCGTGGACTTGATGATGGGAACCGGAGGTGCTCCGGAAGGGGTGCTTTCCGCCGGCGCTCTTAAATGTCTTGGAGGGGGGTTTCAAGGCCGTCTGGTTTTTCGCAACCCGGAAGAAAAAAAGAGAGCGGTTGAAATGGGTGTTAAACAGCCGGATAAAATATATAAATTGGAAGAGTTGGTGAAAGCTCCGGTTGTGTTTTGTGCTACAGGAGTTACTGGCGGGGCCTTGTTGAAGGGAGTGATTAAGAAAGGCGAAAAAATGGAGACAGAAAGTCTCTATATGAACTCCATTACCGGGGAGTGCATTAAAATTCATTCTGCCCGGGCATTTGATTAAACCGAGGTTATAAAAACAGCCTCTGGTGTTTTTTAAGAAACAAAAAATAATGAATGTGGCTAATATTTAAAATCAAGCTCCTGAAGGAAAGAAAATAATATATGAACACGGTATCCTGTCATCAATGCAATAAACAGGTGAAGTTGGAGCATAAAATCAGCTTTCGGGAAGAGTGTCCATATTGTCTGGCTGATTTGCATATCTGCCTGAATTGTCAGTTGTATGATGAATCAGCTTATAATGAGTGCAGGGAGCCTTCCGCTGAAAGAGTCAGGGATAAGGAGAGAAATAATTATTGCGAGTATTTTGATCCTTCAGGTGAAAATAAAAAATCCGGATCATCAGAAGAAAGGTCAGCGCAGATAAAGGCCGCGGAAGCTCTCTTTAAAAAAAGCTTTTAATATACTGGTGTAAAAATCAGGGAAGTTATTTCATATTTACAGCTTTTTCTTGTGTTGTAGCGGATGTTTCAATTAAGTGTCGGTAGTTTTTCGTTTCATTGGAATCCGGATGTGTTTGCAATCCATGCTGTTGTTCAGGGCATTCCAAACAGGGAAGTTATCTCATGTTCTTGTGTTGTAGCGGAAGTTTCAATCAAGTGTCGGTAGTTTTTCGTTTCATTGGAATCCGGATGTGTTTGCAATCCATGTTGTTATTCAGGGCATTACAAAGTGGAAATATAAAATCTCTTTTTCAACAAACTTTATGGAAAACATCAATTCTTTTAAGTTTGCTTGGAATAAAAAGGGAAAATACATTGACTAAAGCGAATAAAACCAGTTTATTTCTTTATTATGGGAATTGAAATTATTTTATATGATTCATCTCCTGTTGTTCAGAAGATTTTTTTTCATGTCTTATATCATTATGGGCCTAGGGTGCATCGGATAGATCAGATTTCCAAATTGATAAAGATAGTGCAGTATAACCGCCCTGATATTATATTCATAGATAATGCTTTTTCACAAGATATAAAAGATCAAGTTAATAACCAGGAATTTAAGGATATTCCCATTATCCTGATGGCAAAAACGCGCTTGGATCAGAAAACACTGCAATCCACTTCCGCCCGGGATTTTTTGAAAAAGCCAATTTCAGCAGAGCAGTTGAGGGAGCTGATCGGTCGTTTTGTTCCAAAGACAAAGAAGAATATTTTGGCAACAAGTTTGAAATTTCCTCCCATGCCGCAGTTTAAAGAGGATAATGAATCACATGGGATGAAAGGGGGTGCTCAATCCGCCACTGTTTCTAAAGAGGTTGATATAGATCCTGTCGAAGGTAGTCATGCCTCGGCTTTGGCTTCGCACGCTGAAGGAGAGGAGTCTTCAGCCCTTTTCTCCGCCGATTCTCCCGCTGACTTCCCTTCCCAGGAGTCGTCCGAATCGTCCGCAGGCATTGATCCCATCACAGCCTCTCGGAATCAGGAAGCGGAGTCTCCAGCTCTTTCCTCCGCCGATTCTCCCGCTGACTTCCCTTCCCAGGAATCATCCGAATCGTCCGCAGGCATTGATCCCATCACAGCCTCTCGGAAGGGGGAAGAGAAATCTCCAGCTCTTTCCTCTGCCGATTCTCCTGCTGATTTCCCTTCCCGGGAGTCACCTGAATCGTCCGAAGGTATTGATCCCATCACAGCCTCTCGGAATCAGGAAGTGGAGTCTCCAGCTCTTTCCTCTGCCGATTCTCCCGCTGATTTCCCTTCCCGGGAGTCGTCCGAATCGCCCGGAGTTGATTCCACAGCCTCTCGGAATCAGGAAGCGGAGTCTCCAGCTCTTTCCTCCGCCGATTCTCCCGCTGACTTCCCTTCCCGGGAGTCGCCCGAGTCGCCCGAAGGTATTAATCCCATAGCCTCTCGGAAGGAGGAAGAGGAGTCTCCAGTTCTTTCCTCCGCCGATTCTCCCGCTGACTTCCCTTCCCGGGAGTCGCCCGAGTCGCCCGAAGGTATTAATCCCATAGCCTCTCGGAAGGAGGAAGAGGAGTCTCCAGTTCTTTCCTCCGCCGATTCTCCTGCGGCTGTTTCTGCCGCGGAACTGGAGAAGATGCAGGAGATATCCTCTACCGCTCTTGATCAGAAGCTGGATGAACCTGTTGATGAAAATGAAGAGGAGCTTTCGGATTTGGATGCTTCGAGCGCTGCAGATGTAAAAATTTTACCAACTTCCCTGGCAAAAGAGCTTGATAATATGGAAGATCAACAAGGGAAGCAGGAGACAATTCAATTCGATACTCAATTAAAAAATCAAATTAATGAACATATTAATGAATGGGCTGAGAAAAAAATTATAAAGGAAGTACAGGAGCGGTTAAAAGATTTTGTTGAACAAAAAAGCCAGGGGGTTATTCAAAAAATAACTGAGAAGGCTGTATGGCAGGTGGTTCCTGAATTGGCAAAACAGCTTGTTACAAAGGAGTTGAATAAACTGTTAAAAGAAGAGGAAGAATCCGCAGAAGTGGAAGATAAATAAGATAGCGTGTTTTAAACATTAAAATTGCAGACTTTATCATGTCATTAATTGCGCAATGGACAAAAAATTGGGCTAAGAAAGAAAATCACTCTTTTGTGTTTTATGTTCAAGCTACCAGCACGAATGACAAAGCAAAAGAATACCTTTTTGAAAATCAAAAAAAAAGCTTTTTGTTTATCACTGAATCGCAGACAAAAGGGCGGGGCAGAAGGAACTGTAAATGGATTGACAGTGACATGATGATAAGCTGGAGTTATGTTCTTAAGTCGGCTCCACAACCTGTTACGACAGAGTTGATGGGGCAGGCTTTGTATTCAGCGCTTAAGAAATCATGGAAGGAATGCCCGGTTGCTTTGAAAAAACCAAACGATATTTACATTAAAGGAAAAAAGGCGGCGGGTTTGCTGATAGAAGTGGTTAACAAGGGCGATTTACATCAGTTGATTGTCGGCGTGGGTATGAATGTGTTTACTCATCCGTCTTCAGGCCCCTTTACACATCTGCAGGAGCATTTAAAACAGACAAAAATTACGGAGGAAAACTGGGCTTTCTTTTTAAATGAGTGGCACTGTCAGATTAATGAGAAAATCAAAATGTGCATACGCGTTTCCACCATGATTGACAGAGATAAAAATCAAAGTGTTCATACGGTTTTCCACCATGATTGACAGAGATAAAAATCAAAATGTTCATACGGTTTTCCACCATGATTGACAGAGATAAAAATCAAAATGTGTATACGGTTTTCCACCGTGATTGACAGAGATAAAAATCAAATGCAGAGCAAATACACAGTGGACGATTTATTTTATACCACTTGTGTTTTTTTTGCGTATTTTTAAATTTTCCGGATACCATCGAATTTATCACATAGTTTCAATATACTTTTGACATTACCTGTGCTTTTCTGCCGGAAGGAGACTTTTACTTATGGGCAACATTTCCTCTACCTTCCTCGGGAAAAAGGATGAAACCGGGAAAACCGTGGTATTTTTAATTTGACATTTTAAAAGGTCTGCCTTTATTTTATAAAGGGAATTTTGTTCAAAATAACTGTATCTTTCATCAACAGGATGGAGTCGGGAGAAGAGGTCATGGACCTTGAAATGGAAATAAATGAATTAAAAATACAGATGGATCAGGTTCTTAAAAAGGTGCTCGATCTGCGGAGGTATCTTTGAACTGGATTCCAGGGAAGACCGTCTTAAAGAGCTGGAATTAAAAAGCCAGGATCCTTCTTTATGGCAAAATCATCAAAAGCTTAATGAGCTGGCCAAAGAAAAAGCGGAAGTGGAAAAAACCATAGTCGAATGGAACACTCTTCACGGGAATGTGGAAGATAGTTTGGTCTTATTGGAAATATTAAAAGAGGAGCCGAACGAACAGTCTTTTTCTGAATTGAGGAAAGAGCACTCTCACTTGACTGAACAGTTAAAAGAACTGGAGTTGAAAAGTTTTCTCAGCGGCGCTCATGACAGAGGGGACTGCTATGTGGCTATTCATGCCGGAGCGGGAGGCACGGAGGCGGCGGACTGGGCGGGCATTTTACAGAGAATGTATTTTAAATGGGCTGAACAGAAAAAATTTTCCATCGAGATTTTGTCATTAAATGCGGCGGAAGAGGCGGGGATTCGCTCAGTGCAGTTTTTGGTGAAGGGTCTTTTTGCCTATGGATATTTGCAGTCGGAGACAGGAGTGCATCGTCTTGTTCGCATCAGTCCGTTTGATGCTAATGCGCGCAGGCACACCAGCTTCGCCAGTGTTTTTGTTTGGCCGGATGTGGATGAGAGTATAGAAATCACGATCAAGGATGAGGATTTAAAGGTGGACACCTATCGTGCCAGTGGGGCCGGGGGGCAGCATGTCAATAAAACCGACAGCGCTGTTCGCATCTCTCATTTGCCGACAAATATTGTTATCCAGTGTCAAAGTCAAAGAAGCCAGCACGCCAACCGCAATCAGGCAATGAAAATGCTGAAATCGGCTCTCTATAAAAGAGAGGAGGAACAGCGAAAAAAAGAAAAGGAATCACTGGAGTCTTCAAAAAAAGCCAATGAATGGGGGAGTCAGATTCGTTCTTATGTTTTGCATCCTTACCAAATGGTGAAAGACCATCGCACGGGACGGGAGATAGCGGATCCCTCCGCCGTGTTAAATGGTAGGTTGGATCCCTTTATTTCCGCTTATTTAAAAAATCCAACAGGTGGGTAAATTATACCGTATGGCTTGTATTTTAGTATATTGCCTGTCTGAATATTATATTCTATTGTTTCAAGAGGTTTATAATGTTTTTTTTGTTATGGTTTAAAAGATTTTTTCTTTCCCGTAGCCGGTTTATTCGTTTTACGCCTTTGGTAAGCATCTTCAGCCTCATTTTAGCCTCCTCCAGTTTGATTTTGGCCATGTCTGTCTACAGCGGCTATGAAACAACGGTTAGGCAGGCTATTGTGGATATGACAGGTCATCTGGTCATCACCGGTCGTCGAATCACGACACAAAATAATTTAATAGATAAAATAAAACCGGGTTTAAATCATATAGAGGGATACACATCCTTCTTATCTTTGAAGTCCTTGTTGGTGTATGAGGGTGGTTTGTCGGGGGTGCTGGTGGAGGGTGTTTCAGGTAGCGCCAGTCAAGATGCGCGCTTGAAAAAACGACTGATCGCCGGTGCTTTTCACCTGAAAGATCGACAGTCGGCCGTAATAGGAAGGGGAATAGCAAAAAAATTCAAGTTAAAGCCGGGGGATTTTTTTCATATTGTGATTCCTAAAATGGATTCAAGAGGTTCTTTTCAAAATAAACATCAAAAGTTGTATGTGGAGGGGATACTGGATCTGGGATTCCATGATTTTAATTCCCGTCATATACTTGTAAATATTAAAACTGTTCAAAATCTGACTCATCAGCCTGACGCCGTTTCCGGATTGAGGCTGATTATAAAAGACCCCTCTCAAACTGACAATCTACGCTTGAAGTTCGCGCAAATGTTAGGCTCCTCCTATAGAGTGAGTGATTGGCAGAGCATTATTAAAAATCTGCATAGAGGTTACTTTGAGGCCGTTCGAAAAGAAAAATTTTTAATTTTTTTTATTTTAATGGTTTTGGTATTGGCCGGGGCCTTTAATGTGTCCTCTCATTTATCCATTTCTGTTTTAAATCAAATTCGTGAAATCAGCATATTAAAAGTGATGGGTGCAGGAAAAAATTTTATTTTTCTTCTCCTATTGATGCAGGGTTTTCTTGTCAGTTTTGCCGGCACTTTGACAGGTATAGGTTTGGGTTTGTTGTTGTCAAAGGGCTTTGTAAGCATTCAGGGTGTTTGGCAAATTATTCCTTCTGATGTATATAAAGTTAATATCATTATTGCGCATATCAAACTTTCTGATATGTTGTTGGTGTTCATTTGTTCTTTGTTGATCTGCTTGTTTTCCTGCCTCTTGCCGGTTTGGAGAGCCTTGAAATTATCTTTAAGAGAGGGACTGCTTTATGAATGATATTTTAAGAGTAAACTCAATGAGCAAAAGTTTTTATAAGGGTAATGGAAAGATTGATGTGTTAAAGAACATAAGTCTGATAGTGAAAAAAAAAGAAGCAATTTGTATTACAGGAGGTTCCGGTGTGGGAAAGAGCACTTTTCTGCACCTTATTGGAACTTTGGATCGTCCCAGCAAAGGAGAGATATTTTATTATGACAGGAATTTGAATTTGGCGACGGAAGAGGAGCTGGCGGAATTCAGGAGTCGGAAAATGGGCTTTATTTTTCAATTTCATTATTTGTTGAGGGAGTTTAATGCGCTTGAAAATATTATGATTGCCGGGCAGATAGGTAAACAGAATTTTCAAGAATCAAAATCACGGGCGGAATATCTGACTGAACTGGTGGGAATAGCTGATCGCAGGAAACATTTTCCATCTGAATTAAGCGGAGGGGAGCAACAGAGAGTGGCTATCGCCCGAGCGCTTGCAAATGAACCGGAGATTATACTTGCCGATGAACCGACGGGAAATTTGGACACTAAAAACACAGTTAATATTTTGGATGTTTTTTTTGAGTTAAAAGCTCGTTTTGGCATCACGCTTATTTCCGCCAGCCACGACCCGGTGTTTGCGAAGGCTTTTCCAAAGCAACTGCACATGAAAGACGGCGCTTTTACTTAATACGGAGAAAAACCGGTAGAGAATACTGCGCGGTAAGGCTGTTGTAATGTTCTCCTCCGTTTCTTCGCTCAGATTATGGAAACAGGATAAACTTCTCCCTGCCGCGCGGTATTTGACAAAGCTTATATTGCGGGATAGTCTTCCGACTTTGTCAGTCGAATCTATAAACGGATGCTTTATAAGCCTGGTGACACTTGTTATGAAATGGCGTTTTTGTTGTGTTTGTTTGATGTTTGTTTTTCCCCTTTCCTCTTTGGCTGGTTCCAATCAGGTGGGAAAAATCCTTGTACAGGGAAATAAAATTATTGAGTCGTCGGCAATTCACTCTAAAATCTCCTCTAAGGTTAATGCCGTATATGATCCAAAAAAAATCAGACGGGATGTTCGACAGATATTTAACACAGGATGGTTTTATAATGTTGAAGTTCAAAAAAAAACAGGTAAAAAAATCACTTTAATTTACATAGTAAAGGAAAAACCCATTGTTGGTAAAATAACATATAAAGGGAATAGGAACTTAAGTAAAAAAGAGTTGGACGATATATTCCATTTTCTTCCTAATGAGTTTTTAAATCATAAAAAAATCAGGTCTGCTATTAAAAACATCGAGGAGGAATACGAAAAAAAGAGCTATTATCTGGCGGAGGTGACTCACTCCATTGAACAGATATCTCATCCTGAGAAAGTGCACCTGGTTATCCAAATCAAAGAGAATAAAAAGGTCAAAGTAAAGAGAATCCGTTTCATAGGAAATCGTTCTATTTCTTCAAGGAAAATCAAATCTTTCATGGGAACCGGAGAAACCGGATTGTTGAGTTTTATCTCCTCCGCCGGTTCTTACAGTCAGGAGACTTTGAAACAGGATCTCAATAATATTCGGTTTATTTATATGGATAGAGGATACTGGAAGGTTTTTGTCGGTCAGCCGGAAATCGTGATTTCACCGAATAAGACGGATATTACTATCAGTGTTCCGATTCAGGAGGGGGAGCAGTATAAAGCGGGCACCATTGATTTTTCCGGTGATTTGATTTTTGACAAGGAGTTTTTAAAGGCGGAAATGGAAACAGAGGAGTCGGAGATTTTTTCTTATGGGAAACTGCAAAGGGATATTAAACGGCTTGAAACAAAGTATGGTGATAAGGGCTATGCTTTTGTTAATGTCATTCCCAAGTTTTTTAATTTACCCAGTGACGATGATAAAACCATTAATCTGCTTTTTGAGATACAAAAAGGAAAAAAAGTGAAAATAGGAAAAATTCATATTTCCGGCAACTCTTATACGCGAGATAAAGTGATTCGCCGGGAAATCAGGGTTTTTGAAGGAGAGCTGTACAGTGAAACAAATAAAAACCGGTCGGTTGAGAACATTCGAAGACTGGGCTTCTTCGATGATGTGAAGATGATTCCAAAGACAATTAAAAACAGGGATGATCTTGTGGACATGGAAGCCACTATCAAAGAAAGGGAAAACCTGGGAACATTGGAGCTGGGTACGTCTTGGGACGGATATAATAAACTCTCTGTAAATGGTAAAATCAATAAGATCAATCTGTTTGGAAGGGGATACAATATAGCACTGGAGGCGACTGTAAACGAACTCAGACAGTATATTAACTTAAATTTTTCAGACCCTTATTTTATGGATTCCGGCTGGTATTTTGGAAGTGATTTTTATTTTAATTATTTGAGTGCGGACACTCTTGGAAAAAACCAATCCTTTTGTGAAGATTTCGATAAACAAACGGCGAAGCATGACGAAACAATATTTAAGAATGAGTCAGAGCGCAAAAAGTCTGAAGCCAGCTTGGAAACGGCAAGAAAGAGGTGCCTGGACTCCTTTATTGTTCCAAAAATAAACTACCGCGGATTTTCGGAACAGAAAATCAGTGGAGGTATTACTTTGGGTCGTTCCCTCACAGACACATTGAGAGTGCTTTTTTATTATCGGTTGGAGCATGTGAAGCTGATCAATAAAGTGGAAAAGGGGCTGTATCCTGTTGAGGAGTCCAGTGGACTGCGGAACCCTCTGGAAGCCAGTATAGAATATGACAGGAGAAATGATCGTGTGTTTCCCACAGGAGGTGTCTATTCAAAAGGTTCTGTATCTTATGACGGAATATTTGGAAAGTTCAATTATTTTACATTGTCCGCTAATGCCCGGTTTTATCAAAGATTATTTTGGGATTTTGTTTTTCGTGTGAATATCCAGTACAGCCAGCATTTGGTATGGGACGATGAAAGTGTTGTTCCCATTGATCGCTTGTTTTCGTTGGGTGGTATAGACAGTTTGAGAGGGTTCAGGTATTTTTCCTTAGGTCCTCGAAAACGATCAAATGCAATATACAAAAGAGCTTTGCGATACGGGCATCCCGATCCGGAAGGGGTTTCTTATCGGATTTTTGGAGGAACGAAAGAATTTTACACTAATTTTGAACTACAATTTCCTTTTTTTCCAGGAGCTCAGCTTTTTGGAGTGCTGTTTGTTGATGTAGGATCCGCTTATAATGATTTTGATTCCATTGATTTAAGGGGAAATTGGGGATTTGGATTAAGAGTGTTCAGTCCTTTAGGGCCTATTCGTTTGGAAATGGGATTTCCTTTTGATCCTCAATTGGAATTGGGGGAGAAAACAGCGGAATTTCAGTTTACAATGGGATTTCCTTTTTAAATATTTTAAAGAGATAAAAAGGGTTCCGGGGTGGAATAGCCTGAACTGCTTTTGCGGAGGTGAGGGGATTTGCCTTTTTGGGGCTTGAATTTTTTTTCAGATCATTATAATGAATAATAAAGGAGGGAATATTATGAAAAAAGTGATTTTATGTATTGTTTGTGTGTTTGGTTGGATTTCTTTTTCTACGGCAGTAAAAAAGGAAAAAGACAGCGACCTTAAAACAGTCTATGTTAGTGTTAATGAAGCATTGGAAAAAACAGGTGAGCAGGGAAAAATCAGACTAATACTTGACAAAGAGCAAAAGCGTATACAGCTGCTTATTCAAAAGAAAAGTAAGAAGTTGAATACAGAGGCAGTCAAGATTAGGAAAGAAATGGCTCTCCTCTCCGAGAATGAGAAGCTCAAAAAATACGAATCCATACAAAAAATGCAATTGATGATGGAGCAATTTGTGAAGGAAAAGGAAAGGGAGTTTCAGCAGAAGGAAAACAATCTCAGATCTACCGTCATTAATCAAATTAAAGTGGTTGTGAATAGTGTGGCAAAAAAGGAAAAGGTGGATGTGATTCTAAATAAAGATGGAACTTTGTGGGTGCGGCCCAATATGGACCTTACCAGCAAAGTGATAAGTATGTACAAAAAAAAATATAAATAATATTTGATATGGAAAGTCAGAATCAGGATGATATAAAAAAGTAAAAAACCCGGCGGTTCAAATCAGAAAGTTATTTATGAAAAAGGTTAATAATGCTCTTTCCAACGGACTGCTGAAGCCTTTGACAATTCAGGAAATCAAACAGCTTATCCCCCACAGATACCCTTTTCTTATGGTGGATCTTGTGATTCAAATAACGGAGAAAAACCCCGGCGAAATTTTAGGACGTATCTGTACGGCGCAGAAGAATGTGACGGGAAATGAGCCTTTTTTCTGTGGTCATTTTCCCGATAATCCAATTATGCCCGGAGTGCTGATTTTGGAGGCTATGGCTCAGGCTGGCGCCTTGTGTTGTTGTGGTATAAAAAAAGACGCCCCCATTAAGAAAATGTTTTTCGCAGGAGCGGATAATGTGCGCTTTAAGAATCCTGTTTTTCCTGGAGATATATTGGATTTAAAAGTGGAGATGAAGAAACACAAATCCTCATTTTTTTGGGGTGCGGGTGTAGCCTCTGTCGGGGATAAAATAGCCGCTCAGGCTGATATTCTGGCTCATATTGTGTTTAAAAACCAGATCTCTCATGGATAGTATTGATTATAATGTAATAAAAAGGGCTGTCCTGACTATTGGAAATTTTGATGGTGTGCATTTGGGACACAAAAGATTAATTGATACTGTCGTTCAATCCGCCCGGCGGGAAGAGGGTCCTGGTGTTCTTTATACTTTTTTCCCTCATCCCGCTCAGGTGCTATTTCCTGAAAGGAAACATCAGCTTTTGTATTCAATTGAAAAAAACAAGGAAATACTACGTACGATGGGCTTAGACCATCTGATAGTGCAGTCCTTTACAGGCGCTTTTTCCAGACTGTCTCCGGAGAAATTTATAGAACAGTATATTGTTTCTCCCATTCAGCCCATATTAATTATTGTTGGATACAATTTCCGATTTGGGGCGGATAGCGCCGGCTCCATTCGGTTACTTGAAAAGTTACAGGAAAAGCACAAATTCAGACTCAAAGTCATACCGCCAGTGAAGTGGAAGGATGTTATTGTTTCCAGCTCCTCTATCAAACAGGCCATTTTATCAGGGAATTGGGATTTGGTGAAAAGCCTTTTAGGTCGGTTTTTTTCGATCAGAGGTGTGGTCGTAAAAGGGGAAGGCAGGGGAAAAACATTGGGTTTTCCCACCATTAATCTAAAAGTGGATGAAAATATTCTGGTTCCGATAAACGGAGTTTATACAGTACGAGTCATAAAAAACAATCAGTATTTTTATGCAATTGCCAATATTGGCACGAATCCCACATTTTCGGCCAGCTGTTTAAAAAAAATAGAGATTCATCTTATCGGGAAAGATGAACAATGGCAGGACAGGGAGTGTGAAATGGAAATTATGCAGTATATTCGTCCTGAGTATAAATTTTCCAATTCGGCTGAATTGGTTGATCAAATCAGAAAAGATATACATCAGGCCTGTTCTTATTTGGACGGGATTTAGAAACCGGCCGGTACTTTGTCATTCAAGATGTAAAAAATATAAATATTTATTTATTTTTCAATCATATATGCCGATCAAGTGATTCAATTATAAATATTATATTCATATTTAAAAATGAAGGACATTGACCGTGCCGGCAAAACAAAAGAAATTATATACCAACAAAATGCCTGCAATAAAAAAAGCTCAATCTTCAAAAGAGCTTCAGCATAAAAAGCATTTTTTGCCAACAAAGGATTGGTCTAAATTTTGCACCATGAAAGGAGAGACTCGTCGGGAAGTCTTATCCTCATTATTTGAATCGGATCAATATTCTGATAAACAGATAGCTGATTTGATGGCAAATCAATACCATTTGCAAAAAATTCATTTTTCCGATTTTGAACTTGATCCAAAAACAGTATCTAAAGTTCCAAAAAGAATATGTGAAAAGTATTGTCTTATTCCGATTCAGGAGGTGGAAGGGACTATTGTTGTTGCGTTTTCCGATCCCGGTGATATTCAGGCAAGAGATGATGTATCTATATTAACCAACTCCAAAGTGGAAATGGTGGTCGCTGAACGCAGTGATATTAAAAGAATGATTTCCTATTATCATACCGAAGAAAATGAAGACAAAATGAAAAATTTATTTTCCATTATCGAGTCTTCGCCGGAAAATACAGTGCAAGATAGCGATAATCAGGTTAATAAAAAGATTCAATCTGATCCCACTGTTCAAACAGTGGATCATATTATCAAAGAAGGTATTACAATGGGTTGTTCGGATATTCATATTGAAATTTATGAAAACAAATGTCGAGTTCGGTACAGAGTGGATGGGCATTTAGCGGAATATATACATCCTCCTTGTAGCATGGCTTCCTCTATTGCCAGCCGTATTAAAGTGGTCTCTCGTTTGGATATTGGTGAAAAAAGACTGCCTCAAGACGGGCGGTTGAAAATAAAAGTGGATGATACACTTGTCAACTTTAGGGTGAGTACGGTTCCAGTGGTGAGTGGTGAAAAAATTGTTATGAGGATTTTGGACACCTCTGCCTTGGGTACGGATATTAGCGATTTGGGAATGAACGATCAACAGCTGAAGACTTTTACAAAATACCTTGGTGTCAGTCAGGGGCTTATTTTAATGACAGGTCCGACGGGGAGTGGAAAAACCACGACTATTTATTCCGGTTTACAGCAATTAAATAAACCTAATCGAAATATTTCCACGGCGGAAGACCCTGTGGAGTATAAACTGTATGGTATAAATCAAGTTCAAGTTAACGCAAAAATTGGGCTTACTTTTGCTTCTGTTTTAAGGTCTTTTTTGCGTCAGGACCCGGATGTTATTCTGGTTGGTGAAATTAGAGATCAGGAAACGGCGAATATCGCGTACCGTGCGGCGGCAACAGGCCACTTGGTTTTAAGCACTTTGCACACAAATGACGCGCCTTCAACTATCACAAGGTTAATGGATATTGGTATGCCGGCTTACAGTGTGGCGGAAAACACTTCAGTTGTAGTGGCTCAGCGTCTGTTGCGTGTACTTTGCGGCAACTGTAAAACACATTACAAATTGAATGTTGAGGTGTTGGAAAAATTGGGATTTTCAAACGAGGAAGCGGAAGAAGCACAACCTAAAATAATGAGAGGAGAAGGCTGTCAATATTGCAACCATACCGGTTACAAGGGAAGGATGGCGGTTTTTGAGGTGCTGGATATTTCACCTGAATTAAAGAGCGGCGTGTTTAAAGGATTGTCTCCAAGGGAGCTTAAAATACTGGCTATTGAACAAAATAATTTACAAACATTGAGAAGAAGTGCTTTGGAGAAGCTGGTGAACGGCATTACTTCCGTTGACGAAGTAATGTATGGAACCCTAGGGGATGATATATGATTTCGATGATACAGGTTTTGAAAACAGCTGTTCAGCAAAGCGCCTCTGATATTCATATTACACCGGGCGTTCCTCCCATGTTAAGAGTGTGCGGTGAAATGATACATTTGAATGTGGATCCTTTGACAAGCGAACAAAGCAAAGAGCTTTGTTATTCTATTATTACGGACAGGCAAAAAACAATTGTTGAAAATACCAAGGACCTTGATTTTTCTTTCGCTATTGAAAAATCATCTCGATTTCGTGGACATATTTACTATCAAAAACAAACTATTGCTGGATGTTTTCGGCAGATTCCCTTGGTGATTCCCAATATAAACGAAATAGGATTGCCTCCTATTTTGTCTGAATTAAGCAGAAAACCGTATGGTCTTGTGTTGGTGACAGGCCCTACCGGTTCAGGCAAAACAACCTCTTTGGCGGCTATGTTGAATGAAATAAATAACAATAAAAAAGGTCATATTTTAACGATTGAAGACCCTATTGAGTTTATTTATTCTCATAAGAAGTGCATTGTCAATCAAAGAGAGATTGGTTTTGATTCACCAGACTTTCAAAGTTCCCTAAAAGCGGCTCTGCGATTGGATCCGGATGTGTGTTTATTGGGTGAGATGAGAGACAAGGAAACAATTGAAACAGCCCTTCATATCGCGGAAACAGGGCATTTGACCTTCGGGACACTTCATACAAATAATGCTTATCAGGCCATAGACCGCTTAGCGGGGGTCTTTGGTGGAAACACACGTCAGATGATTCTGGCTCAACTTTCTCAGGTTCTTCAGGGGGTTGTGTGCCAGAAACTAGTTCCCACTATGGACGGCAAAGCACGTGTTCCTGCTGTAGAAGTGCTTCTTTTCCCCCCTGCTATTCGGAATTTAATTAAGGAAGGAAAGCAAAATCAAATGTACAGTATTATGCAGACTCAGAGAGCTTTGGGTATGATTACATTGAATCAATCTTTGGTGGAGTTGGTTGATAAGGGTTTGATTACCGAATCAGTGGCGCTGGCCAACAGCTATGAACCTAATGAACTGATGCAATTGCTTTCCAAAATAAAAAAATCGTCTTTTAAAAAATCGGCGTAATATTAGAGGGTTATCGTAATGAATATTTTTTTATTTAAAGCTAAAAAGTCTAACGGTCAAATAGTGTCCGGGAAAATAAAGGCCAAAAGTAAAAACGAAGTAATACATATTTTAAATTCCAAGAAGTTGGAACTGGTTCATATTGAAATGAAGAAAAATATTTTCAATTTGGGCAGTGGGACTGTTTCGGGAGTACCATCAAAACAACTGGTGAATTTTACAAGACAATTGGCGTTTTTAATTGATTCGGGTGTTCCTGTCGTGCAGTCTTTGCATATAATCAAAGGGCTAACCAAAAATATAGTGCTAAAGACGGTTACCACCGATGTAGCAAACACTATTGAAAAGGGAAGCACTTTTGCGTCCGCTTTGGCTACTTACCCGGCTGTTTTCAGCAATGTGTATGTGAATATTATTAAGGCAGGTGAAGAAGGTGGAAATTTGGATGTCATGCTGGGCCGGTTGGCGGATTACATAGAGGAAAGCGAGCAAATGAAGTCAAAAGTGATAAAAGCCATGATGTATCCGGGTTTTGTTTTAGGCATAGGAATGGTTATCGTTATAGTTATTATGGTTGTGGTGGTGCCTAAATTCACTAGTATTTTTTCCGGAGCGGATGTGAAGCTTCCCGCGATGACTCAGCTTTTAATTACAACTAGTAATTTGTTCAGAAATCATTTGATAGCTTTGTTACTGGCTGGTTTTTTTGTTCCATTTTGTATTATTATGTACCTGCGCTCCTCGGCAGGTCGACAAATGAAAGATCAACTTTTAATGTTATTGCCTATAATAGGCCCGCTTATTTTGAAAGACAGCTTAGCTCGTTTCAGCAGAACTTTTTCCTGTCTATTGTCCGGAGGGGTGAGTATTGTGGATGCTTTGGACACTTCCGCTTTGACTGCAAATAATTTTTTTATTGAAAAATCCATTAAAACCGTTCGAAATCAAGTGATGAAGGGAAGATCCGTCGCTCAATCTCTCAAGAAGGAAAAAATTATTCCTTCCCTTATTTCTGATATGGTGGCTATTGGCGAGGAGACAGGAAGCACAGACGCCACATTGACAAAGGTGGCGGAGTTTTATGAGGAACAGGTGAAAACAACGACAAACGCCATTTCAGATCTTATACAACCCTTTTTAATAGCGTTTTTGGGAGCGCTGGTTGGTTTTATTGTGATCGCATTGTATCTGCCTATATTTAAAATGCCGGCAGTGGCTGGAGGGTTTTAATGCAAAATATACAAATATTAAAAGAGCATTCTATTGCATTGAAGCCTGTGAATGACAAATTTTTTTTCATTCATTGTTTACTTGCTTCTTTGCACGGAATATTGTTTTTGGGTTTTGTTTGTTATCAGTTTATTCAGCCTCTGTTTTTAAACTCGGAGTTGTATATTATTGGTTATTTTCTTCTGTTTCTTTCTTTTTCAATAGACTTTCTATACTTTTATTTCCATGACCAAATAAAGGAAAAGTATTTTTTTCATTGGCTTTTTTTGTTTGTAGACGCAATATTGATGACAGTATGTTTGAGTGTGATTACCTCCGCTTTATATCCTGTATTGATTTTCGTGTATATGCTTCAGATTTTCAGCGCGGGGCTTTTGGCGCAATATAAAGGGGCTTTCACTCAGGGATTATTGGTTTCTTTTTTATTTTCATGGGTTTTGATTTTAAATCCGACGGGAATGGATTCCATTCAATCACCTGTATTGTCTTTTTTGATGAATAATTTAGGTTTTATGGTTGTGGCGGGTTTAAGCGGTTTTTTCGGACGAACAGCCGACAAAATGGAATGGTCATTGACGGCTGTGGACACAGTCATGCATCAGCTGGAAAACTTAAATGAATTGATTGTGGAAAATATAAATATGGGCTTGTTTATTTTAGACGAGGAGGCCTTTGTTATTCACTCCAATCGGAATGCTTCGAATATTCTGGGTTTGCCTGCCTCTTTTTCTGCGTCTTTATATACTATATTCCCGGAACTAAAGGAACATACTCTCTCCAGGGAGGACAGTGAGGTGAACCCTCTTCAAATAGAATATCAAAATGATTCCCATAAAAAGGCAATAGAGCTTTTTATCTCTCCCATTAAAGAATCGAAAAAGTATTTGGTGTTATTTCAGGATTGTACGGAAGTGCGAAAAATGGAAAAAAAGGCACAGGAAAAGGAAAGATTTGCAAGTATAGGCAGAATGGCCGCGGGTATTGCGCATGAATTAAGAAACCCTTTATCCAGTATTGGAGGAAGTATTCAGCTTTTGGATATTCATAAAAAAGCAAACACCTCCGAGAATAAAAGATTGATGGATTTGGCTTTGCGGGAGATCAGCCGTTTGAATAGAATTATCGGTGAATTTTTAGATTACGCTTCGGATGAGGAATCCTCTTTGAGTCATTTTGAGCTGGAATCCATTGATGTGAATGTTATTTTAGAAGAACTACTGGATAATGTGCGCGTCAATCCAAAATGGGAGCATATTACGCATCATTTTACTTTAAAATCGCACGGTGCGATTCAGGGGCATAGCGATAAGTTCAAGCAGGTGTTTCTGAATATTGTTAAAAATGCCTGTGAAGCTATGGAGGGTCAATCCACCGGACAATTGGAAATAGAAAGCTTTGACGATTATAGATGGGTGGTTGTGAGGATTAAGGATACGGGTGTGGGCATCAGTGATCGGGATAAGCCGCATATATATGAACCTTTTTATTCAAGTAAAGATAAAGGTTCCGGTCTGGGGCTGGCTATAGTGCGTAAACTGGTTTTATTCTATAAAGGGCAGTTGTCATATGACAGTCATGATAAGGGCGGAACTGTTTGCACACTTCGATTTCCCATTGTCCCCAATTTTTGTCCGGGAGAAATGGCACAGAAAAAAAGTGCGTGATTGTTTTGTATTTAAACCGGGAAAAATAAAAAATAAATTTGGAAAACGGATTTTAATTCTTTTACCTTTGCTTAGGTGCTTTTATGTCTAAAAAAATTTTAGTCGTGGATGATGAGCAATCTATCCGTGAATTTTTTGAAATATTAATTAGAAAAATGTCCTCGGAAGAGGACTATTCATTTGAAATGGTGTCTGCAGAGGATGGTCAAAAAGCTCTTGAGCTTATGGAAAAGCAGTCATTTGATATGGTTATTTCTGATTTGAAAATGCCTCGTTTGTCCGGTCTCCAGCTTTTGGAAAAGGCCAAATTGATTCAGCCGGATGTGGTTTTTATTCTTATTACCGCTTTTGACACTTCCGAGATAGCGGTAAAAGCGCTGAAAATGGGCGCTTATGACTATATTCCAAAGCCTTTTAATGTAGATGAGATAAAATTGACTATTTTTTCCGCACTCAGTTTAAAAAAGCTGGAGGTAGAAAATCAGCAATTGAAAAGGGAGTTGAGTCAGGCAAGAGGTAAATCCACCTTGATCGGCCAATCTCCGATAATGAAGAAAATTTTTAAGAATATTCAACAAATAGCTCATACTACTTCAAATGTATTGATTACAGGGGAAAGCGGAACAGGTAAAGAGATGATTGCCAGAGCTATACATGAGAGCAGTTTTTTAAAAGACAAATTATTTGTTGCGGTCAACTGTGGAGCCGTCCCGGACACTTTAATTGAGTCCGAAATGTTTGGTCATAAAAAGGGGTCCTTTACCGGCGCTATCGCGGACAAGAAAGGTTTTTTTGAATTGGCGGATGGAGGGGCTTTGTTTTTGGATGAAATAGGGGAACTGCCTTTGACCGTTCAACCCAAATTGTTGAGAGCTTTGCAGGAGAAGGTTATCAGGATGGTGGGAGGTACATCGGACAAAAAAGTGCAACTCCGTCTTATCACTGCCACCAACAGGGATTTGGAAAAAATGGTTAAAATGGGTCATTTCCGGGAAGACTTGTTTTATCGTTTAAATGTGGTGCGGATACATATTCCTCCTTTAAGGGAGAGAAGAGAGGATATACCTTTTTTTGTGGAGCATTTTTTAAAAAAATACAGTTTAAAATTAAACAGTCCCATAAAAACAGTATCCACTTCCGCTATGGAGCTTTTTAAGCAGTATGATTATCGGGGAAATGTGCGAGAGTTGGAAAATCTGATCGAAAGAGTGCTCATTCTTGGTGAAACAGGGGAAATTCAGGCGGAGGATGTCATACCGTTTTTAAAAAAGACTGAGCCTGGAGGCCAGGATATACAGGGTGTTATTTCCGATTTTTCTCTGCCTGAACGGGGAATGAATATGGAGGAGATTGTTGGAAATTTGGAAAAAACACTTTTAATACAGGCTCTTCAAAGAACCGGAGGTTTGAAAAAACCGGCGGCGGATCTACTGGCTCTTTCCCTGCGTTCTTTCAGGTATCGACTGCAAAAATATAAGCTGGATGAGTTTTTGTCTGTAATGGATTCAGATGCGGATATAGGATCAAACAGAGCGAAAATTTCAGTATGAAAAAAAGATCCGTCAATTCCCCCTCAGCGCCTCCGCCGTTGGGGCCTTACTCTCAGGCTGTGGCTGTAGGCCCCTGGCTGTTTCTTTCAGGTCAAATCCCCCTCGTCCCGGAAACAGGGAAAATCATCAAAGGGGATATCGCACTTCAGACGGAAAGGGTTATGCGGAATATCGAAGCTGTTTTAAAAGCGAATAATATGGATTTTGGCCATATTGTCAAAGCCGGTATTTTTTTAAAAAATATGGAGGATTTTTCCTCTGTAAACAAAGTGTACAGCCGATTTTTCACAAAACCTTTTCCTGCCAGATCTTGCGTGGCCGTGCAGGATCTCCCTAAAGGGGTGGACATGGAAATCGAAATGCTTGCTTATTTGTCCTGATTCAGCTATTTTTCCTCCCTGGATTTACTCTTCCATTCGTGTCAGAACACTTGTTTGGAATGATGGGGCAAAGCAGGATAATAAAAATGCGGAATGGAAAAGCACATACAGCCAAAAGACAATTCATGCATTTAAAAAAAATTCTTTTTGTTGTTTTCCTTTGTGTTTTTTTATTTATATTGTCTTTTTTCTTTCTTTTGGAATTGAGACGGGTTTCCATTCAAAGTATCACAGCGTGGGATAAGGACTATAAAGCCGACTGCGCCGTGGTCCTCACCGGAGGGGCGGGAAGAGTGCGGGAGGGTTTTGATTTGTTGTCTCGCGGCGCGGTCAGGAAGCTCATTATATCCGGAGTACACTCCAAAGCGGTATTGGATGAAATTTTTCCTCAAAGACCTTTTTACGGAAATCTGAATACGAAGGATGTAATTTTGGAAAAGCAATCCAAAACCACTTATGGCAACGCCAAACAAACGCGCAAATGGACACGGAAATTAGAGTGCCGGGATCTGCTTTTGATTACCTCTTATCTGCATATGTATCGCGCGGAAAGGGTTTTTAAAAAAATTTTCGCACCTGGTTATCGTATTTACCCCGTGGCAGTGGCTCCTCAATCCTCCCGTGTGTCCGCTGAAAGCTATATAATGGAAACATTCAAATCTCTTTTTTATTCTCTCTGGGTCTATTGATTTTTTCAGTTTGATATGTTTCCTGCCAGAGGGTGTTTTTTATTTATGAAAAATATTTGTGTAAAAATAAATATTGGCATACTGTCTTTGTGTATTTATATTTGTTATGCTTTTGTCATTTGAATTTTGTGATTTTTGTTTGCACATTTACATATATTTAAGCAAGCAAATCTCATGGATAATTTGAAAACAGGAGTTATGGTAATATGTTCACTCATCCGGAATACTTATATTTATTGATTTTTATACCGATTTTTTTTTTCTTGTTTGTTTTGCGTTTAAAAATCAATGATCGTCTTTTACTTTCCCATATTCAAGCCTCTTGTTTAAAAGTGGCATCCGGTTTTGTGTCCAAAAAACGGCGGATCTTCAAACACTCTGTTTTATTGATGGTTTATCTTTGTTTAATTTTGGCTTTGGCTCGTCCTCGCTCTGAAACGGAACAACAGGAGGTGGAAATAAAAGGGGCGGAAGTGATGATTTTGGCGGATGTTTCAAAAAGTATGCTGGTGGAGGATATAGGCGGCTTAAGCCGGCTCGATGTGATGAAAAAGAAATTAAATAACCTGATCGAATTGTTGGGCGGGCAAAGAGTGGGTTTGATTTCTTTTGCCGGTTCCGCTTATTTAGTGTCTCCTTTGACTTTGGACCATTCCGCTTTGAAGTTATTTATCAAATCACTGTCTCCCGCTGGTCAGTCTGTGCAAGGCACTGATTTTGGAAGTGCTTTTCGAATGGCCGGTCAGGCTCTTAGAAGGGGAAGTGCTCTCAACCCTCATTCCTCTTCGTGGGTGGTGGTGGTGGCTTCTGATGGGGAGGACAACGAGGCGCGGGCGCTGATGACGGTCAAAGAGCTGGTCAGCACAAAAGCGCATATTTTTACTTTGGGCTTTGGAACTCATGCAGGCGGCATGATCCCCGTTTATGACCAGGAGGGGAATAAACTTTCTTATAAAAAAGACAGGGAGGGCAACCCTGTGGTTTCCCGTTTTAACGAAAGCACCTTAAAAAAAATAGCTCATGTTGGCAAAGGGGCGTTTTATTCTGTTTCCCTCGGAAATAATACGATAAAAAAAGTGTACTCGGATATTCAAAAAATAGGACAAGGCACCACTTCCCGGCAGATTCAAAATGTTTATAAGGAATGGTATCAATATTTTGTGTTTATGACGTTTCTATTTGGTATGTTATATTTTTTGATTGGAGAAAAAGGGAAAAACAATTTATTGGAATGGCACAGTTATATTGAGAGGAAATCGTGAATCAGCGCGGACGTATGTTTTCTTTTTCTGATTGGGTCTTTGTTTTTTGCGCTCTTATCATGGGCGGTTGTTTATTGACTTTCCCTTTTTTGAATCACAATAACAGAGCTTTATTCTATTTTCTTCAAAAAAAATATGAAACTGCAGAAAAGGAATGGTTGTTCGCTTTAAGTGAAAATGTTTTTTCCTCTTTTTATCGAATGAATCTGGCTTTAAATTATATGTTGATGACTGAACCGGAGAAAGCCATTCAGGAGTATGAAGTAACCAGAAATTTGCTTGAAAGGGCAGAGCTTCACGGACAGTTCTTCACAAGAGGAAAAAATGAGAAAAAAAATATTTTATCATTAAAAGAGGGAAAACAGGAGAGAGGCTCCACGGAGGATAATTTAAACAAAAACAATCCAAAAGAGAATATTGTATTTTACAGTTTGTTTAATTCCGCTGTTTCTGCCAGTCAAGTGGAGAAGCGGGAGGACGCCCTGGATTTTTATCAACAGGCATTGAGTCTTCGGTCGAACTCTTATGAAGTGAAAACCAATATAGAGCTTTTGGTTCAAAATCAAAAAAATCAACAACAGGAGAAGGAAGAAGAAACAAAAAATCAAAAAAATCAACAACAGAATAAGGAAGAAGAAGCAAAAAATCAAAAGAACAAAAAAAGTGATGACTCCGGAGAGAAGGAGGGAAGTTCCAATAAAGATAAAGAGAAAAATCAGCAAAGGGAAAAAGAAAAAAGAGAAAACGCGGGCAAAGAGAAGAGTCAAAAAAACATCGAAAAAGAAAACAAAAAAGACCGTTCTGAAAAACCAAACAAGTCAACACAGGGCGGAGAAAATAAAAGAGAGGATAAAAAGAAATTCCCGGATAGGGAAAATTCCGGGCAGGATAAAAAGGGGCGGAATAAAACAAATGAAGAGCCGGAGCTTTCAACAACCCGGGAAAGCAAGGGAGAAGGTCAACTTTTGAACACACAACAAACAGAAGCTATTTTAAAAGCTATTTTGGATCAGGAGAATCAAATAAGAAAACGCCGTCAGCAAAGCCGGAAAAAACCTTCCAATGTTGAAAAGGACTGGTGAGGCCGGATATGCTTTTTCTGTTGTCTATTTCATTCTTCAGTGGTTCGGATCTTTTCCTCTTGTTCAACCGGAAAAGCAAAGCGGGAGAGCGCAGATCGTGTGGATATAAGATGTTTCGATTTATGCCGGTTTTTTTTATTCTGTGTTTTTTTTCCTCTTTCGGGATGGCGGAAGTGCGTGTGAAGTCCTCCGTCAATCCCCAGGCAGTGCCCCCTCAAAGTGTTTTAACCTTTACCGTGGAGATAGAGTACGATTCGGAGAAAAACATAGGAGCGCCCCGCCTGCCCGGATTGGGTGCTTTTCATCTTCTTGGGCAACATCAGCTCGATTATTCTCAGAGTGTCAATGGAGTTATTACAAAGAAAAAACAATATCACTATCAGCTTCAGCCTCTGCAGGAGGGAAAATTTAAAATCGGTTCCGCAGAAGTGGTGGTGGATGGAAAACTTTATAAGACCTCTCCTTTGGAGATAGTGGTTTCCTCCAAAGCCGCCCCCGCTCCCCCTGCGTCTCCGTTTGGAGGATTCCATTTCAGAGGATCCCCTTTTGGAAGAGGGATCAGAGGTTTACTTCGCCCTTTTTTTGATGAGGATTTGGAGGAAAAAGGCATTTCTCTTAATGAGAAAGATGTGTTTCTTAAGATGGAGACAGATCTGTCAAAAGTGTATCTGAATGAGATGATTTTAGTGAAGTGGTTTTTATATGTGCCTTATAACCATACACTTAACATAGAAAGTGTGACGAAAAAGCCGAAGTTGGAGGGTTTTTGGGTGGAATCCATTTCTCCTTTAGGGACAGCCGCTTCCAATTTCTATGGAGTAGAGGAGATAAAAGGAAAAAAATACAAAAAGCACATCGTTCTCTCCTCCGCTTTGTTTCCTATGCGCGCGGGGGAGTTGGATATAGGGATATTGGAAGTGAAAAGCAGGCCGATTTTTTCCACGCCCTTGAAAATATTTTTAAAAAAAAGCAACAGGAAAAAAATACAGGTTTTGCCTTTGCCGAAAAAGGGAAGAGGTGTGCTTTTTACAGAGGCTGTCGGGGATTTCAATATTACCGCCAGTGTAAATAAAAAGATTGTGTCCGTTGATGATCCGATAGTGTATAAAGTGCATTTTAAGGGGAAGGGGCACCCTCGTGTGATTCGATTGCCTGATTTGCAATTTGGGGATTCATGGGAGTTGTACGACACCACGGAATCTCAAAAATTTTCCGTAGAGGAAAGTATAAAGGACTTTGAGGTGATTTTAATTCCCAAATCCTCCGGTCAGCAGGTGATTCCCTCTTTCGAACTCAGCACTTTTGATCCTCAGTTGGGGATTTATAAAACCCATATCCTGCCTTCTTTTGAAATAAAGGTAGTGGGAGTTCATGTGCCGGGAATGAATAAAGACAAGAGTGTGCGCTACTTTAACCAGGCGGAGCAAAATAAAAAAAACGGGGAAGTGCGTAAAACTGACGAATCGGTCAAAGAGGATCTGTTCACTCCATGGTTAAGACATACAAACAGCAGTTCCATACTTAGGTATGGGAAAACTTTTTGGATTGTTGTTTATGGGTTGTTGTTTCTTTTTTCTCTCCTGCTCATAAAGAAAAACTTCTCTTTCAGGAAGAAAGGGGGAGCTTTGAAGACTCTTTTGAAAAAGGATTTAAAGCGGGTGAATCAGGCAATAAAAAAGCAGGATTGGAAACAGGCCGGTATAGAACTGAATCAATTAATGTATTCCTTTTTTTCCGATTTGTCGGGACAGAACCGGGTTGTGAAGAACTGGGATGTGCTTTTAAGGGATGTTCATCCCAGCATAAGGGTTCAGTACGAACCGCAAATCAGAACTATTATTGCTCATTTGGAACAATTGAGCTTTGCCGCTTTTGAAACAGCAGGGGAGTTGAGAAACAGGGAAAATGTGGAAAAAATTAAAAATCAGCTTGTAGCTCTCCTCATGAAAATTGATGATGAACATTCCTCTATTTGATTCGCTTCGCAACGGATTTTCCTGCCGGCGGGCGGAAAAGCATGAATGATTACGTCTCGTTTAGTGTGTTCTCGTAACTGTTTGTGTCATGCTCTTCTGCCGGAGGTTTTTCAAACAAAGGTCAAGATATAAGAAAAACGGCGGTAAAAAAGCCTTAATTCGCCCAAAAAATTATTTTTTTTTCTTCACATGATTTTATTTTTTCTGTTAGGCTATTGATTAATGATGGGGGTGGCTTTGCTGTGCCCTCGGGTAAAATTTACATTATTTTCAAGGTGGATCATAATGAAAATATTGATTTTTGGCTTTGTATTTTTTAGTTTCACATCCTGTCAGTACCTTAGGAAAACATCCGGTTGTCAAAACCGGAAAAATGCAATGATATGCGAATACAAGGAAAAAAAGCCGGAGGAATTGCCTGTTCACCATATTTCCCAAAAGGAGGAATCCTCTCAGGAGGTTAAACAACACTTGGTTGAGCCTTATGTCAGTTCTTACGGTGAAGTTCAAATGGATTACAACCAACAGGTGGAGAAATGGATAAACTATTTTCAAACCAATGGGCGGGATCGAATGATGATTTATCTGAGCCGCTCTGCTCGTTATATACCCATGATGAAAAATGTGCTCAGGGAATACCGTATGCCGGAGGATCTGGTGTATTTAGCCATGATTGAATCCGGTTTCAGTCCCAACGCCCATAGTTTTGCAAACGCTGTCGGCTACTGGCAATTTATTGAAGGGACAGGCCGAAGATATGGATTGAAAGTGAACAGTTATGTGGATGAAAGGCGTGATCCGGTCTTGTCCACAAGGGCGGCGGCGGAGTATTTTAAAGACCTCTATGGCATTTTTGCCTCATGGCATTTGGTGTTGGCTTCCTATAACGCCGGTGAACACAGAGTTATTCGTTCAGTGATGAGGTATTACACAAGAGATTTTTGGTATTTAAGTGCCAAGAAGTCTTTGCCAAGAGAGACAATAAATTATGTGCCCAAGTTTATAGCAGCTGTTCTGATAAGCAAATCCCCTGAGAAGTACGGGTTTAATAATATTGAATATCAGGCTCCTCTTGAGTACAGTACAGTCAAGTTGGAGTTTCCGGTCAGCTTGAAAAAGATGGCTTTAAAGATGGGCATAGAATACAAGGAGATAAAGAGGCTGAATCCCCGCTACCGCAGTGAGTATGTCCCCATTCAAGAGGAGACAATTATTCGCATCCCCGTCGGGAAAAAAGATGATATTGTTTCTGTGTTGGCGGAATGCCGTATGGATAAGCCAAAGTATGTTTATTTGGATTATTATTGGTATCGTGTGCTTAAAGGGGATACTCTTTACAGACTGGCGCATCGAAACAAAACTACTGTTTCCACTATAAGAAGAATGAACAAAATGAGTTTTCGATCCATTTTGCGCGCCGGGAGAAAAATTAAAATACCCTATTACAACAGAGTCATAAAAAAAACCGGGAAGTATAATTTGGCCGGATCTCATATCGTTAGAAAAGGGGAGAGCTTAAACTCTATAGCCAGAAAGTATCAGGTAAAAACAAAAAAATTGAAAGAGCTCAATAATTTGTATGCCTCCACTATTATTCATCCCGGTCAGGTATTGAAATTGGTGGAAAATCAAAAACGAGCACTGGCGGGAAAATCCTCCCGGCCTTCCCGGAAGTTTCATACAGTTCGAAGAGGGGAGACATTGATCGGCATTGCCAAAAAATATAATGTGTCTCTTCTGTCATTGATGAAAAAAAATGCTTTGAGTTTTAAGGCCACTCTTATAGCGGGAAAACGGATTATTATTCCTTGATGACCATCCGGCGGAGACAGATCCCGGGAAAATCAGTATATTATTGAGTAAAAAGAAGTCAGAAAGGGAGATCAGTTGGAAGGAACAAAAATCAGCCAAATTGCCTTCGGTTTTGTTTTCCTCTTCAGTTTTTTTTTATTGACAGCTTGTAGCGCTCCCGGGGGTTTATTGGGGGTATGGGAGTTGGATCGTCAGGAGTGTTTTTTCAAGGATAATGTTGGTATTTTTAAAGACTTCTTTCAAGAGGAGAACAAATACACTCTTGAATTTAAAAGCAACAATCAGGTGGTCTTAATTTACCCGGACAGGGATGTTTCAGCGAATCTTTTTATCAATCAGGTTCAACAGGAAAAAAAAGAGACATTAAAGTGTGATGTGTTGTTTATGGGCACCTATTCCTACGGCAGTCTGACCGGTTCCCTGGATTTTAACTTTGCTCATGACGAAACAGGAGCTTATCAAACCCGAAAAGGGGATAATTGTGACACGAATTTACAGATAAAATTTAAAAATCTTCCGGCCAATTCTCATTACATCGGGGATCCTTCCGTAAAGGTAAAAAAAGTGAGCACGGAGGAACTCCACCTGGCTTTTCCCGGCGCTCCAAAATGCAAAAGCGATAGAGTGACTTTTATTTTCAAAAGAAAATAAGGGAAGTTCCGAGGGCTTTTCTTTTGGGCTTGACAGCTTCCTGCTTTTCTTGTTACCTGAGCCTTATTTTCCCGTGTAAAAAATATAAAATCTAATAAAATCAAATTGTAAGAGTATAATACTTTTGATATGAGTTTATCATTCACATAAAAAAACAGTGGAGCACACTAATGATAGAAGTTTGTAATGTGACTAAAAAATACGGTTCCCGCTCAGCCGTGAAGAATCTCAGTTTTTCGGTAAAGAAAGGCGAAGTAGTGGGTTTTTTGGGTCCAAATGGCGCGGGTAAAACCACCACAATGAAAATTATTACAGGTTATATGGTGCCCACCTCCGGTGAAGTGCGAATAGCGGGTGAGGATATTTTTGAAAATCCTATTAAAACCAAGCAAAAAATAGGCTATTTGCCGGAAGTGCCTCCTGTATACAGTGATATGTATGTGGACCGTTATCTCCACTATGTGGCTGGATTAAAAAAATGTCCAAAGGAAAAAATTAAATCCCAAGTGGATTTTGTGATAGAGAAAGTGGGGCTAAAGGAAGTCCGTAATCGTCTTATTCAAAATATATCAAAAGGATTCAAACAAAGGACCGGCCTGGCTCAGGCTTTAATTGGTGATCCTGAAATATTGATTTTGGATGAGCCGACAGTGGGCCTGGACCCTAATCAGGTATTGGAAATAAGAAATTTAATTTCCCGGTTAAAAGGGCAACACACGATTATTTTATCCACTCATATTTTATCCGAGGTTCAAGCCAGTTGTGACCGGGTTATTATTATCAAACAAGGAGAGATGGTCACACAGGAATCTCTGTCTTCTTTAAGGGAGAAGCAGTCCCAAAGCAAAAGACGAATCAGTGTGAGAGTGAAAGACGCTTCAGAAAATTTGATAGAGGAGTTGAGACAGTTACAAGGTGTAGTGGATGTGAGTTCATCTCAGAAATCTGTTCTCGTGTTATTGGCTTCTGAAGGGGCTGGAAATGATTTAAACGAACAGGTGGCTAAAAAGGTTATTGAGACAGGCGCGGGCTTGATGGAATTGAGTGAATCCTTCAGTTTGGAAGATGTGTTCTTAAAACTGACTGCAGACAGGTCAGACAAATAAAACATAACGGAGCGGAAAATGAGACAGTTTTTTAATCAATTTAAAAAGGATTTCAGGCAGACATTTCTTAATCCTGTTTTTTTCCTAATGGCGGGGTTGTGTTGTGCAATATGGGGTTTTGTTTTTCCAAGAAGGCTTTTTGAATTTGCGCGCGTAGCAGGGGTCAATCCTTTTAGCCAGGGAAACATGGGAGGAGGATACAATATTTATGAAACCGTGTTTGTCAGTCATCTGTCCTTAACCCATCTGCTTTTGCTTTTTATTGTTCCCATATTCACCATGAGACTGATTTCTGAGGAAAAAAAACTGAGAACTTTTGATCTTTTGCTTACCGCCCCCATCACTTCCACAAAAATTGTTCTTGGGAAATTTCTTTCTGCTTACGCTGTAGTTTTGATTTTGGTGTTTTTGTCTTTCTTGTATCCGTTAAGCACTAGCTGGTTTGCCGAGTTTAATGTCAATTTGTTAGTAAGCGCGTATATTTCCATTGCTTTGCTTATGTGTGTTTACACTGCCATTGGCCTCTTCAGTTCCGCCTTAAGCTCTTCTATTATGTTGAGTGTGTTTTTAGGGGTTATTTTCAATGTATCTTTGCATTTTATCAGCCTGGGCGGTCAGTTTTCCAACAACCCTTTTTATTCCTCCATTATGGATTATTTGTCTGTCTCCACTCATTTGGACGGTTTTTTTCGCGGTAATGTGGTCAGTACCGGTATTGTATTCTTTTTTATTCTATCCGGATTTTTTTTATTTATGACTCAACGGGTGATTGAATCCTCACGCTGGAGGTCGCAATAATGAGCTTGCTTGGTAAACTGTGTTTGTCTATAAGCGGTCTGAGTTTGATTATCATTATGTCCACCACCTGGATATTGGGAGGATGGCTGAATGTTTTGTATATCTTTTTAAGTTTGTTTTTCCTGGGGATTGTCCTGTCCATAGTGGTGGATCGTAAACTCTATCTTGGCTTTTTATTTATGAAAACCACCAAAAACGGAATGTCTATGGGAGTATCCATTTTAATCACCTTGGTTTTTTGCGCCTCCCTGGCTTACTTAAGCTCACATTTTAAAATGTCGGTGGATGTGACAGAGGAAAAGATTAATTCTCTATCGCCGCAAACAGTTCAATTACTGGAAAGTCTGGAGCAGGATATGCATTTGACTGTCTTTTATAAAGGTCGTTCCGGGAGTCAGAAAAAGGATTTGATAAAAAGGAACCTGTCTTTATTCAAGCAAAAAAGCTCCAAAGTAAGAGAGCGTTATTATGACGCACATCTAAAAAACAGATTGGCTCAGGAATATCTGAATACGATTGCCAATAAGGAAACACAGGATATTTTTGTTTTTACTGAGTATAGAGGGAAAAAAGTTTTGGTTGAGCTTCCGTTTGATGAAGAAAAAGTGACCTCCGCCATGATAAAGGCCACTCGTCGTGAAGAGAAAACAGTTTATTTTCTCTCCGGTCATGGGGAGAGGGATCTGTCCAATCAGGAAGGAAGCGGTATAAGCGAGTTGAAAACAGCTTTGCTCAGGTCTTCTTTTCAAGTGAAGACCTGGAATTTCGTAACACAGGGGGCGCTTCCCGCAGATGTTTCCGCTTTAATTATTGTCGGACCTAAACGGCCTTATCTGGAAAAAGAAATTCAATGGTTGGAAGAATATCTTAATAAGGGAGGCAGACTGGTTGTAGCTTTGGATCCAGAAAGAGAGCATAATCTGAAAAAGTTTCTTCAAAAATTTGGCGTCAACTACAAAAATCACTACATAATGGATAGGATAGCGGCTCTTGTGGGTTTGGGGCGGTTTTCCCCTATGGGCGTTCAATTTGACATGAAAAACGCGGTAACCAGCTCTTTTGCACGAGGTTCTTTTGCCATATTCCATCTGGCCAGTGATTTGGAAATAAATGAAGACAACGATCGGTTTGTCGTTACCGAACTGGTGAAAACAAATCCCGGAGCTTTATCTCTTCCTGATATAAAAAAATCAGTAAATAAAGCGGATCCCGCCCCGCGAGCTATAGCTTTATTGGTGGAGGAGATGAAGGAATCCAAAACGGAAAAAGATAAAGAAGACAGCGGAGAATCGAGTAAAGAGACAAGTAAAAAACAAGAAGAGCCTTCCATGATATTGGCTGTTTTCGGAGACAGTGACTTTTTATCAAACGACTTTATAAACAAAAGGGGAGTGAATCGTGATTTGGCTATGAACACGGTTTCGTATTTAGTGGATGAGTCGGATTTGGTCAGTATACGCCCAAAGAAATTGAAAGCGACACAGTTAACCTTAAAAGGCTCCGATCAGATGGGTATTGTGTTTTTTGCCATTGCTCTTCCTATTATATTTTTTATTTTTAGTTTTATTATCTGGTTTCGCAGGAGAGAGGCGTGAAACGTTGGCAGGTTTGGTTAATTTATTTTATCATTGTTGTCAGTACATCGGGATTCGCTTTTTATCAATACAAGAAATCAAAAACAGAAAAGCTGGTTAAGGAGAAAGAGAACTTGGTTTTCCCCTCTCTTGAGCCATCTCAGGTACAGGCTGTTTCTATTCAAAAGGGAAATGTGGATATTCGTATGTTTCGTCAGGATGGGGGATGGCGTATGAGTTCTCCCGTCACGGATATTGCCGATGGTGACTTAGTGGGGGATTGGCTGGAAAGTTTGTTTTCGGAAACAGTCAGAGTCATTAAGTCTGCGGGGGCTAATTGGGAGGAGTACGGTTTGGATCAAGACCTCTCTTTCGTGGAAATAACAACAGTATCGGATAAAAAAGTAAGTTTGAATATCAGTCGATATAGCGCGTTTGACGGCAGTTTTTATATCAGAAAAGGTTCAGCTCTTTTACTTGGGGGCACCTCATGGGCGAGTTTGGTGGAAAAAAAAAGAGATTATTTTCGAAGCTATAAACTTTTTAATATAGCGGAACATCCTCTAACTCTTAATTATAATTCCAAGTCGTTTAAAGCGCATTTAAAATGGGACAATCATGGCTGGCAGTGGGAAACGGAGAATTCTGTTTTTCCCCTCTCTCATTCTCAACTGGAATCTTACTGGAGTTCTCTTTCTAATATCAGTTTTGAGAAAGTCCCTTATCCTGACACAAAAAGTTTCAGGGCCAAATTCAAATTGTCAGAACCGGCCTTTGAAATTCGCATGGAATTTAAGAACAACAAAAGCTGGTCTGTAAAAATCAGCCCCGAGATAGACGGAAAAGTTTATGCTTTGGTATCCACCAGAAATCATATTTTTATTTTGAGACCGGATCAGAAAGAAAGAATTTTATTAACAGAGCAAAAAATCAGAGATCATCGTCAGCCGTTTCAGTTTAATAAAAATCAAGTGCAGGCTGTGGAATTAAACGGATACGGATTGAATATTCATGTTAAAAAAGAAAAAAATCAATGGAAACTTCTGAAATCTGAAGTAGATCATGACAAAGTGAATACAATGATAAAATCAGCCGGATCATTAGAAACAAAAGCGGCAAAACCGGAGCAACGGAAAAAGTGGATCTTGGATACGGAGGAGCTGGAAATAGTTTTAAACAAAATAACCGTTCTTTTCGCGAAACAGTATTTTGGTAAGGAAAAATCCTTTGAAAAGACCGCTCACTTGATTTTAAAAGACAAAGAGGAAAAGGAAATTTTAAAGTTGGAGTTGAGTGATCCTTTTGAATTTAAAACAGAAAAGAAAGATGAAGATTGGCAGAAGATTTATGTCAAAAGCAGTCTGGGTCAGGAAACAATGGCTTTGAATTTTCAGGATATGAAATCTGTTTTTTCATCTGATTTGCTGAAGAGAGATGTGAAAGAAAATAAAAAACAGGATACAAAGGAAGATAAAAAATAAAATCCCAATGACAGTTTATTATTTCTGTTGGTGTTCTGTGCTCACTCAATAGACTGTTATGGGGAACAGGATGAAATTCGCAGATCAGGATATGGTTGTGAAACTGTAAATATGTTACTGTGAAAAAAATCCGGCCTGTATTTCCATACTAAAGTCAACACTATGGCTAATCATCTGTAAATGCTACTATGAAAAAAAATCCTGCCTATATCGTTAAAAGTCCGATGAGAATGGATCTGGCCGGAGGACTGCTGGATGTCTGGCCTGTTTATGCCCTTGTAAAAGATTGTTTCGTTATTAATTGTTCTATTCCTGTTTTTACTTCCGTTGAATTGCAAAAAAATAATCAACCTGTTCGCTCCATATACATAAATCCAAAAAAACAAAAAAAAATAAATATTGAAATATCCTCTCCTTCCGGTTCTTATAAAAAATCTTTTTCTGATTTTGAAGACTTGTTAAAAGCGTCGGATGAGGAATTGAATTTATTGAAAAAAAATCTGGAATATTGGATAGGGTGTTTTAAGGAAAAAAGGGAGGGCTGGGATATTTTTTTAAGGTCAGAGTCTCCTGTGGGAGCGGGGCTGGGAGCCAGCTCCAGTCTTTTTGTGAGTTTGACAAAAGCTTTTTCCTCCGTTTTGAGACAACATTTGAGTCAAGATGAGCTTTTGTCACTTTGTCGTGATTTGGAGACGGCTCTGTTGCATTCTCCCGCCGGGATTCAGGATTATATTCCTGCGATGGGATCACAACCTGATTTTTTGTATATGATTGAATGCACTCCTTTTGGTCCTAAGTGGAAAAAAAGAAAAGCCCCTTTAACATTTTTTAAAGACCATCTTTTATTGATAGACACGGGGGGAAGACATCATTCAGGAAATAATAATTGGAAAATTTTAAAAAAAATTATTGAAAAAGATCAAAATATTTTAAGCGGTTTGAATCAACTCAAGGATAATGCTTTAAAAATGATGGAAATATGTGAAGAGGAAAACTGGTCTGACTTGTGTGTTTGTTTGCAGAGAGAGCAGGAGCTGAGAGCACGATTTTTTTCTAATTGGCTTACCTCGCCGGTTCTCTCTCTTATTAATATGCTTGCCGGAGAGGGGGCGGAGGGAATGAAATTGTGTGGAGCCGGAGGGGGTGGTTGTCTTATTGTGCTGGCAAAGAACAAAAAAAAGAAAAAAAATATTGAGCGGATATGCGAAAAAAACAATATTTCCGTTGTAATGAACTGGCTGTAGACCTGGTCTGAAAAACAATCGAAAGCAGCCTGTGCTTTTGTGAAAAAAGATCACGCATAGCGGCCGGAGGTCTTAACTGTCGAGGGCGGTTGTTTTCTTATTTTGGAAGATGCGGACGGATTTTAAATTAAAAAGATTGTTTGTGTTTTCCATTTTTGAAGGAAGTGTGTTTGCCGAGGCCAGCCAGCTTTCCCTGTTTTCCATGCACAAAAAAAGATTCCATCGGGGATGATGGGTTTTAAATTTCGTAAAAATCAAATGAAACATTTGTTGTCTCAGCTCATTGTCATATCTTAGCTTGCCGTCTTTGCTTTTAAAATACTCTCCTCTTGTCACTAAAGAGCGCATTCCAAATCGCTCCCGCATCAAGTGTCTTTGCTCCGGTTGAAACCGCAAAGCGCCCAGGGAGATATGAGAAATCTCTTCTGGTTTAAACAGGGAGGTAATTCGATGAATCATGTTTGAATAGTTTTCCTTCCATCCTTCGTGGTGAATAAGAGGGTCCAAATGAAAAGCCACGGGAAAACCCTTGTCCCGACAGAGGCGGGCGGAATCGAGTCGTGCGCTTAAGTCCGCCGTTCCGTGTTCTTCTCTTTCAATAATATATTGAGGATTGAGAGACCAGCTGACGATAATATTTCCCTGGTGTTTCTGATGGATAAAATTTTTGATGTTTGCAGACTTGGTTTTAAACTCCAGAGTCCAGTTGGGATATTGCTTAAAATAGCTTACCAATCGCCTGGAATATAAGGTGATATCATCTAAACTGAGGCTGTCCGTAAGCTCCCCTGTTCCAATACGGAGTTTATGGCTCCGCATTTCCTGCGCTATTTCTGAAAGTTCATTTAAGGCGTCTTCTATATTGGTATAGACAGTAACATAAGGGAAGTTAATGAGGTTTTGCAGGTAGCAATAGGAGCAATCCATTTCACAATGCTGTCCTAGATTTAAAACAAAGTAATTACAGCAAATCAATCCGGGCCGGGCGCCGGGGCATCTTTTAAAAAATTTTCCTTTAAAAGAACATAGCAATAAATTTTTTTTACTCTGGTTAAATTGTTTCGCACTCATATTTGACAGAGTTTGTAATTCGGATTTATCACTTATTATATGAATCCGGTCTTTGGGAAATATTTGAAAAACCCTCTTGGCACTGTCCCCGGCTACAGAGGTTTTTTCGATGTAAACTTTATCAAATTGTCTTAGTAATTTTTGTTTTGTCATTTTTCTTTATTTCAGCTGTTGAAAAGCTGATTTGACTCCGATCAGTTTTTTTTCCAAATCCTCCTGATTGCGGCACCACATTTTTATTTCCAGTCCCGCTTGATCCCCTTTTCTATGCCAGCGGGCTGTTACATGAGAGGGCCATGTTGTTTTTAGATGTTTTTTTTTGGTTTGATCCAGTGAAAAAGAAAAAGGTTTTCTTTTTTTCTCCATTTCCAATATGGCTTCTTCCGGTGATATGTTTGGATTTAATATTTTATCTGTTTGATAACCCATAAGAAACAGCTCTGTGCTCAGTTCCAGAGCTTTCATTCCAAGAGCGTGGGACAGATTTTGCCCGGCAATCCACTCCAGAATAAAATGAATTGGTTTGGTGTTTTTTATTGAATTGAGAACACGTAATTCCGCCGGATGGAGCTTTTTTTTATTTACCCAGTTCTGAAAAGAGTGAGGAGTGGACATAAAAATTTTCAGTTGTTGGATCAGGAAATCTGTGTTTTGACTCAGTTTGTATAAAGAAAAAAATTCCTTCCATGAAAAAACGGGTTTTTTTGTTTTGTTCCATCTTAGGAGGATTCGCCCCATTTCCGAAAGGCTCAGCTGAGGGTGGCAATGGTGAAATAAATATAAAAAATTCACATCTTCTGAAGTAAAATTGAGGACAACTTGATTTTTATTGTTAAAGCCGGATACGAGCTTATTTTCCCAGGCGAAAGCCGGCCAGTATTTTGGCCAGATTGTATCAGGTTGAAAATCCAATGATTTTTGGCAGTCGTTATACGCGATCAAATTCATAATATGAAGAATTTACCGGTTTTTTTAATTTAAGTAAATGTGTTATTGGTATATTCAATGTATTTCAGAGAAAAACTTAAATAATTCTTTTAAAGTATACTGAACCATAATATATCAGGTTGAAGCTCTTACAATAAACAGTTGGATTCGTGGGGTTTTAGTCCTGATTTTACTATGCCGGCGGTCGTTGCCATTATTCAGGTTGTTTTTAAGACCATAGTTAAAAAGTTTTTATAGTTGAATTGTTTTTAATTTTTTTGGTACACTAGGGCAAAATTGTTTTACTGGAGGAGGTTTTGACTATGAAAACAACTTTGGTTCTTTTAATTTTTTTCAGTTTTATTCCCATGTCGGTTCAATCTCAGGGAATTATAATTGAAGAGGAAAGTCAGCCAGCCGATGGTGAAGTGGATAGGGCTTCCAGTCCGGATGTCTTGAAGATGTATCGTTATTTCACTGACAAGCGATCTATGGAGCCTTGGGATGTGCAGAAAGAGTTGGAAGCACAGGGTGTGACAGTATTGTTTTCTCAAAAAGGATATGACGGGCTGAGGTATCAAATTAACAAATTGGTTGAAGACTCCCCGGCTATTAATATTGTTTTGGTGCCTATGCGGTTTTATGACACACTTAAAAGATTGGGATTTTTCTTGTGCAGGGAGTTGGAAGATGAAGGAGGAGACTGCCATCCCGTATCTTATTCGGGGGTTATGGAATCAGAAAAAAAATCTTTCGTTACACATATATACAAATCAGCGGAAAAAAAATCCTGCGATCCGGATTCAGGAATAGAGATCAGTGTGATGGAAAAAGAGTTTGCTAAGTCTAAAATTGTAGTTTACCAAAGATATCAGGCTGTCGACGGTCGAGCGTATTCTTTGCATTGTGGAAGCAATACAGCAGATATAAATGTGTTTGTGATTGAACGCTCCAAATTGTCGGAAAGTATACTCATCGGATATCGTGAATGCGCTTGGCTGGAACAGCAGGGGGGAGCTTGTTACCCTTTTAAAAATTGATAAATTTAATCAATTTTAATTCTATTTATATCATCCAAAGCTCTTTGTTGAACAGCCTGTTCAATAACTTCCCCCGCTTTTTTAAAGTTCGTGCGGCCTTTATGACTAAACATCAAAAAGCGATTTGAGCGGCCTTTAAATATTAAAAAGGAAAAACCTTAAAATAGTAGCTTCTCAACTGATTGGCTGGTGAAAAAGCTCTCATCAAAACTATAAGTTGACTCAAAAGAAAAATCCCTTTACATAATGCGTAAAAAACTTACCATTGGGTTATATAAAAATAAATGGATGGCGGAACTCATTGAATCACACAGGCTGGCAAAATGAACGCGTATATGGGTTGGTCAGTAAAAACGGATAAAACCATGAAGCGGCGCTTTAAAAATATTTTCATTGGAGTGTCACTGCTTTGTTTTTTTATCTGTTCCGCTTTCTTTTTTCCGCGATGGCTGGTCTCCGTCTTTGGTTTGAAGCATTTTTTGTCCAGTTATTTGTATATTTACGGATCAGGTATCCCTTTTTTTATTTTGGGTATATGGTTATTGCTTCGTTCAAAAGCTTTGGATTTAAGAATAGCGGGGGAAAAAAAGTGGCTGGTGTTTTTTATTTTGGGTATTTCATGGAGTGTGCTTGCTCATGGAGTGTGGATTTTAATGGCAGTTCAGATTCCTTTTTTCGGTTAGAAGGGAAACAGCAAGGAGAAGGAAGGGCAACCTCCCGTTTTATTAAAAAATGGAATTAAATAATATTCTTTCTCAAAAAACACTCTTTATAGTTTTTGCTGTTATTATTGCTTATTTCCTTTTTATTACTTTTGCCGGAATTTATTTCTCCCGTTTCAGTTCCAATATTAACGACTTTTTTTTCAGTGGTCAGAGGTTTTCCTGGTGGCTTCCCGCCTTCAGTATGGTGGCCACCGGGATAGGTTCTTACAGTTACCTCAAATATTCGCAGCAAGGCTTTAATACGGGGATGAGCAGTACAATGGTTTACATGAACGAGTGGTTTGTACTTCCTGTTTTTGTTTTCGCCTGGCTTCCCGTACTATATTATAATCGGATCAAATCAGTCCCGGAATATTTCGAAAAGCGGTTCAATCATATTGCCCGCTATGTGGTTGTCGTTCTCATACTGGCGTATATTTTTTATTATATCGGCTACAATCTCTATACAATCGGTCTGGCTTTACATGGTTTGTTTGGTTTTTCGCCTATCTATACAGTGCCTTTGGTGACATGTATTTTGGGCTTCTATGTCACTTTTGGAGGACAGACGGCGGTTATTTTAACAGATTTATTTCAGGGGCTTATGCTTTATCTGGCCGGTTTTTTGGTTGTCGGTTTTGGCTTTTACGCCTTAGGCGGGATAGGGGAATTTTGGTCCTATCTTCCGGTCAGCCATCGCCTGCCTTTTTCCTCTTTAAATACGGATCCTTATTTTAATTCCGTGGGGGTTTTTTGGGGGGATGCTCTGGTGGGGAGCGCCGCTTTCTTATTTATGAATCAGGGAGTAATAATGCGCTTCCTCTCTATAAGAAGTGTCAAACAAGCCCGTATCACCGCTTTGTTTAATGTGCTGGTTTGTTTGCCTCTTTCTGCTGTGACCGTTGGAGTGGCGGGTTGGATCGCCAAAGCAATCATCACAAAACAAGATAGGATTGGTTCCGCTTTGCCGGGCCATGAACTTTTAACAGTCACTGATACTTATAATGTATTTATTAATGTGGCATTTGAGGTTTTGAAACAACATGAACTGCTTTTGGGTTTGGTCATAGCCGCTTTATTAGCGGCTCTTATGTCTACAGTGGATACTCTTATCAATGCTTCAGCGGCCATAGGAGTATATGATATTTATAAACCATTGGTGCGCCGTCAAAAAAGTGAAAGGCACTATCTTAGAGTGGCGCGCTTTGTATCCGTCTTTGTGATAGGTGTCAGTTTGTTGCTGGTTATTTGGTTTTTTCGCCAAAAAGGGACTTTGATTGCTATTCACTATAAGGGCATTATGACCATCATCCCGCCTGTGGTGACCACAGTGTTTATAGCTTTGTTCTGGCCGAGATTTGACGCTTTTTCAGCTATAATGGCAATGGTGATAGGGGGGACAACCACTGTTCTGACAGGTATATTTCCGGAACCTGTGCTATTTTTACGGGAGTTTTTCATGGGAGCCGAGTCAGGGGATCCTATTTACTTTCGTGCGGTTTTTGGAGTTGTTTTAACAACAATTGTTGGTGTGAGCACTTGTGTTTTGCGCCCCTCCGGGGGGAAAGATCGTAAAGACATAACAGGATTGACAGCGGCGACTTTGGACAAGGCTATGTATTTTTTCAAAGGGGGAAAGCCCAATTTGTCAGTAGGTGAAAAAGTAAAAAAACTTCGTTTGTCTGTGGACTCTAAAATGGATAAAAAGGAAATCTGTCTTTCCAAAAAAGTGTGCGATCTTTTAAAAGCAGGGCCGGGGGACAGAATCTATGTATCTGACGGCCGTGCCTGGCTGGGCGGTATCAGGTCCGGGCATTTTATATTAAAAAGCCTTCATAATCAGGAGGAGGATTTGCTTCTTATATCCGATGAGGGTGTAAAGCGGGCGTATATGCTTTTGGAGAAAAAAGTATTCGTGGAAAAAATTATTTAAAATAAGGTTCGGGTTTGATCAGCCGCTTTCTGCATGGGGAAAGTTCTCCTTTAGTGTCCGTCTAAATCTTTAAAGGATGTTTTCTTTATAGATTGATGATTGATTATTGTCAGAGGCCCCGGGCAATATCGTCGTTTATACTTGAGATCCAACTAAAAATCATTACTTTGTATCTTGAGTTTTCCCTGTTATTTTATTTGTTTTCTGATCCATTGATCCAAACTGTATTTGTTCCCTCCGCAAATCATAAAATACAAAAAGCCGACTGCATATAGAAGAGCCAGTTCTTTTTTACTGAAAGGGTCGTTGGAATGAACTATAAACCCCGCTACCAGCATGGTTATAAGCAGATTTAAGGCGGCAAAGCGGGTAATTAAACCCAGGGTTAGGAAAATGGCGCAGAAAAACTCGGCAAAAATTACCAGCATCATACTAAAGACAGGCCCCACTCCAATAGGATCCGGGAACATTTCGGCCTTTTCCGAAAAAGAGCTAAGCTTCATACAGCCGTGGGTCAGCATAAAAGACCCTAAAGCAACCCGCAGTACAAGCTCCACTATTTCCTGATAACACCCGGAGCTTCTGTCAAACAAATATTTCTTTATTGTTTTTAACATATATATAACTTCTTAAGCATTTGCGGAAAAATTTTTTAATATTTTTCAGTCGTAACTCAGTTTATCTGAGGAGTGTAATAGTTACAAGTGTATAAGTATTTATGGAAAATTTTTTAATATTTTTCAATTATAGCTCAGTTTATCTGAGGAGTGCAATAGTTACAGGTATATAAATATTTGACACTTCGCCAAAACTATCATAAGCGATTAAATTAACTGTCGTCATTTACCTGAAAAAGTAAATAATTTCATAAGCGGCTACAGTATAATTAAAAGGGCAAGAGTGGGGTATTAAATTATTTTTAATAATTTTATATATTTATGCTAAAAAAATACATAGTGTAAGTCATACACTATGAAAATTATTTATTGAAAAACAATTATGTGATGAGATGTATGAGATAAAACTGCAGGAAAAAAACCTTGAAAAATATTGGATTTTTGGGAAAGTATTAATATTGCAATCAAATAGTTTCCATTGAGGCTGGTAGTTTTTTTCCTGATTGACTAAATATTATTCAAGTGAATCAAATTATGTTACGATAGAGACTGTAAATACAATAAAGGGGGTACTTAAAGTGAGATTTTTCATTTTATTTTTTATCAGTTTAAGCTTAATTTCCTGTGGCGGCCCGAGAAAAATAGAAAAAGAAGAAGGTGATACAAATATAAAGATCGGTCCAAATATCAATTTGTATAATAATAAGAGGGAGATGGTAAATATCCGTGCTATTGTTCAAAGTAGCACAAAATGGAAAAGAAATAAAAAAGTCAAGTGCCGTGGAATGGACGGTTGTCTGCGTGTTTGCGAGTATTTTGATAACTCTGAATGTAAACAGTACTCTGTCCGCAAGGTGATTTCCCTTTGGAGGGAAAACATACATTCGTATGTTGATTTGGAATCCTTCAAAAAAGATTTGGAATTAATTGCGACAGACCCGGATGTTTCCTCTTTCTTGAAAAATGTGGATAGTAATAACATCGTATTACGAGCCCTTATGAGTAAAAATAAAGCTATGAATCAGGCTCAATGTCCTTTTGCCAGTATGGAGGACAGGGGAATTCAACTTGGATATAGCACTTATGCAAAAAACAATGTGCGTCATCACACTCTTCAGATCAGCCCTGTTATTCAGGAGGATGACCAGGTGGCCATCGACAAACAGGCAAAAGAAGAAGCCTTAATGAGCGCTGTTTCAGCTGAAGAGGCAACAGCAGAAGAGTGGGAAAAAATAATGAGAAGTAAAGATGATATAGATGGTAAGCTTAATAAAGTTCGCGCTCAGTTGGCAGATCGAAAGGAGAAAGCCAGTACAGCCGCTCAAAAAGTATCCGATGCTCAATCCGCCCTTAATAATGCTTTAGAAAAGGTAGAGAGCGCTAAGCAAAATATTGATAAAGCTGAGGGGGAGGATGAGAAGGCCGCAACAGAAAAGGCGCTTGGGATGGCGATGGCGGATAAGGACATAGCGGCGCGGAACCTTGAAATAGCTCAAAAAGCAAAAAAAGAGGCGGATTCTAGTGTTGAGCATGCTGTTAAAAACGAATCTAATGAAAGAGTGCTTTTCGAAAAGGCGGCCGCTCTTGGGGAAAAGATAGAGGCCAAATTGGATGCTTTATCCCAGGATGTGGATACAGCGAAACAGGAATTTGACCAGTCTGCTATGGCTTATCAGGCGTTTACAGATCAAAGCAGAATAATTGCTGATAGCTCGGTGGTGTCTTTTGATTTGTATATATTTACCGGTTTTCTAAAGAAATGTTTTGGGCATCAGCAAAGAACATTCAGTGAAATGGCGGCGGAAATTCAAAATAAATCAGCTTTTGAAATAGGTCATGCAGTGCTTTCCAAAGCCTGTGGAGGGAATAATGAATGTATTCGTTTAGCCTATTGCTCAATAGGATCGGAAATAGTCTGGTCTTATGTAAAAGAGGATCTCAAGGTATCTGGTTGTGAATACGATAGCTTTGTTTATATGTTGCCTGAGCCTGAGGCTGAGCCTTCCGGCCTTTAAACAACAGCGGATTTTTTTCCTGTATCCGCCCCATCCGCAAGTATAAAAAACCTGTGTTGAATGTTCCTTTTGGTCATATTCATCACAGGTCGTCCTTTCGTTTTGAATTCTCTGTAATCGACGGAGTTTTATGGTGGTCACGGTAGGATTCGAACCCACGGCCTACAGTTCCGGAAACTGCCGCTCTATCCAACTGAGCTACGTGACCTCCCTTAAATTATATATTATAAAAATTTTATAGATACATCTTGACTTAAAAAAAGAAAATGCAGTAAATTCACACACTGCATTATATACTTTTATGCTGTTTTGACAAGAGGGGAAGCGATCGGCATAGTGAAGGTTCCGCTTAAAGTGAGATTTCCTTTTTTTAAAGATACTGGTAATGGAGAGTTTTTAGCAGGAGGGGGATTTATCACCCAAAAAGGATATAAACAATGGAAATGGAAGGGCAGAGAATACGTATTCGTCTTACGGGTTTCGATCATAAACTTTTGGACCAATCGGTTCGTGGTATTATGGACACAGCCAAAAGAACGGGCGCCAATGTGGTCGGCCCGATTCCTTTGCCTGTAAAAATCAACCGCTACACTGTCTTACGTTCCCCTCATGTAAACAAAAAATCCAGGGAACAGTTTGAGATCAGACGATACAAGCGCCTGTTGGAAATTTCTGAACCCACTTCGCAGACAATTCATCAATTAACAAAACTGGATCTGCCTGTTGGGGTGGATGTGGTTATCTCTACGGGAAGTGAAAATGGATAAGGAAAATAAAAAAAATCAAGCTGGGAGAGAGCCTGCTTTACCCGAGAAAGTTTTAAAACAGAAATCCCAAGCCAGTGAGAATACAAACGCCTCCGATGCGGAAAAAATGAAGTCCGGTAGTAAAGCTACAGGGGAAAAAGGCCCTGAGTCCAACAAAGCCGATGAAACAAACAAACAGATGGAAGAGGCAGGAGAGGCAAAAGCGGCACAACAGAAAAAAGAGGCAGTGAAGCTATCCGGTTTGTATGCTTTTAAATTGGCTATGTCCTCTATATACACGGAAAAAGGACGGATTGTTCCTGTGACTTTTTTAAAGTTCAATCCCTGGATTGTGTCTCAGGTCAAGAGGAAAGAAAAAGAAGGGTATAACAGTGTTCAGGTGGCCTGCCTTCCTCGGAAGAGCAAGCCCTGTCCAAAGCCGTTGAAAAATCATCTTTCCTCTGCCGGTTTTTCCAATGGCGCTTCTTGTGTGCGGGAGATCAGGCAGGAATCAGTGGAAAATATAGAGGTGGGTCAGCCTGTTTCCATTCATTCTATTCAAAAAGGTGACAAGGTGAAACTACAGGCTGTTTCCAAGGGGCACGGTTTCGCTGGTGTGGTAAAGCGCTGGGGGTTCAAAGGGGGGCCTGCTTCTCATGGATCCAAGACACATCGAACGGGAGGCTCCATTGGCAATCGTACGGAACCGGCTCGTGTGATGCCGGGTAAAAAAATGGCCGGTCATTATGGTGTGGAAAAGATCAGCTTGAGAAATGTGCAGGTAATGGATGTTATTTCAGATGAGAACCTGATTGTGGTAAAGGGGCCGGTTCCGGGAAGCAGGAACACTTTGGTTTTTCTTTGTAGAACGGGAGCGGAAGCATAATGATTAAAGCGGATTTGTTAAATTGGAAAAAGGAAAAGGTGGGGGATTTGGACTTGCCGCCGGTTATTTTTCAAAAGGAAATAAGACCGGAATTGATTAATGAAGTGGTTCGTTGGCAAAGGGCTTGCGCGAGACAGGGTACTCACAAGGCCAAAACCCGTGCGGATGTTAGCGGAGGGGGTAAAAAACCTTTTCGTCAGAAAGGAACGGGGAATGCCCGTCAGGGTTCCATTCGATCTCCTCTGAACAGATCCGGAGGTGTGACTTTTGGCCCCAAACCGCGCTCTTATAAATATGCTTTGCCCATAAAAATCAGAAAATCCGCCTTAAGACAGACATTGTCTTACCTGTGGAAGGAGAAAAGAATATTTTTTTTGGAAGATATGAAGTCACCGAAAGGGAAAACAAAAGAATTGCATGATCGGTTGAAAAACTTTGGATTGCAAAAAGCCCTTTTGGTGGATCGGGTCGGAGACCCTCTTTTTAAACAGGCTGTCGCCAATCTAAAATCATTTCAGTTTTTGCCGGTGGAAGGTTTGAATGTGTATGATTTGTTGAAATACGGCTGTCTTGTAATGAGCGGAAAAAGTGTGTCTTTTTTAATAGAACAATATAAGAAAGAGGGGAAAAATGAGTCAACTCGTTAAACGGCCTCTTTTAACAGAAAAAAATAATTTACTGGCATCCAAAAATATTTATGTTTTTCAGGTGGACCGCTCCGCGAACAAGATCCAAATTAGGAAGTATGTGGAAAAATACTTTGATGTGAAAGTACAGTCGGTAAAAA
Source organism: Bdellovibrionales bacterium (assembly GCA_965203225.1). Lineage (GTDB taxonomy): Bacteria > Bdellovibrionota > Bdellovibrionia > Bdellovibrionales > UBA1609 > JANQSP01. The sequence continues at coordinate 196,714 of CBDBBW010000006.1, read as the reverse complement.
CAGCCATTTGCCGTGGAAGAGCGCGCCGCACACGTGCTGGTTATGGGCGGGTAAAGTATTGGAAGAAAGCCATTGTGCGTCTGTCTCCGGGTGAAACGGTTAATTTGTTTGAAGGGAATTAATTTTTTTAAATAAAGGATTTTTTTAATTTACATGCCAAAGGAGTGAAGGCGCTGTCGGTTGAGAACCGGATTTAAAAGGAGAAAAAAATGGGAATAAGAGTATTAAAACCCCGAACACCGGCTAGGCGTAAGATGTCGGTTTCGAGTTTTGAAGAAATCACAAAGAGCCGTCCGGAGAAATCTCTCCTTCGTCCTTTGCGTAAAAGCGCCGCCCGAAACAATAAAGGCAGAATTACCGTTCGTCACAGAGGGGGAGGGCACAAACGTTCTTATCGCCTTATTGACTTTAAGAGGCAAAAAACAGATATTTCCGCGCAGGTGAGTGCTATTGAGTATGATCCGAACCGGAGTTGCCGAATTGCCTTGATTGTGTATAAGGACGGTGTGCGATCTTATATTCTGGCGCCCGTGGGTTTAAGTCTGGGTCAGAAGGTTGTCTCCGGTGATACAGCTGATATTAAACCCGGAAACAGCTTGCCCTTAATAAAAATACCTACCGGAACGGAAATTCACAATATTGAATTGCGTCCAGGTAAAGGAGGACAGCTTGTACGCAGTGCAGGTGTGGGGGCGGTATTGGCCGCCAAGGATGAAAAGTATTGTCAGGTGAAAATGCCTTCGGGGGAATTGCGCCGTATTTTATCTCTTTGTCGGGCTTCGATCGGCAAGTTAGGGAACGCGGATAATGAGAACATCCGCTGGGGTAAAGCCGGCCGGATTCGGAAAAGAGGATGGAGACCTAAGGTGCGTGGTATGTCCATGAATCCTATTGATCATCCGATGGGGGGAGGAGAAGGTGTTGGTAAAGGGAATCACCCCATGACTCCCTGGGGAAAACCGTGTAAGGGTTATCGAACAAGAAACAATAAAAGAACGGATAAAATGATTATTCGCCGCCGCTACGCCAAAGAGGCAAAAGCGTAAAGCGAAATGAAAAGAAAACAGAAGGAGAAAGGGCTGTGGCTAAAAACCGGCCTTAAATAAAAATGGGAAGATCAGTTAAAAAGGGTCCTTTTTTGGATTATCATCTGCTGGAAAAAATTGCAAAAGCCAAAAAAGGCGGTGATAAAAAAGTAATCAAAACCTGGTCCAGACGATCGGTGATTACTCCGTCTGCCGTAGGGCTTACTTTTGCTGTCCATAATGGAAAAAAGTTTATTCCCGTATATGTGTCCGAAAATATGATTGGGCAAAAGTTTGGAGAATTTGCACCAACGCGGGTATTTAATGTTCATGCCGGAGGAAAAAAATCACAGATGCAGAAGAAATGACTGGTTTTGCTCCAAGGGAAAAATAGCATATTAGTTTCAGTGGAGCCTTAAAAAAGGAGAAAATAGTTTTGGCAATAAAAGCTTCATTAAAATATACGCGTGTGGGTGTACAAAGGGCGCGTTTGGTGGCGGATATGGTTCGCGGAAAAAATGTGAACGAAGCTATCGGTCTGCTGTCTTTTTCAAAAAAGAAGACAGCTCCATTGATTAAAGCGCTGATTCAGTCCGCCGTGGCTAACGCGGAAGTGAGGAAAGTGATAGATGTGGATAATCTTTATGTTAAAACTATTTATGTTAATCAGGGGCCTCATTTGAAAAGATACCGTCCGGCCGCCCGTGGTCAGGCGTCTCACAGAAAGAAAAAGCAAAGCCACATTAATATTGTTTTGGATGAGAGGTAAAAATTATGGGTCAGAAAATCAGTCCAGTTGGGTTGAGAATCGGAGTGATTCGAAACTGGGATTCCAGATGGTACGCCGGCGGCAAGAAATTTGCCGACAATATTTACGAGGATTATCGCCTGCGCCTGTATGTAAAGGAAAAATTAAAAAACGCTGGTGTTTCAAAGGTGGAGGTGGAGAGGACAGGAGAGCAAATTAAATTGATTGTTTTTACAGCCCGTCCCGGGTTTGTAATCGGCAAAAAAGGAGTGGGTATTGACGCTTTGGAAGCGAGTATTCAGAAACAAACAAAACATAAAGTGTCTGTGAGTATTCAGGAAGTGAGGAAGGCGGATCTGGACGCTCAGCTTGTGGCGGAGAACATTGCCTTGCAGTTGGAAAAAAGAGTGTCCTGGAGGAGAGTTTTGAAAAAAGCTATTGCCGCGGCTGTGCGGCAGGGTGTGAGAGGGGTGAAAGTACGTGTTTCCGGCAGATTGGATGGAGCGGAAATTGCCCGATCGGAATGGTACAACGAAAAAAGTATCCCTTTACATACCTTGAGAGCCAATATTGATTACGGTTTTGCCGAGGCTTTAACCACTTATGGTCTGATTGGAGTTAAGGTGTGGATGTACTATGGAGATGTATATCTTATGAAGGAAAAGCCGGGAGTGAAGAAAAATGTTGAGTCCTAAGAAGATAAAGTGGAGAAAAATTCATCGAGGCCGTCTGAGAGGGCAGGCTAAGAGAGGCAGTGAATTGTCTTTTGGTGATTTTGGCTTGATGAGTTTGTCTGCGGGCCGCATGACGGATCGCCAGATTGAAGCCAGTCGTATTGCCATCTCTCGCTCTGTCAAAAGAAGCGGGAAAGTTTGGATCCGTGTGTTTCCTGATAAACCTATCAGTCAAAAACCTATTGGGGTGCGTATGGGTTCGGGAAAGGGAAATTTGGAATTTTGGGTGGCTTTAATTAAACCGGGTCGAATTTTGTTTGAAATTGAAGGTGTTACGGAGGAGCAGGCACGAGAGGCTTTTCGTTTGGCCGGCCATAAATTGCCTTTTAAAACAAAATTTTTGTCCAGAACATAAAAAAGGAGCTTGAGTATACGACGGTTAAGAACCGGCTCAATTAAAAAATGAAATATTCGGAAATAAGTAATTTGCAAGTGCAGGAACTGCGAAAGCGTTTGAGTCAAAACAGACAGGCTTTGTTTTCCGCCGGAATGAAACACAAGATGCAGAGGCTTTCCAACATGATGGAATTAAAGAACTTCAGAAGGGATATCGCTCGTCTCGAAACGGCTTTGTCCGTTCTTCCGAAGTCCGCTCTTGTGTCTCATAAAAAAAACCGATCAGATTCACCTGAATTGAAGAGAAAAAAAGCTGTAAAAACCGAAGCGGTCAGAACCAAAGCAACACCATCAGGGAAACCCAAAGATCCGGCAACAGATGTATCGGCAAAAGAAGAAGCTCAGCGCTCTTTTGCGAAAAAACAGATGAAGGCCAAATCGGCGATTCCGGAAAAAAGCTCAGTTGGGAAAAAAACTCCCGTGAAGGAATCCATAAAAGAAAATCAGTCAAAAAAGAAAAAGTGGTTTGATTTTTTTAGTTCCGGTCAAAAGCCTTCCGGGTCAGGAAAATCATCCAGAAAAAGAAATTTTTTCAGAAGAAAAAGCGGATAATTTTTTGAAGTAAATAAAGTGGAATTGAAAGGCTAAGGGGCAAGAGGCAATGGAAAAAGAAACAGTGAAAGATCAAAGAGGACAGCTCAATATAGTAAAAGGACGAGTGGTATCCGATAAGGGGGATAAGACTATTTCTGTTTTGATTTATCGTTTGATGAAGCATCCTAAATATAAGAAATATATTCGTAAAAAGTCCGTCTTTAAAGCGCACGACGAGCAAAATAAGGCAAAACCGGGAGACATTGTGAAAATCCATGAAACCCGGCCGGTGAGCAAAACAAAGAGATGGAAGCTGTTGGAAATTGTGGAATCTTCAGTAAACCGGAAGGAAAAAGGAAAATGATTCAGATGCAATCCCGCTTGAAAGTGGCTGACAACTCCGGTGCCCGTGAAATTCAGTGCATAAAGGTATTGGGAGGGTCTCGCCGGCGCACAGCCGGTATCGGAGATATTATTGTGGTGTCCGTTAAGAATGCTTTGCCCAATTCAAAGGTGAAAAAAGGGGACAAGGCGCGTGCGGTTATTGTGCGTACAGTGCATAAAATTCAAAGAGGGGACGGAACCTCCATTAGGTTTGATGAAAATTCGGCTGTTTTGATTAACAACAATAAAGAGCCTATTGGGACTCGTATCTTCGGCCCGGTGGCCAGAGAGTTGAGAGCTAGAAGTTTTGTGAAAATTATTTCGATGGCGCCGGAGGTATTGTGATGAATGATTTGAGAACTCAGTATGTGGAAAGAATAAAGCCGGCTTTAAAAAAACAGATGGCGCTTAAAAACATTATGCAGGTTCCGCGCGTGGAAAAAGTGGTGCTGAGTATGTGTGTTTCCCAAGCCATTAAAAATGCCAAAATTTTAAATAATGTTTCTCGGGATTTATCTTTGATTGCAGGTCAGAAGGCGATCATTACGAAAGCCAAGAAAGCGGTTTCCAATTTTAAAATTAAAAAAGGAATTCCTTTGGGTTCTTGTGTGACATTGAGGCGGGAAAAAATGTGGACTTTTTTAGAGCGGTTGATTCATTTTTCGCTTCCTCAGGTTCGGGATTTTCGAGGATTGTCGCCTAGAAGTTTTGACGGACACGGAAATTACAATATGGGGATTAAAGAGCAGATTATTTTTCCGGAAGTGGATTACGATAAAGTGGACGCGATCCGAGGTATGAATATCACTATTTGCACTTCGGCTGAACAAAATGAGCCGGCACGGAACCTGTTGGAATCCTTGGGATTGCCATTCAGGAAGCATTGATTTATTTTTTGGAGGTGCAAAAATATTTATAAAAAAATCATTATGTTGATCAGCATTTTCAGAAAATCAAAATAAAAAGAGTAATGAGGTTTTTCGAAGGAACAAACAGGAGAGAGCACAGGTTAAAAACCGGCTCTGAATAAAATATGGATACAATTAGTCAATTTTGCACCAGAATCAGGAACGCGGTCATGGCTCAGCACTTAAAGGTGGATATTCCCGGTTCCAAAATTCAGGAGGGCATTGCGGAACAGTTAAAAGCTTACGGGTACATTAAAAGCTACACGGTGGTGGATGATGGCAAGCAGGGGATTATGAGACTTTATTTAAAGTATAATGAAAAGGGACAGTCGGCTATAACTCATATTGAAAGAGTGAGCAAACCCTCCTGTCGTCAGTATGTAAAAGCCGGTCGGATTCCGCCGGTGCTTTCCCATTACGGGTTATTGGTATTGAGCACCAATGAAGGTATTTTAAGCGGGCAGGAAGCAAAGAAAAAAAATGTGGGCGGAGAGGTGCTTTGCCGTATTTGGTAGGTTTTTACTTGGGATAAATTCAGCCGGGGATGTGATTTTTTAAACATATTTTATAAAGTCTGTGAATCATTGCAGTAAAATTTTTGGATGAAGAGTGGAAGTAGCTTGTGAAATAAAAAATAGGAAAAGGGTTTCTAGGTTAAGAACCGGCTCTGAATGGGAATATGTCAAGAATTGGAAAATTGCCGATAGAGATAACACAGGGAGTGGAAGTGAGTGTCAGTTCCGATAATGAAGTGTGTGTCAAGTCGGCTCAGAAGTTTTTAAAAATTCCGGTGAATCCTGTTATCAGTGTGCAGGTTAAGGAAGGGTCTGTGGTATTGACTCGCAAAAATGACGAACCAAAAGTGCGTGCGTGGCACGGCTTGTATCGCGCATTGATTCAAAATGCGGTGACAGGCGTCTCCAGGGGTTGGACAAAAACTCTGATATTCAAGGGAGTGGGCTATAAGGCCAATGTGGCGGGGGCAAATCTGGAGATGAACTTGGGCTATTCTCATCCGATCAATCTGCGGATACCGGAGGGTTTGGCGGTGAAGGTGGAAAAGACCAGTATTATAGTGTCCGGCGCGGACCGGGCTCAGGTGGGGCAATTCAGCGCCCAGATCAGAAGTTTAAGAGAGCCGGAGCCGTATCTTGGTAAAGGGATTCGCTATAGCGATGAGGTGATCCGCAGAAAAGCCGGTAAGTCCGGTGGGGAAAAGTAATATTTTTATATATAAGTAAAGGTGGTTCAGATGATTCGGATTTGTATAAAGAAAAAAAGCCCTTTGAAATTGAGAAAGAGGCTCAGGAACAAGGCGCGGTTGAGAAAAAAAATTTTCGGAACTGAAGAAAGGCCGCGTTTAGTGGTTTTTCGCTCCAGTAGACATATTTACGCACAGTTAATAGACGATATGTCGGGGAAAACACTGGCGGCGGTCAACACGCTCAACATGAAAGGGGCGGGAGTGGGAGGCAACTGCAAAGGAGCGGAACTGGCCGGCCAAAAAATAGCTGAAACTGCTGTAAGTAAAAGTATCAAAAAGGTGGTGTTTGATCGCAATGGTTTTATTTATCATGGTCGAATACAGGTTTTGGCAGAATCGGCCCGGAAATTCGGATTGGTTTTTTAATTTGGGATGAAAGGCATTTCGGATTGAGTTTGAATATAAAATCATTGAGCCGTATTTTCTGTTTGGCCGGCTTGGATTTTTAAGGAGGGTGTTTTGAATACGCAACAAGATGTAAATATGGAACAAGATTTTTTGGAAAGAGTGGTTGTCATTAACCGGGTGACAAAAGTGGTAAAGGGAGGGCGTCGGTTTTCTTTTTCCGCTTTAGTGGTGGCAGGCGACGGAAAAGGCCAGGTGGGCGTAGGCAAGGGAAAGGCCAGTGAAGTGCCTGAGTCCATCAGCAAGGCCGGTCGCATCGCCAAAAAGTCCCTTCAGAAAATTCCGATGAGAGATCAAAGGACTATTCCTCACGAAATTATCGGAAAGTTTGGAGCTTCAAAGGTGGTGTTGAGGCCAGCCGGTCCGGGAACGGGAGTGATAGCTGGAGGACCGGTTAGAGCGGTACTGGAGTGTATCGGCATAAAAGATATATTGACGAAGAGGATGGGAAGCCGGAATCCGCATAATGTCGTGCACGCCACTTTAAACGGTCTTCAGCAGTTGGTTAAGATGAGAGAGAAAAGATCGCTCTTTTTAAATACTTTGTCTGAATATAAAGGGAAAAAACGAAAAGGTACGAAAGATGAGTCAGGTTAAATTGATTTTGAAAAAAAGTTTAATAGGATGCACAAAACAGCAAAAGTCAGCGGTGCGATGCCTGGGCTTAAAGAAGCCCGGTCAGACGGTTACTCTAACTATGAGTCCTGTAATAAAAGGGCAAATTGAAAAGATAAAGCATCTTATTACATTGAAGCATGACAAAAAGGCGGACTTTTAAAAAAGATAGTGTATTGTAATTTTATCAGTTTGGGGTGCGTGGATTGAGCTATCAAACTGAATCACGGAATGAAAAAACAGGAGTGAACATTGAAAGTAAACAGTCAAAATAAAGGGGACAATCGAGACAGTTCTGATCGTTCCCGTTACAGGGGAATGTTAAATCAACCGTCTTCTTTTTCTCATTCCCGTCATAAGCGAAAGCGTTTGGGCAGGGGAAAATCCAGCGGTCATGGCGGCACATCCACCAAGGGGCATAAGGGACAGCGGTCTCGTTCCGGTTTTGGACTCTTAAGGGGTTTTGAAGGGGGACAGATGCCTTTGGTTCGTCTTTTGCCAAAATTTGGTTTCACCAACAATCGCTTTAAAACCAGATACGATATTATCAATGTATCGGATCTAAATCGTTTTGATTCTGAAGTGAATCCTTCTGTTTTGTTTACAGCCGGATTGGTTGGAAAAAAATCTCTTGTAAAAATTTTGGCTAAAGGTGAGTTGAAAAAAGCCTTAAAGGTGAAAGCTCATCGCTTCAGCCGAAAGGCGGTTGAGCTTATTGAAAAAGCCGGAGGGACGGTGGAAACACTGTCCAATATTATAAATAAAACATCGGAGGAGCCGACCGGGAAAACAGAGGCAAATAACAAACAGGAAAATATCTCTTCTGACACGGGACTAAAAAAGGGAAATGATCCCGACAAAGCTGGTGGCGGCAGTGATGGGAACATAAGCAAATGATGCAAAATTTTTCTTTTCCAAAAGATCTCAGGAACAGAATTTTTTTTACGATAGCCGTATTGGTTATTTACCGTATGGGCGTGCAGGTGCCGACGCCGGGGGTGGATCGTGAAGCCTTAATGGCTTTTTTTGCTTCACAGGGCGGCGGGGTTTTGAATATGCTGAATACCTTTACGGGCGGGGCTTTGGAAAGATTCAGTATTTTTGCTTTGGGTATTTTGCCTTATATTACGGCTTCCATTATTTTTCAGCTTTTGCAAACAGGTGTTCCTTATTTGGAACAGCTGAAAAAGGAAGGGGAGGCGGGTAGAAGAAAAATCAATCAATACACCCGTTATTCTACTGTGTTATTCTCCATAGTGCAGGGTTATGGTATTTCTAAAATGTTGTTGAATATGACTCCCGGAGACGGCCGCTCTTTGGTTATCTCTCCCATGATTGGCTTTATTCCTTTTGAGATTTTCACGATTATCACTTTAACGACAGGGGCCTGCCTGATTATGTGGCTGGGTGAGCAAATCAGTGAAAAGGGAGTGGGGAACGGAGCTTCATTAATTATTTTTGCCGGTATTGCCGCCAGCATCCCCTCCGGTACGGTGAATCTGTTTAAGATGGTGCAGAGTGGGGATATAAGCAACGGACTGTTGCTGGCGCTGATCTTATTTATGATCGTAATTGTGGGGATTATCATATTTATTGAAGTGGGGCAGAGGAGGATACCCATTCAATATTCTCAACGGGCAATGGGTAAACAGCAGGCCACTCAAAGTTCACATCTTCCGTTGAAACTGAATTTTGCCGGTGTGATTCCTCCTATTTTCGCTTTCAGCTTGTTGTCATTTCCTGCTACTTTGGCTCAATATGTGCAACAGCCCTGGGCGCAAAGCCTTAAAGACACTTTGACTCCTGAAAGCTCGTTTTTTAATATTTTACTGGTGGCTTTGATTGTATTTTTCTGCTTTTTTTATACTGAGGCCGTCTTTAACCCTAATGAAATGTCGGATAATTTAAAAAAGTACGGAGGATTTATTCCCGGGATCCGTGCCGGTAAAAGCACGGCGGATTATGTGAAGCGGATTTTGGATCGTTTGACTGTAGCCGGTTCCATTTATCTGAGCATTATTTGTATTATTCCCACTTTGTTAATTGATAAGATGAATACACCTTTTGTGTTTGGCGGGACCAGTCTTTTGATTTTGGTGGGAGTGGCTTTGGACACCACTCAGCAGATTCAATCTCATCTGCTTACTGCCCGGTATGAGGGTTTGATGAAAGGTGTTCGTGTTAAAAGCCGCCGTGTTCAATATTAAAAAATATCATAAAAAAACCTTCAGGACAGGGACGGCCTTTAAAGGTTTGCTTTTTTCGTGTGTGGCCGGTGCAATGTGCGGTCAAAATATAATATAGGAAACAGTATGAACTTATTGTTGTTTGGCGCACCCGGAACGGGCAAGGGAACACAGTCAGCTTTTTTAATTTCCAATTACAAAATTCGTCACATCAGCACAGGTGATCTTTTTCGCAAAGCTCTGAGGGAAAAAACTTCCTTGGGTTTGCAAGCCATGTCTTACATGGATCAGGGTAAATTGGTTCCCGATTCCGTGGTGGTCGCTTTGATAAGGGAAGTGCTTGTAGACTTTTCAAAAAAGAAAAAGCAGGGATTTATTTTAGATGGTTTTCCCAGAACTTTGGTTCAGGCGATCGCCTTGGAATCCCTGTTAAGCGATTTGAAGTTAAAGCTGAATAAAGTTTTATATTTGAATGTTCCTACAGTTGTTTTGATTGAGCGGATTGTGGGCCGGCGGGTAGCGGAAAAAAGCGGTTGTGTCTATCATGTTAAATTCAATCCGCCGCGAATAGAGGGAGTGTGCGACAAGAGTGGAGAAAAACTGATACATAGAAACGACGACAGGCGGGAAGTGGTCATGCAGAGGTTGAAAGCTTACCGCGAGGACACAGCTCCCTTGATTGAATACTATCGTAAAAAAAATATTTTGTTTGAGTTGGATGGCAATGATTCACCGGAAAAAGTGTTTTTAAGTATTCAAAAGGTATTGGAGAACTGATTGTTCGTATCGTTGTGGTTGTAGGTCTTGTTAGCGTTTTCCTGAACGAGTAATCCCTTTTACAAGGAGTATAGTGTGAAAAACTCCTCATTGAAAAGAAAAAAAAATATTAATAATAAAAACAGATTCCGATTGAAGGGGGATTATTTACCGGCGGGGGATCAGCCGTCAGCCATACAGAAAATTTGCACAGGATTGAAAGAAGGAGAGAAATACCACACTCTGCTTGGAGTAACCGGTTCAGGCAAAACTTTTACGATGGCCAATATTATTCAGAATATGAACCGGCCGGCTTTGGTGTTGGCTCCAAATAAAACACTGGCCGGTCAGTTATTTACCGAGTTTAGAGAATTGTTTTCTGAAAACGCAGTGGAATATTTTGTCAGTTACTATGATTATTATCAACCGGAGGCTTATATACCCTCCACAGACACTTATATTGAAAAGGATTCCAGCATCAACGATCAGATTGATCGTATGAGGCACTCCGCCACTATGGCTGTGCTGGAACGAAAAGACATTGTCATTGTGAGCAGTGTATCCTGTATTTACGGACTGGGCAGTCCCGACGCTTATCGAAAGTTAAGAATACAGTTGAATTTGAATCAGCATATTGAAAGAGATGAATTACTAAAGAAGCTGGTGGAAATTCAATATCAGAGAAAAGATTTTGACTTTCATCGCGGCGCTTTCCGGGTGCGGGGGGACAGAGTGGAGATTTTTCCGGCTTATGAGGAGGACACTGTTTTTCGTGTAGAGTTTTTTGGTGATTATATTGATTTTATTGGCAGAGTGGATTCTTTGCGCGGTCATGTTTTAGAGGAGTTGGATCATTTGTCCATTTATCCGGGCAGTCATTATGTCAGCACAGAAGAAAGAAACAAACAGGCAGTTAAGACAATTAAAAAGGAATTGGATCAGCATCTTCAGATTTTGGCCAACAAGAAAATGAAAACAGAATACGATAGATTAAAAAGGAGAACTCTTTATGATTTGGAGATGATTGAGGAGATGGGAACCTGCTCCGGTGTTGAGAATTATTCCCGCCACTTTACCGGCAGAAATCCCGGAGAGCCTCCCCCCACCTTGCTAGAGTATTTTCCTGAAAACTGGCTTTTGTTTATTGATGAAAGCCATATCAGTGTTCCGCAGGTAGGGGGAATGTATCGTGGAGATCGAAGCAGAAAAGAAACTTTAGTTCAACATGGATTTCGTCTTCCTTCCGCTTTGGATAACCGCCCTTTGAATTTTCAGGAGTTTGAAAAATCACTTTCTCAGGTGATATATGTGTCGGCCACACCCGGAGAATATGAAATTCAAAAAAGCGGAGGGGAGGTTGTGGAACAGATTATCCGCCCTACGGGTTTACTGGATCCGGAGATTTTTATACGCTCCACGACGAATCAAGTGGACGATTTGTCTAAGGAAATCAAAAAGCGGGAAAAGAAAAAGGAAAGAGTGTTGGTGGTGACTTTAACAAAGAAGATGGCGGAAAATTTAACTGCGTACTATCAATCCAAAGATCTTAAAGTGAAATATCTGCACAGTGATATCAAAACAATTGAAAGAATGGAATTGATAAGGGATTTGCGTCTGGGGGTGTTTCAGGTGTTGGTGGGAATTAATTTGTTAAGGGAGGGTTTGGATTTGCCGGAAGTGAGTTTGGTAGCGGTGATGGACGCGGACAAGGAGGGATTTTTAAGATCTCGAAGATCTTTGATTCAAATTATCGGACGAGCCGCACGGCACATTCACGGGCAGGTAATATTGTACGCTGATAAGAAAACCGATTCCATTAAAATGGCTGTGGAGGAAACAGACAGAAGGAGGCGGATTCAGGCCGCTTTTAATAAAAAGCATAAAATTAAAATACGCAGTGTAAAGAAACCACCTCCCAGGGGTTTGATGGAAATTTACGGTTTTGAAGAGAATTTTCAGGAAGATATGCTGAAAATGTCGAGGAAGGCAAAAAAGCATACCGGGAAAATTTCATCGGATGTACAGCTTTTAAGGGAGGAAATAAGTATTTTAAAAGTGAAAATGAAAAAAGCGGGTGAGGAGTTGGATTTTGAGCGGGCGGCTCAATTGAGAGATAAAATAAAGCGTTTGGAAATAAGGGAGATGAGCATCGCAGATTCTTAGTACAGGGATTTTTATAATAAATTCATGTAAGCTTAGTAGCCTGGAGTCAGTTGTGAAGATTCTTATGAGAGATAAAATAAAGCGTTTTGAAATAAGTGAGATAATGATCGCAGATTCTTAGTACAGGGATTTTTATAATAAATTCATGTAAGCTTAGTAGCCTGGAGTCATTTGTGAAAGTTCTTATGAGAGATAAAATAAAGCGTTTGGAAATAAGGGAGATAAGCATCGGAGATTCTTATTACAGGGATTTTTATAATAAATTCATGTAAGCTTAGTAGCCTGGAGTCATTTGTGAAAGTTCTTATGAGGATAAAATAAAGCGTTTGGAAATAATTGAGATGATGATCGGAGATTCTTAGTACAGGGATTTTTATAATAAATTCATGGTGACTGAAGCAGGTGTTTTTTAATCATGGCTTAGAACTTGCGCTTCGCGAATCGCAATAACAATACTTCGAGCAACAGGAACAACAATGTCGAATTTCCCCTTGTGATTACAAACGAAGGTTGAAAAATAATTTGTAATATGAGAAAACCCTGTCGAGTTTTCCCTTGTGATTACACACGCAGGCTGAACAATAATTTGTAATATAAGAAAACCCTGTCGAGTTTTCCCTTGTGATTACAACCGCAGGCTGAACAATAGTTTGTAATATGAGAAAACCCTGTCGAGTTTTCCCTTGTGATTACACACGCAGGCTGAACAATAATTTGTAATATAAGAACAGCCCTGTCGAGTTTTCCCTTGTGATTACACACGCAGGCTGAACAATAGTTTGTAATATGAGAAAACCCTGTCGAGTTTTCCCTTGTGATTACAACCGCAGGCTGAACAATAATTTGTAATATAAGAACAGCCCTGTCGAGTTTTCCCTTGTGATTACACACGCAGGCTGAACAATAGTTTGTAATATGAGAAAACCCTGTCGAGTTTTCCCTTGTGAGTACAAAGCATTGACAGATAAATGAAATTTAAGGGTTTTATTTCAGTACGCCAGGTTTGTCCGGGCCGCTGGCCTGGTGTGAAAAAAAACCGGAATAAAAGCTCGTAAAAAAACACGATCAGTTAATGTATATCAGTGGAAAGAGCCATTTTTTAAAAGGACAATCAGTTAGAAAGGGCTTGTAAGTTTTTCAGGAATGTTGGTATGTTTATCAGTTGATACAGCCTTGATTTAGTAGAAAGGGCTTGTAAATTTTTCAGGAATGTTGGTATGTTTATCAGTGATACAGCCTTGATTTAGACGGCTTTTCAAAATTGTTAAAAACTAATGAGAGAGCTTTACTATGTATTGGGAATCCTCCGCTCCATCCAATCTGGCTCTGATTAAATACGCGGGGAAAAAAAATGACAGCAACTTACCCCTAAATGCTTCCTTGTCCTATACTTTGAGTCATTTCATTACTAAAGTGCGAATCACGCCAACGGAGGATTCACAGGATCGCTGGCAGTCTTTTGAGGACGGAGAATGTCTGTCTTTAGAGCTTTCCTCTTCTGCCGTTAAAAGGTTTTTAGATTTTTTTCAGCTATTAAAAAAGACTTTTCAGATTTCCGGATTTTATCTTGTGCAATCAGCCAATAATTTTCCCGCCTCCATAGGATCTGCCAGTTCGGCGTCCAGTTTTTGCGCTCTTACCAAAGCCGTCCACCGGATGGCTTTGTCCCGCTCCTCCTCTCCTGAGCAGGTGGAGAGTTTTACCCCTTCCCGGTTGTCTGTGCTGAGCCGTCAGGGTTCCGGTTCCTCTTGTCGTTCTTTTTTTCATCCTTGGGCTTTGTGGGAGGAGGAGGGTGCGCGCGCCCTGACTTTACCTTTCCCTCATTTAATACATCAGCTGGTTGTGGTGGGTTCGAAGAGCAAAAAAATTTCCTCTTCAACAGCACATGAGCAAATTCTGAAAAGCCCCGCTTTTAAAGGGCGGGTAAAAAGAGCGCGAAGTCGGCTATTGGTTCTTTTATCTGCTTTAAATGAGCAAAACTGGAAAGCCTGTTTTGAAGTGACATGGGAGGAATTTCAGGATTTGCATCAGTTGTACGAAACCGCCGGTATTTTTTACAGAAGTGAGAACAGCCACAAAGTTCTTGATATACTTGAGGGGTTTTGGAGGCGGGAAAAAGACGGGCCTTTGGTGACAATGGACGCCGGCTCCTCTGTGCATCTGCTTTACCGCCCTGATCAAATCAAGACAGCGGATCGTCTGTCCTCTCTTATGCGCGGCTGGAACTGGCAGGTGCTTTCCTCTTCTCTTTCAACTTAATAAGGTGGTTTGTCGTGGAGCGAAGGATAAGAGGCTGAAAACAAGACTCTCTGTGGAAGAAACCCCTAGTGGCTTACAGCCAGCAGGTCAATGCATAGTATACTAAAACAGAGGGTTCCATTACACTGCCAAGTGAAAACATATAATTTTTTTATGGATAAAGCGCCATGAATCCAAAAAACGACTTACAATCTTCTTCGTCAGCTCAGGAATATAATTTTGACGGATTGATAGGTTCCACTTATAACTACGCCGGCTTGTCCATAGGGAATGTGGCATCCATGAAAAATAAAAATCGAATATCCCGCCCCCGCCACGCCGCTTTAGAGGGTTTGGAAAAAATGAAATTTCTCATGGACAGGGGGTTCAAACAGGCTATTTTGCCTCCCCATGAGCGGCCGGCTGTATATTTTTTAAAAAAGCTGGGATTCAGTGGAAAGGAAGAGCAGATTCTTCAATCAGCAAAAAAAGCTTCTCCCGTTTTACTGTCAGCCTGTTGTTCTGCTTCCAGTATGTGGACAGCTAACAGTGCTACAGTGTCACCCGGTGCTGATACGGAAGACAAAAAAGTGCATCTGACTCCGGCCAATTTACAGTCTTTTTTTCATCGCTCTTTGGAGTCTGAACAAACCTCTTTTGTTTTGAAAAAAATATTTTCAGATCCTGATTATTTTGTTCATCATCCTCCCCTGCCTTCCGGATCAGTTTTGTCGGATGAGGGAGCGGCCAATCATAATCGGTTTTGTTCAGCTTATGATTCGGAGGGAGTGGAGGTTTTTGTCTATGGAAGAAACGACTTTTCCTCCGTGCAAAATACAGAGCAATTTTATCCGCGGCAAAGCCGGACAGCCTCGGAAATAATAGCTCTTAATCATAAACTTCGTCCGGAGAAAACAGTAATAGCTGAACAAAACGCCACGGCCGTGTCCGCCGGGGTGTTTCATAATGATGTGATATGTGTGGGGGATCAAAATCTTATTTTTTACCATGAGTTGGCTTTCACCGACACGGAAAAAGTTTTGAGAGAAATAGAGGAAAAACTATTCCCTGTTCCTCTGCTGAAAATCCCGGTTCGAACTCAGGATGTTTCTTTGGATGAATCAGTTTCTTCCTATTTGTTTAACTCTCAACTACTGCCAAAGGGAAAAAACAAATGGATGCTGTTGGCTCCGAAGGAATGTGAAGACAGCCCTGTCGTCAATAGCTACTTGAAGTACTTGAAGGGAAACAGTGTAATTCAGGAGATATACTTTACCTCTGTACGGCAAAGTATGCAAAACGGGGGCGGCCCTGCCTGCTTGAGACTCAGAGTGGTTTTAAACCGGGAGGAGGCACAGGCGATTCACCAGGGAGTTTGTTTGAACCAAAGTTTATATGAGCGGCTTAAAATCTGGATAGAGAGGCATTATCGGGACCGGCTCAGTCCGGAAGATTTGATGGACCCTCTTTTGATAAGGGAGAGTCAAACGGCTTTGGATGAACTCAGCTATTTGCTGAAATTGGGAAATATTTATTCGTTTCAGAAGTGAAAAACGGGGAATTGTTGTGAGCTGTATTAAAAAACATGGCCGCTAAGCACCTCGTGCTTGCGCGGAAAAATCTATCGAACAAATTAAAGAAAAGGAGCTTTTTTAATTTACACTTTGAGATACCCTAATGGAACCGGAGTGGCTTTTAAGAGATACATTTCCTTTTCTTTTACTGCCTTTGCCTCTCAAGCGTCCTTTTGAGCGGTCCATGCCTCCGGTTTTTATTCTGTTAAAGTATATAGGAGTAAAGATGCGCCCTTCCCATGTCTCCGCCGTCACCCAAGCTTGTGAATTAGGTAAATTGAGCTTGATTTTGCCGGTATGTGTTTCAATATTCACTTCATTGGCCTGAATAACTCCTCTGACTGCTCCTTCTTTGGAATAACCGAAAACAGAACCAATCATTGGTTTTAAACGCACATCCCCTTTTTCTTGATGAAAATCCAGCCGGCCGGTAAATCGGTTTACAGTCAAGAGGGTTGCAAAAGACCGTACGGACAGCTGTCCGATGGATTTTTTAACTGTCAGTCGGCCTTTAAAACTATTCACCTTTATTTTACCCTTACAGGATTGCAAAAAAATATGGGAATTCTCCGACTGAATGGTCAGCTGCCCTTTGTGTGAATCCACTTTTATATCCCCTGTGTTTTGGGAGATATGCATATTCCCTTCCGTATTTTTTGTAAAGACGGATCCTTTTCCTGATGTGAATATAGATACACTCGTCTTCCAGAATTTGTTTATTTCCACTTTGCCTCCGAAAACGGCTACTTGTACGGGAAGTTTCGGCACCCATACAATCATCAACGGTTTTTTATTCTTCCAAACCCTTCCGGCCGCTTCTTTATTAGGAAAGTCATTTTCAGATATAACCAAAGTGGAATTATCTTCCTCCATTTTTAAAGGTGTCCTGTATTGCACTTTTAACGCATTTTGTGTGTTTCCTTTATTCATTTTCAACAGACGAATGTGAGCCTGATGCGCTTGTATCCTGATATTTTTCACTTCGGAGGACAGCTTATATTTACGGATGAAGGGTTTTCCTTCCTCTGCTGTGGAGTAAAAACAGGATAAAAACAAGCTCACGGATAATAAAATGACTTTTAATCCACTCATAAAAAGACTTTTTATCACATTTTGCCGAAAAGCATACCTGTAAAATCGGAAAAACCATTTTTTGTCTCTATTGTCTGCAATTTATCCACTGGATTGTTTCATTCTGAAACATTTTTTTTGGTTTGCGTTATAAAGAAAATAAAAAGTTTTAGTCATATTAGTAATTTATAAAATCCTGTTCCTATATTTGCACTTTTATAGGGTATAGAACAAACAAAAAATAACAGGAGGTAAAAAATGAGAAATATTAATTGTCCTTTATGTGGATTAGAAATCAAAAAAGCAGGTAAGACTTTGTTTTGTAAATGTGGTTGGAGTAAGTCCTGCAATGAAAAATTGCAGAAGTTGATACAAAAGAAAATAGCAAAAAACATTTTTTTGGCTGGATTGGGCTTGATGGGCGGTATCATTTATCTGAGCTATTGGGGTTCCGCTTCCATTAAGATTATTCCTTTAAAAGTAAGCGAATGGACGGGACAGCTGAATGAAAAATCTTTTTCCAGTCTAAAAAATATCTGTATGAACCTTAAAAAATACGACTGTGTTGAAAATGCTCATAAGTCCTTTTTTAAATCTTCCGGTAAAATGGAAATTCTTGAACAACTCGGAGATTTTCAATATCGCAGAAAAAAATTCAGCCAGGCATCCAACACTTACAATAGGTATTTTTCACAAAAAGGCAACAGCGTGAAAGCGGCTTATAACTATGCTCGTATTTTAGAGGAAATGGGTGACACTGGTTCAGCTCTGTCCTACTACAGGTACGCTTTAAAAGCTCGCCCGGGAGTTATTCAAATTACTGTTATGCGCTCTTACATTGATCTGCTTGTAAAATCAGGACAAAAATACAAGGCGAAACAAGAGTTATTGAAATTAAAACCTATCTTGAAAAGAGCTGATTCTCTGGTTAAGCAGGAATACAATCGTTGGAAAAAACAGGTTATTTAATTCAGGAAAAGTGAGAGAATAGACTGGAATAGTTTTTTGATAATGTCTGCGAAAGATAAAAAGCTTCTTCTTTCAAATAAAGAAGAAGCTTTTTTATTTTAAGGCGCTCTTTTCATAAAAAGATTTTTTATCACATTTTGCCGAAAAGCATACCTGTAAAAGCGGAAAAACCATTTTTTGTCACCATTGTTTGTAATTTATCCACTGGATTGTTTCATTCTGAAACATTTTTTTTGGTTTGCGTTATAAAGAAAATAAAAAGTTTTAGTCATATTAGTAATTTATAAAATCCTGTTCCTATATTTGCACTTTTATAGGGTATAGAACAAACAAAAAATAACAGGAGGTAAAAAATGAGAAATATTAATTGTCCTTTATGTGGATTAGAAATCAAAAAAGCAGGTAAGACTTTGTTTTGTAAATGTGGTTGGAGTAAGTCCTGCAATGAAAAATTACAAAAGTTGATACAAAAGAAAATAGCAAAAAACATTTTTTTGGCTGGATTGGGCTTGATGGGCGGTATCATTTATCTGAGCTATTGGGGTTCTGCTTCCATTAAGATTATTCCTTTAAAAGTAAGCGAATGGACGGGACAGCTGAATGAAAAATCTTTTTCCAGTCTAAAAAATATCTGTATGAACCTTAAAAAATACGACTGTGTTGAAAATGCTCATAAGTCCTTTTTTAAATCTTCCGGTAAAATGGAAATTCTTGAACAACTCGGAGATTTTCAATATCGCAGAAAAAAATTCAGCCAGGCATCCAACACTTACAATAGGTATTTTTCACAAAAAGGCAACAGCGTGAAAGCGGCTTATAACTATGCTCGTATTTTAGAGGAAATGGGTGACACTGGTTCAGCTCTGTCCTACTACAGGTACGCTTTAAAAGCTCGCCCGGGAGTTATTCAGATTACTGTTATGCGCTCTTACATTGATCTGCTTGTAAAATCAGGACAAAAATACAAGGCGAAACAAGAGTTATTGAAATTAAAACCTATCTTGAAAAGAGCTGATTCTCTGGTTAAGCAGGAATACAATCGTTGGAAAAAACAGGTTATTTAATTCAGGAAAAGTGAGAGAATAGACTGGAATAGTTTTTTGATAATGTCTGCGAAAGATAAAAAGCTTCTTCTTTCAAATAAAGAAGAAGCTTTTTTATTTTAAGGCGCTCTTTTCATAAAAAGATTTTTTATCACATTTTGCCGAAAAGCATACTTGTAAAAGCGGAAAAACCATTTTTTGTCACCATTGTTCGTAATTTATCCACTGGATTGTTTCATTCTGAAACATTTTTTTTGGTTTGCGTTATAAAGAAAATAAAAAGTTTTAGTCATATTAGTAATTTATAAAATCCTGTTCCTATATTTGCACTTTTATAGGGTATAGAACAAACAAAAAATAACAGGAGGTAAAAAATGAGAAATATTAATTGTCCTTTATGTGGATTAGAAATCAAAAAAGCAGGTAAGACTTTGTTTTGTAAATGTGGTTGGAGTAAGTCCTGCAATGAAAAATTGCAGAAGTTGATACAACTGTTATGCACTCTTATATTGATCTACTTGTAAAATCAGGACAAAAATACAAGGCGAAACAAGAGTTATTGAAATTAAAACCTATCTTGAAAAGAGCTGATTCTCTGGTTAAGCAGGAATACAATCGTTGGAAAAAACAGGTTATTTAATTCAGGAAAAGTGAGAGAATAGACTGGAATAGTTTTTTGATAATGTCTGCGAAAGATAAAAAGCTTCTTCTTTCAAATAAAGAAGAAGCTTTTTTATTTTAAGGCGCTCTTTTCATAAAAAGATTTTTTATCACATTTTGCCGAAAAGCATACTTGTAAAAGCGGAAAAACCATTTTTTGTCACCATTGTTCGTAATTTATCCACTGGATTGTTTCATTCTGAAACATTTTTTTTGGTTTGCGTTATAAAGAAAATAAAAAGTTTTAGTCATATTAGTAATTTATAAAATCCTGTTCCTATATTTGCACTTTTATAGGGTATAGAACAAACAAAAAATAACAGGAGGTAAAAAATGAGAAATATTAATTGTCCTTTATGTGGATTAGAAATCAAAAAAGCAGGTAAGACTTTGTTTTGTAAATGTGGTTGGAGTAAGTCCTGCAATGAAAAATTGCAGAAGTTGATACAACTGTTATGCACTCTTATATTGATCTACTTGTAAAATCAGGACAAAAATACAAGGCGAAACAAGAGTTATTGAAATTAAAACCTATCTTGAAAAGAGCTGATTCTCTGGTTAAGCAGGAATACAATCGTTGGAAAAAACAGGTTATTTAATTCAGGAAAAGTGAGAGAATAGACTGGAATAGTTTTTTGATAATGTCTGCGAAAGATAAAAAGCTTCTTCTTTCAAATAAAGAAGAAGCTTTTTTATTTTAAGGCGCTCTTTTTAATATCAAGTCTGTGCGTTTTTAAGTTTGTTTAGGCATTTTCATAAAATCTACTTTGCTTCATAAAAGAAGAATAAAAGTGTCTGTGCGTTTTTGAGTCTGTTTAGGGTATTTCCTCAAAATCTTCCTTTTCCAAAAGTGTTTGTGCGTTTTTGATTTTGTTTGGGTATTTCCTCAAAATCTTCCTTTTCCAAAAGTGTCTGTGCGTTTTTGAGTCTGTTTAGGGTATTTCCTCAAAATCTTCCTTTTCCAAAAGTGTTTGTGCGTTTTTGATTTTGTTTGGGTATTTCCCCAAAATCTTCCTTTTCCAAAAGTGTTTGTGCGTTTTTGAGTCTGTTTTGGATATTTCCTCAAAATCTTCCTTTTCCAAAAGTGTTTGTGCGTTTTTGAGTCTGTTTAGGTATTTCCCCAAAATTTTCCTTGTCCAAAAATGTCTGAATTTAACAAGTCTGTGAGCTTTGAGTCTGTTTAGGCATTTCCCCAAAATCTTCCTTTTCCAAAAGTGTCTGTGCGTTTTTGAGTCTGTTTAGGGTATTTTCACAGTCAGAGGTAAACATAATCCTGCTTCACAGTTCTTCCGGCATCCTAATTAGATCGAAGGTTGTAAGGGAGCCGTAAAACAACTCTTCAAGTCCAAATACTGAAATACCAGCTAAACTGAATCGTTTTCAAAGATTGGTAAACAGCTACTTTGTTCATCAAAAACTAAATTTTCCGAACGCTCTGTTTCGTCAAAAACTAAATTTTCCGAACGCTCTGTTTCGTCAAAAACTAAATTTTCCGAACGCTCTGTTTCGTCAAAAACTAAATTTTCCGAACGCTCTGTTTCGTCAAAAACTAAATTTTCCGAACGCTCTGTTTCGTCAAAAACTAAATTTTCCGAACGCTCTGTTTCGTCAAAAACTAAATTTTCCGAACGCTCTGTTTCGTCAAAAACGATCCACCACTATCCTTAAAATCAAATCCTGAAAATCATCGCGCGCACTAATAAAAGACGACCCTGGTCCAAATAGGCATACATTTCCGATCAGGGCAGTCCATTATAAAGCACATACAAATTTTTATTTTTAGGAGTTTTCTTTTTTTACTGACTGTGTTTTTGATTGCTCACATATCGGAGGCAAAAACATATTTTCATAGTGATAACAATATGTTAAATACTTTTACAATCAACTTATTCAAGATGCTGTAAATATTCCAAGTAAGAAATCCCACAAAAAAGCCCTGACACTAAGGAAAAAGAAAGAATATTCCTCACTAATATAGGGAAAAAACACGGAGAATATTTATTAACTCTTCAACAAGCTATCCTGAACCAAAAATTTAATAATATTGAAAAACAACCGAAATAAATAATATGAACCAGAGTGATCAAAGCAGTGTATTTGAATCTGCTATTAAAAATTTTTTGTCGCCGATATGGGATCTTCTCAAAGATGAAAGTGTGACGGAAGTTATGATTAACCGGTATGATGAAATTTGGGTTGAAAGAGGGGGAAAGGTGCATAAATCCGAAGCTTGTTTTTCCGATGAGGACTCGGTCAGGGCCGCCGCCAACAATATCGCTCAAAGTGTGGGGCGCAGGATTAACGACAAAAATCCCCGCTTGGACGCCCGTCTTCCCAACGGTTATCGTATCCATGCTGTAATCCCCCCTTGTGCTAGAAAAGGAACCACGATCGCCATTCGTAAATTTTCCACAACGCAATTCACTTTTGAGGATTATATTCGTTTTGGCACAATGACTTTGGATGTGGCTCGGTTTCTCGATATTTGTATGAAATTGGGAAAAAATATTTTAGTCAGTGGAGGAACTGGTTCCGGTAAAACAACTTTGCTCTCCGTGCTGTGCAATCGTATTCCAAAAGGGCAGAGGGTTATCGTGATAGAGGACTCCAGCGAATTGCAAATAGAATATGAACATGTTGTGCTTTTTGAAACCAGAATGGCCGATGAAATAGGCGAAGGAGAAGTGAGTATTAAGGACTTGTTAAAAAGCTCTCTTCGTTTGAGGCCGGACAGAATTATCGTGGGTGAAGTTCGTGGTGGAGAGGCTTTGGAATTAGTGCAGGCCATGAACACAGGTCATAAGGGCTGCCTGGGGACCGTGCACGCAAATTCCCCTCATGACGCCATTGTCAGATTGGAGGCTTTGGCTCAGGGGGCGGATTCTCAGTTAAGTGAAAAAGCTCTGCAACATCAAATCAGCTCCGCCATTGACATTATTGTTCAGATTTCCAGATATCCGGACGGATCCCGCCGTATTGGTTCCGTAGCAGAGGTTTTGGGTGTGGATTCCAATGGAGTGTACCAGATGAAACCGATTTATTCTCTGAGTCGCCTTGTTAAAAACTCGGACGGTAGTTATTCGGGGCAAATTCAGCCGGTCGGGGTGGAACCTTCTTTTATGAACGAAATTATAGATCATCAGTTTACTTTTCCAGTAGAAAAATTCAAAGCTGTCAAAGTCGCCTGACACGCATAAAAACATATAATAATTTTAGGTTCATTGTCAGGAGTATGTGGGTTGAGATATAAGCTTTGTATTATGTCTGTACTTAAACATTAAAAAGAACTTTTCTCTGGATACTCTTCATTGACTTTGTTCAGAGTGGTTCTGTTTTCGATTTTGATTATTGATTTTTTGTTCGAAGGTAAACAAGGCGGGATAGTATAGTAAGGGTTGTTTCCAGGTTTTCAGTTGAGTTTGTTTTGTTTTCTGAGGGTAAAGCAGACTGGATAGTATTAGTAAGGGCTGTTTCCCTGTTTTCAGTTAAGGTTGTTTTGCTTTCTGAAGGTAAAGCCGGCTGGATAGTATAGTAAGGGCTGTTTCCCTGTTTTCAGTTAAGGTTGTTTTGTTTTCTGAGTGTAAAGCCGGCGGTATAGTATTTGCTTTGCTTTCTGAAGGTAAAGCCGGCGGTATAGTATTTACTTTGCTTTCTGAGTGTAAAGCCGGTGGACAGTATTTGCTTTGTTTTCTGAGTGTAAAGCCGGTGGTATAGTATAGTAAGGGCTGTTTCCAGATTTTCAGTTGAGTTTGCTTTTTGCTTTCTAAAGGTAAAGCCGGCGGTATAGTATTTGCTTTGCTTTCTGAGTGTAAAGCCGGTGGGGTAGTGATAGTATAATAAGGGTTGTTTCCAGATTTTCAGTTGAGTTTGCTTTTTGAGTGTAAAGCCGGTGGACAGTATTTGCTTTGTTTTTTGAGTGTAAAGCCGGTGGTATAGTATAGTAAGGGCTGTTTCCAGATTTTCAGTTGAGTTTGCTTTTTGCTTTCTAAAGGTAAAGCCGGCGGATAGTATTTGCTTTGTTTTCTGAGTGTAAAGCCGGCGGTATAGTATTAGTAAGGGCTGTTTCCCTGTTTTCAGTTAAGTTTTCTTTGTTTTCTGAGGTAAAGCCGGTGGGATAGTTATAGTACAGTAAGGGCTGTTTCAGAGGTGTAAAAAGGATAAAGGTGCTGAAGGCAAAAAAGAGCTTGACCTCAAATACTAACATTTTCTACTTTTTTAAGGTTATGGTAGTGAAAAAAAAGAAAAAAATTATTTCCATGCAGAAGCCTGTTCGTTCCACAAAAACGGCTAAAAAGCTGAAAAACACGGCTGTCTCCATCAAATCCGCGAAGTCTCCAAGCTCCACCAAATCAGCGAAGTCTCCAAACTTGGCCAAATCCGCGAAGTCTCCAAGCTCCATCAAATCCGCGAAGTCTCCAAGCTCCATCAAATCCGCGAAGTCTCCAAGCTCCACCAAATCAGCGAAGTCTCCAAACTTGGCCAAATCCGCGAAGTCTCCAAGCTCCATCAAATCCGCCAAGTCTTCAAACTTGGCCAAATCCGCGAAGTCTCCAAGCTCCATCAAATCCGCGAATTCTCCAAACTTGGCCAAATCTGCTAAGTCTCCAAGCTCCATCAAATCCGCGAATTCTCCAAACTTGGTCAAATCCGCGAAGTCTCCAAGCTCCATCAAATCCGCGAAGTCTCCAAACTTGGTCCAGTCTAAAAGCGGAGTCTTTCAAAAAACCGATATCTCTCAAACTGGAGGAAAGAAAACAATCCCTCTTGCTGACAAAAAGGCAGAAAAACAAAAAAAACTTTCTGCATCCAATAAAAAGCAGTCCGTTAAATCAACCGGAAAAAAAAGCAACCCCACTGTCTCCGGTAAAAAGCCGGCTCCTGTTAAAAAATTAAAAAAAGAACTTACACCGGCGGAAAAAAAACTGTCTGTTTTAAATAAAGCAGAAAAGCGGAAAATCCTGGAACTAAAAAAAGAATTGGAAAATCTGAATAAAAAAACACAGGAAGAGGTATCCATCAAAGACGCAGAGGGCAGAAGTTATTGCCAAGATGAAAATTGCGATCAACCGGCTGTAACGGATAAATATTGCCGTTATCACTATCTGTCCTTATGGAAGTACCGACAAACAAGGAAAAAGTTACTGGACGAGAAATATTTGGAAAACAGCATTAAGAATTTGATCAAATCCTTTGGTGAGAGGGTCGTGGGTTTTGTGTTGCGCGATTGCCGAAATGAAAAAGCTTTTGAGATAGTTGCGAGGGAGATGAATTTCTCTGTAGGAGAGGAGGTCACACATCCAGAAGAGGAAATAACAACACTATAGTCCAGATTAAAGTATATTATATAAACCCTGGCTTGACCTTTTACGGTTCTACTTTTATCAGCTGGTTACACTGATTCGGATTCAGTTTTTGAATTTTCACACCTTTACAAGTGAAGGGGAAAAGCCCGAAGGTTTTTGGAAAAATAAAGTTTAAGCGGTTAACTTTAACGAATACAAGGCTTAAAATGAAAATAAATAGTTTTGATAAAAGTTCTTTGAGGGGAGGGGCGCTCTCGTCTTATCCTTCAGGTGGAGCAAAAAACTCTCTCCGTTCGAATAAAGGGTATTCTAATAAAGAGCCTTTCCCCGTGCGGAAAAAAAACGTTTATATTTCCACTTACGGCTGTCAGATGAATGTACATGACACAGAGAGAATGTACTCTCTTTTGGAAATGATTAATTACGCTCCCGCCGTCAGCCCGGATCAGGCTCAGCTGATTATTATCAACTCTTGTTCCGTGAGGGAGAAGCCGGTGCATAAAGTGCGATCTGAAGTGGGGCGTTATCACTCTCTGAAACAAAAAAATCCTCGCTTGAAGATCGGGGTGGCCGGCTGTGTGGCTCAACAGGAAAAAAAGAAACTTTTAAAGGACATACCTCTCTTGGATTTCGTGTTCGGCCCCGATGCTATTGATAATTTGCCTCATATTGTGTCCCAGCTGGAAAAAGGCGAAAACTCCGTAACAGAGACCCGCTTTACTCATTCTGAACCTTATCATATACAAACCCTTATCAGAGACCCGCAGGTTTCCGCCTTTGTGAATATTATGAAGGGCTGTGATAATTTTTGCACTTTTTGTGTGGTGCCTTTTACGCGTGGCAGGGAAAGGAGCAGACCTTTAGCTCATATATCGGAGGATGTCAGGAACTTGGTTGTGCGGGGAGTAAAGGAAGTCACTCTTTTGGGACAGAATGTTAACTCTTATCTGTCCAATGGAGGCGAGGATTTTGGACAGTTGTTACTAGCTCTGTGTGAACAAACCGATATTAAAAGAATCCGTTTCATCTCTCCCCATCCAAAGGATTTTAACAGGGAGCTGATGGATATTATGCAGTCCAGAAGGGACAAGGTCATGCCGGCGGTGCATCTTCCGGCTCAATCTGGAAATTCCCGTATTTTGGAAAGAATGAATCGGGGCTACACGAGGGAGGAGTATATACAAAAAGCCGAAATGATTTTAGAAAGTTTGCCGGGGGCGGCGCTCTCCACCGATCTAATCGTGGGTTTTCCCGGTGAAACGGAGGAGGATTTTCAGGATACTCTCAGTTTGTTGGATGAGGTGCCTTTTGAGATGATTTATGCTTTTAAGTATTCCCCGCGCCCTTTTACCAAAGCGGCCCGGTTTGACAATCAGGTTTCTGAAACGGACAAATCCTCCCGTTTGAACCGATTGAATCAAAAATATATTCAATTTGCCTTTTCCCGTTCTCAAGAGTATAAGGATCAGGTTTTAGAGGTTTTGGTGGAAAAACAGGATGATAAAACCGCGTATTTGACCGGTAGATCCTGCCAAAACAAACTTGTGCATTTTCATGGTTCTGGACATTTAAGGGGAAAGATTGTGTCGGTAAAAGTAGACAAAGCTTATCCTCAGGTGTTGTACGGGGAATTGTTGTCGTAGTATGTTTTTTACAGCGGGAGTAAAAATAATAAAAAACACATGGAAAAATACAGGCAGAGCGAGAATATAACCACAATAGGGGGAAATAATACATGAAAGAAATGGAAGTAAAATCCGGCAGAACCCTTTCAGTCGTGAAGCAGGAGAGAAATCAATTAAGGAAAAAAAGCGACGAGTCGGACAAAAAAACAAAGGAAAAAAATTGGGTGGAGGTGATTCCGCATGGTTTGGTGGGAGGAATGATTCCAAACCTCTGCTTGATGGTTTTCAAGGAAAAAGAGGGATCCAAAAGATTTGCTATTTCCCTTTCCCGTTTACAGGGACAGATTTCCGTTCATCAAAGTATGCAGAAAGAGGAGCCTTTTCGTTTTATAAGTGATTTGCTGAATGTCATAAAAGTGCGGATTGAAAAATGTTATTTTTTAAAATACGAGAAAGGCAATATTAATGTGCAGGTGATTTTGAGTGGTCATCCCGCTGTTCACTCTATGAGTTTAAATGCTGATGATGTGATTCCCTTTGCGGTGTATTCCGGATGCCGGTTTTACTGTACGGACCGGTTTATGATGGAAATGCTGGATCAAAAAATAGAACAGCCTTTAAAGAAGAACGCTATTAGAAAACCCCTTTATCTTAATTAGAAAAGATTAAAAATTGCTTTTAATCTGGCTGAATATTTGTTAGACAGCTAAAGGATAATGAGAGAGGAATTTTTCCAACTGGACCGACAAGAGGCTCTTACTTTTGACGATATTCTCATCCTTCCAGGGTATTCTGAAGTCCTACCCGATCAAATTTCAACACAAGTGCGTCTTACAGAGAATCTGAGTTTAAACGCCCCCGTTGTTTCTTCGGCTATGGATACGGTCACGGAACATCAGATGGCTCGGGTGATGGCCCAGTATGGTGGTTTTGGGGTGATTCATAAAAATATGAGCGTGAAAAGCCAGTGTTATGAAGTTCAGAAAGTAAAAAAATACGAAAGTGGAATGATTCTCAATCCTATCACCCTTTCCCCTGAAACACCGGTTTACAAAGCTTTGGAACTGATGAAAAAGCACTCTATCAGTGGGGTTCCCATTACAAAAAATAATCCAACGGAACCTTCTTCCAGGTTGGAGGGTATTTTGACTAACCGGGATTTGCGTTTTGAAACCCGGCTGGACCAGCCCGTGTCCCGTATTATGACTCCGAGGAAAAAACTGATTACCGCAAGAGAGGGAACCACTTTAGAGCAGGCGAAGGAAATTTTGCATCAGCATCGTATTGAGAAATTGCCTGTTGTGGACGCGGAGGGACTTTTAAAAGGTCTTATTACCATTAAGGATATTGAAAAGGCGACGGCTTTTCCAAACGCCACCAAGGATCAACACGGGCGGTTGTTTGCGGGTGCGGCTGTGGGCACCGGGCCTGCAGAGCGGAACAGGGCGGAAAGCCTGATCCGGACAGGAGTGGATTTGCTGTGTGTGGATACAGCTCATGGTTTTTCCAAAAATGTGATTGAGATGATTATTTTTTTAAAAAAGCAGTATAGGGATGTGATTTTGATGGCGGGCAATGTGGCTGTGGGAGAGGGGGCTTTGGCCCTGGCGGAAGCGGGTGCGGATATTATTAAAGTGGGAATGGGGCCAGGTAGTATATGTACAACCAGAGTGGTGTCCGGGGTGGGAGTGCCTCAGGTAAACGCTGTTTTGGACTGCGCGAAAGCGCTTAAGAAAAGCGGGAAAACTTTGGTGGCGGACGGAGGGGTAAAGTATTCTGGTGATTTCGCAAAAGCGTTGGCCTTGGGGGCACAGGCGGTAATGGTGGGAAATTTGCTGGCTGGTTCGGATGAAAGCCCCGGGGAAATGGTTCTCTATCGAGGCCGGGCTTATAAAACTTACAGGGGTATGGGCAGTCTGGGAGCCATGAAAAAAGGATCCAAGGATCGTTATCGTCAGGAAGGTATTTTTATTTCCGATAAAATGGTTCCGGAAGGAGTGGAGGGCAGGGTGCCTTATCGCGGTTCCGTTAGCGGTATTTTATATCAAATGGTGGGGGGGCTGAAAGCAGGTATGGGATATGTCGGATCTAAAAACATTAGTGACTTTCAAGAAAAAGCTCAATTTATTAAAATAAGTTCTAAAAGTTTTTCTGAATCCCATATTCACAATGTCAGTATTACGGAAGAAGCTCCAAATTACCGATTGGAATAATTTTTGTATTGCGCGGTTTCAGAAGAGGCCCTGAGAGAGTTCGCCTTAAAAAAGAGAGCCGGAACAGTAGGTTCTGTTTTTTTATAGGAGTATTTACAAGGGTAGAGTGATAAATTGTTTCTAATCTATGATACAAAAAGCGGTTTCTTTTTTTATGAGGTTATTACAGGTGTAGAAAGCGAGACATGGTAAAGGTGTATCATTGGTGGAGTAAAGCGACCACACAAAAAGCGGCATACGAAGGTGTAGAAAGCGAGACATGGTAAAGGTGTATCATTGGTGGAGTAAAGCGACCACACAAAAAGCGGCATACGAAGGTGTAGAAAGCGAGACATGGTAAAGGTGTATGATTGCACTGTTCCTAATTGTTATAGTTATTACAGGTGTAGAAAGCGAGACATGGTAAAGGAGCTTACGGCACAAAATGAAATCACAAAAAAAGCAATCCTCTTTTTTGATTTTGGATTTTGGCTCACAGTATACCTGGTTGATTGCTCGTTGTTTTCGGGAATTAGGTTTTTATTCTCAAGTGGAAAATTTTGATTTTCCTCTGAAAAGTATTCAAGAACTTCAACCGGCGGGGATTGTTCTCAGTGGAGGCCCTTCTTCCGTTTTATCTCTTGACTCTCCCTATCGTGATCTGAAGCTCTTGTTGGATACAGCTCCTCTTATGGGTGTGTGCTACGGATTTCAGCTTATATGCCATCAGTGGGGGGGAAAGGTTACTTCTTCAAATAAGAGGACTTACGGAAAAAGCCGGATTTACTGGAGGAAAAAGCTGTTTTCCGATGTGGAAAGTCAACAGGTATGGATGAGCCATGGCGATTTTGTGTCTGAAGTTCCGAGAGGTTTTTCTGTTTTGGCGGAAACAGACAGACAGGTGCCGGTAGCGCTGAAATTTAAAAATATTTTTGCCGTGCAGTTTCACCCTGAAGTTTCTCACACGGAACACGGCAAAAATATTTTGTCGTATTTCGCGAAGGAAATATGTGGAGCAAAGAAAGGGGAGTGGACAGCGGACTCCATGTTGTCTCTTTTGGAATATCAAATAAAAAATCAGCTGATCGCATTTTCCGGCAAAATCCTCTGTGCTCTCAGCGGAGGAGTGGACTCCACCGTCATGGCTTGCCTTCTCACGAAGGTGTTAGGCCCCTCGCGGATCCACTGCGTGTTTGTGGATACGGGGTTGTTAAGGGAGAATGAATTTCAGGAGGTCCTGAACTCCTATAAGGAATTGAATTTGAATGTAGAGGGGATTTTCGCGGAGGAGTTGTTCCTGAAGGCTCTAAAAGGAGTGACAGATCCGGAGAGGAAGAGAAAAATCATCGGTCGGCTCTTTATTGATATTTTCAAAAAACATAAGCAGGAAAATCCAAAAATAAAATATTTGGCGCAAGGGACTTTGTATCCTGATGTGATTGAAAGTCTTTCCTTTAAAGGGCCCAGCGCCACCATAAAGTCGCACCATAATGTGGGTGGTTTGCCGGAAAATCTTCCTTTTGAACTGCTGGAGCCGTTGCGATTTTTGTTTAAAGATGAAGTGCGTACTTTGGGAAAGAAGTTAAAAGTGCCGGAAAAATTGCTGGATCGGCACCCTTTTCCGGGTCCAGGTCTGGCTGTTCGCATCTGCAGTGAGGTGACCAAAGAGCGTTTGCAAAAGCTCCGGCGCGCAGACGCTATTTTTATAAAGGAGCTTTTACATTCCGGTCTGTATGAAAAAATATGGCAGGCCTTTGCGGTATTATTGCCTGTCAAGTCCGTGGGAGTGCAAGGGGATCAGCGCACTTATGATGAAGTGATTGTTTTAAGAGCCATCACCTCCACGGACGGCATGACGGCGGATTGGTTTTCTTTTCCTCCGGATTTTTTACATAAAGTGTCGGACCGTATTACCAACGAAGTGCAGGGAGTTAATCGCGTGGTGTACGACATTACCACCAAGCCTCCCGGCACGATTGAATGGCTTTGATGCTCTTTCGGTTCACCAAACATAATTTTTTTTCATGCCATAAAACTTCTGATATGTTTTAATAATTCTATACCGCGGCTGTTTTGGAGAATGGATATAAAGAGGAATCGTTTACTTATACAATTGTGGTTTTTTAGGATTTTATTGAACAAGATTGCTATATTTTAGAACCTGCAAAAGGATCAGAAAAAAATGATCGCAAAAATTTACCTCTTTTTTCCAAAACCACGGCAGGTTATATTTTTTTTATCCTTTTGCTTCAGTTATTTTAATCTTTTCTTTTATTGGTAACCAATGAAGAACCTGTTTATTAAATTTCAGCGCCTGATATTTGCAGACAGTTTGAAAGAGATTCAAAACTCACGGGTTTTATCGCTTTACGGACATTTCTTGTGTTTGTGCCATATTGCTACTTTTTTATTTTGGCACTACAAAGGATCAATTTACACAAATATGACTCGCAACGCTGACAGCCTCTGCTGGCCGGAATCCTTTTTAAGCTTTGAATTATGCAATCTGATCCGACTGAACTCATTTGCAGCGGTTTTAATCCTGCTTTTTATTTATTTATTTGCCAGTGTGTTGGGAAGTTTACTTTTTCTAAACAAAAAAACAGTTAAGTCCGCTTATTTCGCTCTGCTTTGTTCTACACTCATTCAATTTTGGATTGTTTCAATGGACTTCGGTTTTATGGGCAACTATCATTACATGCTTTTTATTATCACTTTCTTTTATCTTTTTATTCCCTTTAAAAAATATTTTATTCCCATTCAGATTTGCTTGTTTTATTTTTTCTCCGGACTGCTGAAAATCAGTAACATGGAATGGTTGACCGGCATGGCTGTGTTCAAACCGGCTCCGTCTTTCGTTAGTGAGAACAGTCTCATGGTGTTATGTTTTCTGGTTGTACTGCTGGAAATGATAGGTTGTTGGTTTTTGGTTTTAAAAACAAAACTGAAAAAAGCTTTCTTCTTTTGTTTCATGATTTTTCACACAGTTTCTTACATTTTTGTTGGTTGGTTCTATCCCGTTATTATGTTTTGTCTTCTGAGCTTGTTTCCGCTTCAATGGATCTATCGCGAAACCGCCGGTTCCTTTTCCTTTTCAAAAAAAATTCTGCCCGGCCTGCTGTGTCTTGGCCTCTATATGGCTGGGCAAATTCATCCCTATCTCATTAAAGGGGACCAATCTCTCACCGGAGAGGGTAGGCTAGTCGCCCTACATATGTTTGACGCATACACCAAATGCTCCTCCCAAACAGTAGTTAAATTCAAAGACAAAACAGTGGAATCCAATTTTTCCTCCAGATGGCTGGCTGTAAGGGTGCATTGCGATCCTTATATTTATTTTCACAAAGCTGAAAAAATATGCCGGTTTTACAAAGAGGATAAAAACTTTATTGATTTGGATTTGATATTGATAAGTAAATTGGAATCAGATTTTATTTATAAAAAACTAATAGATGAAAAAAACTTTTGTAGCAAAAATATTTCTTATTCACAATGGAGAAAAAACAAATGGATAAAAGCTCATTGATGCGGATACTGATATGCGGTTTGTTCGCTTTGCTGATACTTGTCATATCCGTTTTGTTTTTAAAAGCCATAAAAATCAAACAGGAACATGACATCATAAAAAAAGTTAACAAATACCGAAATTATTTTCATTACTCCAATAAAACAGTGGATGAAAAACCTGTTCGCATTGTATCGCAATTCCGAAATGACAACACCAAAACCGGCTTTTATAAAAATCTGATAATAAATAAAATCCCGACAAAATTAACAAAATTGACAAAACAAATCAATGGTTCTGTGCATGGAGCCAGCAAAGCGACTCCGGCCGTGGACAGCTCCGGTATTTACATTGGAGCGGACGATGGATGGTTTTACAAATTCAAACACAATGGCGAAATTGTGTGGAAAACTTATTTTTCCCTCGCGGCAAACGGAGTACATGGAACCGCCCTCCTCAGCGAAAAATATTTATGGATTGGAGCTTACAACGGCACTCTCTACTGCTTGAAAAAACATTCCGGGGAGATAGTATGGTCCATTAATTTAGGTGGAGCCATAGGGGCCTCCCCTTCTTTTTTCAAAGATATGATTATTATTTCCGTTGAGCTTTTATGGCCGGCCAGAGGATACATAGCGGCTGTGTCTGCTTACGACGGACGACTGATATGGAGTACGGATGTGAACTGGGCTCATATTCATTCCTCCGTGGCCATTAACTTCGAGAAAGCCTACGGAATGGTGGGAACCAACAGCGGACTTTTGTTAAAGATCGATTTACACACTGGCAAAATACTGTGGATTCATATTGTGGAGAAGCCAATAAAAAGCACACCTTTGATTTACAGGGAAAATATTTATGTCACTAATTGGTCGGATTATTTTGTGTCCATACATGAAAGCGGAAAATTGAACTACAAAGTGAAAGTCGGAGCGCGCTCACAAAGCTCCCCCACTTTAATACCCGGTCTACAATACGCGATATTCGGAAAACACCGGAATCCTTATAAATTAATTGCCGTGGATATGAACGCCGGAACAATCAAGTGGCAGTATGAAATTGAAAACACAAGGGGAATAGCAAGCGGCATAAGTTTCTTTATAAATAAAGGAAAGGAAAAACAACCTTTATTTATGTATCCCTGCACCAATGAACATATTTGTTTTATTCAGCCCGGAGATGGAAAAATTATCAAAAAAATTAATATAGGGAAAATGTTAACAGGCAGTATCGTCTATTTCAACAAGCGTTTTTATATGAACCTGGATTCCGGAGGTGTGGTCAGCCTTGAGTAAAATCCATCAGTTTTTTTAAAAAATGTTTCTTTCATCCTGAAGCTGTTGAACTTTTGTTAGTAGCTTTTTAACTTCAGTAGTTTCTTGTCCAAAAACAGACGATTAATAATTTGTAAAATATAAAATATTTTTATTCTGATCCAAAACTGACTAAAGAGCTCTTTAAGTTAGTTTTTTCAGAACAAGCAATAACAGCTTGTGGTTGGAGCAAAATCAAAGAAAGATCTTTTTGAAGGCAAAAGGGCTGATCTTATTTTTTCCATTCCACTGAAAGCGCATTCCAAAACAGGGATGGATATGGGCAAACTCCGGCCAGCTCACAGGGAGGAGTTCCGTTGTGCTGTTTAATTTCATAGTG
The DNA here is from genome assembly GCA_965203225.1 of Bdellovibrionales bacterium. Lineage (GTDB taxonomy): Bacteria > Bdellovibrionota > Bdellovibrionia > Bdellovibrionales > UBA1609 > JANQSP01. The sequence continues at coordinate 162,763 of CBDBBW010000006.1, read as the reverse complement.
CAGGAACCCGGAGGAATCATGGAGTGAGTGAGAGACAGGTTTTTTTTTGTAATTGATGAATATACCGGAGCATTTGGGTTTCGGAGTGGTAAGTCCGAAACACGGAGTGCTTGAGACAGGGGGTTTTTCTTGTCAAATCATATAGAGGCTGAGAAGTATGTGTCTAAGGGGTTTATTTATGATAGTTTTTATAATGAGTAAGAAGTTTTATGATATGAAAAAAATCATAATTTAAAATCACTACCATTCATATCACCACTGTCACCATCCATCACCATCGCCGTCACCACCTCAGTTGTCATGAGGTAGAGGGAAGAGATTTCTTCTTCTCCTTAGGAGGATTAATGAGTTTATTAATGGCGGTATTAATGTTCAATACTTTTGTTTTAAAGCCATTGATATTTTTTAAAACAACATTGCGAGAATAGTAGTTGCTTTCAAGTGTACTTATGTAGAGCGACATATAGCGCAGACTTTCGGGTTTAAAGTTGCTTTGTGATTTTATCAAATCCACTGTGTTTGTTTCGGGCGGGCAGTTTTTGTTCAAAGGTTGAAAACTGTGAGGAAGATAATTTTTCACACACAGCTGATAATAGTTTCTCAAATCAACTAAAGGTGTGAATTTTGTCAATGTAGTGGGAAGAGTTTTGATAACTCCTCGTACGCTGAGGTATTCTCCTGTATCTCCGTTTGGAATGGCTTTGACAATCTCTGATTTAGATAAGTGCTTATCATCGAACACGGTCTCGTCTCCCGGTTCCGGCCTAAACCCCATATTCAATCGTAAATTTTTAACCTTTGGAGGGGAGAGTGAGTCAATCGGAGTGGTGTGTCTGAGGGCCACCCAAGCTTGTCGGACAATAGGCACATTTTTCCGGAATAGGTAAGAAGATGATGTGCTTGGTATATCAGGGTTCGTTATTGTAGCCAGGTTTGAAGGGTTAGTGGTGGACTGATCCTCTAAGGAAGAGGGAGGGACCATATCAGAGTTCTGGAGTTCCGGGTTTGGAAAGGGATATTCAGCGTCATTGGGATTTAATTCTATCATCAGTTTGACATAGTCCATGCTAGATTCAGGAGGCAGGTATATACCGTATTCTTTTTTGCATGTTGAGTACCCTTGATCCTCTTCGCCCTGGCCTTTACTTATAAAGAACCCCTGTTTATTTTTATGTTTGCAGACAAAATGTAATTGGTCTTCTGGTGTTTTCGGCTTTGGCATCAATCCCTTCCACCGGATATTATGTGTTAGGGCAAAATAAGAACTTTTTACACTGCTCTCGGTGCTTGTGTCTTCGCTTGTGTCTTCGTCTTCCATGCTTGTGTCTTCCAAAAGAGCAGGTTTGTTGTTGTCTTTTCGAGGAAACAGGGAAAAAGGTTGATCTTTAGCCACCAAAGCATAAGGAGGCGTGACTGTTACCGCGCCCATGGCGTCATATTCCATTGCCACCCATACCATCTGGCTGGGATTGTTTGCTATTAAGGCTTTAATGGTGTTTTTTATCTTTTCCGATAAAAAGGAAACAGTGTAGTTGGGAGGAGGAGCTAGGAACATACCTCTAAAGGTGTTGTTGATAAAGTGAAACTTGGGTTCATTTTTGGGGCGTTCTTCTCTCAAATCAAAATCGGTTATGGAGCTTCCGTTCAGCGAGGGCAAAGCCGTTACTGTGTCAATGGCTTTTGTACCTGAATCTTCTCCATCTGTTCTATAACTGTTAAACATAAGGATGCCTAAATCATAGTAATTTCCGATTTCCTGGCCCATTTCGAAACAGGCTGACTGAGCGTCGTGGAAAGAGGTTTTCACTAACCCAGGAGGTGCGGACAAATTGGATGTATTTATTTTCATGGCAGGTAGATAATGGCCGTTTATGAAACAAAGCACAGGCAGTTTAGTATTGCAGTTAAGAGCTTTATAAGTGTTTTCGGAAAATGCTTTGAGAGAATTTACACTTGAAACCTGCATGGCTATTCCCTTGCATTTGTTGGAGGTGAATGAACTTGTATTGATTGCGGCTGAGGCCAAGTTCCTTGATGAGCTGTATTCGTGGGCGGCGGCACATTCCGGAATTTGCCCATCCAGTGGTTCTTTTCCCAGTCCATACAGGATGGTTTGGGAATTTGGTTGATTTTGCCCTGTAATGGATATGGTTTCAGATTTGTAAGGGCCGAAGGTGCCCAATCCGTATCTGTGACAAGCTTTTGTATGGCATACAGTACAACGCATTCTGTTGCTCACATCATCACTGTAATCTTTTGTATAAACACAGCTAGCTTTATCTGCATGAATATTTATGACAGGGTACACATAAGAACTGATTGTGCCGGGTTGATAATTCTGACAGATGGTATGGCAATAGGAGCTTGTGTTTTTAACAGTAGCCTTGAAGGTTCCTGATCCTTTTGGAATATTAAATACATCGCCTCCCGTTAAAAGGGTATTTCCTTTTATGGGTTTCAAAAGATTACTGCTGTGAACGAAACTGGGATTTGATGGCGACAACTGTTTGTCATTGGAGCCATCCAGCTCCGTGTCGCCTTTTTTTAAGGTGAAATCAATTTCTTTTATGGGTAGGGTGGTGTTTTTTATATTGTGAACATTGAACACAAATTGAATGTCGTCATAGTCTTTTGTGTCGGAGGTGATAATATTACTGCAGCGGAATTTGTTTCTTGTACAGCTAATTTTTGTATTTACAGCAGTAAGAGTGGCCAGAAGCACATCATCTATCTGTCCGGCCTGTATTACATCTGCATTCAAAGGACCTATATTCAGTTTTGAGCACATGTCCTCAGAATTGAATGAGGGGTTATTATATACTCCTTTATTCAGACTGGAACCTGGCCCTGTGCCGGAAAATTTGACAATAGTGCGTTCATTTTCCTCAGTGTTTATATGGCATTCCCCAACATCGGCGGCCCAGACAATATCCGACATAGTGCTGATATAACTGAGGTCGCTGGCCTCCTCGTGGTAATTGATTAAATTTACTTTTAAGAGAAAAACAACTCTTTTAGAATCCTCATTTTCTGTAACAGGAGCAAAAGCAGGAAAAGACTTGGGCATAATCTGAGCTGTAACGTAAATATTTCCTTCGAACTCCGTCCCCTTATATCGGATGCATTTATTTAATCCGTTGCTCCTGAATGAATTATCTATTTTTTTACACTCTGACTCATTCACGAAAGTCCATTCCGATTTCGGGAAAAATACTTGCCAACGACTTATACCCCAATTGGGATTTTGTTCTATATTTGATAAACTCAGCTTTATTTCTTCTATTCCATGAGATGATTTGGGAGGCTCCACCAGAGAGCAGATTCCATAAATATAGGAGTCGCTTTTTTTTCCATTGTTATTTATATTTTTTTCAATCAACAGAGATTTCATGTTATTGATAATACTCGTTCTGATAAAAGGTCCGTACTCCACTTTCTGAGCGGTATTGGAGATTGTTTTTGTGATATTGCTTGTGTAATGCATCAACCCGGCTCCACTTATTCCCAATACGGTTAAGGCAATCAGATTGCCAACAAGCGTGAAACCTTTTTTTGAAAAAATTAAATTTGTCATTTTATTAACTTCCTTCTTGTTTTAAAAATTATACTACCGGGAAAAACTAGTGTGGATAAAAGACTCTGATTAAAACGGTAATGAATCTTTTTACTTTGAAATCAAAATTATAGGTAGTGGTTGTTTTTTTTATAGAAAGGTCTGTTTTGCTTTCTTCAGGGAAAAACAGTCTTCTCGGCTCAATATGGGAATATAGACAAATTCCTTTATTGTTCGGTCCACAACTTTGATTGGTGGAGTATTTGGTCGGGCAGGAACCGGCAATCTGTTTTCTGGGTGGAGCTGTATTTTCAACGCATACTCCTGTCGGGGTTTCAATGGAATCTATCATATAGGCTAAGGTGCTATAATCCTGAGCGTGAATATTTACACTGCTAGAAGAGTCAACAGTTGACTGATCCGAGAGGACTGTTCTAGTAGCTGAAAATCCGCCGGATCCGCTTATGGGTCGTCTGCTCGCTACTGTCTGCGTGTTGACGGTAGTTTCAACGGAAGAAACAATATTGTACTTAACTTCATTATGGCAAGTCATTTGATCTTCCATAAGTATTGATTGTCCCGGATGTAAGACTGGTTGTTCTTCTGTTAAGACATTATCTGTTACAGATATGTACTTCATTCTTACAGGACGACCATCATCGTCCAATATCGGTTTATTAGTTTTGGGGTCTCTTTGTACTTCTGTGACAGAGGTTTCCTCCCTTAGCAAAGACAGGGAGTAAAGAGTGCCGGGGCCATGATTTAATATCTTGATTCTGACTACAGCATAATCTTTTGAAGTGGGAGGCTGAAACTCTCCCCGGCATTCCGGGTATCTGTAGGGAGTGATACTGGAAGCGCAGGCCAGTGAGCAACTTGGATTTCCATCTGTTTGTACAGTGATGTGAGCCAAGGGGCGGCGGATGCCGGCATGGACTGTTTGAGCGCCTTTTCGGACGGGAGTGACAGACATTAGAACAATATAATAATCCTCATCCATGCTTGAAATATGTTCACATACGGAATTGGGTATATCATTTGCTTTGGCGTCTTTGCATTGATATTGTTGCTTTTCCGAGCAACGGCCTTCCGGTATGATTGCAAAGTTATTTTTATTTCTGCAAATTGCATTTGGTATGTCCCCGATGAAATGTTTGTAATCTTTCCAGTTCACCAGGTCAAATTTGATTTTATACTTATGCTTGCCAATACTGCTTGGAAGAGTACCTGTGAATGTCATTATATTCCGGCCATCGACTTTGGAATATGTTGGATTCGTCAAGGCAAATTCGGATAGGGAGATTTGTTGGTCGTTGTTCCATTTGCAAAGTTTTTTTGAGCTTTCCCATCCGTTTTCACGACATAAAATTAAGTTGTTGGCAACCAGATATCCTCCCAAGGTGAAAGCGTATTTGATGGTTAATTGGTCGGATAACTCCTTCTGATGTTCTTCTGTGTTGGATAAAAACCATCCGGCGTTTTGCTGGCTGTAAAAAATGGTTGATAATATAGAACCGGACAACATCGCGGCCAATATAATGGATGCGCTTCCTTTTTTAGTGGAAAACGCAGGGAACATATTTTTAATATAGTCTCTTGTTACTTGCATGATTTTTGGAATTTTTTTTATCATTTTATTATTCTCAATTTGTTCATTAAAAAGTAAAAAGAATTACTTTATGCTTCAGTTGGTTGTACTTTGCCAGGCAGGTTGCTGTCGTTATGTTTTGATCTTTAAACATATTACTTAACGGATAATATTTGAATAAACTTGAAGTAATCTGTTGATTTTTTTATAAAAGTACTGTTTTGAAACAGAATTTTGTATAAAATTCAATCAAAAGGAAGATAGTTGTAAAATAATCAGTTAATAGCTCCCAGCTCAGACATACCACACCAGGTTGTTTTGTGTGACTTTCTTTCTTGATTTACATATTTTATGGACAGAAGCAAAAGAGGTTAATATCCCCATAAGCGTTTTCCACGCGGGATATCGTCGGCCGGATATTTATGTTCTTTCATCCAAGGCAGGGGGTAAAAAGCTTTTTCCTTTGAATGCAGACTGTGTCACCGGCTGGAGTCCTGCCATCATGGCGCTGGCCGGGTTGGTTCCATGAGCGGAAGAGGGAATGAGGCAGATTTTTCTGTGAAAATCTTTTCTTTCCTCATGCCGCCGGCGGATAATCAGAAGGCCGGCGTACTCTCCTTGTGAGCCGGCATTGGCTTGAAACGAAACTCCTTTAAAGCCGGTGATTTCGCACAGGTATTGTTCTAGTTCATTAATTATTCTTATGTGGCCTTTTGTTTGTGAAACAGGTGCGAAGGGATGGACATGGGCAAACTCCGGCCAGCTCACAGGGAGGAGTTCCGTTGTGCCGTTTAATTTCATAGTGCAGGAACCCAGAGGAATCATGGAGTGAGTGAGAGACAGGTCTTTTTTTTGTAATTGATGAATATACCGTAGCATTTGGGTTTCGGAGTGATAAGTCCGAAACACGGAGTGCTTGAGACAGGGGGTTTTTCTTGTCAAATCATATAGAGGCTGCGAAGGGTGTGACTTTGCCCATTCTTGTTTTGCTGTTTTTAAATTGTGAGAAAACATTTCACTAATTTTTTTTCCTTCAGTGGAGGGGAGAGGGTCGTTCTTTCGTGTTGGACTGTAAAAAGTGGAAGATTCAACTTGGCTGGGTGCGATTGCGTAAAGGATTTTCTTTATATCCTCCGTTGTGTCGGTTTCATTGACGGAAAAAGAAAGAACAATATTTTTCTCAAAAGGATATTGGGCTTTATGAATGGAAAGATCTTTTTGATTTTTTTCAAATTTACTCAAGGGGTTATGAAAACTTTTGTGCGGGGAGCATACTGTAAACTTCGCGATATTGATTTTACGCTGAATCAATTTTTTATATATCATTTGCCCTTGTTTTTCCGGCACTTCCAACTGCACGGTATCAAAAAAACATCTTTCATTTTTTAAGGGGGGGGGGAGGATTGTTGTACTCATCAATGAGCCGCTTAATGGTGGTGTTAATGTCTGATACTTTTGTTTTAAAGCCATTGATATTTTTTAAAACAACATTGTTAGAAGAGTAGTTGTTGCCTTCGAGGATATTTATGTAGCCCGCCATATACATCAGACTTTCGGGTTTAAAGTAGCTTTGTGATTCTGTCAGAGCTAAATCCACTGTGGTTGTTTTGGGTGGGCAGTCTTTGTCCAAAGTTTGAAACATATAAGGACTATAATTTTTCGTGCACAGCTGATAATAGTCTGTCAACTTAACTGAAGGTGTAGTGCGTGTCAAAGTGGTGGGAAGAGTGTTGATAATTCCTCGTACGCCGAGATATTGTCCTGTATTTCCGTTTGGAATGGCATTGATAATATCTGATCTATATACATACTGATCGAATACGGAATAGTCGTCCTGTTTCGTCTTCCACCACAGGCCCAATTGTAACTTTTTAACCTTTTTCGTCTTCCACCCCATACCCAATCGTAAATTTTTAACCTTTGGAGTGGAGGGTGAGTTAATCGGAGTGGTGTGTTTGATGGCCACCCAAGCTTGTTTGGCAGGCACATTTTTCCGGAATAGGTAGGATGTGCTTGGCATGTTAGAACTAAGTGGTTCCGGGTCTGGAAAGGAATATTCAGCGTCATTGGGATTTAAGTCTATCATCAGTTTGACATAGTCTATGCTAGAGTAAGGAGGCTGGTATATACCGTTTTCTGTTTTGCATTTTAAGTACCCTTGATGGACTGTGCCTTGTTCTTTACTTATAAAAAAGCCTTTTTTATTTTTATGTTTGCAGACAAAATGCAACTGGCTGTCTGGTGTTTTCGGCATCAATCCCTTCCACCGGATATTATGTGTCAGGGCAAAATAAGAACTTTTTACGTTTCCCTCGGTGCTTGTGTCTTCCAAAAGAACAGGTTTGTTGTTGTCTTTTTGAGGAAACAGGGAAAAAGGTTGATTTTTAGCCACCAAAGCATAAGGAGGTGTGGTCGTCGGCCAGCCCATGGCATCATGTTCCATTGCCACCCATATCATCTGGCTTGGATTATTCGCTATTAAGGCTTTAATGGTGTTTTTTATCTTTTCCGATAAAAAGGGAACAGTGTAGTTGGGAGGAGGAGTTAGGAACATACCTCTAAAGGTGTTGTTGATAAAGCTAAACTTGGGTTCATTTTTGGGTCGTTTTTCTCTCAAATCAAAACCGGTTGTGGGGCTTCCGTTCAGCGAGGGCAAAGCCGTTGCTGTGTTGATGGCTTTTGTGCCTGAATCTTCTCCATTTTTTCTATAGCTGTTAAACATAAGGATTCCTAGATCATAGTAATTTCCGATTTCCCGCCCCATGTTGAAACAGGCTGACTGAGCGTTGTGGAAAGAGGTGGTTACTAACTCCGGAGGTGCGGACAAATTGGATGTATTTATTTTCATGGCAGGTAGGTAATGGCCGTTTATGAAACAAAGCACAGGCAGTTTAGTATTGCAGTCATGAGCTTTATAAGTGTTTGTAGAAAAATTTTTGAGAGAATTTACACTTGAAACCTGCATGGCTATTCCATTGCATTTGTCGGAGGTCGATGAACCTTTATTGATTGCGAATGCATTCGAGGATGATATGCCCAATTTCCTTGATGAGATGTATTCGTGGGTGGCGGCACATTCCGGAATTTGCCCATCCAGTGGTTCTTTTCCCAGTCCATACAGGATGGTTTGGGAATTTGGTTGATTTTGCCCTGTAATGGATATGGTTTCAGATTTGTAAGGGCCGAAGGTGCCCAATCCGTATCTGTGACAAGCTTTTGTATGGCATACAGTACAGCGCATTCTGTTGCTCACATCATCACTGTAATCTTTTGTAAAAACACAGCCTTTATCTCCATCTGCATGAATATTTATGACAGGGTACACATAAGAACTGGTTGTGCCGGGTTGATAATTCTGACAGATGTTCTGGCAATAGGAGCTTGTGTTTTTAACAGTAGCCTTGAAGATTCCTGATCCTGGTGGAATATTGAATACATCGTCTTCCGTTAAAAGGGTATTTCCTTTTATGGGTTTCAAAAGATTACTGCTGTAAATGAAACTGGGATTTGATGACGACAACTGTTTGTCATTGGAGCCATCCAGCTCCGTGTCGCCTTTTTTTAAGGTGAAATCAATCTCTTTTATGGGTAGGGTGTTTTTTATATTGTTAATATTGAACACAAATTGAATGTCGTCATAGTCATTTGTGTCGGCGGTGACAATATTACTGCAGCGGAATTTGTTTCTTGTACAGCTAATTTTTGTATTTACAGCAGTAAGAGTGGACAGAAGCACATTATCTATCTGCCCGGCTTGTATTACATCCGCATTCAAAGGACCTATCTTCAGATTTGAGCATGTGCCGTCAATATTGAATGAGGGGTTATTATATACTACTTTATTCAGACTGGAGCCTACTCCTGTGCCGGAAAATTTGACAATGGTGCGTTCATTGTCCACAGTGTTTACATGGCATTCCCCAACGGCGGCGGCCCAGATAATATCCGACATGGTGCTGACATAACTGGGGTCGCTGGCCTCCTCGTGGTAATTGATTAAATTTACTTTTAAGAGAAAAACAACTCTTTTGGGATCCTCATTTTCTGTAACAGGATCAAAAGCAGGAAAAGACTTGGGCATAATCTGAGCTGTGACATAAATATTCCCTTCGTGTTCTGTCCCTTTATATCGGATGCATTTATTTAAACTGTTGCTCCTGAATGAATTATCTATTTTGTTTTTACACTCTGACTCATTCACGAAAGTCCATTCCGATTTCGGGAAAAACACTTGCCAGCGCTTCATACTCCAACTGGGATTTTGTTCTATATTTGATAAACTCAACTTTATTTCTTCTATTCCATAAGATGAACTGGGAGGCTTCACCAGAGAGCAGATTCCATAAATACTGGATCTGCTTTTTTTTCCATTGTTATTTATATTTTTTTCAATCAACAGAGATTTCATGTTATTGATAATACTCGTTCGGATAAAAGGTCCGTACTCCACTTTCTGAACAGTACTGGAGACTGTTCTTTTGATATTGCTTGTGTAATGCATCAACCCGGCTCCACTTATTCCCAACACGGTTAAGGCGATTAGATTGCCAACAAGCGTGAAACCTCTTTTTGAAAAAACCAAAATTGTCATTTTATTAACTTCCTTCTTGTTTTAAAAATTATACTACCGGGAAAAACTAGTGTGGATAAAAGACTCTGATTAAAACGGTAATGAATCTTTTTACATTCAAATTAAAATTATAGGTAGTGGTGCTTTTTTTTAAAGAAATAAAATCTGTTTTGCTTTCTTCAGGGAAAAACAGTCTTCTCGGCTCAATATGGGAATACAGACAAATTCCTTTATTGTTCGGTCCACAACTTTGATTGGTGGAGTATTTGGTCGGGCAGGAACCGGCAATTTGTTTTCTGGGTGGAGCTGTATTTTCAACGCATACTCCTGTCGGGGTTTCAATAGAGTCTATCATGTAGGCCAGGGCGCTATAATCCTGCGCGTGAATATTTACACTGCTAGAAAAGGTCACCTCATCCGAGACCGTACTGTCAATAACTTGAGGTGATGGAACTGGAGGTGGCGTGCCCGACCACGGCGCGCCTCTTTGTACGGCAGCTATCTGCGTTCTGACGGTAGTTTCAAAGGAAGAAACAATATTGTACTTAACTTCATTATGGCAAGCCATTTGATTTTCCACAAGCATTGACTGTCCCGGGTGTAAAGCCTGTTGTGTTCCTGCTAAGTAATCCTCTGTTACAGATATGTATTTCATTCTTACAGGAAGACCATCATCGTCCAATATCGGTTTATTGGTATTGGGGTCTCTTTGTACTTCTGTGGCAGAGATCTCCTCTCTTAGCAAAGACAGGGAGTAAAGAGTGCCGGGGCCATGATTGAATATCTTGATTCTGACTACGGCGTAATCTTTTGAAGTGGGAGGCTGAAACTCTCCCCGGCATTCCGGGTATCTGTAGGCAGTGATACTGGAAGTGCAGGTCAGTTTGCAGTTTGGGTTTCCCTCTGTTTGTACAGTGATATGAGCCAAGGGGCGGCGGATGCCGGCATGGACTGTTTGAGCGTCTTTTCGGACGGGGGTGACAGACATCAGAACAATATAATAATCCTCATCCATGCTTGAAATATATTCACATACGGAATTGGATATATCATTTTCTTTGGCGTCTTTACATTGATATTGTTGCTTGTCCGAGCAACGGCCTTCCGGTATGATTTCCAAATTATCTTTATTTCTGCAAATTGCATTTGGTATGTCCCCGATGAAATGTTTGTAATCTTTCCAGTTCACCAGGTCAAATTTTATTTTATACTTATGCTTGCCAATACTGCTTGGAAGAGTACCTGTGAATGTCATTATATTCCGGCCATCGACTTTGGAATATGTTGGATTCGTCAAGGCAAATTCGGATAGGGAGATTTGTTGGTCGTTGTTCCATTTGCAAAGTTTTTTTGAGCTTTCCCATCCGTTTTCACGACATAAAATTAAGTTGTTGGCAACCAGATATCCTCCCAAGGTGAAAGCGTATTTGATGGTTAATTGGTCGGATAACTCCTTCTGATGTTCTTCTGTGTTGGATAAAAACCATCCGGCGTTTTGCTGGCTGTAAAAAATGGTTGATAATATAGAACCGGACAACATCGCGGCCAATATAATGGATGCGCTTCCTTTTTTAGTGGAAAACGCAGGGAACATATTTTTAATATAGTCTCTTGTTACTTGCATGATTTTTGGAATTTTTTTTATCATTTTATTATTCTCAATTTGTTCATTAAAAAGTAAAAAGAATTACTTTATGCTTCAGTTGGTTGTACTTTGCCAGGCAGGTTGCTGTCGTTATGTTTTGATCTTTAAACATATTACTTAACGGATAATATTTGAATAAACTTGAAGTAATCTGTTGATTTTTTTATAAAAGTACTGTTTTGAAACAGAATTTTGTATAAAATTCAATCAAAAGGAAGATAGTTGTAAAATAATCAGTTAATAGCTCCCAGCTCAGACATACCACACCAGGTTGTTTTGGCTGTGACTTAGATGCTGTTCATGTATACCGATCAAAGACAAAATGAGCTAAATATCAACATTTGAACATATATACCACACTAGATTTTTTTGGCTGTGACTTTCTTTCTTGATTTACATGCTTTGTGGACAGGAGCAAAAGAGGTTAATATCCCCATAAGCGTTTTCCACGCGGGATACCGTCGGCCAAAATTTATGTTCTTTCACCCAAGACAAGGGGTAAAAAGCTTTTTCTTTTGAATAGGGAAACTGCCATTCCTCTTGTAAAGCGTCCTTTAAAGTATGAGGGGCGTTTTTTAACACATTGTTTTTTATACTGAATTTTTTCTCCTCTATTTCTTTGATTTCCTTTCGTATTTCGATAAGGGCGGAGCAAAAACGATCCAGCTCCTCTTTGTCTTCGCTTTCCGTAGGTTCCACCATGAGAGTGCCGGGGACCGGCCAGTTCATGGTGGGCGCATGAAAGCCGTAATCGGTCAGTCTTTTCGCCACATCATTCACATCAATCTCAGCTGTGTGTTTGAATTTTCTAAAATCCACGATACATTCATGCGCCACGGACTGGTTTTGTCCTGTGTAGAGAATTTTATAATGTTTGCTGAGTTTTCGCGCTATGTAGTTGGCATTCAAAATAGCTGTTTGCGTGGCAGTTTTAAGACCATCTTCTCCCATGAGTTGAATGTAAGCCCAAGAGATCATCAGAATGCCTGCACTTCCATAAGGAGCTGAGCTGATGGCGGATATGCCTTCGGGTTGTCCGCACTCCGGCACTACCGGATGGTTAGGCAGAAATTTTTTTAAAGGCTTTGTCACAGCGACAGGACCCACTCCGGGTCCGCCGCCGCCATGAGGTATACAAAAGGTTTTATGCAGATTCAGGTGGCATACATCCGCTCCCCATTCCGCCGGGCGGCTGATTCCAATTAAGGCATTCATATTGGCTCCGTCCAAATAAACCAAACCTCCCGCCGAGTGCACCCATTCACAAATATCAGGTATTTGTTTTTCAAAAACGCCAAAAGTGGATGGGAAGGTGAGCATGAAACAGGCCAGATTGTTTTTATGCACCTTTATCTTTTCTTTCAAATCTTCATGTGAAATATTTCCTTCTTTATCACAGCGGACTGTCACCGGCTGGAGTCCTGCCATCATGGCGCTGGCCGGGTTGGTTCCATGAGCGGAAGAGGGAATGAGGCAGATTTTTCTGTGAAAATCTTTTCTTTCCTCATGCCGCCGGCGGATAATCAGAAGGCCGGCGTACTCTCCTTGTGAGCCGGCATTGGCTTGAAACGAAACTCCTTGAAAGCCGGTGATTTCGCACAGGTATTGTTCTAGTTCATTAATTATTCTTATGTGGCCTTTTGTTTGTGAAACAGGTGCGAATGGATGGACATGGGCAAACTCCGGCCAGCTCACAGGGAGGAGTTCCGTTGTGCCGTTTAATTTCATAGTGCAGGAACCCAGAGGAATCATGGAGTGAGTGAGAGACAGGTCTTTTTTTTGTAATTGATGAATATACCGTAGCATTTGGGTTTCGGAGTGATAAGTCCGAAACACGGAGTGCTTGAGACAGGGGGTTTTTCTTGTCAAATCATATAGAGGCTGCGAAGGGTGTGACTTTGCCCATTCTTGTTTTGCTGTTTTTAAATTGTGAGAAAACATTTCACTAATTTTTTTTCCTTCAGTGGAGGGGAGAGGGTCGTTCTTTCGTGTTGGACTGTAAAAAGTGGAAGATTCAACTTGGCTGGGTGCGATTGCGTAAAGGATTTTCTTTATATCCTCCGTTGTGTCGGTTTCATTGACGGAAAAAGAAAGAACAATATTTTTCTCAAAAGGATATTGGGCTTTATGAATGGAAAGATCTTTTTGATTTTTTTCAAATTTACTCAAGGGGTTATGAAAACTTTTGTGCGGGGAGCATACTGTAAACTTCGCGATATTGATTTTACGCTGAATCAATTTTTTATATATCATTTGCCCTTGTTTTTCCGGCACTTCCAACTGCACGGTATCAAAAAAACATCTTTCATTTTTTAATTTGAAATTCATGTCTTTCAAGGATTTTGCGAGAGCTTGAGCAAGGAGATGAACACGGAGCGCTGTTTTTTTTAATCCCTCCGGCCCGTGGTAAAGAGCATACATACTGGACAGGACAGCCAGCAGAGCCTGAGCTGTGCAAATATTGCTGGTGGCTCTTTCCCTTCGAATATGTTGCTCTCTTGTCTGAATAGCCAGTCTGAGAGCTGTTTTCCCATGCCGGTCCTGAGATACTCCTACAATCCGACCCGGAAGAGACTGGACATACTTTTCTTTTGTAGCAATATAAGCGGAGTGAGGACCGCCAAAGAAAAGCGGAATGCCCATCCTTTGGCAGGAACCGGTGACTATGTCCGCTCCCATTGCGCCCGGAGTTTTGAACAGGCATAAGCTCAGAAGATCAGCGATGAATATGGTAATAATATTTTTTTCTTTTGCTGTTTGGCAAAAAGCCTCCCAGTCATAGATAGCTCCCGTGGAGTCCGGGTATTGAATCAGACAGCAAAAAATCTTTTGATTGAAAGATTTTTTTGTTGCCTGTCCGGTTATTATTTTCCATCCCATTGAGCCGGCTCTTGTTTGAAGGACGGCCTTGGTTTGGGGAAAAATATTTTCATCAATAAAAATATAATTTGCCGATTTATCGTGTCGGTTGTTGAAGGCCATGTTGACTGCTTCCGCTGAAGCGGTGCCTTCGTCCAATAAAGAACTGTTGGCTGTGTCCATCTCTGTCAGTTCGGTTATCATAGTTTGAAAGTTCAGTAGTGCTTGAAGGCGGCCTTGGGATATTTCCGATTGGTATGGGGTATAGGAAGTCAACCACACCGGGTTTTCCAAAATATTTCTCTGTATTATCGGTGGTAGTTCTGTTTCGTAATATCCCATGCCTATATGGTTTTTAAATATTTTGTTTTGGCTGGCACGGTTTTTTAGTTTTTTCAAACAATCTGATTCACTTAAGGAGGGAGGCAATTTCAGACTTTGGCAATTTAGAATTTCGGCTGGAGCGGTTTTGTGGATCAACTCTTTCAGAGTTTTGCAGTTCAGAGTGCTCAACATTTGCCGGATATTGGCTTTTGCGGGGCCTATATGTCTGTCGGCAAAGGAGGTTCTTGGCCCATCCACTTTATCCATGTAATCGGCTTTTGCGGAACCGGTATGTCTTTCGGGCAATCCTGGGGGGTCGATGTCCGGATGGGGCAAACTTTGATCGGTATCTGATTGGGACAACAAAATTTTGCTTTTAGCGGAGGCTCTTTTGTTATTTCTGTGTTTTTGTGTATTCTCAAAAAGCTTCATTTATTGGATATATCCTGATCGGAGGATTATTTGCAAATATTTTTTTGTCCTTGATCTGTTCTTGACTGCATTGCTCCCAATTTCCTACTGTTTGTAACCTTCATTTCGCCTATATAAGCTTAGCCGGCAAGCTGGATGTGAGAAATATGAAGAAAAGACGCTTTACACAAACACAAAAAGAAGGGATTTTACGGGAATTTGAGATTGGAAGCCTCATCTGCTCAGAATTAGGAAGTCATTTTGAACTATGTTTTTAATTGTGTAAAAAGTGAGAGCGTGGTTCAATAACCTATATACAAATGAAAATCAGAGCGGATCTTATTCAAAAGTGCTGTTATCCTCCTTTGCCAAAGCGCTCCTTTTCCCTTCATCACCTGTATCATTCAGGTAAAGCCGATCTGGAATCTCTTGATTTTATACCCCCTTTTTTACACAGCTTTTTCTGCCCGGACAAGAAGCTGGCCCGGGAGGATCCTTTGTGGTTGGGGGGCTGTTTAAAAACTCATATTGCAGTTGATTCTTTTTTTTTAAACACTCAATTTTATAAGGTAAAATGCTTTGTATCAGAAGACTGCTCTTTGTTTTTTGATTTTCAGGAACACTCAAAAGGTCTTGTCTGGAAGGAGGTTTTTTCTCTTTTAAAAGAAGGGGATCATCTGCTGATGCGTATTTCAGATCCGGCCCGGCAGATTAGAAAAAATATGGAAGAACCAAACGCAGAGGCAGAACCAAAGGCAGGAGCAGGGGCAGAGGTAGAGGCAGGAGCAGAGGCAGAGGCAGAGGTAGAGGCAGGAGCAGGAGCAGGGGCAGAGGTAGAGGCAGGAGCAGAGGCAGAGGCAGAGGCAGGTGCAGAGGATATGATGTGTTTATCCCGTGACCGCCTTTCTTCAGATAAAAAAAAACAGGAAATTCATGCTGATCCGGTATGGGAAATCAAGAACATAAACAAGTTGGTCTTGGTTTCTGTAAATAAAAAAACAGCTTTGCCTTTATTTGCAGATCCAACAGTCGTACAGAAGCAAAAGAATTGGTTTGTGTTTTTGGATAAAGTGCATGAAGGAATGAGGCGGATGGGCTTGGAGAGGGTGGACACCCCTTCCTTGGTAGATTGTCCGGGAACAGAGCCGGATGTGGGTTTATTTGAAACTCGGATTTATTCCGGATTTTCCACAAAATCGTCTTCGGAGGAACAGGAAGAGCGTATGAAGAGGGAGAAACAAAACCCGGAGATTCAGTCTGCAAAGAATGTTTCGGCGACAAAGCTCTCCGCGCTTTCAAAGCTTGAAAACATACAAAACCGGAGATTGTTTTTAAGCACCAGTCCTGAGATGTCCATGAAAAAACTGCTATGCAGGGGTGGGACAGATATTTATGAAATAAAAAAATGCTTCAGGAATAATGAGTCAGGCCCCATGAATCACATTGAGTTTTATTTATTGGAATGGTATCGGGCTTATTCTGGTTTAAATATTTTAATAGAGGACCTGCGGTGTCTGTTAAACTTTTTATCAAAACAGATAACTGGTTCCCGATTTCCCGATTTACAGCTTGTTAGCATGAAGGAGCTGTTTCGGCTGAATCTGAATATGGAGCTAAGCCCCTGCTCCTCCGGAACATGTTTTGCTCGTGAACTGCACAAGAGAAACATTCCTTTTGAAGATTCACAGGATGTGGAAGATCTTTTTTATCTCTTGTTTTTAAACGAGATTGAACCGAATTTGGATTTTGAGACTCCTTTTATTATTTACGATTATCCTCCTTTTCAAAAAGCTTATGCTCGAATCGGTCCGGAGGGTTGGGCCAGTCGATTTGAATTGTTTTGGAGAGGTATGGAGCTGGCTAATGCTTTTGATGAGGTGATACAGGCAGAGGAGCAGGAGTATCGATTTAAGGAGCATCAACTTAAGCGTCAAAGGCAGGGCTTGCAGGAAGCGCCTTCCGATTATGAATTGTTGGAGAATATGCAGGCGGGTATGCCTCCCTCTGCCGGAGTGGCTGTGGGTTTGGATCGATTGTTTTTAGCTTTTAAAGGTTTAAGTGATATAAGACACATTAGACTTTTTAATTGAAAATTTATTTTCACCATTTGGAACTTTATTTCTGATTCTGTGTGAAATTTTTTTTCGATTAGTGCCATTTATTTTCACCATCTGGAATTTTATTTACTGGTTCTGTGTGAAAGCTTTTTCGATTAGTGAAAATTTATTTTCAACATTTTAATTTACTTCTTCAAGTCGGAAGTTTTACGGTAAAGCTAAACTATAAAATAAAAAACCGATAGATACGAGTCACGGGGCTTTCTTTTAATTTTTTAAACTTAATTCGGTTTAATACGGATAAGGTACAATTTAACATTTTCTTGTTTTTTAATTCCGTTGCTATCAGTCGCGCTTGTGTTGTTCCTTTTTTGCTTACTTTTATTTCTATCATCATAAATCCCTTTGCTCCGGTTTGAATGTTTTTCAGACACTTTTTGGTGATTATCGGTATTTTTCTATTGATAACCTGATCCATGTAGAGAACAGCGGGAGGGTGTTTATTTTGCGAGGAAAAACAAAAAAAGGAAAAGAATAAAACAAATATGCTTAGGGTTTGATAAATTTTCAACACAAAGGTTCGACTGTAAGGAGTATGAAAAAAAAGCATTTTGTATTTTATGGTTAAAACTTCCTGAATTTATCACTGGTGGAGAAAAGAACGAAGAGTATCTTCATTCTTTTGTCTCAATTTTGTTGTCATTGTTTGATTTGTTTATGCTTGTTTTTTGTGGAACAGATGGTTTGACTTTGTCATCGATTTTTTTTGCAGAGGAAATGGCCGGTTTGTTTTTTATGTTTGTTGTTTTTTTTGCTGATATTTGTGTGGATGGGGTGTCAGTTTGTTTTTTTTCGGTAGTTGTTTTTTCAAGTGTGGATGCCGTGTTGGATTTGTTTTTTTCAGCAGTTGCTTTTTCAGGTGCGGATGCCATGTTGGATTTGTTTTTTTCGACAGTTGTTTTTTTAGGTGCGGATGCCGTGTTGGATTTGTTTTTTTCGACAGTTGTTTTTTTAGGTGTGGATTTTGATTTGTTTTGTATTGTAGTTTTTTGATTTTTTGACATTGTTTTTTTCACATTGGTCAGTTTGTTTTTTCTATTTGTTGTTTTTTTTGCTGATATTTGTGTGGATGAGGTGTCAGTTTGTTTTTTTTTGGCAGTTGCTTTTTCAGGTGCTGATGCCGTGTTGGATTTGTTTTTTTCAGCGGTTGCTTTTTCAAGTGCGGATGCCATGTTGGATTTGTTTTTTTCGACAGTTGTTTTTTTAGGTGCTGATTTTGATTTGTTTTGTATTGTAGTTTTTTGATTTTTTGACATTGTTTTTTTCACATTAGTCAGTTTGTTTTTTCTATTTGTTGTTTTTTTTGCTGATATTTGTGTGGATGAGGTGTCAGTTTGTTTTTTTTTGGCAGTTGCTTTTTCAGGTTCAGATAAAGTGTCAGGTTGTTTTTTTTCGGCAGTTGCTTTTTTAAGTGTGGATGCCGTGTTAGATTTGTTTTTTTCAGCAGTTGCTTTTTCAGGTGTGGATGCCATGTTGGATTTGTTTTTTTCAGCAGTTGCTTTTTCAGGTGCGGATGCCGTGTTGGATTTGTTTTTTTCAACAGTTGCTTTTTCAGGTGCGGATGCCGTGTTGGATTTGTTTTTTTCAACAGTTGCTTTTTCAGGTGTGGATGCCATGTTGGATTTGTTTTTTTCGGCAGTTGCTTTTTCAGGTGCGGATGCCGTGTTGGATTTGTTTTGTATTGTAGTTTTTTGATTTGTAGGAGTTGTTTGTTTTTTTGGAATTATTTTTTTTACATTAGATTTCATATTGGTCAGTTTGTTTTTTTCGAGATTGTTAGTGGATTCAGATTTATCTGAATTTGTTGCTTTATCTGAATCTGCTTTTTTTGATTCGCTTGAAGATGCAGTTTTTTCTGCAGGTTTGTCTGTGCCGGGAGTTGCAGTATCTTTGCCAGGTTTGTCTGTGCCGGGAGTTGCAGTGTCTTTAGCAGGCTTGTTTGTGTCGGGAGGTGTAGTTTCTTCTGCAGGTTTGTCTGTACTGGGAGTGTCTTTGCCAGGTTTGTCTGTACTGGGAGTGTCTTTGGGTGGTTTGTCTGTGCCGGGAGTTGCAGTATCTTTGCCAGGTTTGTCTGTGCCGGGAGTTGCAGTGTCTTTAGCAGGCTTGTCTGTGCCGGGAGTTGCAGTATCTTCGGCGGGTTTGTCTGTGCCGGGAGTTGCAGTGTCTTCGGCGGGTTTGTCTGTATTGGGAGGTGTAGTGTCTTTAGCGGTATTTTTGTCAGATGGTTTTTCTTTAACTGTTTCGGAGCTTTTTTGTGTGTATTCATCCATTACACTGGTGTCTTTTTGGGAGCTAAGAGCCGCCAGATAGATGGATGTGAAGGCGAAAACAATAGCCATAAACTTTGTTACATTCACTAAAAATTGATTTCCACCAGTATTGCCAAACAAACTCTTGGATCCGCTTCCACCCAACATTCCAAAAGCGCCTCCCCCTCCTTTTGGATCCTGAAGAAGAATAAATACGATCATAATAATGGAGGCGATAATATGTATTATAGCTAGAAAAGTAAACATAGTGTGGTTATAAAATTTTTCACTTTAAAAAGTCAATAAAATTAAATAAAATCTGGTTTTAAGGGCTGATTCTTTTAACTTGTTTTTTAAACTGAAAACTGATCTATATTGCTTCCAGTCTCTTATTTTTTTCTTAAAGAATTTTCAAAAATCGAAGTATGTGAGAACAATAGGGAAGGCCTTTATTCTTAATTTGTTGTAGCTCTGTAAGGCTTTGTAGTCAAAACAGGAGCGGAAAAACTGCCGGGAATAACTGCGCTTTGTAGTAGCCTTGTAGCCCTGTAAGGCCTTGTAGCCCTGTATAGCGTTTGATTACTCATTATACCGAAGTATCTTTAGCAAGCTAATTCTTGTAAGGCCTTGTAGCCCCGTATAGCGTTTGATTACTCATTATACCGAAGTATTTTTTAGTAAGCTAATCCTTATTAAGGCCTTGTAGCCCCGTATAGCGTTTGATTACTCACTATACCGAAGTATTTTTTAGCAAGCTAATTCTTGTAAGGCCTTGTAGCCTTGTATAGCGTTTGATTACTCATTATACCGAAGTATTTTTTAGCAAGCTAATTCTTGTAAGGCCTTGTAGCCTTGTATAGCGTTTGATTACTCATTATACCGAAGTATTTTTTAGTAAGCTAATCCTTATTAAGGCCTTGTAGCCCCGTATAGCGTTTGATTACTCACTATACCGAAGTATTTTTTAGCAAGCTAATTCTTGTAAGGCTTTGTAGCCCTGTATAGCGTTTGATTACTCATTATACCGAAGTATCTTTTAGCAAGCTAATTCTTGTAAGGCTTTGTAGCCCCGTATAGCGTTTGATTACTCACTATACCGAAGTATCTTTTAGTAAGCTAATCCTTAGTAAGGCTTTGTAGCGTTTAGCTACTGGGGATGTTTGTTATGATGTTATTATCCACTTGCTTCCTGTCTATTTGTAAGGGAAAGTGCTTGAAGCTTAATTGTATTTTTTACTATGTGTGTTATGCATTGCAATATATGCGCTTTAGCAGTATTATTACAATAGCGTCACTGTAATATAGGGAATTTTTATCTATGAATGAAATACAAAAAAGAACCAAAACGATACTTGACAGTTTTGTAGGGCTTTCATCATGGGAAGAGCGGTATAAGAAAATTATTCATTTGGGCAAGTCTCTTTCGCCCTTGAATGAAAGATATAGAGACGCAGAATGGTTGGTAAAAGGGTGTCAGTCTCAGGTGTGGCTGTACGCTTACAGGGATCAGGAAGGCCGGGTTGTTTTTCAGGCGGACAGTGACGCGCTTATTACCAAAGGCTTGGTGGCGTTATTAATTGAATATTATTCCGGTCTCTTTCCTGAGCAAATTATATCTCATCGTGTGCCTCCGTTTTTCAGGGAATTGGATTTGGAGAATCATTTAACACCTACTCGGGTGGGTGGTCTTTTTAGTCTTATAAATCAAATTCAGTATTACGCTCAGGCTTTTTTCCTCTTATCAAAAAAAAAATAAGTTGTTCGTGACTCCCATTTTGCTTCTTTTTCTTTGTGTTCATATAGGTTTTGCTCAGGTCTGATAATACAATTTTTTGTTTTTGTACGATTTCGCAGGTACGACTCCTTCAGCAGAGGTAAAAACAAATGAGAATCAGTCAAAATGCAAAAGCGATGTTGATTACTCAAGAATCGTGAATATGTCCTGCTACCTATTAAAAAAACAGTCTCCATAGATGAGATAATATTGATTACTTAAGGATCGTGAATATGTCTTGCTACCTATTAAAAAAACAGTCTTCATAGATGAGATAATGTTGATTACTTAAGGATCGTGAATATGTCTTGCTACCTATTAAAAAAACAGTCTCCATAGATGAGATAATGTTGATTACTTAAGGATCGTGAATATGTCCTGCTACCTATTAAAAAAACAGTCTCCATAGATGAGATAATGTTGATTACTTAAGGATCGTGAATGTGTCCTGCTACCTAAATTAAAAAACAGTCTTCATAGATAAGGCGATGTTGATTACTCAAGAATCGTGAATGTGTCTTCTGTCAATTCGATTCGAAAAGTTTTAATTTCGCTGGCTGGAGCAGAGGCTGACCTAACCAAAGCTGAAATTTCAATTATAGAGCTGTCCGACTCATCTGCAATAACGGAAACTACTGAAAGATAGGAACCAAGTGAATGAGAGTTGATGAGCTTTTTTTCTGTTCCGTCAAATAAAGCGACATAGACAGTATTTCTTATAGCGACATAAGTGCTCGCACCCGTGCTAGGTGCTGTGTTAGTTGTGTTGTCATCGCCTGAGACACTTAAACTGGTGACCACTTTATTGTTTTCAAGTAAAACACCTCTTTTACGAACACGAATGCGGGTGGAACCGGAGAAAGCCATAAAATATTGGTCAAGTTTTACGGTGTCTTCATTATATTGTAGTGTGTTATCAATGTCTGAAATGGTAATTTGACAGTTCTGTAAAATGCTTTCTATCTTGGCGGACCGCTCTTTCTCGGAAAGAGACTGATCCGCTCTTTGTATTTCCCCATTATTCTCACAGGCGAAGAAGAGGGTGGATAAAAAAACAAATAACACTGCTGATTTCATAAAATAGGGAGACTTATATTTCAGAGCCTTGCTCATAAGGCGGTAAAAAGACTGATCTTTTATATCAAACTGCATCATAAATATACAGTATAAGGTATTTATCGTAGAAAGTGAATATCAATCAGGCTAATAAATAAGCTAAAAGCTGGTAAGCTGTGTGTATGGATTTGGTATTGACATATTGTTCCAATTAATTTTATTATCCGAGGTGCAAGCTAAATTTAAAACATAATTTTAAGGAGGTTTCAATGTTGGGAGTAGGGGATATATTTCCTTCTTTTAAGGTAAAGGCAACGATTGCATCCGATCAGGATTTGAATAAAGCTTTTATAGAAGTGGATAATTCCACTTATAAGGATAAATGGCTGATTTTTTTCTTTTACCCAAAGGATTTTACTTTTGTATGTCCTACGGAATTAAAGGGTTTTGCCAATCTGAACAAGGAGTTTCAGAGCAGGAACACTCAGGTTCTGGCTGGTTCCACCGACTCCGAATTTGTGCATCATGCCTGGAGAAAAAATGAGAAAGACTTGCAGGCACTTCCCTTCCCCATGTTGGCGGATGTGAAGCGGGAGTTGACGGCCAGCTTGGGAATTTTGGATCCGAATGAGGGTGTGGCTCAAAGGGCGACATATATTGTGGATCCTCAGGGTATTATCCGCTTTGTATATGTTACGGATTTAAGTGTAGGGCGTAATCCAAAAGAGGTTTTGAGGATTTTGGATGCTCTTCAAACCGGTGAGCTTTGTCCTTGTGACTGGAAAAAAGGAGAGCAAACCCTGGTTTATCTTTAAGCTTTGTGATGTAGATTCCTGCTTTAGTGAATGGTGACGAGGAGTGAGGGAGCTAATCCCGTAGTAAATCCCGTAGTCCAACCCTCACAGCTATGGTTCAAAATCCTGACGAAAGCGGGTTGCAAGCAAAGAGCAGGAATACAAGGGTAGAATTGTCTAATAAGCCGTTTATAGTTGTATTAAAAGCGGGTTTCCATTAGGAGAGTCAGGAATACAAGGATAGAATTGTCAAATCACCTCGCTACTGAAACTCTATTATTAGTAGGAGAGTCAGAAATACAAGGGTAGAATTGTCTAATAAGCCGTTTATAGTTGTATTGAAAGCGGGTTTCCATTAGGAGAGTCAGGAATACAAGGATAGAATTGTCAAATCACCTCGCTACTGAAACTCTATTATTAGTAGGAGAGTCAGAAATACAAGGGTAGAATTGTCTAATAAGCCGTTTATAGTTGTATTGAAAGCAGGTTTCCATTAGGAGAGTCAGGAATACAAGGGTAGAATTGTCTAATAAGCTGTTTATAGTTGTATTAAAAGCGGGTTTCCATTAGGAGAGTCAGGAATACAAGGATAGAAATGTCTGATAAGCCGTTTATAGTTGTATTGAAAGCAGTTTTCCAGCTAGTAGGAGAGTCAGGAATACAAGAGTGAACTTCACAGCCAGCGAACGGCAACAGTAAAGAGGAAAAAAGGGTGAGCATTAAATAAAGAAAGTACATGGGTGTTTTGCAGGTTGTTTAATAAGAGGAGGAAAAAGGGTGAGCATCAAAAAAGAAAGTACATATCAAACCAAAGAGATTTTGGATCTTCTGGGGCGGATTTACCAGAGTGAAATAGCCGGAGTAAACCGTTATCTGCATTACTCTTTTATGATAATGGGCTATAACCGCATTCCCATTCAAAACTGGTTTAGAGAAAACGCTCAGGAAGCCATCACGCACGCCACTCTGATAGGTGAAAAAATCACTTCCTTGGGCGGGCATCCTCCTATTTTATCCTCTCAGATAAAGGAAGGCCCCGACCACAGTGTGAAGCAGTTGTTGGAGGAAAGCTTGTATTTTGAAGAAGAGGCTATCGGATTGTACAAGGAGCTAACGGCTTTGGCTGAGAAACATGGAGACATTGCGTTGGAGGAAATGGCCAGAAATCTTGTTAAAGAGGAAGTGGAGCACGCGGATGAAATTCGTAAAATGCTGATAAAGCCGGAATAAGACAAATATTTAACAAAGTAAGTTCAAGATACTTTAATAGGGGTTATTTCTGATAATTTTCAACAAGAATATATAAAGGAGATAAGGGAGTTTTATCTTCGGTGCCCTATTTTTGAGTTGCAGTTCAAAACCGCCCGTACAATCTGTCCAATTTTTGGAATTTAATTCAAAATTACCCGTACAATCTGTCCAACTTTCTGTCCAATTTTTGGGATGCAGTTCAAAACCGCTCGTAAAATCCGTTCAACTTTGGGGATGCAGTTCAAAACCGCCCGTAAAATCCGTTCAACTGTTAGGGTGCAATTCAAAACCGCCAGTAAAATCCGTTCAACTGTTAGGGTGCAATTCAAAACCGCCCGTACAATCTGTTCAACTGTTAGGGTGCAATTCAAAACCGCCAGTAAAATCCGTTCAAATTTTTTAGAACTAATCTCTGAATATCTAAAGTGTTTTAATCATTTTTACTATTTACATAAATTTTTAAACACAGTTATAAGTTTATTTGTTTTTTTATCTTCCGAGACTGAAAAAATCCCTTAAGGTTTTTTCTTTTGCTCCGATGTATACTTATTAATTCATTATAAATTCCCGGTATTAAAGATAGAAGGCTGATTTGCAAGAAAAAGATCATGTTGTTTTAGGTGCATTTCTCCATGACATAGGAAAACTCTTCGAAAGGGCGGAAGAGCTTTCAAAATATACTAAAGATGAGGATATGCAACAGCGGTATTGCCCTCAGCAGAGGCAAAAACAAAACAATGGATTCTATTACAGTCATAAGCACACCCTTTACACTCTTGCTTTTTGTGAAAAATTAAAAGAGCAGATTCCCATTTTGGAACAAAAATACAAAGCTGAAAACTGGATCAATATTGCCGCCAGTCACCATAAACCATCCTCTGTTTTGGAGCATATTGTGTCTAAGGCTGATCGTCTGGCCAGCAGTGAAAGAGAGGGAAATAAAATTTATGAAAAAGATATTCATAAAAAGACTTTTATAGAACCTCTGTTGGAGAAAGTGTCTTTGGATGGATCGGTCAAAAACACACAGTATCGGCTTGATTTACAACCCTTAGACAACGGCTGTAGGAATCTTTTTCCAAAGAAATTTGATGAATTGAGATTAAAAGAGGACTCATTAATTTCTCCTGAAAAGTTGACACAAAAATATAAAGAGTTGGCCAAGGGTCTTCTTCAGTCTATAGAGTATTTTCCCGGATACGAAAAATCGGACTTTGCCAGTTTGAGATCGGTGACTGTGACTTTACTGTCTCAGTTTGAAAAATTCTTAATCCATGTGCCGTCCGCCACTAATGTGGACTCCCCTGATATTTCCTTGTTTGACCACTTGCGGGTGACAGCCGCCATTGCTGAGGGGCTTTATATACACCATGAGAAAAACGGCAGTTTAAATCTGGAAAACATTCAGAATAGCAAACAGGAGGAAAAATGGACTCTTGTCTGTGGGGATTTTTCCGGCATCCAAAAATTTATTTACAGTGTGGTCAAAAAAGGCGCGGCAAAAGGATTGGCAGGACGATCTCTTTATGTGCAACTTTTTTGTGATTCAGCTTCCACATGGATTTTAAGAGAGCTTGAGCTTTACCCAACAAGCTGTATTTACTCTTCCGGCGGAAAATTTTATTTACTCATTGCCAAATGCTTAACAGAAAAACTGAATGAAAAAATATCACAATTAAATCAGTTGTTGTTTAATAAATACAACGGCCGGATTCATCTTGATTGTGGTACAAAGCATCTTTGTGAGCTAGATTTTAAATCTAAAATGATGGATGAAGCATTTAAAGAAGTTAATAAAGCTTTATTATCCACTCGATGGAATAAATTTTTTCCGCTTATAAAAACAAATCCGGAACAGTTTTTTCAACCGCAAGAGGTAAGCAATGACATTTGCCCCTTGTGTGGCGCTGATGGTCCGAAAGATAAAAATAAAGATGAGCTTCAGACAGAGCCAACTATGGAAACGCAGGAAACCCAGGACGAGGAAGAAGCTTCCTTTCTAAAGCTCGGCAACAAACAAAAACATGGTGGCATGGAAACGCAGGAAACCCAGGACGACAAAGAAGAAGAAGATTCCTGGTGTTCACAATGCAAAGATTTTAAAAGAATGGGCGAGGATTTCAGAGAAGATCGTATCTTGCAGTCAACCAGTGAGGAAACACACAAAGCTGTTGTTTTAAATGAGGAAAATAACAATGAAAATGAGTCGGAAGATCAGCCGGCTGGACAAAATACTGACAGGCTGTTGCTATGGATCTGGAGTGAAGAGGATTATCAAATTGTCGAGAGGTTTTATAAAAAGAAAAAAAGTGAGAACCAGAAGACAGCTAAGTTTTTTAACATATTCCATGTTAAAAATGAAAACAACAAAAGTGAATACAATAGTAAAAGCCCATATCCTTTTTTAAAACTTTGTCTTTTGAATGCAAACGATTTAAAGCAATTTAAAGCAGAGAAACTTATCTTAAAAAATTCTCATTTTGAAACAATTAATCGTATTGCGAATCTTCAAAAATTACAAGGCTTAAAAAGCTCATCTGTTAGTCATCGATTTATAGCTTTTTGTGATAAGTTAAATTTAGACGACATGGCTGAATCAGCAAAAGGGATTAAAAGAATTGGTATATTAAGGATGGATGTGGATAATCTGGGGATGATTTTTAATAAAGGTCTGAATTATAAAGTGGAATCAGTCAATCAGAACCGGAGTGAAGGAGAACAAGAACAAGAACAAGAACAAGAACAAGAACAAGAACAGAAAAAATTTGGTTCTTTATCCCGTAAAGCCACGCTTTCACGACAGATCAATGCTTTTTTTACAGGTTATTTAATGGGGATGATAAACAGCAATGATAAAGAGGATGGGAACGCACAATATACAAACTGTAAAATTATCTATGCTGGAGGAGATGATTTGTTTGCTGTTGGCCCTTGGAATGAATTACCTTTATTGGCTCATAAAATACAGAAGAAATTCAAGGAATATTGCTGTCACAATTCTCATTGTACTTTGTCTGCCGGTATTTTTTTAATGACAGAGAAATATCCTGTTTTAAGTGGAGCTTTACTTGCCGGTTCAGCGGAAGAACAAGCTAAGGATTTTCAAAGATATGTCGTTTCTGATTCTCCTGTCGGAAAAAAGAAGATAACTCAATCAAAAAATGCACTTTGTTTTTTGGACACGGTAATTGGTTGGGAAGAGTATGATGAGATGGAGAAATTTAAAGCGCTTATTGAAACAATCAGGAACAAAACAAAAAGCAATACTTTATTGAGAGTTTTGTATCATGTAGATCAAGAGGTAAAACAAAATAAAATGGGATTTGCCGGAGAGGGTACTTCAACTTTAGAAAATTCAAATCAGGGCAATGTGGTGCAGATTCAACAGGATATTTACTATAAACCCTGGCGGTATCGTTTTATCTATTACATGGCCCGGCTAAAGGAAAGAACAAATAATAAGGATACGCATGCAGATATAGACAGTTTAATATCAAAATTGTTACAGGAACCTGAACGGTTATCAAGCACAGAGAGTGTAAATAATGACTATCGTTCGTCATTAGAATGGCTGTATATGCCTGTCTGTTGGATGGATTATTTGCAAAGGGCAAGAGAAGAAGAACCCAAAAAAGAAAAGATTGAAAAGTCAGGATGACTTATATTTAAGAGAACATTATCGGAAAGGCTCGTCTCTGAAAAGTGGACAGTTGTAAGGCGTTATTTTTCATGCTCCTCTTGGATTTTATTATCAAAAGTAGCATGAACTCGCCTTATATTATAAAAATTACATACGAATAGGAGAATAAATTGAAGCACATTACGGACAAGGGAATAAGCTGAAGCATATTGCAAGTATGGGAATAGGTTGAAGCACATTGCAAGTATGGGAATAAGCTGAAGCACATTACGGACAAGGAAATAAGTTGAAGCATATTGCAAGTATGAGAATAAGCTGAAGTATATTACAAGCAAGGGAATAGGTTGAAGCATATTGCAAGTATGGGAATAAATTGAAGCACATTACGAGCAAGGGAATAAGTTGAATCATATTGGGAATAAATTGAAGCACATTACGGACAAGGGAATAAGTTGAAGCATATTGCAAGTATGAGAATAAGCTGAAGTATATTACAAGCAAGGGAATAGGTTGAAGCATATTACAAGTATGGGAATAAATTGAAGCACATTACGGACAAGGGAATAAGTTGAAGCATATTACAAGCAAGGGAATAGGTCGAAGCATATTGCAAGTATGGGAATAAGCTGAAGTATATTACGAGCAAGGAAATAAGTTGAAGCACATTGCAAGTATGGGAATAAATTGAAGCATACTATGAATAAATAAAAACTAAAACAATTAAAACTTGAAAAACAGTATTGTAAAAGGAACAATAAATATTTGTGTATATAAAGAGAGGCAAATGAATAACCGGCGCAGTAAAAAGGCAGATGGCCAATTCAAAAATGGACAATAATAATATGTATTAAAATGATAAGAAGATAAAAGAATAATGATAAGAAGATAAAAAAAGAATTAGATGAACAAGAAATAAAAGGACTTATAAAGAAAGCAAAGGAGTTAGCTCAGGATTTAGGTGTAAAAAAAACCAGTCAAATACATCGAATATATAATTCTGTGCTTAAAACCCAGGAGCAGTTAAGTGAAAATAAAAATGAAAAATAGGAAAGAGAATTATCATGCTTAAGCTACGAATAACTTATCAATCAAAACGGCATACATTCCTAAAGAGTACAGGCCTAGAAAATTTAACAAACTATATCATTCCGTGCAAGTATCTGAATAAATTGAAGTATATTATAAGCAAGGGAATAAGTTGAAGTATATTGCAAGTATAGGAATAAATTGAAGCATATTACGAGCAAGGGAATAAGTTGAAGCATATTGCAAGTATGGGAATAAATTGAAACATATTATGAGCAAGGGAATAGATAAAAAATGAAACAATTAAAACCTGAAAAACAGTATTGTAATAAGGAACAATAAATATTTGTTTATATAAAGGGGGATAAATGAACAAATGGCACAGTAAAAAGACGGATGGCAAATTCAAAAATATAAATAATAATATGTCTCATAATGATAAGAAGATAAGGGAAGAATTAGGTAAAAAAGAAATAAAAGGACTTATAAAGAAAGCAAAGGAGTTAGCTCAAAACTTAAGTCCAACAAAAGCCAGTCAAGTACGTCGAATGTATAATTCCGTGCTTAAAACCCAGGAGCAGTTAAGTGAAAATAAAAATGAAAAATGGGAAAGAGAATTATCCATGCTTAAGCCGCGAATAACGTATCAATCAAAACGGCATAAAGACTTACAAGATTTAACAAATTATATTATTTCGTTTATTAGTATTATTGAAGAGCAGAAAAATAAAGAGAAAAAAGAAACTTTCACAGAAAAATTTTGTTTATTTATGGAAGCAGTTGTGGCTTATCATAAATAAGATTTCTCAAAAAAAATAAAAAAATCAGAAAAAATAAATAATCTAGGAGGAGAAAAAAATGGATCAAAATAAAAAAATACAATCTAAACTTTTTATCAGAGGTAAAATTCATACTCTGACAGGTCTTCATATTGGAGGTAATTCCGTTGGATTGAAAATAGGTGGAGCGGACAGTGTAGTTATAAAAAATGTTTTAGATAAAGCTCCTTATATACCCGGTTCTTCTCTGAGAGGCAAGATGCGCTCTCTTTTAGAAAGATCAAGAGGGTTGGAGACAAAAAATACAGAAAATCCAGATGGCGGCTATTCAGATAACGGTTTTGCCGGCAACAACCCTGAGACTTTTCTAGGGCAGTTATTTGGAACTAGTGCCAATACTAAAAATGTCGGTACTAAAAACGAACCGACTCGGCTTATTGTAAGAGATGCTTTTTTAACCGAAGACAGCGCTAAGCAATTACAAGATGCTTCCAATACGGATATGTTCATGACGGAACTCAAAACGGAAGTGAGCATCAATCGTATTTCATCAACAGCCAACCCTAGAGAATTTGAGAGAGTGCCTGCCGGGGCTGTGTTTGAAATGGAGTTGATACTCACTCTTTTTATAACAGATGATCCTAAAAAGTTTTTGGATCTTGTGTTTGAGTCTTTGTGTCTTATACAAGGAGACAGCTTGGGAGGCCATGGGTCCAGAGGATATGGAAAAGTTTGTTTTAAAGAGATTAAAATTGCTGAAAAAACAATAGAGTCTTATAAAATAACGATGGAAAACCAATAGATTATAAGCATTATACAGTTCTGGAAGAGTTTGAAAAGGAGCTAGGTGCAGAGTCAGAGAAAAAAGCTGGTTAAAAAACGGATTTTTAAAATGAATATCATAAAAGCCTATAAATTAAAATTCAAATCCGGTTTTCATATAGACAGTTATGGAAATCAATCCTATAGCAAAAGCGACAATTTTATACACTCTGACACTTTAAGTTCAGCTCTGCTTTCAGTGTGGGCTTTGCGGTACCCTGAAAATATAGAACAGACACTCAACTCGCCGCCGTACCTTCTTAGCTCCGCTTTTCCGTTCTATAAAAATATTTTCTTTTTGCCTATTCCGAAAGGAAGAAATTTAGTCAAAGAAAATGGTTTCACAGAAGAACAAAAAGAGGAAAGTATACAAAGAAAAGAGCTGAAAAAAGTTCAGTTTATTCCGGCTGATTTATGGGTTCATCTACTTTCTGACTCTGATTATTTTTTAAATTTCAAAAAAGATAAGAATGAAAATCATTTTTTGTATTCCATTGAAGAACAGTATAATTTTATGTCTGAATTTTTGATTCCCAAAAATCTTTTTCAAAAAAAGGAAAAAGAAAGTGTAGGTGATGAACAGGAAGTATTTAATGAAAAGAATCACACAATATGGTCTACAGAGGAAAACATCCGGGTTTCCATTAATCGCCAGGATAATCAATCAGAGGATGGACAATTGTTCTCTTTCTCCAGAGCTTATTTGAAACAATCCGGCGGGCTTTATTTTCTGGCTTGTTTTACAGGAGAAAATCAGCAGAAAGAATTTGAAGAAATATTGGCTATTTTAGGAGATACCGGTTTGGGAGGAGATAAAAATTGTGGTCACGGGCTGTTTGAAGTTTGTAAAGAGGAAAAATCTCCTGTTTCCCTACTATATAATAAGCAGTTGGAATTATGGACAGTGCAAACATCAGATAAATCAGAAGATCATCAAAAGCTTTCTTCTCTTTGCTCTTTGTCTTTATTTTGCCCCAATGAATCAGAACAAAAACAAATGAGTTGGATGGAATCAGAAGATAAAAGTAAAAGAGCCAATTATGAACTAAAAAACCGCGGAGGATGGATCCATAATACCTCTTTAAGGAGAAAAACACTTTTTATGTTTATGGAGGGCAGTCAATTTATAAAGCCAAAAGATATGAATTTGAAAGGAAAAATATTTGATGTAAGCCCTGATATTTCACAATTGGACCATAAAGTTTTTCGTGACGGAAGAGGTTTTTTTATTGGATTTTAACATGATTTGGAATTTGATTTCTGCTCTTACTGGATGGGATTTTCGCTTTTATGGAGCAAAATGGCATGTTTTTTACTTTTAATATAACCGGCGGATCTTACTGGATGGGATTTCTGCTTTTGTGGAGCAAAAGCAGAAGTGCATACTGTAAGATTTAAAATAAGCTCATTTGCCGGATAGGATTTCCACTTTTGTGAAGCAAAAAAAGGAAGAAACGAATGAACAATAAAGGAAAAAACTTTTCTCAAAAAATGATTGTAGAGCTTTATACTCCTGTACATGTTGGTTCAGGTCAAGAGTTGCAAAGCGATTTTGATTTTTTTCCTGTAGAAAATAAAAATAATCAACAATCGCTGTTTGTTGTGGATGTGGAACAAACTTTGAAATCTATTAAAATAGAAAATAATGATAAATTAAATGAATATTATCAGCATGCACAAATTAAGGATTTAGTGGAGATTGCCGGAAAAGAGAAGTATGGATATTCTTTACAACTTGTTTCTAACGACACTCGAACTATAGCCGTTAATATAGCCGTTAATCAAACAAATAAGGCAGTTGATTCAAACAGACAGCGAAGCAGTAGGAATACAATAGACCCCTCTCGGATACGAATAAGAGAATATTTAAAGGACGCTTTTTTTCGACCCTATATTCCCGGTTCATCTTTAAAAGGAGCTATCCGCACCGCCCTTTGGGCAGAGGTGTTGTCTCAGGAAAATCAAGATAAAAACCGTAGCAAAATTACAAAAAAATTCAAAAAATATTTAGAAAACCCTCGAAACTTCAAAAAGGACGAAAGCTTTGAAGCCAATATTTTTAGTGCTACTGAACACACTGAACCTAAAAAAGATATTATGAGAGCCTTGTGTGTTAGCGACGGGTATTTTGAAAAAAACGCTCTCTATTTTGGAGATATAAGAGTGGCCAATGTATGTGACAATAAAATCAAATGGAGCAATTTAAGTTACAAAACTAATAAAAATAAAAGCAGATGGGAAGAAGCAAAAGGAATTTATGTTGAATTATTAAACAAATCAGCTAAAGCGGAGTTTATTTTTTCCTACGATGATTTTTTATTAAGTGATTGTTCAGATTGGTGTGAAACAGGCTCTCAATCGTCTCAAACCGATGCCGGGCAATGCGACGACAGTCGAACATATATTAGCGATATCTTTAAAGCTCCTGATCAAAGTTCTGAGAAAAAAATCAAATTTTCAAGCCGTTTTCAACAACTAAAAAAAATTCTTAATGAGCATGCTCTTAGAGTGATTGAAAATGAAAAAATTTTTTTTTCTGCATATAAAGAATATGAATGTAAAAAGGTACTTGATTTTTACAAGACACTGGAAAGCGAGATAAAAAAAGATGATGTGGCTTATGTGCGTCTGGCTTGGGGCAGTGGCTGGACAGGTATGACAGGTTTGACAAAAGAATGCTTGGATGATGAATTAAAAAAAAGTGCTGATGGAATACAAAAAATTTATCCTAAAACAAGAAAACTGCTTGTTTCAAATTCTGCTCCTTCTCTGCCTTTGGGCTGGGTAAAAATATACCCTTCAGATGGCAGTGTGCAAAATCCTTATAGAAAAATGGGGGCAATTCCTGAAGCTCCAAAAAGCCAACAACAATTCTCTTCCTGGCTTTCCAAACAGATTAGTACATTATGTAAAAAGCATACTATAAAAGAAGAAGGGGAGGTTTTAAGAGGAAGACATTTGGCTAAGGCATGGCAGGAACTTCCTGAAGGAGAAGAAAAAAAGGAAAGATTGGAAGAAATTAAAAATTATTGGAAAAAAGAAGGTTGGTGGGATGCGCCTTCCGGCAGAACGCAAAAAAAAGTAAAAGCCATTTATGAAGGGAGCGATGTATGAAAAGCGGAAATAAAATCACAACGGCTCGTTTTGTTATTTTAGATGGGCCTTTTTTATCTATCAAAAAATCTCTTAGAGCAGGGGAACTGTTGAGAGCAAATTTAATGGGGCTGGCGAAGAATATACTGGGAGCTGATTCCATTCCTTGTGAGTTGTCAGGCCATAATTTACCGCTAAATAACAATCATGGCCATTGTTTTTATTTGCCGGAAGATCCATTAAACAGAGGAACTATTGATTCTTTTTTTGTATATTGCAGTAATGGTTTTTCTCTTGAGTCCATTAAGGTTTTAAAACAATTAAAAAATATGCAAAATGAAAAAAAGGAGAAGTGGAGTTTGATTTTGGAAAATTTTGGAACTGCGGATGACTTTAAAAGTCAATCTTCTTTATTTCAAAAGTCCATTTTGTGGCAGTCCTGCTCTCCTTATTTCCATCCTTGGCACAGAAAGAAAAACTTTACACTCTTCGATCAATTAAAAAAAGAATCCGATAAAAGAGATTGGCCGGAACTAAAGAACATAGATCTTGTTCCTTATCTTTTTAGAGGAGAAAAGCGATTTTATCCTTTTTCATTTCATAAGTTTCGCTCTAAAAAAGGTCTGTCTCAGCCTGATAAGAACGGAGGCTTTTGGCGTTTGACATTTAAAAAACCTGTTCAAGGCCCTATAGCTTTGGGTTTTGGCTGTCATTTTGGTTTGGGTTTGTTTTCAGCTTTAAAAGCAGAAGAAGACCAAAAAACACAGGCGGCCTGATGGATTGATAGAAGTGTACATTAAATTTTCACTTCTTTTGTAGAAGAAGATAAAAAAACAAAGGCATCCTGATGGATTTTGTGAAATAATAAGATGGTAATAGAGAGATTTTAAAAATTATTCTTTAAAAAAACTGTATTTGGAATTATTTATTTGTAGTGAAGTGTTCATCCTGAAAACCTTACAGTAATTGAGGTTGATGATAATGGAAATTTGGAATTGCAAGTACTGAAAAACCTTACAGTAATTAAGGCTGATGATAATGGAAATTTAGATTTGCAAGTACTAAAAACCTTACAGTAATTGAGGCGCGGGTTTGTTTTGTCTGAACTAACTCATAGTTTTTGGTTGCAAGTAATAAAAATCTTACAGTAATTGAGGCTGATATTTGGTGTATGTGTTTTTGAAGTACAGAAGATGTTTTACACGATTATTTTATTGTTTGTAGTAAGGAATCGGCAGAGGAGCATCTTATGAATTACT
Organism: Bdellovibrionales bacterium; assembly: GCA_965203225.1. Taxonomy (GTDB): domain Bacteria; phylum Bdellovibrionota; class Bdellovibrionia; order Bdellovibrionales; family UBA1609; genus JANQSP01. Next base: position 127,953 of record CBDBBW010000006.1, on the reverse strand, counting down.
GATTTTTGCAATCGTTCAGAGGAAAAACAAATTTATAAAAGAAGTTGGAAGGAGGACATATTATGGATAAGGAAAAACTTCTTATTATAACAGTGGGAGGCACTGTTAATAATATTAGAAAATCTGTTAAGAAATGGAAACCTGAAAAGATTTGTTTTATCGTCTCTGAAGAGTCTAAACAAAAAATCACAGAAGCAGTTGATATGGGCAAAGAGAAAATCTTTCCTAAAAAGCATGATTGTCGTTTTATTATTGTGGAAGATCCACAAGATATGAACAAAACAGTTAAGAACATAAAAAATGAATTGGATCAAGAACATCAAAAATGGATCTCCAATGGAGATAATTATATTTCCATTGTGGATATTACAGGAGGGACAAAATGTATGACTGCTTCTTTGGCCCTTGTGGCACAAAGATGGAGAGACTGTTTATTTTCTTATGTTGGCGGAGAAAGCAGAGATAAAGCAGGTTTGGGAGTTGTTAAAGGCGGCAGTGAACAGGTGATGCCAAGTTATAACCCTTGGGAAGTGTTAGGCTATCAATATATAGAGGACGCGGTATTGCTGTTTGATCGTCATAGTTACAGCGAAGCTTATGAAGTTTTGGATTCTGCTTTCAAACAAATGACACAAAAAAATACTACACCAAAGGTACAATCCAAACAAGATGCACAAATGGTAAAAAATGGAACAGACGAGCGAAGAAAAAATATCGAACAAGAAAATCAATCTCCTGTTCTTAAGGAGGAATTCTGCACAGCCAAGAAATGGATAGAGGCATATATGCATTGGGATAACTTTCAACACAAAAAAGCATTGAATATACTTGAAACAAAAGTTCAAAAACATTTGAATGATTTAAAAAAGATTTTTGAGGAATTTAATTTTGACTTTGAAAGAAATCTTACTGATTCCATAAAATATTTGAAAAAGCTATCGTATAGTTGTAATAATTCAGTTGATGGCACACAAAATAACAGAAAAAACTCTTTATATTTAATCTTTGATTTGATTGTAAATGCCAAGAGAAGAAAAGAGCAGGGACGACTTGACGATGCTGTGGCTCGTCTTTACCGTGCTATTGAGGCAATAGCCCAGTATCGCCTTTGGCACGAGTATGACATAGACAGCTCCAAAGCGCCTGTTTCCGTTTTACAACCAAAGTCACAGAACAAAAACTCAGAGTCCTGTATGAAAAAAATAGGACTGCAGGAAAGCTATTTGTGTTTATATAACAAAGGGGATTTTATAGGAAAAAAGTTTAAAGAATTAGGATTACTCAACTCATTTGATGACGATCTCTCTAAGTCAAGTATTGAAAACAACCCTCTCACACAAAGAAACAACTCTATTCTGGCTCATGGCTTCGAGCCTATATCTAAGGAAGAGAATTTTGAGGAATTACTGGAGCCGGCTTGTAAGCTATTTGATGCTTTAAAAGCAGAATACCATGATGAAAATCAAAGTTTTGATTTCGAACAGGAAGATAAACCACCTTTTTTTCCAAAACTAGAAAAAAAAGAGAAGAGAATAAAAACCGATCATGGAAGATAAAATTATAAAAAAAGAGGAGTTAAATCTTATCACTGCCAGCTTGATTCAAGCCAGCCATTACTGCCGACGGCTGGCTTACTTGCAGTTTGTGCATCAGGAGTGGAGAGACACGGCAGATACAATAGAGGGCCGGAGGGTCCATAAAAGGATTGATAAAAAAACTGGTTTTTTGCCATCCCCTGAAGAGTTAAAAAACAAAGAGGCTCCTTTCCAAACCTGTTCTGTTACTTTGTCATCTGAGCGATTGGGGCTTATTGCAAAAATGGATCTTTTGGAAACGGACGGGTCTTCTGTGATCCCTGTAGAGTATAAGAAAGGCAAACAACCATGTTTAAACCGAATTGATTTAGAATCTGACGAACTTCCAAAAAATATATTTCTGAAGGGAGATAGGTCAGATTCGGAAAGCTCAAACCAGAGCGGAAATAAAATCTTCCTGCCGGAGGAGATTCAGCTGTGTGTCCAAGCTATGGTGTTAAGGGACAATGGTTATTCTTGTGAAAAAGGGATGACTTACTATGCAGGAAACAAAAAAAGAGTTTCTGTGCATTTTACAAAGGAGCTTTTTGCTCAAACAGATCAGGTGATTAAAAACCTGAGAGAGGATATAGAGAAAACAAAAGCCCCTGACCCTTTGAAAGACAGTTCCAAATGTCCACGTTGTTCTTTGGTGGAGATTTGTTTGCCGGATGAGTTTCACTTGTTAAAGAAGAATAAAAAAAATGTGCGACCCATTTCTATAAAATCAGATAGGCAATTTCCAGTTTATGTTCAGTCTTATCGAGGTAAGGTTTCCAAAAAAGATTACCGGCTGGAAATTAAAATTGACGACGAAAATAAAAAATTTGTTCCCATTATGGATGTATCTCAACTGGTTTTAATGGGAAATGTGTCTATAACAACTCCTTGTCTTCATGAGTTAATGAGGAGAGAAATACCGGTTACTTGGCATTCTTATGGAGGATGGTTTTTAGGTCATGCTCATGGAGTGGGACATAAAAATGTGGCTTTGCGATTAGCACAATATAGAAAGAGTTTTAATAGTGAGTTTTGCCTTTCTTTTGCGAAGAGTCTGATAAAGGCGAAAATCTATAACTGCCGGACTATTTTAAGAAGGAATTGGCGATTAGAAAGCAAACCTGTTTTTTTATTGATGAGTTTAAAACAATATGCGGAGAAAGCGGATAAGGCAAAAGATTTTCAGGAGTTGTTAGGTATAGAGGGATATGCGGCAAGAATTTATTTTCAGCATTTTAACCGTTTAATTAAAGATAATGAGCATTTCCCTTTTATGTTTAACAAAAGAAATCGCCGGCCGCCTGAAGATCCGGTAAATTTACTGCTGTCTTTTTCCTATGCTATGTTAACTCGTTTATGGACAGTGACTTTAAGTGCTATTGGATTTGACCCTTTTTGCGGTTTTTATCATAAGTCAAGATATGGAAGACCATCATTGGCTTTGGATATGATGGAGCCTTTTCGTCCATTGATTTGTGATTCCAGTGTATTATTGGCTATTAACAATGGAGAAGTTCAGTCCAATCAATTTGTGCACAGTGGGGGAAAAGTGGGTTGGACCGAAAAAAGCCGCAAAAGCTTTATATCTGTTTTTGAAAGACGTTTGAGGCAAAAAGTTACTCATCCTGTTTTTCAATATGAGTTAAGTTACAGACAATTACTTGAGGCACAGGCAAGGTTGTTCGCAAGATACCTATTTGATGAAATTGAATCCTATCCGAATTTCATGACACGGTAATGCTTTTAAAGGATAAAACAAATATAAAAGCTGATAAAATATTGTGAGTAAAAGAGGTGAGTAAATATGACGGAAGAGAGAATTTTTATAATATCTTACGATATTGCCAATTCGAAAAGGTGGCGAAAAATTTTTAAAATTTTAGGTGGTTATGGTGAATGGCTTCAGCTTTCTGTGTTTCAATGTGGAATGGATGAACGCAAAAAACAAACACTCATATCAGAGCTTGATGAAGTTATCAACAATAAAGAAGACCATATTCTTTTTATTGATTTGGGAAAAGCAAGTAAAGTGAAAACAAGAATTATCAGTTTAGGAAAGACTTTTAAGCCTGTTGAAAAAAAAGCTTTTATTTTCTAAAAATACCTATTTTTAATGATTGCGAGCACTTTTGTTGTATGTATGTTGTATAGACAGTGCTCGCATTCAGTTTGCTCTTTGAAAACTGAATAAAAAAAATTAAATTATTTCTTTGAAAGAGTCGATTAATGTAAATATAGGTGTGGTGCTCGAAAAGTGCAGTATAAGTCTTTGATTTATAATATCTTTTCTAAAGGGCTATTTTCCTCAGTAGAAGACTGAGGCCTCATTGCGACGGGGTAACTATGGTCCTACCAGACGCATGTTTTCAGATTTTCCTCAGTAGAAGACTGAGGCCTCATTGCGACCTTATTTAATCTGAAGATATATGAAGGTTTTTGTAATATTTTCCTCAGTAGAAGACTGAGGCCTCATTGCGACTTAATCAGCGGTACTGCTAATACCACAGATTTTTATTTTCCTCAGTAGAAGACTGAGGCCTCATTGCGACATGGGAATGGCCGGAGTTTTGGACAGCGCCCGGTTATTTTCCTCAGTAGAAGACTGAGGCCTCATTGCGACTCTTTTTCAATGGTTTGGTATGGACTTTTTTCTTGCATTTTCCTCAGTAGAAGACTGAGGCCTCATTGCGACTGCTATCTTTTTTATTAATTTTTCTCTTTGTTCCGAATTTTCCTCAGTAGAAGACTGAGGCCTCATTGCGACCTACCTAGGACTGTTTTTCCTAGGATTTTTTCCAATTTTCCTCAGTAGAAGACTGAGGCCTCATTGCGACCATATTTAAAAACTTTCACAGTTTCCTCCTTTTTATATTTTCCTCAGTAGAAGACTGAGGCCTCATTGCGACTTTGTTATGGCAGTACACTTTCTATGTATGCTGCCACATTTTCCTCAGTAGAAGACTGAGGCCTCATTGCGACATTTTGGCGTCCCCCAAGATGAAACAGTTTCCGTGAAATTTTCCTCAGTAGAAGACTGAGGCCTCATTGCGACCAGCTTTTTTTTCCATGAAGACTTCTTTTTCAACACATTTTCCTCAGTAGAAGACTGAGGCCTCATTGCGACTTATCAAAACCTGCACAAAAACCAAACATGTCAAATTTTCCTCAGTAGAAGACTGAGGCCTCATTGCGACTATAAAAGCGCGGCCAAATGCAAGTCAAACTTCAAAATTTTCCTCAGTAGAAGACTGAGGCCTCATTGCGACTTCTTTAATGATTGCAGTTACTATCTTTTTAATTTGATTTTCCTCAGTAGAAGACTGAGGCCTCATTGCGACTTTTGTCGATTTGACTAGATTTTACCAAGCCTTTTTTATTTTCCTCAGTAGAAGACTGAGGCCTCATTGCGACATGAAAACCGTGTCTTGGTTGGCCAATTAACTTTCCATTTTCCTCAGTAGAAGACTGAGGCCTCATTGCGACTGGGCGTATAAAACCGTTAAACTCATATTTCCCCCTTATTTTCCTCAGTAGAAGACTGAGGCCTCATTGCGACGTCTTGTGTGTATCCTCTTAAGTAGCTCCCTTTAGTCATTTTCCTCAGTAGAAGACTGAGGCCTCATTGCGACGCGCGATCAAAAATTGCAAGCAACAAATTTTGACGAAATTTTCCTCAGTAGAAGACTGAGGCCTCATTGCGACTCTGTATCACTCTCACACTCTTCTAACAGCGTGAAATTTTCCTCAGTAGAAGACTGAGGCCTCATTGCGACAAATTTCGGCGTTTCCATAAATTCTCGCGTTTTCGTCATTTTCCTCAGTAGAAGACTGAGGCCTCATTGCGACCCCGAAATTCGGGCGTTTCCAAAAACTCGGGCGTTATTTTCCTCAGTAGAAGACTGAGGCCTCATTGCGACATTTATTGGTTTTTTATATATATCATAAATTGTTTCATTTTCCTCAGTAGAAGACTGAGGCCTCATTGCGACACGATTACCGAATCAATTTTTGCTTTTCCCATTACATTTTCCTCAGTAGAAGACTGAGGCCTCATTGCGACGAAATAATGAACTTGAGTTTTACCACTCGATGTATATTTTCCTCAGTAGAAGACTGAGGCCTCATTGCGACGCGCTCTGCTTTCTCAATAGCCCTTTCGTACTCTTGAATTTTCCTCAGTAGAAGACTGAGGCCTCATTGCGACAACAGCTATTTCAAACTTTCTGACAGCTTCTTCAGCATTTTCCTCAGTAGAAGACTGAGGCCTCATTGCGACATTATGAAATCTTGTATGTATGTATGGGTTTTTAATATTTTCCTCAGTAGAAGACTGAGGCCTCATTGCGACGGGTTGAATTGTTGATGAATTTTCATAGTCTTCTTTATTTTCCTCAGTAGAAGACTGAGGCCTCATTGCGACCCGAATATTTTACCCTCTCCAAACACTTTCCCTCCCATTTTCCTCAGTAGAAGACTGAGGCCTCATTGCGACTTCGTATCGCAAGTTTCGTCATTAACGAAACCCCCGGATTTTCCTCAGTAGAAGACTGAGGCCTCATTGCGACTTATGCGGCAATTTGGCCAATTCCTTTTATTACTAAATTTTCCTCAGTAGAAGACTGAGGCCTCATTGCGACTTCTAACGATATTTCGTAGCGCTCTGCTTTCTCAATATTTTCCTCAGTAGAAGACTGAGGCCTCATTGCGACCTCAGCTCTTTCAACAGCTCTTTCAAACTTTCTGGCATTTTCCTCAGTAGAAGACTGAGGCCTCATTGCGACTCGACTTGTAAGACCATTTCATTCAAAGCCTTACCGAATTTTCCTCAGTAGAAGACTGAGGCCTCATTGCGACCTAAACTCTTTTTCCATTTCTTCCCCCTTTAGTTAAATTTTCCTCAGTAGAAGACTGAGGCCTCATTGCGACACAGCTATGATCTTAGGATCAAAGCTAGGGATTACTCATTTTCCTCAGTAGAAGACTGAGGCCTCATTGCGACGTGAACAAATCCGTCGTCGCATATTTCGGCGTCGCATTTTCCTCAGTAGAAGACTGAGGCCTCATTGCGACGAAGCTCCGATTCGAAATATGAATGAAACTCTTAAAATTTTCCTCAGTAGAAGACTGAGGCCTCATTGCGACGCGGATACATATTCTGCTTTAGGACGTTCTTCTGTTATTTTCCTCAGTAGAAGACTGAGGCCTCATTGCGACGCAGTACTGCCCACATGCAAATCGTCTAATTCTGGATTTTCCTCAGTAGAAGACTGAGTCCTCATTGCGACAACAGCCTTTTCGGCAGCTTTACGGTCGTTAAGCTATTTTCCTCAGTAGAAGACTGAGGCCTCATTGCGACTTACTGAACTCTAAGCTATTTTCAAAAATTTTAGTGATTTTCCTCAGTAGAAGACTGAGGCCTCATTGCGACCTGACTCCAAATTTTCCACATTTAATTCATCAGCCGATTTTCCTCAGTAGAAGACTGAGGCCTCATTGCGACCCAACGTGATCTAAAAAAATAAAATCTTTTTTTATATTTTCCTCAGTAGAAGACTGAGGCCTCATTGCGACGTGTTTGTTGGATATAGAAATAATGTATGTGGTGTTATTTTCCTCAGTAGAAGACTGAGGCCTCATTGCGACCCCGAGACCTTTGCGTCGCCCGAGACCTTTGCGTCATTTTCCTCAGTAGAAGACTGAGGCCTCATTGCGACTAAGCGACATAACCTTGAACACTCGAATTTTTAACCATTTTCCTCAGTAGAAGACTGAGGCCTCATTGCGACTTGCCGAAAACTTGTGCCCACCAATAAACTTCGGCATTTTCCTCAGTAGAAGACTGAGGCCTCATTGCGACTTGCATAAAGTCTTATCAAGACATGATGTTTTTTTATTTTCCTCAGTAGAAGACTGAGGCCTCATTGCGACGCTGTTCTGCCTAGGTATATAAATTGATCTTCTCCTTATTTTCCTCAGTAGAAGACTGAGGCCTCATTGCGACAACTCCTATGTTATAGTTTTTAATATTTCTTCTTTATTTTCCTCAGTAGAAGACTGAGGCCTCATTGCGACATTCCGGTTGCTAATGTATATGCAAATACTACACTTATTTTCCTCAGTAGAAGACTGAGGCCTCATTGCGACGTGAGGGACAGTTCTTTCCCTCTCAATTCTGCCGGATTTTCCTCAGTAGAAGACTGAGGCCTCATTGCGACTGGAGCGCAAAGAAACCCTTGCACGGAGCTTCTTACATTTTCCTCAGTAGAAGACTGAGGCCTCATTGCGACCCCGAAACTTCGGCAGTTCCCCAAACTTCGGCGTCATTTTCCTCAGTAGAAGACTGAGGCCTCATTGCGACGCTTATTTACTATGTTATAGTAACGTAGTGCCCTTGATTTTCCTCAGTAGAAGACTGAGGCCTCATTGCGACTTAAATCTCGAAAAATTCCATCTAAATTTTCTAAGATTTTCCTCAGTAGAAGACTGAGGCCTCATTGCGACATGCAAATGCCGAACATAAAATAGATCAGCATGTATATTTTCCTCAGTAGAAGACTGAGGCCTCATTGCGACAATTCTAAAATCCAAAGTTTGATGATTCAATCTTAAATTTTCCTCAGTAGAAGACTGAGGCCTCATTGCGACCCCGAAACTTCGGCAGTTCCCCAAACTTCGGCGTCATTTTCCTCAGTAGAAGACTGAGACCTCATTGCGACAAAGCAATAAAAGAAAGTATTAAAATGCATTCAATATTTTCCTCAGTAGAAGACTGAGGCCTCATTGCGACGAAACCGGATAATAAGTTTCATTTGCGCCATAACGAATTTTCCTCAGTAGAAGACTGAGGCCTCATTGCGACGAAACCGGATAATAAGTTTCATTTGCGCCATAACAAATTTTCCTCAGTAGAAGACTGAGGCCTCATTGCGGCTTTCTTTGTTTTCAGCTATTTTAAATTGGATATTTCATTTTCCTCAGTAGAAGACTGAAGGCTAAAAAAAGAAAGTCGCTAAAACAGTAAAAAACTGGAATAATCCAGTAAAATCAATAATGAACAGCCGTGCTTTTTTCCCGGATTTTCCCACCGTTTCCTGCCACCCAAACCCACGCCGCCTGTGGGAGGCATACCCCGTGCTTTTTTCCCGGATTTTCCCGCCGTTTCCCGCTCTATCTAAGTAAATCACAGCAAGTTTTTGAAAAAAGTATTTTTTTTATTTTATCCTTGATTTTTTATTTAGAATACCAATACTAATAATGACTTCCCTCTTCGGTTTCGACTGGGAGGTGCGAGGCGGTCTTATGGCCGCTTTCGTTTTTTTAAAGGAAATATCTATGCCTTCTAAACCTCTTGATACTATTGCCTATATTGATGGATTCAATTTTTATCATTCATTAATTAAAGGATACTCCCTATAAATGGCTTGATATAGAGAAGCTTATTAATTCTGTTTTAGATTCTTCTTGGCATAATGTAATCAAAATAAAATATTTTACAGCTAAAACTCCATTTTCTAAATCAGCACAAAGACAGGATTTGTATTTCAGAGCTATAAGCACACTTCAAAAAATTGAAATAATTTATGGTAAATTCAAAAAAAGACATATAAAAATCAGAAAAAACTATGTAGAGAAACTATCTGTTTTGAAAGGAGATTCTGAAAAACTACAACATATAAAGAGCATTTTAGGGGAAAATATCGTTCAATTTCCTACGCACGAAGAAAAAGAAACAGATGTCAATATCGCAACACATATTATATATGATTGTTGTAAAGAAAACATAAGTTCGATAGTTTTATTATCAAATGATACAGATTTAAAATTGCCTATCTGGTTTGCTAGACAGAAATTAAAAAAGAGAGTAATTATGATCACTCCAGTTGAAATGAAAACTCATCAGGATTTACTAAAGATATCAAATAAAACTCTGAGTTTGACAGAAAGCCATTTAAAAAATAGTCAATTCCCTGATGTAGTAAATGGAATTGACAAGCCAAGAAGTTGGTTTTGATATATTTAAAGCAAAATCACTTTAATAAATTTCTGATATTGACATTAAAAAAAGGAGAAAGATGCAGGAAAAAAAATCACCACTATTAAAGAATGGTTTGTGTTTTCTTCTTCAGTCTATAGAACATTTTAAATTCAGCGAAAACGACAACTGTGATACTGAAAAGGAATTAAAATACTCTACTCTTCATTTATTTTCTGGGATTTTTTTAATTTTAAAAGAAAAACTACAAAGAGAGCATTGGTCTTTGTTATTTGCGGATGTGAATAAAGCAGATAAACAAAACTTAGAATCAGGGGATTTTTCTGGTGTTAATTTTGGAGATTGTCAAAATCGGTTATCAAAGATTGTCTCTGTAAATTTTACAAATGAACATAAGAAAACTTTATCTACCTTAAGAAAGAAAAGAAATAAAATAGAGCATTTTTTTGAGTCAGAAACTTTGATTTCTTTTAAATCTATTTTGGCCAATGGTTTAGACTTTGCAATAGAGTTTGTTGAAAAGCATCTAGATACAAATTTAGAAAGTGATGAACAACAAAGCCTGGAAAAAATAAGAATAGAATGTTTTAAGTTGAAAAAATTTGTAGAAGAGAAAATGAAAACACTTAAACCACAGCTAGATCCACAGAAAGTTGTCTTAGATTGTAATGAATGTAATAATAAATCTATTGTTCCAAATGAAGATAACATGAAGTTGGAGTGTTTATTTTGTTATAAATCTATTCCTGAAAATAAATACGAAAATTTATACCATAAGATGTTAGGGTTATATAGCCCAAAGGATTTATTGTGTTCTGAAAATATGATATGCCCTGAATGTGAAGCAGAAAATTGCTTTGTAGAAACAAAAGATAAAAAACATTATTTTTGTTTATATTGTCATTACATTGCAAAACAAGATTCATTTTGTTCATGTCCAGGTTGTGGAATTATCTATCAAGATAATACGGGCGACTCTTTCCAATGTTCATCATGTTGGAAAAGGTGATGCCAATAACAGAAAATTCTATTTTCCAATGAAATAAATCACATTTTGCTTCACCTTTTTCTGAACATAAAGCTGTTCAGATTAAAAACTTTTGTTGGATTTAAAACAGTCTTTTACAAATTGGATCGGTTCCTGCACATAATAAAAAATGACTACAGTTAAAATGACAACTGCAAAACAGTCTTTTACAAATTGGATCGGTCCTTGCACATAATAAAAAATGACTACAGTTAAAATGACAACTGCAAAACAGTCTTTTAAAAATTGGATCGGTTCCTGAACAATGGCCCAGTTAATAGGCTTTAGCCTTGAAAAAAGATACTGCCAGGGGTGGGAACTTTAAAGAAAGAGCACTTTAAAAAATCCGAATAACAAATTTGTGTCTTAAAACAAGACAAGTGTATAAATATAAAACAGTTATGTAAATATTTGATAAAACTGTGTTTTTTTAATTTCTTTCTTTTTTTTTATAAAATAAATTTAAAAAAAATTTGTTTTTGTCGAAAAGTACCTTAAACTATTTAAGAAGGTTGTTGTTTAAAGCTTGGTTGGGTTGCGCCGGTTTTTTCTTAATGTGGATTTTGTGCGCTGTCGCCATTTTGAGGTGTTTGTGTTGAACAAAGATGACAAAAAATTTATAGGCGCTCTTGCTTTCGCTCAAACAGGTGCTTTTGTTATCACAGTGGTTTTGTCAGGTCAGTTTTGGCATCACTCGCAGGTGGAATTACAGGATATGAAACATTTATATGAAATTTCTCAAATTATGTATAAACAAAACAATGAATTGGAGTCAAAGTCTAAAGTGGAGCATATAAAGAACCACTATGAAGATCAAGGTATCGGTGTATCTTCTGACTCTTCAGAATTAGAAGTTGCAAGGGAAGTAAATGAAGTAAAAAAAGTAAATGAAGTAAATGAAGTAAATGAAGTAAAAAAAGTAAATAAAATAAACTAAAATAAACAATAAAGGAGGTAATAATGATAAAAAACAACAAAGGATTTTCGCTCATTGAAGTCCTGGTTACTGTGGGGTTGATCGGAATATTGGTGGGTATAGCCATCCCGAGTTACAACGGCTACAAGCAAAATACAGTAGCGCTGGCTTTGAAAGCGGATCTCGGCAATGGAGCCAAGGTTTACAACGCTAAGTATGCAGTGGACTCAAGCTATTGTTATGATTTTGCTGAGATAGGTTTGTCAACGGATAGGGCGTCCAACCCTATTTATAAGAAACAGTCGTTTTACGGTTTTGAAACTGTCAATGCTGAATGTGGTGGTGTAGCAGCCACTGCTGTGCAATTTAAAACAGAAGATTCTGGAACATGCTCTGCTGGAGCCCATTCCACTAGAACAGCTTGTGCAGCTGCTGGTGAAACATGGACAGGTGATAGAGGAGCAGACTATACAGGGTCTCCCGGAGCATGTGAATTAAGCTCCAATGATTTTTTTATGGGAGCCACCACCACAGTTTCCAATTTAGATGAATTTCTTACAGTGGATGAGGAAGGTCGGATAAAAGGCGACGTTGCATCAGACTGTGCAGATCCTGCGTAACTTTCCCATTGTCGTCGGTCTTAGAGAAGATATTGCTTTTTAACGACGATAGAAATTCGTAAGATGATAAGAGTAAAAAGGGAGGTTTATAAACCTCCCTTTTTGTTGTTCCTGACATTCTGACACTATTTGTTCGTGCCCCTTCCAATTGCCTTGTTTCCCAGATAAAAGACTATTTTGATGATCAACAGAATGCTGTTATAAGATATGTAAAATTTTCATGGTCCTGAAGAATACATTGTGAAAATGTGCAGTCTGCATATAATAAAAACGATGTTTGTGCATAGAATCCGATTTGTATTTTTATGTGTTTGTTCAGGATTCATTTCTGTTCAAAGTTTTAGTGTTGATTCTTCTTCTGTCCCTTCCCCTGCCGCTACAGTTGAACAAAGCACAAACCGGAGACTCATACAGGATTTTATTTTTTTCTGGGAACTACATCATCAATGTTGAACAAAGCGCAAACAACAGAAGATTCATACAGTTCTGACATTGAATTAGCTTTAATGAGAAATGTAAGTTGAACAAAGCGCAAACAACAGAAGACTCATACAGGATATTGCCCTTAAAGCCTTTGAAACAGCCCTACAGTAGAGGTCTAAACATTTCCTGCATATTCTCTTCTTAAATGGAGCTGGTTAAGGGAATCGAACCCCCCCAAGCTACAGTAGAGGTCTAAACATTTCCTGCATATCTCTTAAATGGATCTGGTTAAGTGAATCGCCCCCCCAAGCTACAGTAGAGGTCTAAACATTTCCTGCATATCTCTCCTTAAATGGATCTGGTTAAGTGAATCGCCCCCCCAAGCTACAGTAGAGGTCTAAACATTTCCTGCATATCTCTAGGGTGCAATATAAAACAGTAGATGCTGGATCGTGCACTGGTGGAGTAGGTACCACTAGATCAGCTTGTCAAGTTGATGGTGGAACTTGGTCAGGTGCTAGAGCAGGGGACTATGAAGGCACTCCCTCAGCCTGTGCATTAAGTTCCAATGATTTTTTTATGGGAGCCACCACCGAAGTTTCCAATTTAAAAGAATTTCTTACCGTGGATGAGGAAGGTCGGATAAAAGGCGACAGCGCTGGAGTAGACTGTGCAGATCCTGCGTAACTTTCCCATTGTCGTCGGTCTTAGAGAAGATATTGCTTTTTAACGACGATAGAAATTCGTAAGATGATAATGAAAAAGGCAGGTTTATAAACCTGCCTTTTTGTTGTTCCTGACACTATTTGTTCGTGCCCCTTCCAATTGCCTTGTTTCCCAGATAAAAGACTATTTTTGATGACCAACAGAATGCGGTTATAAATTGAATTGATATGTAAAATTTGTCATTGTCCTGAAGAATATATTGTGAAAATGTGCGGTTTGCATATAATAAAAAACTGTGAGTTTAGATTTAATTATAGAGAGGAAAACTTATATTTATTATTATTAAAAATGTTTAGAAATACACCTCTTAAATAGTCATGAACCTAAAAAAGATATGATTTTCAATATGGATAAAAACCTCTTCATTTATTTATATCTGAGTATAATTTTATCCATATTTAGAATAAAACCATAAAAAACTGGATTTTTTACTTTTGCTTGATTTTGATTCAAACCATATCCTGCCCCGCCAGCTATACCTAAAGCTGTCATCCCATAGATTCTTTCACGGCTGGATAGCGTTAAAGTAGAACAAAAGCTAAAGAAAAAAATCAAAACAACCACTTTTAATAAAAAGGCTCTTAATAACATATCACTCCCTCCTTGTTTTTAATTTCTTCTAATTGAGACAGCTTATGTAATAATAAAGAATCTGTTTTTATAATTTCTTCTATTTGCTCATAAACTTGAACAGGATTATTTAAAACCTCAAGGTATACTAATTTCTCAATTCCATTTTTACCAGTTTTTCCTTTTTCTCCTCTTTCTAGCTTGGGAAATTTTTTACCACATAATCTTTTATCATCTCTTCCATTCCTCTCAGCTATCTCCTGCCTTTCCTTTTTCTCCTCTTTCTAGCTTGGGAAGTTTTTTACCACATAATCTTTTATCATCTCTTCCATTCCTCTCAGCTATCTCCTGCCTTTCCTCTTCTATAATAGTTCTTCTTTTCATGGGACAGAAATTTATTAAAAACAATACTGTAAGAAAGGGGAAATAAAGTTTATTTAATTAAAGTTTTTTAAACATATCATCTAATTCTTGATTAGAGATAGTATCCTCTTTTTCTGTATGCCGATTAGTATCAGGTCCATAATCTTCATATTCTATTTGTACTTCACTTTCCTTTTCATCGGCTAATCTATCTAATTTTTCACTGTATCCCTCTATGTTAAATGCTTCTTCTAATTCACGCATATCACTGGCAAGTGTTCTTATTACTTCAGGTTCATCCCAAGTAATATCCTCTTCATACCATTTTTCTACCGTCTCTTGAGCTTCTTCAATAACTTGTTTTTCAATTTGTTCATCTATAATTAGAGAAAACTTGTTCATAAAATCTTTTACAAATAAAAAATCTTCTTCTCCTATATTTTGACAAAATGCTTCCTTAGCTTTTTCCAAAAGACTTTCTCTTCTTCCAAAATATAAGATCTGGTTTTTTTCTAATATATCCAAACATTCCATACATTCAGATAAAGACACATTTCCTTTATATATTGGAGATTTAAATTTACCCATAAGATTGCTTAAAAGTTTCTTTAAAAAGTCTTTATTAGGACTTATATATTTATTTGGCACAGATTTAAAAATAAAAGAAAAGATATTACTAGATTCTTTTTCTTTTATACTCATTTGTTTCTTTTTTGTTTGCTCTAAAATTGATCTCTGGATTTCTTTATCTCTAAGCATATCTAATAGTTTATTTTTTTCTTTACTAGAAATAATAGCCAATACCCTTTGAATTTGAGATGAATACGAATATATCTCAATTAAGTTTTTTGAGAGAACAATATCTTCTTTTATAAGAGACTCTAAAAAATCATTAACAGATGGATTTATAAAACTAATATTTATTGAACCGCTCCTATCTTGTTGTAAAGAAATAAAAGAGTCTTCAAGTTCTTTCATTGATTGTTTCAGAGGAGCTGAAATAAGAGACAATCTATATTTTTGACAATAGTCTTCATAAAATGAATTGAAGTCAGATTCAATAGTTTTATATGATATGGGAAGTCTTGATGACGATGCTAAATAATATAATAAAGCCTGAGAACTGTAAGAGACATTACGAAAAGCGTGTGCCCATATTTTCTCTGGATTATTCAAATTCTGTATGCACCAATCGCTATATCTATTATGAGCAATATTTCTAAGGTTACTTTTTTTTCCCATAAACTCTATCAATCTAGGGTTAAAATTTCTATGCCTAACTATATCCAGGTACTTTTTATTGTCTTTGAGATTTTTTAAAAACTTCTTTTCTATTTCTGAAAAATACAAGTGATTGAAAAGAATTTCAGCTTTATTCTTGAGGCTGTATTGATTTAATTCTAAAACAAACTTACCTGATAATACATCTGCATTTTCGATTTTTTCATAGGTTTCCAATGCTTGGTTTAATATGTATTCTCTTGTTGTTAATATAAATTTTTTGTTTTTATCTTTTTTGACTTCATTGATAAATTGAACAAGATGTGAATCTTCATTTTTTGGTAAACGATCCTGCAAAAAAGTGGTCCCAAGGAAATCATCATAATAGAATAAAATCCTTTTTTTAGGAGAATAAACTTTTAATGCTTCTTTAATATCTCTGGAGATTACAATCAGTTCGTATTTTCTTGATAAATATTTAAGAATTAACATTTCAGCTAAAGTTGTTTTTCCTACTCCAGGAACTCCAGAAATAATACAAAAATTATTCTCCTCAAGAATTTTTTCAGCTAAATTTATATTTCCTGTTTCAACATATAGTTTTATTTTTCTTATTATGGAATCTTTTTGAAAATTAGTTTGATTATGTATATCTTGATTCAAAATAAGCTGTAAAACATTAGTGCTGTTTATCCATAATTTGAAATGCTTTTTTTCAATTTCTGGATATTGTTCAATCAGACTATTTAATTCATCTCTTCCATAAATATCTTGATCTTTTTCAAGATAAGGGATGCATTCTCTGATTTCTTTTTTATTTTTAGGCGTTAGCCCTAAAGAAGTAATTAAAATATACTTAAAAAGATCTGGTAATTTTTTTTGTTCACATAGACTTTTAATCCGTTTCGTTTCATGTTTTAAGGCTTGTTTTAAATTAGAAAACTTTTTATAATGTTTACATTGAATAATATTTGTTATTTCAGAAGAATCAATAAACCTGCCATCAATTGTCCAGTCCCGTCCTACTTTAAACATCTCTATTAAGGGAATTTCTAAATGTTTTTCTAGCAAATTAATTCCTAACTTTTCAAAATCTAACGGAGATAAATTCTCAAAATTATATGACATGAAGTGATACCTGTTTATATAAAATATAAGTTAAAAATGAATTTGTTAAATTATTCATTTATATTGTGGATTAAAACTCTTTAAATTAGAAGCTTTTAAGGCATTAAATACTGTTTTCATTTCTGATTCAAATTGTGCTTGTGTGATAATGTTTGCTACTTTTTTTGCATAACTCACTTTTTCATTTTGCTTTATCTCTTCTTTAGATTTTTTATGATTCCCTGGGTAATATTCTTCAAGTGTTTCAGTTGGTAATTCTAAAATTTGGTCATTTGCAAATAAATATGGATAGCCTTCTTTAAATTTCTTATATTTGTTTTTTTGTGTGTCATTCGGTTTATCAATCAATATAACAGCCCTATCTTTATAGATTGGATTGTCTGATCCCGCTAAAGGGGCAAATAACTTATGCACAGCATATAAACTTCCCTCTTGCTCATCTATATCTCCTCCAGAAAATAGAATTTTTATCCCTTTGTATTCTTTTGGATAGAATCTTTTAACAATTATATTTATAAACTCAAAATCACTTTTGCCTTCTACAATAAGAAAATTTCTTGGTAGTAATAAATCAGATGGGCTACCGCCCAATAAATCAAAAACTATATTTATTTTTTCTAGATCACTAACTTCTTCAATCTGTGTAATTTTATTTATTTTCTCTGTTTTGAATATTTTTTGACAATCATGATTTTCTGCCACTAAGACAGATGAATGTGTATTTATCAGCACCTGATCTGTTTTGCTAATATCAAGAAGAGCCTTTTTGAGCGCCCTTTGCGCTGACGGATGCAGATGTAATTCTGTTTCATCTATGAGAAAAAGAAAAGTGCCACCTCCGCTTTGTTCTCTCCTATAATCTGCGAAAGCTTGAATGATTGATAGCATTATAGCTCTTTGCATTCCATCGCCTTTATCTTCGGCTTTCGTTTCAATACCATCATCAACTGTTGTATCAAAGCTTTTTAATAAATCATTAAAGTGTGGTGGATTAACCTCAAATTTAACTGTCGTTCCTTCAGGAAACTGTTTTTTAAGATAAATCTCAACTTTAGTCCCTAATTTGTTCAACTCTTTTCTTACTTCTGAATCATCATTGTCAAACAGTGTTGAAAATTGTTTTTTAAAATTAATATATTCTTCGGATTTTTCTATAATAACATTTAAAACCCCCGACAACATCAATCCTATAGGATTTTTATCTTTATACTTTGAAACATCCTCCAATCTTATTTTTGTATTGACATACTCTAATTTTGGTAAAAATTCATTTATTGCGGTATCAATACCAGATGGATTGTTTTTCTCTTCTCCATTTACAAAGTATTTTCTTTTATGATCAATACTAGTTTTTTTCATAGAAAATGCTGTATTATTTTCAAGCAATTTTCTAATCTTTTTTTGATTGCTTTCATTTTTTAATTTCTCAATATCAGTTCCTATAACATTCTCAAAGAATATCTCAACTGATATTTGATTATATTCATTTCTATTAAAATGTTCATCTTTTTTAGATGATTTTTTATTAAAAAACCATTCTATTGCCTCAAAGAAGTTAGTTTTTCCGTGGTTATTTTGTCCAACAAAAACAGAAAACCTTGTAGGCTTAACTTCAACTTTTTTAATTGAGCGATAGTTTTTAACAATAATTTTTGATATTTTCATCTTTAAAATATTCAAGTGTTTAAAAATATTTTCCGTAAATAATAAAAGACATTATGAAAAAAATCAACTTTAATGTATCAAGCAAATGAATTTATATCCAGTTGTAAAAAAGTATGTACGGCTGTGCAAAGCAAAAAGAGGCAATAGCCCAGAATTGTAACCAATGCAACAACAACCCCGCTTATAAGCTCCAGCTTGAGTCAGCCAAAAGCCATTGCACCAATGAAAATCAAGCAAATATAAACAATCGATTAATAGACATTTGTAAAGAACACACTCAGACAGTAAACAATCAAAGACCGGGACTGCAATTAATTTGTCCAGGAAGTAGTTGTGCAGAATATTGCCAACAAGTGGCTAATAAACAATGTAGTGGAGATATTGCTAATGAACAAAGATATAAGGATTGTTTAGAAACACTTAAGCGTGAATTAGCAACACAGCTTCCGACTCGTAACCACCTGCCGAAAGGATTTTCATGGCAGAAATGTGATTTTGGTCAGACATGCGCTCAGAGAATCGAGCTGACTTTTAACACCGTGCTGGGAGAGTGTGAAATCCTCAAAACCAAAGCCACTGTCTGCTGTTTATTTCCCCTACCGCACCGGCCTCCATGATTTTGGTGTGAAATCCTCAAAACCAAAGCCACTGTCTGCTGTGGAGACCCTTTAAAGTGTGTTGATAAAGCCAGTGCCGGCCTTTTTATAAATACAGTTGTCAATACTGCAGGAGGGATAGCGGATATTTGTCAAAAAGCCAAAGAGAGATTTGGTGATATGAGAAATGCCGGCCGAAAAATGGCCAAGCAGTGTCGAAGCAGTGCTATAGCCTGTGCAAAGACTTGTAAGACAGCAGACAAAATCCGATCCAAATTTTATGAAATCTGCAATTTTGATCTGCTCAAAGAACATCGTTACAATCATAAAACGCATACTTGCAGTGAGGAGTTGATAGGCCAATATGTTGGACGCTACCGGCAGGAGCTAATCCCGGCAGGCTCCCAATGTGAAACAGTAGGAGGTAAATCCACTGAGCTGGTTCAGGTCGGAGAAGCAATATTAAAAACCGCTCTGTCCTCGGCAGGTTGTGAACAAGAAGCCAGGGCCGGTGCCTCTCCTTCCAATCTGAATCAAGCTCAGGCAGTTACAGCCAACGGCAATTTAGGCTCTTCTTATTCCACTCCAACAAACAATCCACTATTGAGTTGGTCTGCCAACAAACAGGACTCAGAAGCGAATATGGGAGACAATGGCAACTCCGGCAGTGGTTCTGGTGGAGGTGGTTCCAATAGAGATTCCCGATCAGCTCTTTCGCCAACAGGATCAGGAAATCAAATAGACGAGGGTAATAATCTTAAACAGGGAGATAAAGAATCCAACGACATTCTGAGCGGAGGAGGGTCATCAGGATCGTCATTAGTTAGCAATAGAAACCAGGGTAGGAATGTAGCTGATGTGGCAGGGTCTAAGGCCAGAGCCAGAGCTATAGAAAAAATAAATTGGGCAAAAAATAACAAGCTCGGCTTGAGGGAGTTTTCAAAAACCAAAAATTCACAGCAAGTCAAAAACATCGGCTTGTCTTTAAGAGATATTCAATCCATAAGAAACATTAATACCAAAGTCAGTTCTTTTGGTTCTCCTCATGATGACATTTTTAAAATAATTTCAAATCGCATCGACCTGTTGTGCAGAACAGACCGAATCCTTGATTGTAAAGAATAGTAAGGAAGTCTATGACAGGAATCAGTAAATAGGCTGATTTCGCCAAAATAATATATTATCATTCAATAATGAGGCTATAAAAAAAGCCTATATTTGTTTTTTAAACAGAAACAAATTATAAGGTAAGGATTTCTTATGAAAAAAAATACATCTCAGATAAAGAGGAAAAAACCAAAACTGACCCACGATAACTTCTTCAAACTCTTCTACTCTGATACAGAACTTGCAAAAGGGTTGTTGAAACTTATTTTTTCAAAGAAAGAGCTTGGAGCATATAATTTAAACAAGTTGAAAATAGAAAAGGACACTTTTGAAGAAAAAAGAGTGGATCTCATCTTTTCCATGCCATTTAAAAATTACCCAAAAATAAGGGTAAAAATCTTCATTCTCTTAGAGCATAAAAGTCACTATGATAAAAACCTTTTTAACCAGCTTTTAGACTATCAGGTGTTAGTTCGAAAGCACAGCATGCAACAAAAGGGCTATCCTCAGCCTGTAATCTCTGTGCTGTTTTATCACGGAGAACAGCCCCTCAAGTGGAAAAGCTCCCTACAAGAGGAGAATTTTGAGTCTTTTTTTTCCAAGATTCCGGTTGAATCCAGAAAAGATATGTTAAACTATGGATTGAGGATAATAAACACGCAAGACCCAAAGATCCGGCAGGCCTTTAAGGGCAGGAAGTTTAAAGGTCATAGCGTTGTAAAGCTGTTATCTGAGATATGGAGTTTAAAGAAGAAACCGACGCCATTAAAAATAAAGACAGCTTATGCTGAATTTGAAGAGATATTGAAGGGCTTAAAGGGACAGGCAAGAAAGACTGTAGAATTAAGGATATTGGAGTATTTAAGAGATAACACAGAATTAGATTCAAAGACTTGGGCAAAAGCTGAAGAGCTACTTATAGAATCAGGGATATTAAAACAAGGAGGACTTATGCAAGATGTAAGAGAAATTATCAAAGAAAAAGGCCGTTGGGAAGGCCGACAGGAAGGCCGACAGGAAGGCCGACAGGAAGGTGAAAGAGAAGGTCTAAAAAAAGGCCGACAGGAAGGCGAAAGAGAAGGTCTAAAAAAAGGCCGGCAGGAAGTCGTTTTAAATCTGCTGAAAAAAAAGTTAGATATTACTATCATTTCAGAAGTAACAGGCTTGTCTGAAAAAGAAATAAAGAAGCTAAAAAATAAATCTTAAATTCTTTTAAGAATTTTCAATGCTTATGCAAGATGTAAGAGAAATTATCAAAAAGAAAGGCCGTTGGGAAGGCCGACAGGAAGGCCGATAGGAAGGTGAAAGAGAAGGTCTAAAAAAAGGCCGACAGGAAGTCGTTTTAAATCTGCTAAAAGAAAAAGCGGATATTGCTTTCATTTCCAAAGTTACAGGTCTATCTGAAAAAACAATTAGAAAATTAAAAAACAGTTCTTAATGCCTTCACTTTCTTTTACAATAATCTTGGGGAGGCAATGGCAACTCCGGCAGTGGTTCCAATAGAGATTCCTTATCGGATCTTTCGCCAACAGGACCGGGAAATCAGAATCTTAAACAGGAAGTATTATCTCCAGCAGATGAAGAATCCAATAACATTCTGGGAGGAGGAGGGTCACCAGGATCAGCATTAGTTAGCAATAGCAGGGTAGGAATGTAGCTGGTGTGGCAGGGTCTAAGGCCAGAACTATGGAAAAAACAAAGTTGGCAAAAAATAACAAGCTTGGCTTGAGGGAGTTTTCAAAAGTCAAAAATTCACAACAAGTTAAAAACACCGGCTTGTCTTTAAGAGATATTCAATCCATCAGAAACCTAAATACCAAAGTCAGTTCTTTTGGTTCTCCTCATGATGACATTTTTAAAAGAATTTCAAATCGCATCGAACTGTTGTGCATAACAGACCAAATCCTTGATTGTAAAAAATAGTACGGAAGTCTATGACAGGAATCAGTAAATAGACTGATTTCGCCAAAATAATATGTTATCATTCAATAATGAGGCTGTAATAAAGCCTATATTTATTTTTAAAAATAGAAATAAATTATAAGGTAAGGATTTCTTATGAAAAAAAATACATCTCAGATAAAGAGGAAAAAGCCAAAACTGACCCACGATAACTTTTTCAAACTCTTCTACTCTGATACAGAACTTGCGAAAGGGTTGTTGAAACTTATTTTTTCAAAGAAAGAGCTTGGAGCATATAATTTAAACAAGTTAAAAATAGAAAAAGACACTTTTGAAGAAAAAAGAGTGGATCTCATCTTTTCCCTGCCATTTAAAAATTATCCAAAAATAAGGGTAAAAATCTTCATTCTCTTAGAACACAAAAGCCACTATGATAAAAACCTTTTTAACCAGCTTTTAGACTATCAGGTGTTAGTCCGAAAGCACAGCATCCAACAAAAGGGCTATCCTCAGCCTGTAATCTCTGTGCTGTTTTATCATGGGGAACAGCCCCTCAAGTGGAAAAGCTCCCTACAAGAGGAGAATTTTGAGTCTTTTTTTTCCAAGATTCCGGTTGAATCCAGAAAAGATATGTTAAACTATGGATTGAGGATAATAAACACGCAAGACCAAAAAATCCGGCAGGCCTTTAAGGGCAGGAAGTTTAAAGGTCATAGCGTTGTAAAGCTATTATCTGAGATATGGAGTTTAAAGAAGAAACCGACTCCATTAAAAATAAAGAATGTTTATGCTGAATTTGAAGAGATATTGAAGGGTTTAAAGGGACAGGCAAGAAAGACTGTAGAATTAAGGATATTGGAGTATTTAAGAGATAACACAGAATTAGATTCAAAGATTTGGGAAAAAGCTGAAAAACTGCTTATAGAATCAGGGATATTAAAACAAGGAGGACTTATGCAGGATGTAAGAGAAATTATCAAAGAAAAAGGCCGTTGGGAAGGCGAAAGGCAAGGTCTAAAAAAAGGCCGGCAGGAAGGCCTACAGGAAGGCCGGCAGGAAGGCCGACAGGAAGGTGAAAGAGAAGGTCTAAAAAAAGGCCGACAGGAAGGCGAAAGAGAAGGTTTAAAAAAAGGCCGGCAGGAAGTCGTTTTAAATCTACTGAAAAAAAAGTTAGATATTACTATCATTTCAGAAGTAACAGGCTTGTCTGAAAAAGAAATAAAGAAGCTAAAAAATAAATCTTAAATTCTTTTAAGAATTTTCGATGCTTATGCAAGATGTAAGAGAAATTATCAAAAAGAAAGGCCGTTGGGAAGGCCGATAGGAAGGTGAAAGAGAAGGTCTAAAAAAAGGCCGACAGGAAGTCGTTTTAAATCTGCTAAAAGAAAAAGCGGATATTGCTTTCATTTCCAAAGTTACAGGTCTATCTGAAAAAACAATTAGAAAATTAAAAAACAGTTCTTAATGCCTTCACTTTCTCTTACAATAATATTGGGGAGGCAATGGCAACTCCGGCAGTGGTTCCAATAGAGATTCCTTATCGGATCTTTCGCCAACAGGACCGGGAAATCAGAATCTTAAACAGGAAGTATTATCTCCAGCAGATGAAGAATCCAATAACATTCTGGGAGGAGGAGGGTCACCAGGATCAGCATTAGTTAGCAATAGCAGGGTAGGAATGTAGCTGGTGTGGCAGGGTCTAAGGCCAGAACTATGGAAAAAACAAAGTTGGCAAAAAATAACAAGCTTGGCTTGAGGGAGTTTTCAAAAGTCAAAAATTCACAACAAGTTAAAAACACCGGCTTGTCTTTAAGAGATATTCAATCCATCAGAAACCTAAATACCAAAGTCAGTTCTTTTGGTTCTCCTCATGATGATATTTTTAAAAGAATTTCAAACCGCATCATCCTGTTGTGCAGAACAGACCAAATCCTTGATTGTAAAAAATAGTACGGAAGTCTATGACCGGAATCAGTAAATAGGCTGATTTCACCAAAATAATATATTATCATTCAATAATGAGGCTGTAAAAAAAGCCTATATTTATTTTTTAAAACAAACACAAATTATAAGGTAAGGATTTCTTATGAAAAAAAATACATCTCAGATAAAGAGGAAAAAGCCAAAACTGACCCACGATAACTTTTTCAAACTCTTCTACTCTGATACAGAACTTGCGAAAGGGTTGTTGAAACTTATTTTTTCAAAGAAAGAGCTTGGAGCATATAATTTAAACAAGTTAAAAATAGAAAAAGACACTTTTGAAGAAAAAAGAGTGGATCTCATCTTTTCCCTGCCATTTAAAAATTATCCAAAAATAAGGGTAAAAATCTTCATTCTCTTAGAACACAAAAGCCACTATGATAAAAACCTTTTTAACCAGCTTTTAGACTATCAGGTGTTAGTCCGAAAGCACAGCATCCAACAAAAGGGCTATCCTCAGCCTGTAATCTCTGTGCTGTTTTATCACGGAGAACAGCCCCTCAAGTGGAAAAAATCCCTACAAGAGGAGAATTTTGAGTCTTTTTTTTCCAAGATTCCGGTTGAATCCAGAAAAGATATGCTAAACTATGGATTGAGGATAATAAACACGCAAGACTCAAAAATCCGGCAGGCCTTTAAAGGGAGGAAGTTTAAAGGTCATAGCGTTGTAAAGCTATTATCTGAGATATGGAGTTTAAAGAAGAAACCGACGCCATTAAAAATAAAGACAGCTTATGCTGAATTTGAAGAGATATTGAAGGGTTTAAAGGGACAGGCAAGAAAGACTGTAGAATTAAGGATATTGGAGTATTTAAGAGATAACACAGAATTAGATTCAAAGATTTGGGAAAAAGCTGAAAAACTGCTTATAGAATCAGGGATATTAAAACAAGGAGGACTTATGCAGGATGTAAGAGAAATTATCAAAGAAAAAGGCCGTTGGGAAGGCGAAAGGCAAGGTCTAAAAAAAGGCCGACAGGAAGGCCGGCAGGAAGGCCGACAGGAAGGTGAAAGAGAAGGTCTAAAAAAAGGCCGACAGGAAGGCGAAAGAGAAGGTTTAAAAAAAGGCCGGCAGGAAGTCGTTTTAAATCTGCTGAAAAAAAAGTTAGATATTACTATCATTTCAGAAGTAACAGGCTTGTCTGAAAAAGAAATAAAGAAGCTAAAAAATAAATCTTAAATTCTTTTAAGAATTTTCAATGCTTATGCAAGATGTAAGAGAAATTATCAAAAAGAAAGGCCGTTGGGAAGGCCGACAGGAAGGCCGATAGGAAGGTGAAAGAGAAGGTCTAAAAAAAGGCCGACAGGAAGTCGTTTTAAATCTGCTAAAAGAAAAAGCGGATATTGCTTTCATTTCCAAAGTTACAGGTCTATCTGAAAAAACAATTAGAAAATTAAAAAACAGTTCTTAATGCCTTCACTTTCTTTTACAATAATCTTGGGGAGGCAATGGCAACTCCGGCAGTGGTTCCAATAGAGATTCCTTATCGGATCTTTCGCCAACAGGACCGGGAAATCAGAATCTTAAACAGGAAGTATTATCTCCAGCAGATGAAGAATCCAATAACATTCTGGGAGGAGGAGGGTCACCAGGATCAGCATTAGTTAGCAATAGCAGGGTAGGAATGTAGCTGGTGTGGCAGGGTCTAAGGCCAGAACTATGGAAAAAACAAAGTTGGCAAAAAATAACAAGCTTGGCTTGAGGGAGTTTTCAAAAGTCAAAAATTCACAACAAGTTAAAAACACCGGCTTGTCTTTAAGAGATATTCAATCCATCAGAAACCTAAATACCAAAGTCAGTTCTTTTGGTTCTCCTCATGATGACATTTTTAAAAGAATTTCAAATCGCATCGAACTGTTGTGCATAACAGACCAAATCCTTGATTGTAAAAAATAGTACGGAAGTCTATGACCGGAATCAGTAAATAGGCTGATTTCACCAAAATAATATATTATCATTCAATAATGAGGCTGTAAAAAAAGCCTATATTTATTTTTTAAAACAAACACAAATTATAAGGTAAGGATTTCTTATGAAAAAAAATACATCTCAGATAAAGAGGAAAAAGCCAAAACTGACCCACGATAACTTTTTCAAACTCTTCTACTCTGATACAGAACTTGCAAAAGGGTTGTTGAAACTTATTTTTTCAAAGAAAGAGCTTGGAGCATATAATTTAAACAAGTTAAAAATAGAAAAAGACACTTTTGAAGAAAAAAGAGTGGATCTCATCTTTTCCCTGCCATTTAAAAATTATCCAAAAATAAGGGTAAAAATCTTCATTCTCTTAGAACACAAAAGCCACTATGATAAAAACCTTTTTAACCAGCTTTTAGACTATCAGGTGTTAGTTCGAAAGCACAGCATCCAACAAAAGGGCTATCCTCAGCCTGTAATCTCTGTGCTGTTTTATCATGGGGAACAGCCCCTCAAGTGGAAAAGCTCCCTACAAGAGGAGAATTTTGAGTCTTTTTTTTCCAAGATTCCGGTTGAATCCAGAAAAGATATGTTAAACTATGGATTGAGGATAATAAACACGCAAGACCCAAAAATCCGGCAGGCCTTTAAAGGGAGGAAGTTTAAAGGTCATAGCGTTGTAAAGCTATTATCTGAGATATGGAGTTTAAAGAAGAAACCGACGCCATTAAAAATAAAGACAGCTTATGCTGAATTTGAAGAGATATTGAAAGGCTTAAAAGGACAGGCAAGAAAGACTGTAGAATTAAGGATATTGGAGTATTTAAGAGATAACACAGAATTAGATTCAAAGATTTGGGAAAAAGCTGAAGAGCTACTTATAGAATCAGGGATATTAAAACAAGGAGGACTTATGCAGGATGTAAGAGAAATTATCAAAGAAAAAGGCCGTTGGGAAGGCGAAAGGCAAGGTCTAAAAAAAGGCCGACAGGAAGGCCGGCAGGAAGGCCGGCAGGAAGGCCGGCAGGAAGGCGAAAGAGAAGGTTTAAAAAAAGGCCGACAGGAAGGCCGACAGGAAGGCCGACAGGAAGGCCGACAGGAAGGCCGACAAGAAGGCCGACAGGAAGGCCGACAGGAAGTCGTTTTAAACCTGCTAAAAGAAAAAGCGGATATTGCTTTCATTTCCAAAGTTACAGGTCTATCTGAAAAAACAATTAGAAAATTAAAAAACGGTTCTTAATACCGTTACTTTCCCTTGGAATAATCTTTTGGATGGAGAACCTAATGGGAAGAATGAATTTTCTAAAAGAGAAAAAAAGGTAAAGAATCATATCAATGGTATTGAAAATTTCTGGGGAATAGGAAAAGTAAGACTTTATAAATTTAGAGGTATGGACAAAAGAACTTTTTATTTACATCTTAAAGAATGTGAGTTTAGATTTAATCATAGAGAGGAAAACTTATATTGATTATTATTAAAAATGTTTAGAAATACACCTCGTAAATAGTCATGAAACTATTTTTATGTGTTTGTTCAGGATTCATTTCTGTTCAAAGTTTTAGTGTTGATTTTTCTTCTGTCCCTTCCCCTGCCGCTACAGTTGAACAAAGCACAAACAGAAGACTCATACAGGATATCGCCCTTAAAGCCTTTGAAACAGCCCTAAAGGAGAGGTCTAAACGTTTCCTGCATATCTCTCCTAATGGAACGGGAAAGACCTTCGTACTGGCGCAAGCTCTCAAATCTCGAATTATAAAATGGGAGGAAGAAAACAGGATAACCACAACAACATCATTTACACAATCCAAAACAGCTGGCAAGATCTCTATCGTTACCGCTCATCAAATTCCTCTGGTAGATCAACTGGTTTTGAGTATTTCCCAGGAATTAAACACAGCTTCTGTAAATCTCATTAACTGGAATAATGTCAAAAAAAACTCCGGACATAAAAACTTTGAATTTTATGTTCGGGAAGCTTTAAAAAGTCCTGATCCCACCGTGTTTATGATTACAACACAAAGTTTAAAACCGGCTTTAGATCATCTGTTTCAACAGTATATGTCTTCAGCTTCTCCGGCTTCTTCAGGCTCTTCTCTTTATGAGCGCCTGGCTAAAAACCTGGACGGCATTTACATAGATGAAGCTCATCATCTGGGAGCTTACCATACCAAAAGAGCCTTTCTCATGTTGTTGGAATTTAGCAGAGCTTTTCTTTATGGAGCTACAGCCACTCCTTTTCACTACAAAGTAAACATAACGGAGATTTTTGGAAAAAAACAGCATTGGTCTTATTTGAATCACATCGATAATTTATTTCAAACACATTCTGTAGAAGATATTTTGGATCAATTGTCTTTAGCTATTGGAAACAAAGATATAATTCCCTTTGAGGATTTGTATATAATAGGAGAGTCTAGTTTTAAAAAGATAAAAAACGAGCCGGTTTTTATAAAAGGAACAAGTGAGTTTTTTGTTTTAAACCCCGCTCATTATAAAAGATTGGCTGAGATTTTATACTCTGTTTTATTAGCCAATAAGAAAGGTTTTATTATAGTAGCGACTATTGAGGAGGCAGAAAGAATACAAAAGTTTTTAAGTGGAAACAGAACATTTAAAGAGATACAATTTGAGGTGTATCACTCCGGGCTGGAAGAATCAGATAGAAGGAGAGTATTACAAAACTCAAGAAAAGCAGTAGGCTCCCATTATATTGTGGCGGTAAGGGCTTTGGATGAGGGAGTGGATCTGCCTCATCTATCGGCTTATGTTGATTTGAATTTTACGGTATCTATCAGGCAAATGATCCAGAGGATAGGCAGGGTATTGAGGCTTTATCCGGGTAAGCAAATGGTGGATATATTGTTTTTGGTGGATTACAAGAATGCAGGGATGGTGCGTGATATTTTAAATATTTTGGAGAAAATAGATAGGCTCTCTTTTAAGATAGAGAATGAAGGGAAATGGCACTCAAGAAGTGGAGACAGTCATTTTAGTTTTTTGGGATCGGATCTTGTTCTGTTAAGGGAGGATTTATTACGCTTAAGAGAGGAGCTGACGAGTTCTGTTAGGAAGTTTTGGTCAGAAAAGAAGCCTAGGTTGTTGACATGGGAGGAGTTAAGAGAAGCTATCAGAGAGTATAACGATAAAGCTTCGGAGGAGAAAAAGATCAGCTCTTTTGCTACTTACAAAAAAATTTATAAACAGATTCCCGGGGCCCCTTTCAATCTGAGGAAAGTGTATCCGAATTTTAAAGAAAAAGGAGGATGGCGTGCTCTTTGGGGCGCACCTCCCCGTCTTACCTGGAAGGAGTTAAAAAAAGCTATCAGAGAGTATAATAGGAAGGCGCCGGCAGGAAAAAAGATCACCTCTAAAAATACTTACAAAAAGTTTTATACTGAGATTCCCGGAGCCTCTTTCAGTATAGAGAACTTGTATCCGGATTTTAAAGAAGGAGGAGGGTGGTATGCTCTTCTGGGTAAGCCGATAAAGCCTCCTTTTCTCACCTGGGAGGAGTTAAAAAGAGCTATCAGAGAGTATAACGAGCAGGCGCCGGAAGGGAAAAAGATCACTTCCAGAATTACTTACACAGAATTTTATAAACAGGTTCCCGGAGCCTCTTCCAATCCAGCGGAAGTGTACCCGGGCTTTAAAGAAGGAGGAGGGTGGTATGCTCTTCTGGATAAACCGATAAAGCCTCCTTTTCTCACCTGGGAGGAGTTAAAAAGAGCTATCAGAGAGTATAACGAGCAGGCGTCGGCAGGGAAAAAGATCACTTCTAAAATTACTTACAAAGAATTTTATAAACAGATTCCCGGAGCTTCTTCCCATCCGGGAAGAATGTATCCGGGTTTTACAGAAAAAGGAGGATGGTATGCTCTTCTGGGAAAAACCTGCTCAAAAGTTTTTACAATTTAATAATAATCTGTATTTCTGTTGTCGTATCACAATCAGGTGTTTGATGGTTTTCAGTCAAATTGAACAAACAAAAGATAAAAGCAGGTGGGATGATCTTCTTGGTGTTTTTATAACATAGAGGTCAGTTGATTTTCTATACAATGCAACACCGAATGGTTGTGGTTGTTTTTTTAGCCGAGCCATTTTAATTTTGGTCAGTCGATTTTCTATACAATGCAACACTGAATGGATGTGGTTGTTTTTTTAGCCGAGCCATTTTAATTTTGGTCAGTCGGTTTTCTATACAATGCAACACTGAATGGTTGTGGTTGTTTTTTCAGCTGGGCTATTTTAATTTCGGTCAGTCGATTTTCTATACAATGCAACACCGAGTGGAGCAAGGAGAGCTTATCTCTTTAGTTCTTCCTCTATGACGGACCATATTTGTTCCAGCTCCGTGTTACTGGTGCAATAGGGTGGCATAATGTACACAATGTTTCCCAGGGGGCGCAGAAAAACCCCTTTCTGAAAAGCCCTTTTGCTTAGTTCTTCGGCAAAATAAGAACTGTAACCTTGATCTTTTGTTCGAAACTCCAAAATAGCTATAGTGCCACAGCCGCGCACATCCACTAAATTTTTATGTCCTTTGAGTTCTTTTATTTTTTTTTTGTGAAAGGACTGTATCCTCAGCCATTGTGTTTTCCACCTGGCTTGTTGAATTTTTTTGATATTGGCTACAGCGGCGGTGCAGGAAAGAGGATTACCCGTAAAACTGTGGCCATGAAAAAACATATATTTTTTTTCATCGGAAAGAAAACTGTCATAGATTTCCCGGCGGGTGACTGTCAAAGCCAAAGGGAGAAAACCGCCAGTCAAACCTTTGGAGAGACATAACAAATCCGGTATCACTCCCAGTTTTTGAAAAGCAAACAACTCTCCCGTTCTTCCAAAACCCGTCATTACTTCGTCAAAAATAAGATAAAGACCTTTCTTTTTGCTGATGGAGCAAATTTCCTTAAGAGCTTTTTTAGGCCATACAATCATGCCTCCCGCCCCTTGAATAAAAGGCTCAATGATGACTCCCGCCAGACGGGAATGATATTTTTTCACTTTCTTTTCAAAATCCTGGACATAAGCTGATACGGGATCGTCAGACTTTGTTCCCTGCTCCGCTCTCAGAACGGAAAACAATAAATTTTTATAAGGGTGAGTGAAGAGAGTGCGTCCACTCACGCTCATGGCGCCGACTGTGTCTCCATGATAGGAGTGTTTAAAGGAAATAAAGGTGTTTCTTTTGGCTTCTCCTTTTTTTTGTTTCCAACTCTGCACGGCCATTTTAAGAGCGGACTCCACGGCTGTGGAACCGTTGTCGGAAAAAAACAAATAAGGTAGTTCTTTTGGTAAAATTTTTTGCATTTCCTTTAGGAGTTTTTTTGCCGGAGGATGAATGAAGTTGGCGAATAAAACCTGATCCAGTTGTTCAGCCTGTTTCTGAACAGCTTTTACGATGGAAGGATCACAATGGCCCAAAGTAATGACCCACCAGGAGGAAATGGCGTCAATAAGGGATTTTCCGTTCTTTAGATAAATATGACTTCCTTTGGCTGATACGGCCGTAGGAGGTAATTTTGCTCGTTTCATTTGAGTGTAGGGAAGCCAGATTTTTGTGCTTTCGGTGGATTGTGTTTTCATATCTTTTGCCACTCTTTAACCACTTTTGTGAATTGCTCTCTTTCGTATTCAAACAGCCAATCCGCACGCTTTTTGAAATCAGGGTCTTTTTTCCTGATAATCTGTATTACTGTTTTCAGGTGATGGTCTTCTTCTTGCAGTACAAAATTCAGATTAAAGGGAAATGACCGTGACTTCAGGATTTGGTTGTAAATTTGGTATAACATGACAGCGCGTTCTTCTATTATCCATGTTGTGTAAAGATAGTTAAGCGTTTTTTTAAGAGCGAAATCGGAAAGCGCTTCTTCCACTTTGTGGTCGATGGATTGAAAGTAGTTTTCGGAATCGGAGCCTTTTATTAAATAAGATTCCTCAAAATTGGAGCAGTCAGCGGGGGAGAGTTTATGAGCTAGATTTTTAAAGTAAAACGCGTGACGAGCTTCTTCACTGATGTGCTGAAGAAGGGTCAAATCCAGTTTGGCGGAATTTTGACTTTTAATTATTTTTCGTGATCCAATATGCTCCATGAAGGCCAGAGTGTTCAGCCAGCGGGTGTGCAGACTTTTATTTTCAACCACTCGATTCAAAAAAGATATTAATTCTTTTCTTATATTATTTTCTTTGTCAGATAAAGACAGGGTGGGATTCATTTTTTATAAAACTTTCCAAAAAGAAAAAGGTTTATACAAATATTAATTTCACTCGGGATGTCATTTATTTTTTAAGCTGATTTTATTTTAAGTCAAGTTCTTTTTTATTGAATCTCTTGGAAAGAGAATTATATTGTTATATTGGAGTTTTAGGATATTCCGTTGTAGAGCCTTTCTGCAGGAAATAAACTTCTGAGCTGTTGTCCCGCTGTTGTCCCGCAGTTGTTCCGCTGTTGTGATTTTCTGTAGTGAAGCAGTTGTGATTTTCTGTAGTGAAGCAGTTGTGATTTTCTGTAGTGAAGCAGTTGTGATTTTCTGTAGTGAAGCAGTTGTGATTTTCTGTAGTGAAGCAGTTGTGATTTTCTGTAGTGAAGCAGTTGTGATTTTCTGTAGTGAAGCAGTTGTGATTTTCTGTAGTGAAGCAGTTGTGATTTTCTGTAGTGAAGCAGTTGTGATTTTCTGTAGTGAAGCAGTTGTGATTTTCTGTAGTGAAGCAGTTGTGATTTTCTGTAGTGAAGCAGTTGTGATTTTCTGTAGTGAAGCAGTTGTGATTTTCTGTAGTGAAGCAGTTGTGATTTTCTGTAGTGAAGCAGTTGTGATTTTCTGTAGTGAAGCAGTTGTGATTTTCTGTAGTGAAGCAGTTGTGATTTTCTGTAGTGAAGCAGTTGTGATTTTCTGTAGTGAAGCAGTTGTGATTTTCTGTAGTGAAGCAGTTGTGATTTTCTGTAGTGAAGCAGTTGTGATTTTCTGTAGTGAAGCAGTTGTGATTTTCTGTAGTGAAGCAGTTGTGATTTTCTGTAGTGAAGCAGTTGTGATTTTCTGTAGTGAAGCAGTTGTGATTTTCTGTAGTGAAGCAGTTGTGATTTTCTGTAGTGAAGCAGTTGTGATTTTCTGTAGTGAAGCAGTTGTGATTTTCTGTAGTCCAGTGTGTAGTGATGCATCTATTGTGCAGTTTGTAGTGATGAATTTGTTGTGCAGTTTGTAGTGATGAATTTGTTGTGTAGTATTTAGTGATGAATGTGTTATGTAGTATTTAGTGATGCATCTGTTGTGTAGTTTGTAGTGATGAATCTGTTGTGTAGTATTTAGTGATGAATTTGTTGTGTAGTATTTAATTATGAATCTGTTGTGGAGTGTTTAATTATGAGGCTATTGTGCAGTTGTTGTGAATCTGTGTTGTCCACCTTTTAGTTGTTCAGCTGTTGTGTAGTGTTTAGTTGTGAATCTGTTATGAAGCTGTTGTGTAGTTGTTGTGAATCTGTGTTGTCCGGCTTTTACAGTTTAATTTTTTCAAAATAAAGGTGCAGAGTTTTGGCGGAAAGCTTATTAAGAAAAGGCAGTTCCAGCAAAACGGGAGCTTTTTTTTCAATATCCCTTTTGTTCAAAGGGTGAGGAGGTCCTACCATGACAACCCCTAGTACGGAAATATTTTTAGCCTTCAATATGGAAAGAGTTAGAAAAGTGTGATTCAAAGTTCCTAGTACACTTCTTGTGACAACAATCACCGGACAATTTATTTTTTTTATTAAGTCGGTTATGTCTTCTTTGTCGTTAAAAGGAACCAACGCGCCTCCCGCGCCTTCTATTATCAAATTGGATGAGCAGTCCGGTACTTTGATATTTTCATTTTTAATATAAATATTTTCCATTTCTGCTGACTGGTTTGGAGAAAGAGGTTTTTTTAAAGTGTAAGAGGAGGGATGAATATTCTGTTCCGGGATAAACTGACTGATAACTTCATTGTCTGTTTGAGGCAGGATTTTTGTTTTTGGAACCGGTATCCGAACTTCCGCGCTCTCTGCGGAATGATAGCCGGCCTGAATGGGCTTCCAGTAATGAGCCGGCCATGTCAAACAAAACCCGGCGGAAACAATGGTTTTTCCCACATTAGTATCTGTTCCCGTTATGAATATTTTTTTTGTGTTCATTATTTTTCTTGGTTCATGGTGGCTGAAGTGGATTACTTTTAATAGTAATAAATATAAAAATTATATTGTCCATGATTGAATCTAAATTCACATTCTTTTAAGTGCAAGTAAAAAGTATTCTTATTCACTCATCTAAAGTGGGATAGCCTGACTTTAGTCAATCCTCAAAAAATTCTTAATTTCATTTATATGATTTCTTATTCTTCCCTTCTTTTGTGCAAACTCATTCTTCCCATGATAAAAACGGTAATGTATACCTCTATGAGGATGAACTATTTTTGAAGTAAAAAGTGACTTAAGAAGAGAGTAAAAGGACGAATAGATGCTCTATGAGGACGAACTATTTTTGAAGTAAAAAGTGACTTAAGAAGAGAGTAAAAGGACGAATAGATGCTCTATGAGGACGAACTATTTTTGAAATAAAAAGTGGATTAGAGACTACAATAATGTGGCTCATCACTCTGGACTGGGCATGAAAAGTCCTTTAGAATACAGGAAATTAGTTAATCAAGCTGTCTAGTCGAATGGGGGTCGCGACAGAACAAAAAAAGGAGATATATTTGAAAAATTATATTACCGTTTTAGGGATAGTATTATTGTCAACAAGTTGCAGAACTAATCTATTAAATACCATGAAGGAGGAGCCAAATACTAAACTTGTATTGGCTTCAGAACTTAAATGGGAAAAACTTAATCCAGCAAGAGGAGATAAAAGCCCTCAGGCTACTACGATATGGGGAGACCGTAAAGGTAGTAAAGTACCAACAGGTTTTCTTGTAAAATTTGTTGATGGATTTAGGTCACCCCCACATATTCATAATGTGACTTATAAGGGGGTTGTAATTAGTGGACTCATACATAATGATGATCCTAGTGCTGAAAATATGTGGATGCCTGTTGGGTCTTTTTGGACACAACCAAAAGGTGCAGTGCATATAACAGCGGCTAAAGGGAAAACTAATATTGCATTTATTGAAATTGAAAGTGCTCCTTATTTAGTGATGCCTTCAACAAAAGTATTTGACAGTGGTGAGAGACCTATAAATGTCGATCCTTCAAATATTGTATGGATAGACTCCGAAAATTCTAATCTGATAGAGGGGAATAGTCTTGAAGTCGCATATTTATGGGGAAAGCCTAACTCAAATCAAAAGAATGGCACATTTATTAAATTGGCCTCAGGTATGAAAGCAAAACTTAGTAGTTTAGGAAAGAGTTTTAAATTAATAGTGATTAGTGGTAAAGCTAGTTTGAATAATAGTATGAAAACGCTCCTATCTGGAAGTTACTTTGGTTTAAAAGGTCAATCAAAATATAGAATTAGTTGTAAATCTAAAAGTGATTGTCTTTTTTATATAAATTCAGAGGGAAGCTATAAGTTTGAGGAGTGAACATTCATCCTACGAAATACTTTGACAGGATTTTGGTAAATTTATATTCATCCTGGGAAAAACTTTGACGGGATTTTAAAGGGATACATCGGTCTATAAACATAACGCATATCTTCTTCCTTAGTGAAAAAATTGTGCAACATTTGAAATAAAAAATAATATTTAAAATGCTCCCAAGTTGTCTCATCTTCCATTAAAAATTCGTCAGCCTGTAATCCCTGAAATATAGAAAAAGAAGGTTTTCTTGAATCCACATTAAACAATTGCGCCATTTCATCCAAGTCCAGTTTCATTTTGTATTTAAACCATATAGCTTTGTAATCGTTCGTCATATATGAATTAAGCCGGCTCACCTGCTCCGGCAAAGGAGCTCCCTGTTGGTGAAGCAATTCAGCCAGATCAGGCATACCCAATTCTACGGCCAGCAAAGGCAGGGCTCTCAGATTATAATCCTGAATACCCATATTCAATTTGGGTCTGCGGCTTAAAAATAGTTTGATTCCCTCAGAGTCGCGGCTTTGGCTGTTATGCACAATATAAAAAATAGGTGTCCAACCCTGAAAATCCACAATATTCAAGTTAAGATCAGGCCTTTGAAACAAGGAGCGAATATAGGGTTCTGCATTAATCCATTGTGCATTTGAAGCCGTATGTAAAACTGTTTGCGACAAATAATTCTGAATATTCACTTTTACTTGAGGATTTTTAATAGCCTCATTAAACAAAGTAGCCTTGTTGGCTTGAAAAAGCTCATGCAGTACGGAAGTAATAGGGAGTTGATGTTTATCAAACATAGATAAAACTGTTTCTTTGTTTTGCTCTTCTGAAGAAAAACTTAAAGTATCAATAAATGCACTCATGTATTTTTTATAATCATGAGCGTATACAGCTGTATATTCTGCAATATTCCATACTGTGAACAGTTTTGACAATTCCTCCTCTGAAATATTTTTATGTAAAATGAGTAAAAAAAGATTCAGCCGTTCCGGAGGAGTATAATTATATTTATCAACCAAAGCAATCAGCTGTTCACTTGTAATAGCTTTTTCAGAAAATAAAAAATTAATACTTACACGTACTAAAATTCCTAATACCTTTCCCTGGCTGTTAAAAATAGGTGAGCCACTGGCCTCATTTAACCGAAGGAATCCTGGATTATTAATTTCAAACTCAAAGTCGTACATGTTGTTTTTCATAAAAACTCCTGTAAAACCTTTAAACTGAAAGTTTGGGTAACCTATTCCATATAACTGATTTTTATATAGTTCATCATAGCTGGTAGCTAGTTTTAAAATAGAGATAGATTGCATCAGAAGAAAAGGAGAAGCCCCAAAAGTGGAAAAACTGGAATCCGTAGCTAGTTTTAACACAGGGATAGATTGCATCTCTTCTTTTGACCCTTCCACTTCAAGAAGAGCTATATCTCTTTTTTTTGAATAATTAATGATTCTTTTTACTTTCAGATTAGGATTTTTGTATGGGTATCGGTGGTTTTTTACGGATTATGAAAATTGAATATCTTCAAGGCTGTTTTTTCTTAATAGGGTCTTTATCATACG
This sequence comes from Bdellovibrionales bacterium, assembly GCA_965203225.1. Classification (GTDB taxonomy): domain Bacteria; phylum Bdellovibrionota; class Bdellovibrionia; order Bdellovibrionales; family UBA1609; genus JANQSP01. Next base: position 91,127 of record CBDBBW010000006.1, on the reverse strand, counting down.
ATTCGCTGTTACAAATGTATCTTTATTTAATAAAAAAACTTGTTCCAGAAATTAGTTTTTGTGCCATTTACAAAAATGGCATCCTGTTGTTTCATAATATTTCAGAGTGATTTAATTTATAAAGGAACCAGCTGAACCAGCCGGTGTCATCAATACTTTCTGCTAACTGATCTACTCCTTTAAGGTCTTTAATGGACAATAGAATATCTGTTATATCAGTCTCCTGTATATCCTGGCGAATATAAACTTTTTTTATATTGTTTATGTTGTCCAGAGCTATAAATAAAATAGGTAGCGCCATGTCTTTTCCTTTAAGTATAACATGAGCAGTACTAGTAAACGGCGATGGAGGTAAGGGAGGATAATAAACCAGTGAAAATCCGTTTTTATTAAATATGGTTATTTCGTTTTCAATAGGAATTGAACTCACCCGTAAAGACTTGAAAAACATTTTTTCCTTCTAATGATCTATTGTGAATATATTCTGTATTTGCAAAAAATTCCTCATATAATGGTGTGTTTGTGAGTGATGCTGTATATCATTGGAATCCTTGTTTGGAAAAAACTAACACAGGCATTAATAAAACAGGTAAAGTAAAGCTAAATAATAAAATTATGAAAAAATTACACACCACTGTTTAAACTTTAAACTATTTTTTTTTGTATATTCTTTTCCAAGGCTTAAAAGCTGTAAGACCTTAAAAGATTTATTTTTCTTCTATTTTTTCTTAAACAGCTTCTCCAAGATTTTTTTAGCCGGAACATAACCTTGTTTAGCCGCTTTTTCAAACCACTCTAGTGCTCGATGTCTATTTTGCTTCACTCCTTCTCCATTATAATACATCACAGCTAAGCTATACTGAGCCTGAGCAAAATCTTGTTCAGCTGCTTTTTCAAACCACTTTATTGCTTGAGGTAGATCTTGCTCCACTCCTTCTCCCTTATAATACATCACACCTAAGCTATACTGAGCCCGAGCATCACCTTGTTTAGCCGCTTTTTTATACCACTTTAGTACTCGATGTAGATCTTGCGCCCCTCCTCTCTTATAATACATCACAGCTAAGTTATGCTGAGCCCGAGCATGACCTTGTTTAGCCGCTTTTTCATACCACTTTAGTGCTGTGATGTAGCTTGCGCTCCTTCCTTCTCCCTGATCATACATCATAGCTAAGCTATACTGAGCCCGAGCATCACCTTGTTTAGCCGCTCTTTCATACCACTTTAGTGCTTGAGGTAGATCTTGCTCCACTCCTTCTCCCTGATCATACATCACAGCTAAGCTATACTGAGCCTGAGCAAAATCTTGTTCAGCTGCTTTTTCAAACCACTTTATTGCTTGAGGTAGATCTTGCTCCACTCCTTCTCCATTATAATACATCACAGCTAAGCTATACTGAGCCAGAACATAACCTTGTTTAGCCGCTTTTTCCAGCCACCATTTCTGCTCGAGGTAATCTCCTCTTTTGCTTAAATGCTCAGATATGTTATAAGAATCTTTCCCTCTTTTTACCTCTTGTGGATTTTTTTCAAAAGTTTCTCTTAATGATTTAAAACATTCTTGAATATTGCCTTCACATAAAAAATGTTCATCCTTTATAAAAGATTTTAATGTTTCTAAACCTATAAAAAAGATGTTGTTATTGTAACTGCTTTGTTGGTATAATAGTGTATATTGTTTATATAATACTCCCACTAATTGATGAGCCTCATTTAAAACAGGACTGCCGCTGGTTCCGCTTATATCAAAATTATCTGAAAAAAAGTAATCTGCTTTTAAAACACCTGTTTGCCTTATTTCTTGAAACTGACCGTTTAGATATCCAAGAGCATATACATTTGAAGACTTTAATGGATCTTCTGGCAAACTCAAGAAATCAGAAACAACTCCATCCACTTCTAAAAGAGCAAGATCATATCCTATTGACAGACTTACTATTCTTTTGACTTTCAATCGTCTCGGATTTCCTTCCTGAACTATTGTTATCTCTCCTGTATCTTTTACACCCTGAACTACATGAGAGTTTGTAACTATTTTATTCTTTGATATAAAAAAACCAGTTCCTCTCCCTTTTTCTACTTTTATTTTCCATACGGCTTTAGCTATTTTTGCTTTCTCAATAGTCAGCTCTTCAGAAAAAGCCTCAGAAAAAGGCTCTATCAATATTTTAGAGTTGCTTTGAATTTTTATAGATGCTGAAAAACAAAAAAGAAACAGAGAAAGCTTAACAGCTCTTAACAAGAATTTTAATGCGCTCGGAAAGAAAATATAATATAACTTGTCAATCCATATATTATTCTTAATTATTGGTTTTGTTATCATCATTACCTCCGATTCTTATTCAAACTATGGTTTTTTTACTATAATTTGCTAAATCATTCCAGCTATTTGTAATTTTTTAATTAATATAAATGGTTTCATTTTTAACCTATTACCTCATCTAAAGCTATTTCCGTCCGCGCTAGAATTTTTTAAAAAAAACAAAAATGACATATTGTCAATTGTTATTTCTTAAATATGTATTGTGTCTGATTAACTAAAAAAAACAGAGGCTTGAAATGTCCCGACACTTTCTGAAGTGCTATGGAACAGGATGTGAAAAGTTGGTATTTTCAAGTGGATGGGGTGGCAGGATTCGAACCTGCGAATGACAGAATCAAAATCTGTTGGCTTACCACTTGCCGACACCCCATGATACTTTTCTGTCGCTTACATTTTATATCTTTCTTGTAAAAAAATGTAAATTTGAAACATGCAAACCATGTCAATCATTTAATTCATACAAACCACACAGCCACGCAAATCACACAACTCAGGCAATAACATAAGCTTAAAAAAATATCTTTGATTTTAGGAAAAAAATCAAGAGTTTAATGACTATTTTCTATTTCCGGTCCATTCATCTTCGAGACGGCTGTACGGCATATTTTATATTATTACTCTGTTTCTATTCCATTGTTCTTTTAAGGCTTCAATCAAGGACAAATCAAGTATTTGAACACAGCAGATTCTCTTTCAAATGCTCCCAATCAAGGACAAATCAAGTATTTGAACACAGCAGATTCTCTTTCAAATGCTCCCAATCAAGGACAAATCAAGTATTTGAACACAGCAGATTCTCTTTCAAATGCTTCCAATCAAGGACAAATCAAGTATTTGAACACAGCAGATTCTCTTTCAAATGCTCCCAATCTAAGGACAAATCAAGTATTTGAGAGGGCATATTCTCTTTCAAACTGCCCTATAGATATTTTGAGGGTTGTTACTCTTTATTCCAATTCATCCTCTGTCAGGTGGTTTAATAATTGATATTTTCCTCTTCATTCTTAAAATTTTTCAGAGTTTCTTTGTATTTTTTAAAAATCTCCTCCTGAATTGTATGGCGGGTTTCCTTGTCTAAAGGGTGGGCGATATCCCGAAAAGTGTTTTTATTTTTATGTCTTTTACTGGGCATAGCGACGAATAACTTGTCATCCGTGCGTATTACCTTTAGATCATGAACCACAAAACAATCATCAAAGGTGATACTGGCATAGGCTTTCAGGCGGTCTTCGTTTGGCACGACAGTAATTTTGACTGAGGTGATTTTCATTTTTGCATCCTTGGAGAATCTCATTACGAGACATTTTTTACAGCATTTCACTTTACTTATCGAAAGAAATGAAGAAAGAATTTAGGCTCAAACAAAAAAAGAAGGTTTTTTACCGATTTTAATGGTGTATTTGTTGGTTGACTGTTTTTAAGCAAATAACCAGTCAGCTGAAAACGACGAATGGAAGTGTAGCCTTCCTTGATCTTGCTTTTGTGGATGTTTTAAAAGGAATGGATAGATTATTGCGTTGTGTTGTATATTCTTGACCTGATTTGCCTGTTTAGAGGAAAAAGTAAGCGATAAAAAAGCGGTATTTATTCCATGTTGTTGATATTTTGTTTGTTTTTGCTGTGTCTTCGGAAAAAGTAAGCGGTAAAAAAAGCGGTATTTATTCCATGTTGTTGATATTTTGTTTGTTTTTGCTGTGTCTTCGGAAAAAGTAAGCGATAAAAAGACGGTATTTATTCCATGTTGTTGATATTTTGTTTGTTTTGGCTGTGTTTGAGGAAAAAGTAAGCGGTAAAAAAGCGGTATTTATTCCATGTTGTTGATATTTTGTTTGTTTTTGCTGTGTCTTCGGAAAAAATAAGCGGTAAAAAAACGTTATTTATTCCATGTTGTTGATATTTTGTTTGTTTTTGCTGTGTCTTCGGAAAAAATAAGCGGTAAAAAAACGGGACTTATTCCCTTTCTCAATTAAAGTAGAGAAATTATGTTATCAAATTGTTTCTATTCCATTGATGATTTTGATCTGAAGGATCAAAAGGTTTTTATTAGGACAGATTTTAATGTTCCTGTTGAAAACAATAAAGTAAAGGATCATATTCGTCTTCAATCCGCCCTTCCCACTCTTAAATATGCTCTTGAAAATCAGGCCAAGGTGATTATTGGCAGTCATCAGGGCCGGCCGGAGAAGGGTGATGAGAAAAAATTCAGCTTGGAGCCTTTTGGCTACTACTTGGGTAATCATTTAAACTGTGAAGTGTTGTTTATTGAGGAGATAGACTCAGTCATTCCCTTCCCTCTGCTGTCTTCTTTAAATGCGAAGAAAATTATTTTAATGGAGAATTTGCGATTTCACCCGGGAGAGGAGACAGGGGATGCACACTGGATGGATATGGTTTCTTCTTATGTGGATATTTATATCAATGAGGCGTTCAGCGTCTCTCACAGGAACCACGCCAGTACTGTGATTCTGCCTCAAAAAGTGAAAAAACGGGGGCAGGGTTTTTCAATGAAAAAGGAAAGGGAGATGCTGGATTATATTCGTGACAGATCTCCAAAACCTTTTGTTCTTTTGGCGGGAGGGGTGAAGGTTAGTGATAAAATAAAAATTATAAGTAGTTTGGTTGATCGTTTGGATTCTGTCTTGATCGGAGGGGTGATGGCCTATACTTTTTTGAAAGTGAAAGGGGTGCCCACGGGAGAGGCTTTTATTCAGCAAGAGAGCCTGAGAGTGGCTGAGGAATTTATAAATCGTTTGCGTGTAAGGGAAAAGGAGTTGTTACTGCCTTTGGATCATGTAGTGGTGCCAAAAGGGGGGGATTCCAGTCAAAAACAAATCACCCCCGGACCTGAAGTGCCGGAAGGTTTTTGTCCTATGGATATCGGGCCTAAAACAATAGCTTGTTTTTCTCAGGTTCTGAAAGGGGCTGGAACCATTTTTTGGAACGGTCCTTTTGGCAAATTTGAAGATCCTGTGTTTGCCAAAGGAACCTTGTCTATGTGTGAATCCATAGCGGAATGTAAAAACGCTTTTCGGGTGGTGGGAGGCGGCAACTCCATATCAGCGGTTTTAAAATGGGGGAAAAAGGAGTGCTTTAACTATGTTTCCACCGGGGGTGGAGCCGCTTTAAAGTATTTGGCACATGGAAACCTCCCCGGTATCCGGAGTTTGTTAATGGATAAACAGTTATAAGAAATTGATGTAACTTACTGTAAATCCACTAAATAAAATACTTTATTTATAGAAACAAGTAATTGACTAAATTTATTTTTGACACTATATTGCTTGTATTAGCCGTTGCTGTCAGGAAATAAAGAAAGTTTTAATTTTTAATACTTACGCTCAAACAAAAATATAACTTTGTGAGAAAACATGAAATTATTAAATTTGGTATTTAATGTGTTTTTATTTACTTTTATCATTTCACTGTCTCAAAACAGTTCTTATGCCAATACCAATCAGGATGAGCGCAGGCAAAGGTAATAGGATGGCCGCTATTGTCGCTTTGTTGATAGAAAAAGGGGAGCTACTGTTAATGTGCATGATAAAGACGGGCTGACCCCTCTTCATTTTGCCTCCCGGAGGGACAGAAATGTCAAATTGGCCTCCTTGATTTTAAACAAAGGCGCCAAAGTCGATGCTACAGATAAAGCCGGAAGAACTCCTCTTCATTGGGCCTCCCGCAGAGGTAATATAAATATCGTAACTTTGTTGATGAATAAAGGGGCTAAAAGTGTCAAAGACAAGAGTGGAAAAAACCCTTTTGATCTCGCAAAGGAAAATGGTCATACGAAAGTGGTTGGTTTGTTGGAAAAGATCAATAAACCTGCCGGCGAATCAGCTGGTAAATAACTCCACTTCTGGGAAATAATTTTCATTTCCCGTATATATATCCCTCACTTGGCCGAAGTCTCCGGTTTTGCCCTTAGAAGAAGACAGGTTCTTTGAATCAGGGAAAAAATATGGAAAAAAAAGTGATTTGGCTGTAAAGTGGCTCATTATGCGGGTTAGTGGTAAAATCACACATTCCTTTTACTGTTTTTTGCGGACACGCGGATTTGATGTTTCCCGTCTGTATGAGTTAACTTCTTTGGAGATGGAGTTTTTAAAAGATCCGTCTCAATGGATGGATCTCAATCAGGTGGAGTCTCTCTTAAAGAAATTAAATCATGAATATTCCTCCCATTTTGTGGACCAGGACTTCCTTGTCATTGTAGGGCATTCCTGCTTTGAGCTGAGGGCCTGGGGTGAATTGGACAGTGTGTTAAAGATGAAAAAATCGAAATCGATGTTTTCCAATTTGCCGGTTTTTTTATCCTATTTTATCTCCAATGATTTTTCTTTCGTAAATGAACGAGATGAAAAAGGCTTTCTTGGATTTAAGTGTAACCTTTCTTCGGAGGAATATCCTTTTGTAACGGAATATCTGCGTGCGGTATTGGAGGCTTTACCTGTATACGCCAATAAACCCCGTGCGGAGGCAAAATGGATTCGTAATTATGTACAAATCAAATGGGAGATGGAAAACCCTCAGGTTTCCTTGTTTCCAGGTCCTTCCAGCATCAATATAAAGCCAGAATTATTAAGTGATCTTAAAAGGTTTTTAGAAAAAGTTGAAAAAGAGCTTTATTATCAAAGACAGCAAATTCAGGAAAAAAACAAGCAAATCAGAAACCTGAAAGATCAACTCCTGATGCAGAGAGTGGCTTTGCCGGAGGAAAGCTCCTTCTTAATTCAGCAGATGGAGCAGAGCCTTTTGGAGTTGAAAAGTATTTCATTTTCAAAGGAACAAAGTGAGTCCGTGCCGGGGCAACCGGATATATCTCATGGAGTGGATTCTTTGCTGTATTCTCTGGAACAGTTAAAAAAAAGCTTAAACATAAAGTTTTAAGTAGTGTTTTTATATCTATAATATCAGAAGCATAAGCATTTGTTTCATTGTAAAAACATAAGCATTTGTTTTGCTATTCTTTGATAGCAGGAAAGTTCTGAAGCAATATTAGTGCGTAATCAAGAAAAACAAATGGACTGGTTTTGTTATTCTTTGATAGAGATAAACTGTTGTGCCGGTTATTTTCGATGTTCAATGGAAATTTGTCCGGTCTGTAAAAACATGGAATTGCGGGTAAACTGTCATGCCGATTATTTCCGATATTCACGGGCGGGAGATTTTGGACAGTCGAGGAGTGCCGGCTTTGGAGGTGGAGCTTGTTTTGGATAACGGGATTCGTGTTCGTTCAGCAGTGCCTTCAGGTGCTTCTACCGGTTCTCATGAGGCTTTGGAGTTAAGGGATCAGGATTTTCATCGGTTTCACGGAAAAGGTTTGCTTAAATCCCTGTCTCACATTCAGAGCCTATCCTCCGTCTTGAAAAATCATTCTGTGGCAGATCAATCTGCTATGGATTCTTTTTTAAAAAAAATGGATGGCACTCCAAACAAATCCCGATTGGGAGCCAACACTCTTTTGGCTGTTTCATTAGCGTACTCCCGGGCGCGTGCACTCAGTGAAAATAAGGAATTGTTTGAGTCTTTTGACCGTAAGGTCTACAGCCTGCCTGTGCCTTTGGTGAATATTCTCAATGGTGGAGTTCACGCGAACAACGGTTTAAGTGTTCAGGAGTTTATGATCGTGCCTTACGGGTTTGATTCCTTTAAGTTGGCTCTCAGAGCTTCTGCAGAGGTTTTTTACTGCCTTAAACAACTGCTAAAGGAGAAAAATTTCAGTACGGCAGTGGGGGATGAAGGAGGGTTTGCTCCCCGGCTTTCGGATAATGAATCCGCTCTTAAATTGCTTCAACAGGCCATTGAAAAAGCGGGATATTCATCCGAAAACCAAATAGCTCTCGCTTTGGATGTGGCCGCTTCCGAGTTTCATAAGGAAGGCAGGTACCTTTGGGAAAAAGAAAGTGTGACGGCAGATGATCTTATTCAAATATATAAAAATTGGAGCAGAAAATACCCTCTTGTCAGTATTGAAGACGGCCTGGCGGAGGAGGACTGGGAGGGATGGATCCGGATGACAAAAGAACTTGGTAAAAATGTTCAATTAGTGGGGGATGATTTGTTTGTCACTCATGTTGATCGTTTGCGGGAGGGAATTGACCGAAAAGCGGCAAACTGTCTTCTGGCCAAGATCAATCAGGTGGGAACACTTACGGAAACGTATTTAGCTGTTCAACTGGCGCACAAGGCGGGATACACCTGTTGTGTTTCTCATCGAAGCGGGGAAACGGAGGACACTGGCATAATGGATTTGGCTGTGGCTTGGGGGGCTGAGCAAATCAAAACCGGTTCCGTGTGCCGTGGAGAGAGAGTGGCCAAGTACAATCGTTGCCTGAGAATAGAGGAAAAACTAAAGACCAAAGCCAGGTTTGTCGGTAAAAAAGCATTCCCCTTTTTATGAAAAATAGTAATATTTTTTGAGGAAGGCAGGGTATGATATATAGCGGCTAAGTTAATGTGTGCTTGAATTGAAATAACTATTTAAAATTACTAATAAAAATTTTCAGTGTTACCCGCCGATTAATTTAATATAGGGGATAATGCAATGAAATGTATATATTGTAACTCATCAGGAAAAGTAAAGAAAAACGGGAAAATGAAAACAAGCCGAGGAAAAACACAAAAAGTATAAATGCAGTGAATGCAAAACAACTTTCACAAAACGCAACTTTAGTGTCAATTACAGGCATAGAAAACAACACCTAAGAGAGGCCATAACAAAAATGTATTGTGAGAGAATGAGTTTAAGAGGAATAGCTCGCACGCTTAAAATCAGTTACCCCACTGTCGTCAAATATTTTAGAGAAAATGCAGAGCTGTCCAGAGAGGCTAATAAAAAGAGACTGGATAATACAGAGCTTATGACTTCCTATGTCCAGTTTGACCAGTTAGAAAGTTATGAACACACAAAAAGAAAGCCGGTCGGGATTCAGCTTTCAATCAGACATAAGACCGGTGAAATAATCTCTGCCAAAGCCGGATATATTCCAGTTAGGGCTTTATCTGTTTCACAAACCTATTCCACTGAATGGAATAAAACAGCCTATCAGTCCGATCATCTTTCTTTTTTATAAACACAGGTGTCAATATTGCAGGAGGGATGGCGGACATTTGTCAAAAAGCCAAAGAAAGATTTGGCGATATGAGAAATGCCGGTCAAAAAATGGCCGAGCAGTGTCGAAGCGGTGCTGCAACTTGTGCAAAGACTTGCAAGACAGCGGACAAAATCCGATAAGAGAAGCTTGTAAAGAACGCACTCAAACAGTAACAATCAAAGACCGGGGCTGGAATTAATTTGTCCAGGAAGTAGTTGTGCAGAATATTGCCAACAAGCGGCTAATAAAAAATGTAGTGGAGATATTACTGGTCGGGAAGAATACAAAAATTGTTTCAACAAACTTAAGCGTGAACTAACAGCACAGCTTCCAACTGGCAACCAACTGTCGAAAGGGTTTTCATGGCAGAAATGTGATTTTGGTCAGATATGCACTCAAAGAATCGAACTGGATTTTAACACCGTGCTGGGAGAGTGTGAAAACCTCAAAACCAAAGCCACTGTCTGTTGTGAAGACCCTTTAAAGTGTGTTGATAAAACCAGTGCTGGCCTTTTTATAAACACGGGTGTCAATACTGCAGGAGGTATGGCGGACATTTGTCAAACAGCCAAAGAGAGATTTGGCGATATGAGAAATGCCGGTCAAAAAATGGCCGAGCAGTGTCGAAGCAGTGCTACAGCCTGTACGAAGGCCTGCAAGACAGCGGACAAAATCCGAACCAAGTGTCATGAAATCTGCAATTTTGATCTGCTCAAAGAAAACAATTACAATCATAAAACACATACCTGCAGTGAGGAGAGGAGTTGATAGGCCAATATGTTGGACGCTACCGACAGGAGTTGATCCCCGCAAGCTCCAAATGTGAAACAGTAGGAGGCAAATCCACTGAGCTGGTTCAGGTCGGAGAAGCAATATTAAAGACCGCTGAGCTGGTTCAGGTCGGAGAAACAATATTAAAGACCGCTTTTTCCTCCGCAGGTTGTGAAAAAGAAGCCAGGGTCGGTTCCTCTCCTTCCAAGCTCAATCTGAATCAGGCTCAATCGGCAGTTACAGCCAGCGGCAATTTAGGCTCTTCTTATTCCACTCCAACAAACAATCCGCTTTTGAGTTGGTCCGCCAACAAACAGGACTCAGAGGTGGGAGGCAATAGCAACTCCGGCAGTGGTTCTGGTGGTCCTGATTCCAATAGAGATTCCTTATCGGCTCTTTCGCCAACAGGATCAGGAAATCAAATAGACGAGGGCAATAATCTTAAACAGGGAGATAAAGAATCCAACCCAAGGGAAGTCGGAGTAGGATTATAGCAGGTGTGGCAGAGTCTACAGCCGGGTGAGAGCTATGGGCGCTCAAGGCAGGAGCTATGGGCAGGGCAGGAGCTATGATTGTAGCTTCAGGATCTTAAACAGGGAGATGAAGAATCCAATGACATTTTCCAATAGAGATTCCTTATCGGCTCTTTCGCCAACAGGATCAGGAAATCAGAATCTTAAACAGGGAGATAAAGAATCCAATGACATTCTGGGAGGAGGAGGGTCACCCGGATCGTCATTAGTTAGCGACGATGGAAACCCCAAACCAACCCAAGGGAAGTCAGAGTAGGATTGTAGTTGTTGTGGCAGAGTCTACGGCCGGGTGAAGAGCTATGGGCTCAAGGCAGGAGCTATGGGCCGGGCAGGGGCTACGGCCAGGGCTGGAACTATGGAAAAAACAAAGTGGGCAAAAAATAACAAACTCGGCTTGAGGGAGTTTTCAAAGATCAAAAATTCACAGCAAGTCAAAAACACCGGCTTGTCTTTAAGAGATATTCAATCCCTCAGAAGCCTAAATACCAAAGTCAGTTCCTTTGGTTCTCCTCATGATGACATTTTTAAAAGAATTTCAAATCGCATCGAACTGTTGTGCAGAACAGACCGAATCCTTGATTGTAAAAAATAGTAAGGCAGTCTATGACCGGAATCAGTAAATAGGCTGATTTCGCCAAAATAATATATTATCATTTTAATCTTAATGTAAAAATATCTGTTACTCAATGGGATAAAATTATTGATCCAAAAATTTTAAAATGTTTTATTGATATTACATTTAGAGATAGATTAAATTGTGAATATAATTTAAAAACGCCAATGAGACGACAAAACTTTAATCCAAAAAATAATATATTATCATTCAATAATGAGGCTGTAAAAAAAGCCTGTATTTATTTTTAAAAACAGAAACAAATTAAAGGATCTCTTATGAAAAAAAATACATCTCAGATAAAGAGGAAAAAACCAAAACTGACCCACGATAACTTCTTCAAACTCTTCTACTCTGATATAGAACTCGCAAAAGGGTTGTTGAAACTTATTTTTTCAAAGAAAGAGCTTGGAGCATATAATTTAAACAAGTTAAAAATAGAAAAAGACACCTTTGAAGAAAAAAGAGTGGATCTCATCTTTTCCCTCCCATTTAAAAATTACCCAAAAATAAGGGTAAAAATCTTCATTCTCTTAGAACACAAAAGCCACTATGATAAAAACCTTTTTAACCAGCTTTTAGACTATCAGGTTTTAGTCCGAAAGCACAGCATCCAACAAAAGGGCTATCCTCAGCCTGTAATCTCTGTGCTGTTTTATCACGGAGAACACCCCCTCAAATGGAAAAACTCCTTACAAGAAGAGGATTTTGGAACGTATTTTTCCAAAATTCCTGTTGAATCCAGAAAAAACATGCTAAACTATGAACTGAAGATAATAAACACGCAAGACCCAAAAATCCGGCAGGCCTTTAAGGGCAGGAAGTTTAAAGGTCATAGCGTTGTAAAGCTATTATCTGAGATATGGAGTTTAAAGAAGAAACCGACTCCATTAAAAATAAAGAATGTTTATGCTGAATTTGAAGAGATATTGAAAGGCTTAAAGGGACAGGCAAGAAAGACTGTAGAATTAAGGATATTGGAGTATTTAAGAGATAACACAGAATTAGATTCAAAGACTTGGGAAAAAGCTGAAAAACTGCTTATAGAATCAGGGATATTAAAACAAGGAGGACTTATGCAGGATGTAAGAGAAATTATCAAAGAAAAAGGCCGTTGGGAAGGCCTACAGGAAGGCCGGCAGGAAGGCGAAAGAGAAGGTCTAAAAAAAGGCCGACAGGAAGTCGTTTTAAATATGCTGAAAAAGAAGTTAGATATTTCTATCATTTCAGAAGTGACAAGCTTGTCTGAAAAAGAAATAAAGAAGCTAAAAAATAGAGCTTAAATTCTTTTAAGATTCTCAATGTTTATGCAAGATGTAAGAGAAATTATCAAAGAGAAAGGCCGTTGGGAAGGCCGGCAGGAAGGCCGGCAGGAAGGCCTACAGGAAGGCCGGCAGGAAGGCGAAAGAGAAGGTCTAAAAAAAGGCCGACAGGAAGTCGTTTTAAATATGCTGAAAAAGAAGTTAGATATTTCTATCATTTCAGAAGTGACAAGCTTGTCTGAAAAAGAAATAAAGAAGCTAAAAAATAGAGCTTAAATTCTTTTAAGATTCTCAATGTTTATGCAAGATGTAAGAGAAATTATCAAAGAGAAAGGCCGTTGGGAAGGCCGGCAGGAAGGCCAGCAGGAAGGCCAGCAGGAAGGCGAAAGAGAAGGTCTAAAAAAAGGCCTACAGTAAGTCGTTTTAAATATGCTAAAAGAAAAAGCGGATATTGCTTTCATTTCCAAAGTTACAGGTCTATCTGAAAAAACAATTAGAAAATTAAAAAACGATTCTTAATGCCTTCAATTTCCCTTGCAATAATCTTTGGGAGGCAATGGCAGTTCCGGCAGTGGTTCCAATAGAGATTCCTTATCGGCTCTTTCTCAAACAGGATCGGGAAATCAAATAGACGAGGGCAATAATTTTAAACAAGGAGATAAAGAATCCAATGACATTCTGGGCGGAGGAGGGTCATCAGCAAGATCAGCATTAGTTGGCAATGGAAACCAAGAAAGTCGGAGTAGGGCTGTAGCTGGTGTGGCAGGGTCTAAGGCCAGAGCCAGAGCTAGAACTATGAAAAAAACAAAGTTGGCAAAAAATAACAAACTCGGCTTGAGGGAGTTTTCAAAAACCAAAAATTCACAGCAAGTCAAAAACACCGGCTTGTCTTTAAAAGATATTCAATCCATCAGAAACATTAATACCAAAGTCAGTTCTTTTGGTTCTCCTCATGATGATATTTTTAAAAGAATTTCAAATCGCATCGACCTGTTGTGCAGAACAGACCGAATCCTTGATTGTAAAGAATAGTACGGAAGTCTATGACCGGAATCAGTAAATAGGCTGATTTCGCCAAAATAATATATTATCATTCAATAATGAGGCTGTAAAAAAAGCCTATATTTATTTTTTAAAACAAACACAAATTATAAGGGATTTCTTATGAAAAAAAACAAATCTCAGATAAAGAGGAAAAAACCAAAACTGACCCACGATAACTTCTTCAAACTCTTCTACTCTGATATAGAACTTGCGAAAGGGTTGTTGAAACTTATTTTTTCAAAGAAAGAGCTTGGAGCATATAATTTAAACAAGTTGAAAATAGAAAAAGACACCTTTGAAGAAAAAAGAGTGGATCTCATCTTTTCCCTGCCATTTAAAAATTATCCAAAAATAAGGGTAAAAATCTTCATTCTCTTAGAACACAAAAGCCATTATGATAAAAACCTTTTTAACCAGCTTTTAGACTATCAGGTGTTAGTTCGAAAGCACAGCATCCAACAAAAGGGCTATCCTCAGCCTGTAATCTCTGTGCTGTTTTATCACGGAGAACAGCCCCTCAAGTGGAAAAACTCCCTACAAGAGGAGAATTTTGAGTCTTTTTTTTCCAAGATTCCGGTTGAGTCCAGAAAAGATATGTTAAACTATGGATTGAGGATAATAAACACGCAAGACCCAAAAATCCGGCAGGCCTTTAAAGGGAGGAAGTTTAAAGGTCATAGCGTTGTAAAGCTGTTATCTGAGATATGGAGTTTAAAGAAGAAACCGACGCCATTAAAAATAAAGACAGCTTATGCTGAATTTGAAGAGATATTGAAGGGTTTAAAGGGACAGGCAAGAAAGACTGTAGAGTTAAGGATATTGGAGTATTTAAGAGATAACACAGAATTAGATTCAAAGACTTGGGCAAAAGCTGAAAAACTGCTTATAGAATCAGGGATATTAAAACAAGGAGGACTTATGCAAGATGTAAGAGAAATTATCAAAGAAAAAGGCCGTTGGGAAGGCGAAAGAGAAGGTTTAAAAAAAGGCCGGCAGGAAGGCCGGCAGAAAGGCCGGCAGGAAGGCCGACAGGAAGTCGTTTTAAATATGTTGAAAAAAAAGTTAGATATTTCTATCATTTCAGAAGTGACAAGCTTGTCTGAAAAAGAAATAAGGAAGCTAAAAAATAGATCTTAAATTCTTTTAAGGTTCTTAATACTTATGCAAGATGTAAGAGAAATTATCAAAGAAAGAGGCCGTTGGGAAGGCCGGCAGGAAGGCCGACAGGAAGTCGTTTTAAATATGTTGAAAAAAAAGTTAGATATTTCTATCATTTCAGAAGTGACAAGCTTGTCTGAAAAAGAAATAAAGAAGCTAAAAAATAGATCTTAAATTCTTTTAAGATTCTCAATGTTTATGCAAGATGTAAGAGAAATTATCAAAGAGAAAGGCCGTTGGGAAGGCGAAAGAGAAGGTTTAAAAAAAGGCCGGCAGGAAGGCCGACAGGAAGTCGTTTTAAATATGCTGAAAAAGAAGTTAGATATTTCTATCATTTCAGAAGTGACAAGCTTGTCTGAAAAAGAAATAAAGAAGCTAAAAAATAGAGCTTAAATTTTTTAAGATTCTCAATGCTTATGCAAGATGTAAGAGAAATTATCAAAGAGAAAGGCCGTTGGGAAGGCGAAAGACAAGGTTTAAAAAAAGGCCGGCAGGAAGGCCGGCAGGAAGAACGGCAACAGGTTGTTTTAAATATGCTGAAAAAGAAGTTAGATATTTCTATCATTTCAGAAGTGACAAGCTTGTCTGAAAAAGAAATAAGGAAGCTAAAAAATAGAGCTTAAATTCTTTTAAGGTTCTCAGTGCTTATGCAAGATGTAAGAGAAATTATCAAAGAGAAAGGCCGTTGGGAAGGCCGGCAGGAAGGCCTACAAGAAGGCCGGCAACAGGTTGTTTTAAATCTGCTAAAAGAAAAAGCGGATATTGCTTTCATTTCCAAAGTTACAGGTCTATCTGAAAAAACAATTAGAAAATTAAAAAACAGGTCTTAATGCATTCACTTTCCCTTGGAATACTCTTTTGGATTGACAGGCCAGCTATCCCCTTTATGTCTGTTTGTTTTCCAATCTGGAATGGCTGGGGCTGGCTTTTGTGACTCAAGCGAAATAACTGGATATCTCTTAAAGACAAACCGGTGTTTTTGACTTGTTGTGAATTTTTGAAGTTTTATTTACATAGTTTAATTTTATTACTTACTGTCTGTATTTCCTATTTACATTTTTAATTTACTCTCTGTGGTGTTATTTTTCTTTCATGGTATCTGAAATTTATAACCTGAACGAAATTCAGTATCTCCAACATAGTATCAGATTTCTTCATTATCTGAAATTAAACTTATAGTCTGAATGAAACTCAGTATCTCCAACATGGTATAAGACTCCTCCATTATCTGATTAACAATATTCTGATGTTCGGTGCACTCATGCAGAGGAATAGCTTTACACTGATCTTCGACTATCTTTATACGCTGCCGCTCTAAAGGAAGAGCCTGCACGGCAAAATTGTTCATAAAGTGACAATTCACTTTCATTACATTTACAATTCCTGGATAACTTTTCCACACATCAAGGGCAGATCTTTTCAAACATTGCTCAGACCAATCCTGCATTTTAACAAGAGTTGCAATAGTATCAGTATAAGACACTTGCTTTCCGCTTTTACTGTCTGCAAAGGTATTTTCAACCGCTCCTATATATATCTGATAATAAAAAAGCGGTAAACTTGTAAACACCTCGACGCTTATTATATAATGATCTTCCAAACCAGGATGATCTGGATTCACCCCTTCCGGATAATTGACAGCCGACATAATCTGAGCGGCTACTTTTTTAAAATAGTAAATTGCGGCAGCAAAATTTTCTGGGTAATCCTCTGGATCCTGAACCATCCATTTGGAAGAATCGAAAGTTTCACCCGATGCATAATACATACCCAGTAAATAAGTGCCTTGAATATCACCCTTAGAGAAAAGTCTTTTCAGTTCCTCTAGTCCCTCCTTTTCCTTCCCTATACAAAAAGCGCTTAGCGCCATTATACGCATCGTATGAATATCATCTGAATCATGTCTTTGTATATACCTCTTCGCTTCACTATAAGTCTTTAAATTGAAATGGTCGCAACGAATTATATCCTTCTCACCAAATGAATTTAATGAAAAAACCAAAGAAAAAGTCAGAGCGGAAATTTTCACAAAATTTTTAATAATTTTCACACTAATTTTACCCGCTTTCGCAATGTCTGTAAAAACTGCTGTATCACTTTTGCCAGCTCCCACTATTGCACTTAAGTATACACTATGTTTTTTGTTCATTTTTTTATCCTTTGAATTGGATTATAAAAAAGCTTATGAATCCAAAAAATTCAAATTTCACAAACTAACTACACTTTTATAATGCAAAATCGAGACAGCTGACAAGAGTTTGTCCTGTCAGCGCCCGTTTTATTGAAATGACTTCATAATTTATGTAATTTTTACACTCTGTGATTTTCAAAAACTGATTATTTTTCATACAGCTCGAGCATTTTTTGCCAACTTTGTTTTGTCCATAGTTCCAGCCATAGCTCCTGCCCGGCCCCCCATAGCTCCCACCCGATCCCTATGGGGCTGGAATGGCTGGAGCTGAAGGAGCTGAAATGGTGGGGTAGAGGCATTTGTGAAAACAATAAACTGGAATGGCTGGGGCTGGCTTTTGTGACTCAAGTTTCGATAGATGAAACGCGTGACTCTGCTTGGGGTGTGATCAGATCGGATGATAGCAACCTGGCTTATATGATTCCAGCTTGCATGGCCAAATTAACTAAAAAGCGGCCAGGAGTTTCTCTCCACATATCCAGATAAATCGAGACAGGCTTTCTCCATATATCCAGACTCTCACATATCAAGACTTTATCGATATAAAATTATTTCATTAATATAACTCTCAAAGGCCAGTAGCACGCTGACAAAGTTGGAGAAAGACCAATGCGCTCACTGACAGTCATCTTTTTTCCGTCATATCAGCAGGATAACCCTGCTTTTTCCCTGTTTTATGGGTTTCAAAGTTAAGTCTTAAACAACAACTCTTATGGGACTATAGAGCTTCTGTTATATCTTTTTTTAATATTTTATGGATACTAAAAGATGAAACAACTTTGAACCTCTTTAACAAAACATAAAAAATAATTTCTTTGTTAGCTTGACATAACTTCAGTTTGCCTCCTTATTTTAAAATAAATATGTTTTCTATGAATTTGTATTAACATCAAGGACTGACCTGGTGAAGCAAAGTAAAACTAAATCTCCAGTTAAAAAAAATATCAAGCTTAGGCAGTGGCTTAAAAAGTGGAATATGACTTCTCTAAAAATCTCACTTAAATTTCTGGAAATGGAATGGAAGCCAGGTGATTCAGATAAAGACGCAGCTTGGGAGCTTTACATTGAACTATTAACCAGAATAACAACCCAACCTCTACCAAGCAATCATGGGGATGAAAAAACCGCTCTTGATAGTATTTATTCTCTTTTTGGCTTAACAAGAACAATTATTAAGTCACATAGAGATTGCATTGAATTTACTAAAATAGCTATTATTGTTCTTAATCAGATTGTCAGGCCATTTACAGCAAAATGGCATAAGATTTCCACTAAGGAAGGATTTACAAATTCAAATACTTGTAAAGAATTTCGTGAGGAACTTATACAGCTTCAAAAACAACTTTGTATCTATAAAAGGATGTTGGCTGATATGGCAGGAGTGGAAGATTTGACAAATCTTGAAGATACAGACAATTAACTAAACAAGAAAGGAAATAATCATGCATAAAGTATTTATTAGTTAGTTATCACCATGCGAATGATCAGTATTACAAAGACGAACTTTTAAAATTGAATGATAATTACAAAATTCATCCTGATAATCCTCATTATGGTAGCCTCATGTTTATTGATAGCTCTGTAGATACGGGTGACATATCGGAACAGTTATCCGATAAGGCAATACAAGAAAAAATAAGAGATGAATATTTGAAAGATTCCACCGTAACAATTCTTCTTTTAGGAAAAGAAACAAAACATCGCAAACACATTGATTGGGAACTATACTCTAGTATGTATAATGGAAAAGTAAATAAAAAATCAGGGATTTTAGTTATTAATTTACCAACAATTAAAAAAGACTCCCCTTTTTTTATAGCAGGACATGGAGAAAAAGAAATTTATCCAGAATGTGCATCATGGACTCCTATCAACAAAAGAGAAGAATTTGAAAACCGCCTTCCTTATATGCCAGATAGAATTATTGATAATCTACTTAATCCTAATGTAAAAATATCTGTTACTCAATGGGATAAAATCATTGATCCAAAAATTTTAAAATGTTTTATTGATATTACATTTAGAGATAGATTAAATTGTGAATATAATTTAAAAACGCCAATGAGACGACAAAACTTTAATCCAAAAAATAATATGTGATCTTCAATAATGAGGCTATAAAAAAAGCCTATATTTATTTTTTAAAACAAACACAAATTATAAGGTAAGGATTTCTTATGAAAAAAAACAAATCTCAGATAAAAAAGAAAAAACCAAAACTGACCCACGATAACTTCTTCAAACTCTTCTACTCTGATATAGAACTTGCGAAAGGGTTGTTGAAACTTATTTTTTCAAAGAAAGAGCTTGGAGCATATAATTTAAACAAGTTGAAAATAGAAAAAGACACTTTTGAAGAAAAAAGAGTGGATCTCATCTTTTCCCTGCCATTTAAAAATTACCCAAAAATAAGGGTAAAAATTTTCATTCTCTTAGAGCACAAAAGCTATTATGATAAAAACCTTTTTAACCAGCTTTTAGACTATCAGATGTTAGTTCGAAAGCACAGCATCCAACAAAAGGGCTATCCTCAGCCTGTAATCTCTGTGCTGTTTTATCACGGAGAACACCCCCTCAAATGGAAAAACTCCTTACAAGAAGAGGATTTTGGAACGTATTTTTCCAAAATTCCTGTTGAATCCAGAAAAAACATGCTAAACTATGAACCGAAGATAATAAACACGCAAGATCCAAAAATCCGGCAGGCCTTTAAGGGCAGGAAGTTTAAAGGTCATAGCGTTGTAAAGCTATTATCTGAGATATGGAGTTTAAAGAAGAAACCGACTCCATTAAAAATAAAGAATGCTTATGCTGAATTTGAAGAAATATTGAAGAGCTTAAAAGGACAGGAAAGAAAGACTGTAGAGTTAAGGATATTGGAGTATTTAAGAGATAACACAGAATTAGATTCAAAGACTTGGGAAAAAGCTGAAAAACTGCTTATAGAATCAGGGATATTAAAACAAGGAGGACTTATGCAGGATGTAAGAGAAATTATCAAAGAAAAAGGCCGTTGGGAAGGCGAAAGAGAAGGTTTAAAAAAAGGCCGGCAGGAAGGCCTACAGGAAGGCTGGCAGGAAGGCGAAAAAGAAGGTCTAAAAAAAGGCCGACAGGAAGTAGTTTTAAATATGCTGAAAAAGAAGTTAGATATTTCTATCATTTCAGAAGTGACAAGCTTGTCTGAAAAAGAAATAAAGAAGCTAAAAAATAGAGCTTAAATTTTTTTAAGATTCTCAATGCTTATGCAAGATGTAAGAGAAATTATCAAAGAAAAAGGCCGTTGGGAAGGCGAAAGGCAAGGTTTAAAAAAAGGCCGACAGGAAGGCCGGCAGGAAGGCCGGCAGGAAGGCCGGCAGGAAGGCCTACAGGAAGGCCGGCAGGAAGGCGAAAGAGAAGGTCTAAAAAAAGGCCGACAGGAAGTAGTTTTAAATATGCTGAAAGAAAAAGCGAATATTGCTTTCATTTCCAAAGTTACAGGTCTATCTGAAAAAACAATTAGAAAATTAAAAAACGGTTCTTAATGCCTTCACTTTCCCTTGGAATAATCTTTTGGATGGATTGAGGATAATAAACACGCAAGACCAAAAAATCCGGCAGGCCTTTAAGGGCAGGAAGTTTAAGGGGCATAGCGTTGTAAAGCTATTATCTGAGATATGGAGTTTAAAGAAGAAACCGACGCCATTAAAAATAAAGACAGCTTATGCTGAATTTGAAGAGATATTGAAGGGCTTAAAGGGACAGGAAAGAAAGACTTTAGAGTTGAGGATATTAGAGTATTTAAGAGATAATACAGAATTAGATTCAAAGACTTGGGAAAAAGCTGAAAAACTGCTTATAGAAGCAGGAATATTAAAACAATGAGGACTGATGCAGGATGTAAGAGAAATTATCAAAGAGAAAGGCCGTTGGGAAGGCGAAAGGCAAGGTTTAAAAAAATGCCGGCAGGAAGGTGAAAGAGAAGGTCTAAAAAAAGGCCGACAGGAAGTAGTTTTAAATATGCTGAAAAAGAAGTTAGATATTTCTATCATTTCAGAAATGACAAGCTCGTCTGAAAAAGAAATAAAGAAACTAAAAAAGCATTCCCCTTTTTGTGAAAAATAGTAATATTTTTTGAGGAAAATAGGGTATAATATCTTTTATATGGTATTACCGAGAAAAATGGATTTAACTTATCGGCATAATATTTCAAAGAGTATTGAAGATCTTATTGCCCGTATTCAAATATATTATCCTACAGCGGATCTGGATATTATTCATAAAGCGTATAAGCTGGCGGAAAGCGCGCATACCGGTCAGTATCGTAAAGACGGTTCCCCCTTTGTTGGTCATCCCCTTTGTGTGGCCTCTATTCTGGCTGACCTGAAGCTGGACCTTTATACTATTGTAACGGGTCTTTTACATGATGTGGTGGAGGATACTTCCGTTGGTTTGAATGTCATTAAGGAAGAGTTTAATGAGACAGTGGCTTTTTTGGTGGACGGAGTGAGTAAGGTATCGCAAATTCATTTCAAAGACACTCAAAAAAAAGACAGCGAAAACATGAGGAAGATGGTTGTGGCGATGGCCTGTGATGTGCGGGTCATTCTGGTAAAACTCGCGGATCGTTTGCACAACATGAGGACTCTTACCCACCTTCATCCGGAAAAACGTCGAAAAGTGGCCCAGGAAACATTGGATATTTACGCTCCTCTGGCGGGTCGGCTGGGTATCCATTCCATTAAAGTGGAGTTGGAGGATCTGGCTTTTCGGCATTCTGATTTTGAAGCTTATTCCTCTCTTGTGGAAAAAATGACCAGTGAAAAGAAGGATATGGAAAAATATATCGCAGGAGTGATTCGTGTCTTAAAAGGGGAGATCACCGAACAGATGGGTTTGAAGGCGGAAATCACCGGCCGGCCAAAAAATTTATATTCCATTTATCAGAAAATGATTACTCAGAATGTGGATTACAGCCAGGTTTATGATATTTTAGCTTTTCGTGTATGTGTGGATAAAATTGAAGAGTGTTATAAAGTGCTTGGGCTGATTCATTCTCTTTGGAAGCCCATTCCCGGGAGATTCAAGGACTACATTGCCATACCCAAGCAAAATAATTATCAAAGTCTTCACACTACCATACTGGGGGAGAACGGTAAACGGGTGGAAATTCAAATCAGAACCAGGGAAATGCATCTTTTGGCGGAAAGAGGGATCGCCGCTCATTGGAAATACAAGACAGAGTTATGGAAAAATCAAACCGCTGTAGACCACGAGACCTTAAAGCAATTTAACTGGCTTCAGGATTTGGTAAACCTGCATCAGCAAAACACCCATTCCGGTGAATTTTTGGAAGCTGTCAGAATGGATTTGTTTGACTCTGACATATATATTTTTACTCCCGGCGGTGATGTGAAGGAATTTCCAAAAGGAGCTACTCCCATTGACTTTGCTTACTGTATTCATACGGATCTGGGTCATCGTATTACCGGCGCTCGTGTTAACAGGCGGCTGGTTCCTCTTAAGTACAAGCTTAAAAACGGAGACACAATGGAAATCATCACTTCAAAAAATCAAACACCGTCGGAGGAGTGGTTACAATATTGCGTCACCTCCAAAGCCAAGTCCAAGATCAAATCTTTTTTGAAGATGGAGGGCCGAAAGCGGGCTTTGGAGATAGGTCAAAGGCTGATTGAAAAGGAATTAAAAAGCAAAAATCTAAAAATAGAGAAAGTTTTAAAAACCTCTGTTTGCGTGAAATACATGAAAGACAAGGGGATTAACACAAAAGAGGATATCTATACTCAACTGGGATACGGTAAAATTCTGGTTAAGGATTTGTTGGAGATTCTCATTCCCAAAAAACAAGAAAAAGAGGAGAGGGATTCTCAATTTTTCCCATCCGAAAAAGCTCAGAAGGAAAAATTAGATCACTTTTGTCCGGTCGTAGTGGAGGGGCTTGGTAATATTTTTGTTCAGTTTGCTCGATGTTGCCGTCCGTTGCCCGGCGACACCATTACCGGTTTTATCAGCCGAGGCAGAGGTATTGTAGTTCATCGTCAAGCCTGCCGCTCTTTGTTGTCTATGGACTCGGAAAGATATGTGGATGTGCAGTGGAATCAGAATCGCCGGATTGGACATAAACATGTTGTGGATATAAAAATTGTTTCTCATGATATTCCGGGTGTGCTAAAAAACTTTTCAGAAGTATTTTCCGAACAAAATGTGAATATATGCAATCTTAAGGTGACTTCCAACAAAGATCTGAAAGCGATGTCCGTATTTAGTGTTGAGGTTCAGAATCTAAAACAGCTTCAGATTTTGATCCGCTCCTTAAAAGCCTTGAAAAATGTTATCAGTGTGGCCAGGGGGTAGGGCAGCCGGCCAATGGAGATTAAAATCACTAAAAACTTATCGCAATAGGAGTTTGAAAAAATGATCCTCAGATTATAGGGAGTTAATGGTGGTTTAAGAGACGGCAAGAGAGATGGACGATAAGAGAGATGGACGATAAGAGAGATGGGTGGCAAGAGAGGGCTAAGTGAGGATTTTGATCAGAAAGCCGCTTTGATTGTAAAAGGCCAGGCAGTGTGTAGCGCAGAAAGCAGGCGCATTGAAGTCACGAATAATCGTATATAACCTCACACAAAAATCAGAATCTCTGATAAATTAAAGCCCTGTTAAAAAAATTTCACTGATTGAAAAAGAACAGGCAGTTTGCAGCGCAGAAAGCCGCTTTGATTGAAAAAGGCCAGTCAGTTTGGATATCATAGAAAGCAAGTGCATTGAAGTCACGAATAATCGTATATAACCTCACACACAAATCATCAGCTCTGATAAATTAAAGCCCTGTTAAAAAAAAATCACTGATTGTAAAAGGCCAGTCAGTTTAGAGCGCAGAAAGCCGCTTTTGATTGTAAAAAGCAGTCAGTTTGGATCACAGAAAGTCGCTTTTGATTGAAAAAGGCCAGGCAGTTTAGAGCGCAGAAAGCCGCTTTGATTGTAAAAGGCCAGGCAGTTTGAAGCGCAGAAAGCAGGCGCATTGTAGTCACAAATAATCGTATATAACCTCACACAAAAATCAGAATCTCTGATAAATTAAAGACCTGGTAGTGAAAAATTTTCACTGCAAGAAAAAAGCGAATATTTGTAAATTACTAAAATGTAAAGATTATTTTTAAATGTTTTAAAATGATACATCCTTACAAATAATGACTTCAGTAAAACAAAGCTTGATTCATTTCTCCTTTCTTGTTATAAGCTTTACTCAAAGTTAGACATTAGTGTTGTTAATAGAAGGAGGCTTCATGCAATTTAAAGTAGGGGATAAAGCCGTTTATCCAGGTCATGGTTTGGGAAAAATCACATCTATTGAAACAAAGAAAATCTTGGGCGCACGCCAAAAATTTTACTCCATTTTGCTTACGAGTTCCGACATGAAAATCATGGTTCCTGAAAACAGAATGAAGGCGGTTGGTCTACGCTTGATTGTCACCCGCAAGACAGCGGAAGCGGTATTGAATATTTTGCAGGATAACAAGACAAAATATTCTATTGTGGAAACAGGAAAAAACTGGAGCAAAAGGTATCAGGAATACATGAAAGTTATTAAGACAGGAAATATAATTAAAACAGCTCAGGTATTCAGGGAATTGCTGAACATGGAAGAGAAAAAAGGTCTGAGTTTTTACGAAAGACAACTCATGCTCACGATATGCAAAATGCTTTTTGATGAAATATCAATGGTCGTACCTGTGAATGAACTTCAAAAAACTTTTAATTTCTCCAGCACCTTGGCTAATCTCAAGCAATAGTGTTGCTTTCGACGCTTAAAACTTCCCGCTTGTTGGAAAAAAATACTGCCAACGCTTTTTTAATGTCGTATAAAAATACACTTGATTGTTTTATCGCTGGTTGAACAATATCCTAGAATATTGTAATACAATCAAGTGGTTAAAAGAGGTCCCTTTTCTGGTTTTTTAAACGGAAAGATGTGATTAATTTTGTAATTAAAATGAGGAAGTGCGTTTGAGTGAAGAAAACAATGTCCAAAACAAAAATGTTCGAGTGCGATTCGCACCCAGCCCCACTGGCTGGCTTCATTTAGGTGGGGCGCGAACGGCTTTAATTAATTATTTGTTTGCCAAAAATCAAAAAGGTGTTTTTATTCTGCGGGTGGAGGATACGGATATTAATAGAGGGGATGAGTCTTTTCTCCGACAGCAGTTAAATGATTTAAAATGGCTGGGTTTGGATTGGGATGAAGGGCCGCATTTTGAAACACTGA
The DNA here is from genome assembly GCA_965203225.1 of Bdellovibrionales bacterium. GTDB lineage: Bacteria > Bdellovibrionota > Bdellovibrionia > Bdellovibrionales > UBA1609 > JANQSP01. The sequence goes on along the minus strand of CBDBBW010000006.1, from coordinate 65,875 downwards.
AAGATGAAGGACCCTATCAGCCGTATCGCCAAAGTCAAAGACTGTCTTTTTATAAAAAATACGCTCAGGAGTTGGTGCGATCCGGAAAAGCTTACTACTGTTTTTTAAGTGATGAGGAAATTGAAGATATGAAAAACAAGGCTCTTCAAAAAAAAGAGCCTTTACGGGTCAAAAGCCCTTATCGAAACAGGAGCCTGGAAGAAGCGCTGGAAAGAATCAAAAAAAAGGAACCAGCGGTGATTCGGTTTAAGGTTCCTGAAATAAAAAGAAATTATATGTTGCGGGATATTGTGAGAGGGGAGATTTCCTTTCCATCGGATATGGTGGGGGATTTTGTGCTTTTACGGTCATCCGGTCTTCCTGTGTATAATTTTTCCTGTGCGGTGGATGATTACTCCATGAAAATATCCCATGTTTTTCGTTCAGAGGAACATTTGGCAAACACTTTGCGCCAGTTGATGATTTTTTCCGCTTTTGACTGGCCTGTGCCTCTCTATGGGCATTTATCCATCATTTTGGGTGAAGATCAGAAGAAATTAAGCAAGCGGCATGGTTCCATGAGTTGTGGTGAATACAGAAAGCGAGGGTATTTGCCTTCTGCACTAATTAATTTTCTGGCTTTAATGGGATGGAATCCCAAGACGGAACAGGAGATTTTTTCTCTTTCTGAACTTGTTGATAGTTTTTCCCTTAAAGGCTTAAATTCTTCACCGGGTGTTTTTGATGAGAAAAAACTGAAGTGGATAAATAGCAGACATTTGAAACATGTCCCGGACTCTGTTTTGTGGGAGAAGTTACAGCCTTTTTTTGAGGAAGAAAATCTGGAATTTCCCACAGACCCGATATGGAAAAGCAAAGCCATTCAATCCTTAAAGGATTCATTTGATTCCTTGTGTTCAGCTGTGGAAGTGTTTCGTTTGCTTTCAGAAAATTATTTTAAAGTGCATGATACGGCCAAGGATATTTTACATTGGCCTTCTACTTCCGCTGTGCTAAATGAGTGGAGGCTTTTTTTGGAGTCCTGTACTGGTCAAAATGTTAGTCAGGACATGTTCTCCAAAACCTGCGGGGATATTAAGAAAAAAACACAGGCAAAAGGAAAATTTTTATTCATGCCCATCAGGACGGCTGTATTGGGTCAGCCCCAGGGAATGGAATTAAAAACGGTCATTCCCTTAATCAGCCGGAAGACTTTGCTTAAAAGAGTTATTTTATTTCAAAAAGAATTGTGAAATAGAGTGCGAAAAAAATTGTGAAGCAGTGTATCTTTAATTTACAGGTAAAAAAGAATCCGGTTTTTCAAAAAGGTGAGGAATTTTTATTTGAGTGAAGTGCTTACCGTAAGGCACTGGGCTATGTGTTTTCTCAAGATCAGGCGTTCATTAATTTACAGTTAAAAAAGAATCCGGTTTTTCAAAAAGGTGAGGAATTTTTATTTGAGTGAAGTGCTTACCGTAAGGCACTGGGCTATGTGTTTTCTCAGGACCAGGCGCTCATTACCGACTTCAATAATATAGTTGCTTCCGAAAAACAGCTTGCCAATGATTTTGATAATAATATTGTTTTGAATCCCCATATCCATCAGGTATTGGGTGATAAAAGGCTCTCCTTGTAAATCAACCACCCGAGCCTGAACTTTTTTAGGTAAATCCTTTAAACTACAAGTCATACTACCACCTCAGATAAAAGTGGAACAAATAAAAATCCCGCTTTTTAATATTGAGAGCATTTGCTGATGATTCATATCGAAATTTCAAGTACATTTTTTGAAAAATATGAATGCAAACTAAATGCAAACTGTAATAATACTTTAACAGGATAGGGAATGAAAAATCAAAACCTCCGATGAAAAAAACCTGTATTTGAAAATCAACCGATAAAAAGGATTATTTAATGAAAACAAGGTGATAAAAACCTTGAACAATATCGTGTACCGCTGTTAGATTTTTTATCATGGTCTACAATAATATTTTAGAAACCATCGGCAAAACTCCCTTGATTCGTTTAAATAGAATCAGCCGTCATTTAAGTTGTTCCGTATACGCTAAATGCGAGTTCTTTAACCCTGGCGGATCCATAAAAGATCGTATTGCTTATAATATGATTTGTCAGGCGGAAAAAGAAGGTGTGATTCGCAAAGGGGATACTCTAATTGAGCCAACCAGTGGTAATACCGGCATAGGTATAGCCTTAGCGGGAGCCGTGTTGGGCTACAAAGTTATTATTATTATGCCGGAAAAAATGAGCTTTGAAAAAGAGGTGACATTGAAGGCCTTGGGTGCGGAGATCCGCCGCACTCCCACTGAAGCGGCTTGGGATCATGAGGACAGCCATATCAGTGTAGCGCGCCGTCTGACGAAGGAACTGCCAAGGGCTTTCATGTTGGATCAGTACGCGAATCCTCATAATGTTTCAGCTCATTATGAAGGGACAGCTGTTGAGATTCTGAATGACCTTAATCAACAAGTGGATATGGTGGTGGTCGGCGCCGGAACGGGAGGCACTCTGACCGGTCTTTCAAGAAAAATAAAACAGGTTTGTCCTGAGTGTAAAATAATAGGAGTGGATCCCGTGGGGTCTATCTTGAGCGGAGAAGGGCCTGTTCATCCTTATGAAGTGGAAGGGATAGGTTATGACTTTATTCCTAAGGTTTTGGATTGTTCCAAGGTGACGGAGTGGGTAAAGACAGAAGATCGTGAGTCTTTTCAGATGGCAAAAAGGTTGATTAAGGAGGAAGGTATTTTGGCGGGAGGGTCCAGTGGTTCTGTAATGTGTGCTCTTCTTAAATCAGCTACTCGTTTGAAAAAAAATCAAAATTGTGTAGCTATCCTATCTGATGGCATCAGAAATTACATGAGCAAATTTCTGAGTGAAGACTGGATGGAACAAAAGTCTTTTTCTTAAGTTATTAATAATTAAATGAAAATGAGTGTCATTTTTATTGACAACTTTTTGTATTCCTGTATATACAAGACAACATGGAAATACCGGAGCTTCCAAAGGGATACACAAAAGACGAATTGATCCAACCTCGGACTCAGCTGTCGGAAAGCAACCTGAAATCCATGCTCAGAAGCATGAATCTCAAAGTTACCAACCAAAGGTTGTTTATCTTAAAGGCTTTGAATAAAGGACCTAAAACTCATGTCACGGCTAAGGATGTATTTGAACAGGTTCATTCTGAATACCCTCATATTGGCTTTGCCACAGTTTATCGGTTTTTAAAGGAGACCTCTCGATTTGGAATCACATCGGAACTTCGGATTGGGTATTCCCCGGCTCGTTATGAACTGAAAATTAAGGAACACCACCACCATATTGTCTGCACCAAATGTGGAAAAATTATTGAGTTTCAAAATGAGCTTATTGAAAAGCAAATCAGGAAGATAAGCAAAGACTATAAATTTAAAATGGAGCATCATATTTTTGAATTGTACGGACGTTGCGATCATCCCGCCTGCCAATGATTTTTATTGGTATCCCTATAAAATAAAATATTAGGTTTTGGATTGTATTATTTTAAGAACCGCTTTTCAGTTTCTTTATTTTTTTTCAGAAAGATCCGGCACTTTGGAAATAAAAAAACATCGGTTTTTTTTGTTTGGTTTTGAGCTTTAAATTTAAAATATGCAAAAAATAAAAGGGGAAGACTATGGGACGGGCCTGCATTGACTATCGTAAAAAAATCAGCTGACAGATTCAATGTCTACCATGAAATAACCGGCGAAAAACCTGCATTGACTATCGTAAAAAAATCAGCTGACAGATTCAATGTCTGCCATGAAATAACCGGCGAAAAACCTGCATTGACTATCGTAAAAAAATCAGCTGACAGGTTCAATGTCTGCCATGAAATAACCGGCGAAAAACCTGCATTGACTATCGTAAAAAAATCAACTGACAGGAGTAGGTGAGTGATTCAGTTGACGGGTGTGGATGGGTTTCATGTTCATGGATATAACCTTTGAAACCCCTTTTTCCTCCATAGTCACGCCGTACAGTTGGTCGCATTCTCTCATGGTATATTTATTATGAGTAATAATAATAACTTGACTGACTTTAGCCATTTCCGCCAGCAGAGAATTAAAACGCACAACATTTATATCATCCAAAGGGGCGTCTACCTCATCCAGGATACAAAAAGGAGAGGGTTTTACGAGAAAAATGGAAAAGATCACAGCCACCGCGGTCATGGCTTTTTCCCCTCCGGAAAGCAAACTCATGCTTTGAACTTTTTTTCCAGGAGGCTGAACCATAATGTCCATCCCTTCCATATTTTTTTCCAGGTTTTTTGTTAAAATCAACTTCGCCTGACCTCCTTCAAACAGGGAAGGCCACACCTTTGAAAAACAGGAGTTTACTTCTTCGAAGACCTCTTTAAATTTTTTGGAGCAAAAGCGGTCAATTCTCTTAATCACCTGGGAGAGTTTTTCCTTTGAGATACATAAATCTTCATATTGTTTTTGGTAAAATTCATTTTCCCGGACTGTTTCCTCGTATTCTTTTAAGGCCAGAAGATTCACTTCTCCTATACGGGATAACTGTTTGTTTAGCTTTTGTAATATGTTTTCCTCTCTGTTTTTGTCAAAGTCGGACAACTGTTCGGAAAAAGTCCTGAATGGGCTGTTTGCTTTTTTTTCGTCAGCGGGGTGCAGGCTGTCTTGCTCTTTCAGAGAGTATAAATCAACCTGATATTTTTCCGTAACTCTATCTGTTAAAGCGGATTTTTTTAATAACAGACTTTCAGATTGCAGTTTTAAATTGTTTATAGATGATTCATTTTCCGTGAGAACCTGATGTAAATCCACAACAGCGGATTGTTCTCCGCTTATCCGTTCTCCTGTTTTTTCCTGCTCTTCTATAAAGGCTGTTGTTTGCGACTCTTTGAGTGTTATTTTTTGATAAAGATTTTTTTTCTTTTCTTGTTTTTCCTGTAACTGCTTTTCATTTATTTGAATCAGGGATTTTTTTTTCAGAAAAAAGGACATGAGGTCTTTTTCCTCCTCCTGCCCGCTTTCCAATGCTTGTTTGAGTAAAAGATTTTTTTCTTTCATTGCGGCTAGTTTTTTTTCGCAATCCGCCAGTTGCAGCCAGAGTTGATCCTTTTGCCCAAGCAATATTTGCATTTCTTTTTTTGCTTCTTCACATTCCGACACGGTTTTTTTCAACTCTGTGTTGGTTGTGTCCCGCTTTATTGAAGGAGAGGATTCATTTTTCAGACAGGCTCTTTGTTTTTGTAATTCCATCTGCTCCGTCTGGCATTCTAAAATCTTTTTTCGGAGGCGGGATATTTCCGAAGTCAGGTGGTCCTGATCTCTGTTTACGCTTTCCAGATCCTTATTCATTTCCAAAATACTAATTTGAAAAGCGCCCTCCTCTTTGTTCAGTTCAGATAATTTATTCACGCTTTTTTGAAAAAGTGTTTTTGTTTTTTTTAATCGGGCTGATATAAGCTCTACCTGTATTTTTTTATCTTCGTATTGAACAGGAAGATCTTTGATGGCTCTGCGAAACGAAAGAATATTCATTTCTTTGTTTGGAAACTCCCCTCCGATTAAATCCCCTGCCGGAGTCAATACCTCGCCTTTTAATGTGAGAAAACACCAAGCCGGGTATTTTTTCTTAAGTTGGAGGGCGTTTTGCATATCCGTTGCCACAGCCGTGCGGTCAAACAGCAAATCAATCAGTTCCTTGTTTCCATCCACATGGGTTTTTAAGAGGAATTGAAATCCTGGCTCTGTTTCCAGCTTTTTACTTTCTTCATCTGTAGAGTTTGATTCTGTTTTTTCTTTTGCAGTCAGGTTTTTTATAATAAACCGGCAACGGCCTTGTTTTTTTTGGTTGAGTGTATTTAAGGCGGAAAGAGCCAGGTTTTCATTAGCGCAGAAAACAGATTTTAATCTCAACTCCAAATAAGATGCAACAGCTTTTTCTAAAACCGGGGACAGCAATCTGACAGCGGATGAGGTTTCTACAAAATGCTCCTTTTCTTCAGTGGATTGCAATACGGATTGTATGCCTGTTTCCCGAGCCATCATACGATGTTCTATTTTTTTTAGACTATCCCATTCCGAATAAACAGCTATCGCCTCTTCCTGTGCTTTTTTAAGTTGGGATTCCTGATTTTGAATATTCTGTTTAAAGGAGTTCACATTCTTTTCCAGTGCCTGAACGGAGTCCGTGATGTTAAAACTTAATTGCTTTTTGTTCTCCAGCTTTTCCATCAGATGGTTTTTTTGAGTTTGAAGTTTTTGAACTGACTTGTTTTTTTGCTCCAGCAGGTTTTGCCACTCTTGTTTATTATAATCCCAGTTTTTGATTTTATTTAAAATGGAGAGGTCTCTTTCTTGACATAAAGCCTCCTGATGCGCATGATTTACCAGTTCTGTTTCCAAGCTTTGTTTTTTCGCTTTTAAGTCAGAAAGCTTTTTTATTGATACCTCATGCTCTTTTTTAAGCCATTCCCATTTTTCATACAGCTCTTTTTGTTTTTTCTCCAATTGAGTTATAACGACTGTGCTGTCTTCTCTTTTGGTTAGAAGGGACTGCTGGTTTTTTTTGTACGGTTGGGGATTTTGAGAGGGAAGATATTGCTTATTAACCTGAATAGAGGCAGACAGCCCCGCTATTTCTTTTTCCAAAGAAAGAAATTGAGCTTTTACAAGCTGTAGATCTGTTTTCATTTTGTCTGCTTGTGTTTTGTTGCTTTGATACGCTTCTTGCAATTTTTTCACGAGGACAGTTTTTTTTTCCAGCTGAGTTTTTGTGTCTTTGGTTTTTTTGTGCTCATTTCTTATTTGTTCATCCAAATGTTGTTTTTCCTTTTGAAGGTGTTTCAGATCCCAATAATGGATAAGAATATCCTTTTCACGAATTTGCTCTTTAAGCTTTTTAAACTGTTCTGCTTTTTCTGATTGTTTTTTTAGTTTTTCCATCTGAGTTTTTTGTTGGAATAGAATATCTTTCAGCCTTTTTAGGTTCGTTTCCGTTAATTCCAGTTTTCTTTCTGCGCTTTTTTTTCTGTGGCGAAATTTGGATATTCCCGCGGCGGATTCAATAAATTGATATTTTTGCTCCGGCTTGGATAAAATGAACTGTTCCACAGCACCTTGTTCAATAAAGCTGAATCCATGAGTTCCCGCCCCTGTGTCCATAAATATTTCCTGTATATCCCTCAAACGGCAAGGTTTGGAGTTAATCAGGTATTCTGATTTTCCGTCTCTGTCTAACAGGCGGGTTAACATAATTTCAGAACAATTTTCATAAGGAGACGGGAAGCGGGGTTTAAAGGTATTCGTGTTTTTTGAAGTGGAAGGGGAGTCGGGGATTTTGGCTGAGGTCTTCTGTTGAGCCAATTCCATAACAAGAGACACTTCCGCCATTCCGGAGGGCGAGTGCTTGTTTGTTCCGGCAAAAATCAGGTCCTCCATGGAAGAACCTCGTAAATGCTTTGGGGAGGTTTCCCCCATGACCCACAAAAACGCGTCTATTAAATTGGACTTTCCACAGCCATTAGGCCCCACGATACAATTTGTGGCTTTTCCAAAACGAATAATCGTGCGATTTTTAAAAGACTTAAATCCTTTTATTTCCAGTTGTTTTATTCTCATTTTTCACCTTAGATATGTTTCATCCCCTTTTTGTTTTTGTAAATAGTGTTTTTTTACTTTCTGCGCCGGAAGATACACCGTACGCATAAAGCCATCCCCTTTTGTTTTTGTAAATAGTGTTTTTTTGCTTTCTGCACCGGAAGATACACCGTACGCATAAAGCCATCCCCTTTTGTTTTTGTAAATAGTGGTTTTTTACTCCTGTTTTTCTGTTAAAGTGTATTGTCCTTTATGGACGGTTTTATTGTACAGCTTTAATAACCCGCTTCATATTTAAAATGAAACGGATGAAAAAAATTCAACTTGACACAACGCAAAAATAGTCATTTTCATTGATTTCTGTTTGTGACCGCCATTTTATCAGAAAGCCGAAAAGAAGAGAACTTTTAATGTTTAATAGAGAGAAGGCAATGGGCAAGTTAAGCACATATTGGCAGGAAAAATTTGTAGAGTTTTGATACAAATGAGTGTTCTTTCAGTTAATATAAATAACTTTAATTTTTATCTCTTTTATCTTAATATTATTATAGAAATTTAGTTTAAATTATTTTTTTACTGGCGCGTTGGTGGAGCGTGCCGAGATGAGGCGGGCCACCGGCACACGATAGGCTGAACAGCTGACATAGTTTAACCCCAGTTGGTTGAAAAAACAGATGCTTTTTTCTTCCGCTCCATGTTCGCCGCAGATTCCCAGCTTTAAATCTGGTTTTTTTCCTCTGATTAATTCCACCGCTCTTTGAATTAAAAAACCCACACCTTTTTTATCAATAGAGGAAAAAGGATCTTCCGACATCAGATTTTCACCCACATAAGCAGGCAGGAATTTTCCGCAGTCATCTCTGGAAATACCCAAAGTGGTTTGAGTGAGGTCATTTGTTCCAAAGCTGAAAAAATCTGCATGAACCGCCAGTTCATCCGCGATCAAAGCCGCTCGCGGCAGTTCAATCATGGCGCCGATCAGGTATTTGAAGGTTTTTTGTCTTTCCTCCTGAACCGTTTTTATTTCTGTCTGAATTAACTCTTTGATAAATTTTAATTCAGACTCCATCATCACAAGGGGAATCATAATTTCCGGCACAGGGAATTCCCCCTGGTCCATTTTTTCGCAAACAGCTTCAGCGATAGCCCGTACCTGCATTTGGTAAATTTCGGGAAAGGAGATAGCCAGACGACAGCCTCTATGTCCCAGCATGGGATTTGTTTCTTTGAGTGTTTCCACGCGTTCTTTTATGGTTTCTTCTCTTTCGTTTGTATTTTCAGCCAGTTCCTTTATTTCACTGTCTTTTTGCGGCAGGAACTCATGGAGGGGCGGGTCCAAAAGCCGGATCGTCACCGGCAGGCCGCGCATAATCGAAAACAAATCACTAAAATCTTTTCTTTGTATAGGCAATAACTCCTGCAGGGCGGATATTCTTTCACTTTCCTTACCGGCTAAAATCATTTTTCTCACGGAGATAATACGATCATCTCCAAAGAACATATGCTCCGTGCGGCATAAACCTATTCCCTGCGCTCCAAACTGTCGGGCGATTTCCGCTTCCTTGGGATGGTCGGCATTGGCTCGCACCTGCATATTGGAATACTTGTCCACAATGGCCATAATTTTTTGAAAGTTGTCATCCAGTTGAGGATCCAAAGTGGGCACTTCCCCCATAAACACTTCTCCAGTGGAGCCATCCACGGAAATAATATCCCCTTTGTTCAGACAGTATTTGCCCACTTTCATCTGGCCGGCTTTTTCGTTTAAGTTGATTTCGTCACAACCCACCACACAGCATTTTCCCATTCCCCGGGCCACCACCGCCGCGTGGGAGGTGATGCCTCCTCTGACGGTTAAAATACCCTCAGAGGCAATCATACCTTTAATGTCTTCAGGGGAGGTTTCCATTCGTACTAAAATCACTTTTTCCCCGCGAGAGTGGTGCTGGAAAGCTTCCTCAGAGGAAAATACGATTTTGCCGGACACTCCCCCCGGGCTGGCGGCCAAACCTTGAGTGATTTTCACTTTGGGCGCTTTTGGGTCCAGGGTGGGGTGCAGTAATTGCTCAATAGATGAAGGCTGTATCCTGAATAATGTTTCTTTTTCCGTAATGAGGCCTTCATCCATCATATCAACAGCCACTTTTAAAGCGGCTTTGGCTGTTCTTTTGGCGCTTCGTGTTTGTAAAATCCATAAACGATTTTTTTCAACGGTAAATTCAATATCCTGCACATCCTTGTAATGCTGTTCAAGGCGGTCGCAGACTTTATTCAGATCTTCAAATACACTGGGGAAGGTTTCCTCTAAAGTCAATTCCACTTTGCCGTTGGCCATTGCCTTGGTGACAGGGAGAGGGGTTCTGACTCCCGCCACCACATCTTCCCCTTGGGCGTTTACCAAAAACTCCCCCACCATCTGCTTTTCTCCGTTGGAGGGGTTGCGGGTAAAGGCCACTCCCGTAGCGCAGTCTTTTCCTTTGTTGCCAAAAACCATAGCCTGAACATTAACAGCCGTACCCCAGTCATGGCGGTAGTTATTTAATTCACGATAGGAAATTGCGCGGGAATTATTCCAACTATCGAACACGGATGAGATGGCGGAATAAAGCTGTTCTTCCGGATCCTGAGGAAAATGTTTCCCCGTGGCCTGAAGAACCTGATCCTTAAAACAGCGGACCAGTTTTTTTAAATCTTCCACAGTTAAATCTGTATCTTTTTTGTAGTTTTTTAAACGTTTTAAGTCTTCTAGAAAAAAAATTAAATGAGAGGCATCCACTGAAAGAACCACATCAGAGTACATTTGTATGAATCGCCGATAGCAGTCCCAGGCAAATCGCTCATTGAAATTTTCGTTGGCCAGGGTTTCCACCACCTGGTCGTTTAAACCCAGATTGAGTATGCTGTCCATCATACCGGGCATACTGACACGGGCGCCGGAGCGAACACTGACCAAAAGTGGATGTTTGTTGTCTCCAAACTGACAATTCATTTCCTGACCCAACAGTTTCATGGCTTTTTTTATTTCTTTTTTTAAAAAATCAGGAAGTTGTTTGCTGTTTTCATAGAAAGCCTTACACATATCCGCGGAAATAGTGAAGCCAGGGGGCACCGGGAATCCCATTGAGATCATTTCAGCCAGATGAGCTCCTTTGCTTCCCAGTATGTCTCGCCCATCAGAGGAACCGTCCACTTTTTGCGGTAAAAAATAATAAAGATTTTTGCTCATGGAGGGAGAGGAGGGATTGCGGCCGGGCTTTCCGGTATTTGTGGCTTTATTCAATTTGACAGGCTCCTTTAACCTATTCCGAACAGAGACAAAGGATTGCGGCCGGGCTTTCCGGTATTTATGATTTTATTCAATTTGAGAGGCTCCTTTAACCTATTCCGAACAGAGACAAGTGTTAGCATACAGTGGCTTTTTTTGCAATGTATTACTTTGATTCGGAATTAGAATTTTGCCATTTCATCCAAGCGTTGATTTTAAAGAAAAATGGGGTTTCTTCGTACTCACATTGGAGAGAAAGCTGGTTTCAAAAGTAAAAAAACCGGTCTACAGCCGGGGGATGAAATGATTTGAAAAAGTTAAAGAGAAAGGCAGTTCTGTTGAAAAACAGGTATTTTATTCGTTCCCGCCTCACAGAGAAGAAATTTCGGGAAAATAATTAAGTTATTTTCCTCTGATTTAACAGCGATACAGATAGCTTATTTATCTGGAGTTAGATAGGATGTGTGTCAATAGAATTTTAAAACAATTAAGGAGAAGAATATCTGAGGAATGTGAGAAGGAAAGTCTGTTTAAAAGAGGAGAGATAGAGATGGATGAGAGTTATTTTGGAGCTAGACGAGTTCGTGGGAAAAAGGGAAGAGGAGCTTACGGTAAAACAATAGTTTTTGGTTTAAAAAAAAGAAAAGGTACGGTCTATACTCAAGTGATAAGAAATTGTTCTAAAGAGCAGATTTTACCTTTGATAGCATCAAGAATAGGTAAAAGGACAAAGGTGTTTACAGATGGATTTAAGACCTATGATAGTTTAGTAGATTTAGGTTATAAGAAACATTATAGGGTTCATCATGGAAAGAATGAATTTGCTAAGAAAGAAAAAAGGGAAAAAAAGAAGATTAAAAATCATATAAATGGAATTGAGAACTTTTGTGGAATAGCTAAAGTGAGACTTTATAAATTTAGAGGAATGGATAAAACAACATTCCTTTTACATCTTAAAGAATGTGAATTTAGATTTAATCATAGACACGATAATTTATATTTGTTATTATTAAAAATGTGTAGAAATAAACCCCTTAAAGTATCATGCACCTAATTTAAAATATGAAGCAACTCTCTTCCTTTTTATTGTTTTTTTTCTTTTCTGAATTGCTTTTTGCCGAGGACATTCATACAGCTTCTAAAAAAGGAAATATTCAATCTGTTATTGCATTTATAAATGCAGGGGTAGATGTAAACTTAAAAGATAAAGACGGCATTACTCCTCTTCATATGGCTTCTTATGCTGGAAAGACAGAAGTTGTTTCACTCCTCCTAAAAAATAAAGCAAAAGTGAATGCTAAAGCTACAGACGGCATTACTCCTCTTCATTTGGCTTCTCAGGAAGGAAAGACAGAAGTTGTTTCACTCCTCCTAAAAAGCCAAGCAAATGTGAATGTTAAAGATAAAGACGGCATTACTCCTCTTCATTGGGCTTCTCAGAAAGGAAAAACAGAAATTGTTTCACTCCTCCTAAAAAGCCAAGCAAAAGTGAATGCTAAAGATAAATACGGCAGTACTCCTCTTTATTGGGCTTCTTATGCTGGAAAGACAGAAGTTGTTTCACTCCTCCTAAAAAGCAAAGCAAAAGTGAATGCTAAAGATAAAAACGGCAGTACTCCTCTTCATTTGGCTTCTTATGCTGGAAAGACAGAAGTTGTTTCACTCCTCCTAAAAAGCAAAGCAAAAGTGAATGCTAAAGATAAAAACGGCAGTACTCCTCTTGATCTGGCTTCTTCTGAGGGAAAAACAGAAGTTGTTTCAATCCTCCGAAAACACCAAGCAAATAAGTTTTTTTTAAGATTGAAAAGCTTATTTTATGATAAGCCTTTACAATTCTTTCAAGGCTTGAAAAGGAAGGTAAAATTTTTATAGCCGCTGGAGTTCTGCATTTTGTTGGTTCTGATAATGTTGTAGATATGTTAAAAGACGAAGGATTTAAAATAAACCAGATGAACGAAGAGAGCTGTCAGTTTGAATTTTGTCTTTGAATTTTGTCTTTATATTCTTTTATTATGTCTTCATTATATCTGCCAATTTTGTCCAGCGCTTGTTTTTAAATATTCTCTGTTTTTCAGATTGTTGCTCGGATAGCAAAAAAAGCGCAGGATTAAATGTTGTCTGTTTTTCAGATTGTTGGCCTGTATAGCAAAAAAAGAGAAAAAACAGCACCTATAGACATAATATAATTTTGAAATTTCATTATAAACCTTTTTTGCGGAAAATGAACGGGTTTTTTCATCGGTAGAAAGTTTAATTGAAAAAGTCAAATAAAACACATTGCTTTTTGCTATTAAAAGCTTGAATTACTGAAAAAGAGTGAATTGGTCAGTCAGATATTTTTGCAATTGATCGAGGGCGAGACGATCCTGTTTCATTGTGTCCCTATGACGAACGGTGACATTATTATCCGTCAGGGATTCAAAATCAACAGTGACACAAAAAGGGGTTCCTATTTCATCCTGCCTCCGGTATCTTTTGCCGATACTTCCGTTTTCATCCTGTTCTATCCGCCATTGTTTTTTTAAGTCGTCACTGATCTTATATGTCAACCTCTGTAATTGATCCTTTTTGCTTAGAGGAAGAACAGCCACTTGAACCGGAGCCAGATTCGGTTTTAAAGTGAGAATAATCCTGTTTTCGCCGTTTACTTTTTCCTCTTTGTACGAGGAGCAAAGCAAGGATAAAATAAGGCGATCCAAACCAATGGAAGTTTCAATTACATAGGGAATATAAGTTTCTTTTTTTTCCGCGTCAAAGTAGTTCATTTTCTTTCCGCTGAATTTTTGATGTTGTTGCAGGTCAAAATCCCCGCGATTGTGAATTCCTTCCAACTCTTTCCAACCCATAGGAAAAAGAAATTCCAGGTCCACCGCTTTACGAGCGTAATGGGCTAATTCATCTGCATTGTGTTCATGGACGCGGAGGGTGTTTTCGGGGAGTCCGAGGCTTAAGAGAAAACTTTTTCTTTCCTGCATCCAATATTCAAAATGTTTGTCCGCTGTTTTTGGGTGCACAAAATACTGCATTTCCATTTGTCCAAATTCCCGGCAACGAAAAGTGAAGTGGCCCAAAGTGATTTCATTTCTGAAGGCTTTTCCGATTTGTGCCGCCCCAAAAGGAATTTTTTTTCTCATAGATGATTGTATATTTAAAAAGTTAACATAAATTCCCTGAGCGGTTTCGGGGCGAAGGTAAACCAAGGAGGCGTTATCTTCTACCGGCCCGGCATGGGTTTTAAACATTAAATTAAAATCCCTCGGTTCTGTCAGGTTTTGGGAGTTACAGCGAGGACAGCATTTCTTTTCCTGTTTTTTTTCCAGGCGAAATCGAAAGCGGCAGTCTTTACAGTCCACCAGCGGATCGGAGAAGCCATCCACATGACCGGAAGCCTTCCAGACATTCGGATGCATTAATATGGCGGAGTCCAGGCCCACTATGTCCAGACGATGTGTCATGTCCTCCCACCAGCTTTTTTTGACATTCATTTTAAATTGTACACCCAGCGGGCCGTAATCCCAGCAGGCGCTTAATCCACCGTAAATTTCGCTACCGGGAAAAATGTATCCGCGTCTTTTACACAAAGAAATAAGAGGATTCAGATTATTCAACATGATGACTTTATAATGGTTTTTTGTCGCGTAAAACAGCAATAGGTAACACAGCCAAAAGGTAATCACAAGCCTTTTTTGGATTATGAGTTTTCATTTTCTTTCCTTAAGGCGGTCAAAATAGTTTTTTTACTGTCTATAAATCAATCAGAAAGGATTTGTTTTTTATCGTATCAGCTACTGTCACATCAAACAATTCATTTTACTGTCTATAAATCAATCAGAAAGGATTTGTTTTTTATCATAAATAATAATTGAAAATATGACATATTCTGGTAGGGATTTGTTTTTTGCCGTAAATAATAATTGAAAATATGACATATCCTGTTAAGAAAATGTTATTTTTTATACAAATGTGAATTTTTTTCATTATTTAATAACAAACTTCTTATAACTTTAGAAAAAATTTTGTTTTTTTGATATAATGCTTTATTATAGTGGCACTTGTATGACTAGAAATTTCTTTTATTTTTTTCAATTTCTTCTTATGCAAAAGTAAAAGCGGGTAAAAAATTGAAACAGCAAATACAATTTAAGTTTGTTTTTGAATACTTGTTAAATATCGCAAAGGGTAATGTGTATGTGTGGATTCCGCAACAACAAAAAACTATGGATAGAACCACAGGAAGCTCTCTGCTTTCTGATTTTGTTGTTTTGCACTCCACTGTCTCATTCCTTAGTTGAACAATCTAAAATAAAAACATCAAATATTCAGGAAAAAGAAGAGAGTTTTAAAATAGAAACTCAGGTCATGCCTGTGATTTTGAGCAAGAAAATTAGCAAGGAAAACACCAATCCCAAAATTATAGAAATTTTTGACTCTGCTCTATTTGATGTAAAAATGTCCGATCCTTCTTTAATGTGGTTGAATGATCCTGACATTCAGGAAAAAAGAAGCGAAATCATAGGCTCTCAACTCAGCACTTTCACAGTATGGTGGAAAATAGGCATGGATGGTTTTTTACTGCAGGATCGCCTTGACTACACTCAGGCTATACAAACCAGATTAAGCACGAGATTTCTTACTCAATTCACTGACTTTTTTTTTGCTTATGCTGAATACGAAGTATTCACCGGATCTGGTTCCATTCAGAAAATTTTTCAAAGAGTAGGGGAGGGACTGAACGGAATCAGCCACAGAGAGATTTTACTTGTATTGAAACCCACCGATTGGCTGATTCTTGAATTAGGCGCCATCAACCAGGATTTTCTAAACGCTCCTCTTCTGCTGGGGGATATTCCTTTCCCCTCTATAGTGGAGAATATCGAACTGTTCAGTGGAGGGGAACATGAGCTTTCTTTAAGTTTTCAGCAGGCCCTGCCGACCACTTTTTCAAATAAACATTCCATCTTCACCCAATCTCTAGCCACAACTCCTTTGTTAATTACAAAATCCTTTTTCTGGAATTATGACCCTAAAAGCTATTACAAAGTTAACTTCAGCACAACTTTCTTTCATTATAATCCTCTGCCCAGTGACATTGCTTTGTCCAGCCTTTTTGCCGGGAATACGATTGTGGAGGAACCGCCTTCTTTTAAGTATGATTACACGGGTTTTTATTTTGGTCTGGAGTCTGCCATTCAAATCTTCCCCAACTTGGGTGTAAAACTCAAAATGCATTATATTAATAATGTGAGAGAGATGGATAAGGAAAATCTGAATCAGGGTTTGTTGTACAGTTTGCAGATTCCTTTTGACATAACAAAAAACATCAGAGTTACTCCGGTCTTGGAATATTTTATCAATCAATCTGATTCTGCCGTAGGTTATTATAACAGCTCAAGATATGGTCATAGCAACAGGACAGGGTTTGTAGGAGAGATGATTTTCAGTTTTTATAACAGAAATATGGAAGTAGGCTTTCGCCATCTGAGAAGTCGGGCAGTTCGATCCGGTGGACTTAAACAGGAACAAATTTACTATCTTATTTTTGTGAGGACAGGCTATGCTAAAATTTAAGATTTTTTTACTGAATATTTTGATTATTCTGATTGGCACCGGTTGCCCTGGTTTTATTGAAAGCGTTGTAAAATCCGATGAAAATGAAGGTTGTAAAGAGTCTTCCTTTATTGTGGATGAAGTTACAGGGACTCTCTCCGCTTCGAATGAAAGAACTGCTTTGCCAGGGCAGTTCACCCTGGATTTGCATGCTAAAGTTCGATCCAAAGGTAAAGTGGAAACAACACTGCCCAATACTTTTTGGGCTATCAGCAATAATCAAAATAAATTGAATTTGTCTGAGAAGGAAATTCCAGACTCCGCTAATTTAGATAACACAACAAATAAAATAATAAAGAAAAAAGCGGATGGAACGGGAACCATTAGCTGGACAGCCACACATGATTATGCTTACAGCCGGAAGTCTCAATGGATTGTGATTCATGTGTATATTAAAGGCCTTTCAAATGAGTATCCGGGAATATGCAAAATCCCTCTGGCGGTCAATCCCTGGCTTCAGTTGGAGGCGTATTCGGATATTCAGGTGGCTGACTACAGAGACATACACAACGGAAAGAACAACAGATTAAAGGGAAGAGTTATTAAAAACGGACTGGATTTTTTAAAACAAAAAAAACAAGAAGAGGAAATGCACGGAGTGAATGTCGTTGCATATCAGATGGAGTTGAGGTGGGGAGGTTCAAAATCAATAAAGGCGAGAATTTTTGAAGGGAACACCATCAGTGCGGAACTACAGTACAGTATTGAGGATGTGCATGGAAGACTGAGAGAAAACACCATAACTCATGGAAACTTTGAGATAGAGTCGCATCTTTTGATGCGGGTTTCAGAGTTGGATAAAAGAGCAGGGAATGGTGCAAAATCTTATAAGGAAAGATATGTAAAGGTAAATGCAAACAACCCTTTGATTAAAACTCACTTTCAGGAAAACAACAGTCGACTGACGAGTGATCCTTTCGACTGGCCTGTCCCTTTTGTGTCCACTAATGAGACCCCTTTCATGCTTTATATAAAAATTATTCCTAAGGGAAACACAGCTAAAAGATTAAACGCTTTTGAAGGTGTTTATTATGTTGGCAAGGATTACGAGGATACTATTTCAGGCAATATAAAAATATTAAAGCTAAACGCGATTTTAGGGGAAAAGTATCGGAACAAAGTTCAGGTGTCAAATACGACCACTTCTCCTTCCAAATACACTAATCATTATAATCTCACAGCCTGTTTGAAAAATATTAATTATGGTGCGGATTCAGTCCTGGAGTCTTGTATATCATCTGAAAAGACCGATTTGAGAATGGATGGTGTGAGAAAGGCTGGATGGGCAATTAAAAAACTGACTATTCGTTTCTTCAATATGATAGGCGAAAATTGGCTGGAAAGGAAAATCAGCACTATCATTGAAACTTCCGTGATTGATTCCAACAACAGGCCTATTAGCGCGAAAGCCATTAAAATTACGGTTATTGACCTCAGTACGGGGGAAGAGAAAGTTGTTGAAAAACAGACTAATGACAGCGGAAATATTATTTTTAACATAAGCACAAGTCACAAATGGTATAAACGGCAGAGATTCTTTTTAAAGGTTATTCGCTTTACGACGAAAGAGTCCGGGGATTTACAGGAGGAAAAAATAATCGCCATTAACCCTTGGGACTATGGGTTCACTCACGGATATGAAGTCAACCATCCCAATGATCTCAGAACTACCTGTCTTAAAGAGGGAGAGGAAGAAGAAGCTGATATGGATACACTGGTTTCCTCTTTTATTAAAAAGAGCAATTTAAAAACAAAGCTTTCAGATGCACAGCTGGAAACCATTAAAAAGTTTTTTTGCTATAAAAAGAACACGATTGTTATTTCAAAAGAAGAAGAAGAAAAAAAGATTCTCAGCATAAAAGAAATATTTGAAAGTTTTATCACCACACTTCGGTCTATTAGAGGGTTTGAATTTAAAAATAAATTCAAGAGTTCGATTAGTAGAGCAAAACCAGTGAGTTACATTCATTTATTCAGGGCTATCAACAAGTATCCTTACTATTTAATTGACGACTCCCTGAGCCGATCTATTTATTATAAGGTGCGGTTTAAGTTTACTCCTCGTGTAGTTCGATATGATTCAATCCATAGAGGTCAACAAGATAAAGGCCCTATCAGGGATGGTATTTATATTTTGCAAATGGCTGTGCTTAAGAACAATCAAGGCCGCTTTTTTGGAGCAAATGATATGGTGTTGCGATCAGAGGACACATTCTCTATTGCATCAGATACCAGTATTGCCGGCACGATGCCTCTTTTTACTTGTCCTGTCACAGAATCGAACTGCATAACGAAAGAGGATTTTATTATTCCCCCTAAAGACATACCTATCGTTATTTTTGACGGGATGATAAAAGAAGATATATGGATTCCCATAAAACGAAAACATTTGTTATTTGCCAATTCCAAGAATATTTTGGTGTTCAGGATCCTTCCCGCTGATCCAATGGAGATATATTGTTCGGATGAAGGAACAAAAAATTGTGAGACACGTTTTTCAGATGTTTGGAATCAGGATTTTGACTTGAGTCAAATAAGAAACAAAATCAAACCGGCGAAATCTGTTGATTACGACATGTTTTTTCACACATACAAAGTGCCGTTTATTCCTTCTATGTGGAGTAATTGGAATATCACGAAAGAAACGGATATCACTTTTTCCAAACTGAAGGAGATATATAAATTATCCTCGCAGGATATTAGTAAAATAAAAAACGCTTCGGATAAAAGGAAAGATTCCGATCTGGTTAAGACATCTGAATTGGAAAGAGTGTATTTAATTACAAATAATCCTGATCGAGTGAGCGACAATAAAACCAATTTGGACTGTAAAAACAAACAGATATTGTTACTTAATAAAAGAAAAGCGCTGAGAATAGCAGAAGAATATATAAATGATAAAGAAGCTTCTCAGACAGTCAAAGATACATATACAATTAAAATAAGCCAACTGGAAAATGAGATCAATGCTATTACTAGCTCTTCTTGTGGAGAACAGTCTTCAGAGTCTCCGGAAGCAGATCTTCTGACAAGAGAAAAATGTGATCAGTTGCTCAAATCGAAGATATTAGAACAAAGCTACAATCAGAACGCGGTGGCGGAATGTCAACGCCGGCTTCAACAACCCGATAAGAAATCGAAGAATGGGGTTATTCCCGACTCTATGGCTAACAAAGGCTCTGATGATTCAACTCCTCAAGCGGAAGACTCTTGTGTTGCTGTTAAAGATTCTGCTGAACAGACATCATGTTTTGAAAATAAACAAACACCAGATATGCTGAACAGACATATAGATCATTTTTCTTCTACCAATACACTTTGTACGATAAATATTGATTCGGAATCCTCAGAGCCTATGCCAAACTATTGCGGTAGACAGCTTGACCCCGCCGGTTCGGACGCCTCAGTCGAGCGAGTGACTCAAGAGGCTTTCATAGATGCCTTGAACAGGCAAATTGATTACATCAATGAGGTAAAAAAAGAAATTAGAGAAAAAGATAAAACAAGATACCGGTTTTTCGAGAGTGCAAAGAAGGATACTTCTGATGTAGTAATGAAAAATAAGCAGGATTTAATAAGACATTCTTTTGGGGACAGCTACCTCAACTCCAAAGCGTTTAAAAATAAATTAAAAAATATCCCTGATCTGCCCCAGCTGAACGTGCCGGATCTGGAAAATATTATTCGATCGGACACAGTGAATACTGCTGATGGAGCAACCGGCACTTTTCTGCACGCGCTTTGCGGCTTCTGGTTCAGTCATTTTCTATCCACAGAATACATTAATGCAGGATTATTAATGGACAGCTTCAGGCAGGCCGTAAAAAATACTGTTTATTACAAGCTAAGAGGGATTCAGCCTGTTCCTGTAAAGGATACCAATGGAGTGACAAGTAACTTGGTGGGGGGTGCTATAACAGCAGAAACGCCAGCGGTTCCTGTAAAGGATACCAATGGAGTGGAAAGTAACTGTTCTTCAGATTGGAAAAGCTCTTTTAACAAAGCAGATAACACACATATAAATTGTCTTGTAAAGGAAATAGAGAAACATTACAAAGATAAGCTGAAAGAACTAAATTTGTTGGGCCAAATAGATAATCTTCATAAATGGGTGAACAATGAATATAGGGTTGATTCAGCTTTCCACAAGAGGCTAAAAGATAAATTTATAAGTTTATCTCAACAAAATCCCATGTCGGATGATGCCCGACCTGTATTTGCTAAAAATAGAAGCAGGGTTGATGTAGCTAAAAAGAAAGACGGGTTTGATGTAACAGACTATCTTTATGAAGCTGTGCGATTCGTAAATGCTCCACATATATTCCGCAACCATCTTATGAGGAGTGCCATAAATGATTATCATCCCGTCAGAAAATGTATAAGTAATCCTTCGCACTTTTTTGGTATTGAAAAGAAAATCATTGTTGGAAAAATCGGCGATGAATCAAGGTATGGCGATACGGGAGGGGAAGTCACAACGATAGCTGTCAATGAGGATTTTATGATAAACTCTCAAAGGGACACAGGCGCCAATCAGCAATTTGGCTCCACACTTGACTCCACATTAAATTTACTGAGTTTGCCGCTATTGGTTATGGGAGGAACCCTTTTTCTTGGTACTAAAGTATTAACATTTGCGTTTCCTAGTATATTGAAAGGTTTTAACAATATTAAAAGAAGTCGCTTCGCAAGATCCAGGTTGGGGCGCACAATCCGGGATTTAGGAGTAGTGGGGGGGATCATTGCTTTTATTGGATCTAATGGGATCAGTGGTAAGGCAGACTATTCCTATCGCGCTTACGACGGTTCAGGAAGAAGAAAACTACTGAGTATCCGAGTCAGTGAAGGTGTCAACTTGAAAGCGGAACAAACTCCCTTAAATATTCAACTTGAAAATCATCAGGAGTGCCTGGTTATTCGCCCCCGCTTCAGTGCTTTTGAATCCGATTCACCGTTCAGTGTCGGATATGAGTATATCTGGAGTGATAAAACCAGGGCAGTAATGTCCATGTACGAGAAAATGGGGCTACTTCTTTGTACGCAGGGCCACAAGACTTCTATTACTGAGAGTTACTATTATATTTACCCTGACTATCTCATTAATGGGATAACAATGGATCCCAGCAGTCATCGAAACAAGCCTTTCGTTGTTAGTATCAGAGGCGAAAAGGAATATCGTAAGTTCAAACACAGTTTAAGCTGTTATGTTGCTGAAAACACGGAAGAGGTGAAAAACCAAATGGATTGCCGGGATATGAGAGGGAAGTATGAATACCTTGCAAGCAAGCATCTTGAGTTTGCAAAAAATTTGAAAGATGGATTTATTCTTCCCAAACTTTTTCACCAGACAGAGGATTCCCCCGGAGTGTATTCGATTTATAAAGGAGAAGATCGAGATTATACTGCTGAGAAAAAAGAGTCTATGGAGGATATATTTTATCAATTTATGAGATGGGGAGGAAGGAACATGTCAGCGGATTTGCCACAATATTTCAAAGAGGATCCTATCCGGCAGTAATTCCCGGTTGTTATTTATTCTTCCAATTTTATTATTTTTGTATTGTTGGAGTTTTCCGTGTTTGCAAGGGATTGTTGTAAAAAAGAGATTCCAATGGCATAACAGGAAAAAGAAATGGGCTTTGTTATTTTTGAGATAAACAGGGATATACATTATGATGTTTTTTGATCTGCTGATTTGAAAAAGCTCATTTGAATATCCGGAGCGCTTTGTATACGGGAAAAAACAGGAATAAAGCTGATGAAAAGAAAAACCTTATTGAGCGTAAATCAAAAACTTTTTGGCACGGACGGCATTAGAGGTGAATCTAATCAGCTGATTTGAAAAAGCTCATTTGAATATCCGGAGCGCTTTGTATACGGGAAAAAACAGGAATAAAGCTGATGAAAAGAAAAACCTTATTGAGCGTAAATCAAAAACTTTTTGGCACGGACGGCATTAGAGGTGAATCTAATCAGTTCCCCGTTCGCCCTGATATTGTTCTGAGGGTGGGTCAGGCGATGGGGTATTTACTAAGAAAACAAAGCAAAAACGGGAAAACTCCTATGGTTCTGATAGGGAAAGACACCCGTCTTTCCGGTTATATGCTGGAGCAGGCCCTGGCCAGCGGATTAAACTCAATGGGAATATGGGTTCAGCTGACAGGCCCTTTGCCTACACCGGGGATCGGCTTTCTGGCGCAAAATATGAGAGCGGAGGCCGGAGTTGTGATTTCCGCTTCTCACAATCCTTATCAGGATAACGGAATAAAAATTTTTGATGCAAATGGATTTAAAATTTCCAAAGAGAGGGAAGAGGAAATTGAGTCTTTGGTGTTTTCGGATGAATTGGATAACCTGATTGTTCCTTTTGATAAAGTGGGGCGCAGTCGCAGAATTGATGACGCGGCGGGGAGATATATCGTTCATGTAAAGCATACATTTCCACTAAAAAACACCTTGGACGATTTTCGTTTGGTATTGGATTGCGCTCATGGAGCTTGTTATAAAGTGGCGCCGAAAATTTTCAGGGAACTGGGGGCGGAGGTCTTTGTTATGGGCAATAAGCCAAGTGGATACAATATCAATGACCGGTCCGGTGCCTTGTACGCGGAAAAAATGCAAACAGCCGTTTTGCAAAACAAGGCGGATGTGGGAATCAGTCTGGATGGGGATGGGGACCGGGTTATCATGGCGGATGAAAAAGGAAATCTGATAAACGGGGATCATATTTTAGGTATTTGCGCTTTAAGTTTGCAAAAAAAAGGGGAATTGAAGAATCAGAAAATAGCCACCTCTTTTATGTCCAACATAGGGTTGGAGACTATGTTAAAGGGGAAAAATATTCAAGTGGAGCGCACGGAAGTGGGAGATAGAAATATAGTGGAGCACATGAGGCATAACAATATTTACTTGGGTGGTGAGCCTTCGGGGCATATTATTTTTCTGAATCAAAGCGCCACAGGAGACGGCTGTGTGGCGGCTTTGAATGTATTGGCGGTTATGTGTTCCGAGAACAAAACACTTTCTGAATTGAGTTCGGTATTGGTATCTGTTCCGCAAGTACAAGCTGTAGTGAAAATAAAACAAAAAAGCGAATTGAGCCGTATTCCGGGATATAATTCTTTGATGGAAAATATAAAACAAAAATTAGAGAATAAAGGCCGTGTATATGTAAGGTATTCAGGCACAGAGCCTGTTGTAAGAGTTTTGGTTGAAGGGAAGGACAAACAGCTTATTCAAAATTACGCGGATAAAATAACTGATTTTCTTCGTGATAACATTGGTTCTGTTTAGTGCTTGTGACCCCCATTTCGCTTTTGCACTATCTAAAAGTGTGTTTAATTCAATAAGTGAGGAATCAATATGGAAGCAGGAACTATTCTAAAAGACAATACTCCTTTGTCCAGTTCGGTTCAAAGCGCGGAGATAGATAGCCTTGCTCAAAAAGACTATATGCTGAGCGCGGAAGTTTTAATGGAGGTAGCCGGAGCCTTATCCGCACGGGAAATTTATTTGGATGTAAAAACATACCGGAAATCAACCAGCACCATTATGATTTTATGCGGACCGGGAAACAACGGCGGGGATGGTTTGGTCACGGCTCGTCATCTGCTGTCTGAAGGGGTGTCTGTAGAGGTTTTTTGCCCTCAATCGGTTTTAAGTAAAACAGGAAAACGGAATGACATTATCACAAAACAAAGAGACAGATTAAAGGCTTTGGAGATTCCTATACATTCTTTAGAGAAAATGGAAGACATAAAAAAAATCGGTGCGAAATGTTCATTGATTGTGGACGCGCTTTTTGGAGTGGGTTTGGACAGGAATATAGAGGGTGTTTACACTGACTTGATTCAATGGATAAATTCCAGCGGGAAACGGGTTGTTGCCTTAGACACTCCTTCCGGATTGAATGTGGATACAGGAAGAATCAGAGGGCAGGCAGTGAAGGCTCATCTCACTTTCAGTTTTGGTTTGGCCAAGCCGGGATTTTATTTAATGGACGGCCCGGGCCATACAGGTCAGTTAAAGGTTTTTTCCATTGGATTTCCCTTATCTCTTTTAAGAAAACGAGCCTGCACGCATTTCCTGATTGAGGAATCGTGGGTGTCCGCCCGGCTTCCTGACCGCCGGCCGACAGACCATAAAGCCTGTCAGGGACACTTGCTGGTGTTGGCCGGTAGTGAGGGGTTTTGGGGAGCCGGGCAGTTAACGGCTTTGTCCTCTTATCGTATGGGTGTGGGTTATGTCACCACATCCAACCCCTTCATTAATCAAAATATTCCCGATGTATTGACACAGTCTCTAAGCGATCCGAAACTTTTTGAAAAAAAAACTGCTGTGGCAATCGGCCCGGGGTTGGGTACAGGGGAAAGCACGAAGAAACTGTTGGTGAGTTTAAAAAAAACAAGACTTCCGGTGGTTGTGGACGCGGACGCTTTCACTGTTTGTGTAAAAGACAATTTATTTCCCCTTCCTTCTCATTGGGTGTTAACTCCTCATAGCGGCGAATTGGCCCGAATGTTTGGCATTAAAGGGAAAACAGTGGATCAGGATCGTTGTTTTTACGCCATGAAAGCTAGTCGGAAAGCCGGTTGTTTGGTTTTGTTAAAGGGCTTTTATTCCGTGTTGGCCGGGAGTGATAAATGCTGGATTATTCCAAAGGGCGGCTCCGCTCTAGCCAAGGCGGGGACGGGAGATGTGTTGACCGGCTTTATTGGCGCTCTTATGGCTCGCTCCTTAAGCGCGTTTACCGCTGGCGCTGTGGCGGGATTTATTCATGGTCTTTTGGCGGAAAAATGGGTTTCTTCCGGGAAAGACGCGGACAGTTTGATGGCCCAGGATCTGAAGGATATTTTGCCGCTCGTTTTAAAGAAACTTCGGTCTTTTCATCATCTGCCTGAATGAGAATTTGAAAAATGAAAAATGTCAGTGTTAAAAAGCAGATCACTTTAAAAGATATGGAGGCTCTGACCGAAAAACTGAAGACCTCTTTTAAAAAACCGCAAGTTTTGCTTTTGGAAGGACCACCTGGAGCGGGTAAAACAACTTTTGTTCGGTTTTTATTAAAGCAGATCAATAAAAAATCATCAGAGAGTTTGCCGGGATCGGGATCAGGAGAAGCGGCCTCCCCTGCTTTTTCCGTTCAGCACAGCTACGAGACAGCTCTGGGCTGTATACGACATATTGATTTGTATCGGTTGAAAAACGATGCAGATCTGGAATCAACCGGCTTTTGGGATATTTTTTCAGAACCGGAAAAAACATATCTGATAATCATGGAATGGGCCAATCGTTTAAATTCCTCCTGCCTTCCTCCTGGATGGAATTACATGAAAATGGTGTTTTCCTTTACGGAAAGCAAAGACACTCGTGATATCAGAATATGCAGGTTGGATTTTCCTGTTTAATTTTCTTTATGGTTTATGGTGAAAATCAGCCGGTAGATTTTTCAATCGCAGAAAATTTATCTAATGGCGGTGTTTTTATATTGTTTGTCCGATTTTTGAAGAGCTTTAGGAAGCAGATTTGTCCATTTGATCAATTTGTAAAGGGTTTGTTTTTCAATGTTTTTGTCGGCTATTCCCATATAAGCTCCCACTATTTTTTTTGAATCGTCAAATAAAGGTATAAGGGTAATATGTTTGGGCAGTTCTCTAAAACCCCAGGAGGTGAAAAACTGCTTGTGCACTTTATTGTTTACAATAAAGCCGTGATAGGGGCTTCGGGATGTGACAATCATTTTAAATATGGAGGGGTCTTTTATTTTTATCGGGACGGTGGGGCCGGACATGGCGTCGTTCCATTCTACCGGTGTAAATTCGTTGTCCTGAAAAGAAAAGATAATTATGCCGGTAAAATAGTTTTTTGATAACTCGAAAATTTGATCATAAGTTTGCTCTTCCAAACCGGTTTTTGTATGTGAAGTTATGGTTAAATTAACCATTGTATCGAGCAACATGGCCGGTGTTGAAAAAAAACCAGTTTTCTCTTTTTTATTTACCGGCTTGTCTGGATGGTTTTTTTTTGTGTAAAGAATCTCTGGACTGGAGAATTTTTCAATTTTATTCCAGAAAAAGACGAGATTTTTTGGTAGAACCAAAAGAGGAATTATTGTTTTATCCTGTATGTGTTCAGGCGGCTTGATACAGCCTGCGAACAACACATTATCCCATTCATATATTGGCAAAAAAGTTTCATTCCATTGTTCACGATTTTTGACTCTATTCCAAAGCTGTTGATTGATACTCATATTATGAAAAAAAGACTCCCTTAAAAAGGGAAGACGATAATGGTGTGTCGCCCATTCTATGTATTGGCTACTGCTGATTTTATTTTTTTTAAGAGCCCATACAGCCAGACTCTCCCCTCGAGAGGAATTTTCCCATTCTTTATAATTCGCAGAGGAAATCTGGAATTTGTCCTGCCATTTTTTTTTCATAAATTCTTTGCTCATTACCATCTAAGGTTAAAATTTATATATTTTTTCGGCAAAAAAAAGCATTTCCTTTAAATATGTGGATGATTCAGACAGGTTCTTTATGCTATTTCTACTATTATGCGTGTTTTATTAGACAAACAGCGGGTTTATTTGGATTACAACGCCACAACACCTCCTGCTGAATTTTTGAGCCAACATATTCAAAAATATCTGCCTGTTTGGGGCAATCCCAGTTCTGTGCATCAAACCGGTCAGAATGCGCGTGCTCTTTTTTGGTCCGGAAAGTTAAAAATGGCGAAATTCATGGGTTGCCATCCACTTGAACTGATTGCCACCAGCGGCGGTAGTGAAGCTAACAATATGGCCATTAGAGGTTTATATGAAAAGTATTCTGCCCGGAATCCCGAGCGAAATGAGATTATTATCTCTGCTGTGGAACATCCCAGTGTGAAAGCTCCTGTAGAGTTTTTGGAGCAAAAAGGAATGAAATTGAGAATTATTCCCGTTTCCTTAGAGGGAGAGTTGGATTTGTCCGCTTATTTATCCGCTTTAAGCGACAAGACTTTTATGGTGTGTGTCATGTACGCCAATAATGAAACGGGTAGTTTGTTTCCCGTGCCTCGTTTGGCCAAGATGGCTCGTGAAGCAGGCGCTTTTTTTCATTGTGATGCTGTACAGGCTCTTGGGAAAATCCGTTTTGATTTGCATAAATCCGAAGTGGACACGGCCAGTTTTTCAGCTCATAAGTTTTACGCTTTAAAAGGCATGGGAGCTTTGTATTGCAGGAAAGGCTTGTTGCCAATTAGCCTAATACAGGGGGGGCCGCAGGAGAGAACCCGCCGGGCGGGAACGGAGAATGTCCTGGGTATGTCCTGTTTTGGAGCGGTTGCGGAAAAAGGGGAGGAAATTTTACAGGAATTTCAGGAATTAAAGGAATTGAGAAATGAGATGGAAAAAAATATTTTGGCTGTCCTGGCTGAAGCTAAAGTGCTGGGGGCTGGGGGCAAAAGACTGCACAACACCTCCTGTATTTATGTTCCCGATATAGTGGGGGAAGCTTTACTGATGAATATGGATTTGAAGGGTTATTCCCTGAGTGTGGGATCCGCCTGTCACTCAGGTAGTTTAAATCCCAGTCAGGTGTTGATGGCTATGGGATTGAGTGAGTCTGCCGCCCGATCCACTATTCGAATCAGTCTTGGGCTGGGCATTCAAAAACAGGATTTGGATCGTTTTGTCTCTGATCTCGTAGATTCTGTAAAAAGAATCCGGTCTTTTTCCAAAAGTGATTCCTTGGAAGGCTGATATGGATATGCGCTTAAAAGTTCATCGCGGTCCTGACAGTGATATATCTTTCATAGAGCTTAAGCCTTCCGCGAAAATCCATATTATGGGAGTATGCGGAACGGCTATGTCCGCTTTAGCCGGACTTTTAAAAGCCAAAGGTTATGATGTTTGCGGGAGTGACCGCTCTTTTTATCCTCCGGTATCGGAGGAATTGAAGCGATTGAATATCCCTGTTTTCAAGGATGATAAGGAAAAATATATTCACTCCGGTTTGGATCTGGTGATTGTGGGAAATGTCATTTCCAGAAATATGCCGTCTGCGCAAGATCTTCTCCGCTCCGGTCTGCCTTATATCTCTCTTCCTTCCGCGCTGAATGCTTTTGTTATCGGGCAAAAAAACACAATCATGGTTTGCGGAACTCATGGTAAGACAACCGTTTCCTGTTTGTCCGCCTGGGTTTTGCGTCAGTGTGGATGGGATCCCGGTTTTATGATAGGTGGAATTTCTGAAAATTTTCAAACCAGTTTCCGTTTAAGCGACTCAAACTGGTTTGTTGTGGAAGGAGATGAATATGACACAGCTTTTTTTGAAAAAACCCCCAAGTGCATTCATTATCCGGCCACACATATTTTGTTGAACAATATTGAATTTGATCACGTAGATATTTACAAAAATATAGAGGAAGTGGAGCAGGCTTTTAAGCTGTTAGTGGAAAAAAAAAATCCTCCCTCTTTCGACCTGATAGCTGGTATTGATTCCCCTTTGGTGGAAAAGCTGATCCCTCTTGCAAATCGAAAAGCACTGACCTACGGGAAGAGGAAAGGGGACTGGCGTTTAACAGGTCGGCGGGTTCTGGCCGGGGGAGAAGGGCAGGTTTTACAGATTGAAAACCCGGATCAATCCAGGATAGAGATTCAAACTTCTCTTCCCGGTGAGCACAACGCCTTGAATGTTTTATCTGTATGGGTGCTGTCCCGTGTGTTGAAATTTGACATAAAAACAACCCTTCAGGCTTTTAAAACCTTTCAGGGGGTGCGTCGTCGCTTTCAGGTTCTGGGTGACTTTTCGGGTGTCAGCTTAATTGAGGACTTTGCGCATCATCCCACAGCTGTTTCAGCTGTATTGAAATCGGCCCGGGAAATGCATCCCGGCCGGCGTCTTCTGGCTCTGTTTGAGCCTCGTTCCAACACCTCTCGCAGGAATATTTTTCAAGAGGAATACCAAAAAGCTTTATCTCTCGCTGATTTGGTATTTTGTATGCCAGTCTATAATTCAGCTGGTATTTCCCCGTCAGAGCGGTTTTCCCCGGAGCAATTGGTTCGTATTTTAAACAAGGGTGCAAAAAAGGCTTTTTATGCTGATAATTTAAGCGATATGGTGGATCTTATAAAACAAAAGGCCCTGAAAGGGGATGTGATTCTCATTATGAGCAACGGAGATTGTGGTGGAATTTACACTTTATTAAAGAAGGCTTTTACATTATGAGCAACGGAGATTGTGGTGGAATTTACACTTTATTAAAGAAGGCTTTTACATAAGGCGGCGGGGTCAAATTTGATGATCAGCTTTTTTTTCATATAAGTCCAGCTTTTGCACAGTGGGTAAAAAATAATTTTTTTAAAAGTTTGGGTTTTATGGAAATTTTCAGTTTATAGGCTGTGAAAATGTTAATTTTTTGTTAAGAGATATTTTAAGTCTTTATTATTATTCTAATGAGTTTTAATAATGAGTACAAATACAGTTGTTTCGGGGTAACGAGGCTTTTTCATTTTTAGTTAATCACTGTTTTTCAATTTTCAGAATATCAAAAAGTTGAAGAGGTAATTCATTGAAAAAGTTATTGTTGCTCTTTTGCATATCCGGCTTTTCGGTTCATGCTCAGCTTCAGGACAGTCATTTTTACAAAGTGGACGGCAAGGACATATCGTCCGATTTCAAAGTAGATAGTCTTTGGAAAACTCACATTGAAGGGTCTTTTTTCAGCAACAGGGAAAGCCGTGAGCGCCTGATGAAGGTGAAGCTGTACGGTAAATTCAATCTGGAATTTAACTCTTATATATCCGCCCAGTTTGAACCGTATTTGATAATCAAGGAAGGGGAGGTCCAGCGGCGCCGGTTTATTCGTCCTGAATCCACGATAATACAAATGTATCAGGGTTTTTTTGACATAAGACCTATGGATGGCTTTAGTCTGCAGGTGGGCGCCATTAATCAAAACTATCTCAGTTCCCCGCTGTTGCTTACAGATCATGCTTTTCTATCCGCTTTGCTGGGTTATTCTTATATAGAAGAAAATTATGAAGTGCAGACAGTGCTTCAGCAAAGTATGCCTTCTATTGTTAATTCCTTTAACAGGTATAGCGAGATAGCGGACGCGCCTTATTTAACCTCTTTGTTTACTTACGGAGAGTGGATTCCATCTCATTACTATTCCTTCAAAGGGCACTTTACCGGTTTTTACTTTACCAGTCTGCCCTCTTTTATTGCTCATCAGAGTAAAATTTATGGAAATACTGTTTTGGGGACGCAGTCCAGCGCCGATTTTGCTTATTCCTATTATGGAGTTAACTTTGATCTCAGTTCACAAATCCGGATCACTCCGAAGGTGTATATGTCTTTTGGTTATAATGGGTTAATGAACTTAGGCGCTCCTATCGAAAAAGCCTGGGGGGAAAGAGTGTATGGTGTTTTGGATATGGATTTTTGGAAATTTGCCAAACTGTATTCCCGTGTGGAGTATTTTTACAATAATTCGGATTCCGCCCCAGCTTATTTTAACAGTGAAATTTATGGACATAACGACCGGCAGGGCTTTCTAACGGAGTTGAAGGTTTTTTTTCCAAAAGGAAATTTTGAAGTAGGTGCTCGTTATGTTTTGTCTAATTCCATTCAACAGCAAATTATCAATTCTTCTTTGGGTGACAGACAGCATTCTTTTATGCTCTTTGTCAGCTCCCGTTATTTGTCCATGTAGAGAGAAGAGATTGTTAAGTTTGATTGGTCTGCAATGACCACCTTTGTTCATCTTAGTCAGCACAAGTTAAGAGATTGTTTACACTTGATTGATCTATAATGACCACCTTTGTTCATTTTAGCCAGCACAAGTTAAGAGATTGTTTACGCTTGATTGCTCTACAATGATCACCTTCGTTCATTTTAGCCAGCACAAGTTAAGCGATTGTTAAGTTTGATTGCTCTACAATGACCATCTTCGTTCATTTTAGTCAGCACAAGTTAAGAGGTTGTTAAGTTTGATTGCTCTACAATGACCATCTTTGTTCATCTTAGTCAGTACAAATTAAGAGATTGTTTACGCTTAATTGCTCTACAATGACCACCTTCGTTCATTTTAGCCAGTACAAGTTAAGAGATTGTTAAGTTTGATTGCTCTTTATACCTGATCCAGGGTGAAAGGCGAATTGCACGCAAAATCATATAAATATTAAGTCAAGAAAATATTAATTTTTTATAATCTTTATTTTCCTTTCTTGATTTAAAAAAAAAAGTTTTTTATGAAGTCAGTGGGTGTTGTTTTGAAAACTTCCACTTAAGGTGCATTTGTGAAAAATTTACATTCTTACTCTTTGCTCTTATCCGCCGCTCCCACTGTATTGTTTTATGCAAAAAGAGCTGTAAGGACGATCAGTTCAACATCGAATCGATTGAATTTTTGGGCGCACTTGGTTCTGTATTTTTTAATCGTAGGTCTTCTACCCTCTTGCTCTCTGTTTATTACCGATAAAGACAAGATGGTTGTCACTGAGGATAAAGCTCCGTTTATTGTGGATCAGGTAAAAGGCGAAGTGATAGCCACCAAAGTTAATGGTTTGCCGGAAGAGATTGAAATATCCTATACCGCCTGTTTCAGGGATTTCATTCATCAGGACAATACAATACAAGGCAGTTTTTTTAAAATTCATTTGTTTGAAGATGTTGAAGTGAAGGAGGATTTAAAAACCGGCGACGGTCTGACGGACAAGGATCAGGATGGAGAGCAGGCTGATGGTTATGTGTTGAATCCGGTTCTCGGGAAAAAACAAACCAGCCAAAAGAACGGGTCCGATGAAGAATGCTCTGAAAGCTCCTCTTTTTTATTTTCCAGAACTAAAGCCTCCTGTCTTAAAATCAGAACAGACTCCACAGGTTGTTTAAATTGGACAGAGGTGTATCCTTATCGTCCTGTTAGTTATTCTGCATGGCTTAGATACAATCGCGTTTTTGAGGGAACAGGTGTCAATAAAGGCTTTCAAACTGTGCAAATGGCGGTCAACCCCTGGCTTTCCACAGATCCTTCCGGAGCCGCCACCCGGATTCAGTTGGAAGATCTGCGTTACGATTCTGTCAGTCAAAAAAGAGAGTTAATCAGTTTGAACAATGAGGATATACCTCAGTGCCGTTTTTGTTCTGCAAATAAAAACAAGGAGGACTGTGTTTTTTGTGAAAAGAAAAAGAAAAGTTTGTCTTCTGTTATTGCTCACTTTGAGAAAAAAGCCGGCCGCCCCCGATTGTGGTTCCATAAAATCCATTCCAATATCAGTCAGGAACATATTGCTGTCGGTGTACATCAGCCTGAGGAGCAATCGGAAGCCTTGAAACAATTTAAAGTATGCCATTACAATATGAAAGAAAACTGTGACCCTCCGGGACGTTTTTTTAAAGTTCGTTTACAGATTCCTTTGCGAATCCATGTAAAGGATTACAGAAATGAAGACAGGTACCCTCTACTGACCCGGGGCAATTATTCCATTAAGGCTTATCTATTTTTAAAAAATCATAAAGGAAAACATATTGTTCTCCATAGAGACATGAATTTTATATCTGTTTCCCCTGCCGGTGATGATAATTTAAAATCTGAGTTTTATCTTCATGTTCCTTATGAGCATTATGGGCTTCCCGCCTTCCTTGGCTTGAAAGTGCAGGCGGAAGGGGAGTTGAAACCTTTTTTTCTTCCTTTTGAAGGAGTCTTTGCTTTTCCCAATTATTTAAGAACTGTCATTGGCAAAAATGTGTTGGATTTGGAAAAATCAGCGGAGGCTTTGTATAAGAAAGATTTTTCTGAAACCGTTTCTCTTATGGATAAGTATAATCTGGTTGGTTCCTGGGAGCATGTGGGGCGAGAGGGATTCAGAAGCGCAGGGTGGGATATAAAATTAAATCGATTTCGATTTTCTGATGTTTCTATTGGCGAAAACAAGTGCGCTACACCGGTGGACCGCACGATTAGTTATATTGGTGAAATCTGTATTGTGGATCCTTTGACGGGCGAAGTGGTTCCCAACACCAATATTGCCATTCACCGGCAAAATATTTTTTTCAGCCGAGATGGAAAATCAAGAGAAGGGGAAATCATCCGTATACCTGCAATAAGTAAAGCGGACAATTCGATAGATAGAAATAAATTCAAAAATGGTCATTGGAATGATATAACAGCTGAAGGTTCTTTAAAAGAACCTTCTTATATTTCAGACACGAGCGGATGTTTGCAGTGGGTGGATAATCTGTATCACAAGTGGTACAACCGGGAGGAGTATTTTGTCAGAAAAATGATTTTTTCAAAAAAGGAATGGGGGTTTGAAGGGGAAAGAATGATAGCCATCAACCCCTGGCACTGGGGTTTTATATTCTTCCAGGACATTACTCAACTGGGACATCATTCCACAAGAACAGCTGTCAAAAGAAAAAAGTCTGAATATCCTCAGATTGTTTTACATGATTTCAGGAGTATATTTGCCGACCCTATTTATACAATTGATCGTTGGCTGGGAATTAACCTGTTTCAAAATCTGTTGTTTCTTTTTAGGGTGAGAGTGGATCGTCCTGACAATGTGTCTATAGGACAGGGGGGGCAGAGGCCTTCAGCTATGGATGTAAGAAGGGGGTACTATTTTTTGCGTTTTATTCTTGTAAAATCTCATACGGAGGAATCGGGGGGTAAAGGCAATCAGGTAGTAAACGATGAAAAATTTAGATCTCAGGCGAAGGAACTACAGCCTTGGAATACCAATACCGGCTGGAGAATTGGCAGAGACGGCAAGTATATTGGACAAATGATGCACACAAATCTGGAGTATATCACGCATTTTGAAACTTATGTCCAGATAAGAGATAGTGTGGTTAACGCTTACACCAATTTTTTATTTGATCTGGATGAATTTATTTTTATTGGTTCAAATAATCGTCTCATTGTACAGCTTTTACCTACGGATCCAAAACATTATGTGTATTACCCCAACTCTTGTGAAGTGGATCCTTCCAAATCTATTTTCTTGCCTTTTATCGGGCATGAACTGATTTCCAGGCCTTTTATGGGAACTTTTGTTTCCGGAGATCAAAGAAATTGGAATATTTTTAGAGTATTAGATGAATATATTAATTTGAAGCTTCCAAGCAGTGCCCAAGCAGGGGCAGATGATGATATTATAGTTTTGAATATGAGCCCGTGGCAGATGGAGCAGTTTATCAGAAAAGAAAAAGAAAATGGTTTGGAGCATGAATTGTTTACAAAACTACAAAGCCATTTTGTCATTGAAGCAGATAATTGGGGTGCGCAATCTCGTTCCTTAATAAAAGTCATGGGACCTCATTTTATGGAATTATACAATGATATAAATTTATTTTTACATGCAAAAACCGATACAAGTCTCTTATCCAATTTCAATCAAAATAGGAATAAACTTATTGAATCGGTAGATACGATTATTACTAATATTTCTAACATTTTAAAAGGTTCCATTCCCGAAGCGGAACAATCTTTTTTTGAAAAAATCCAATTTCTGCTTCACAACGCGCGAGCTGTTTTAAGTGACTCCAATACATCCCCCCAACCTTTGAAGCATGAAATGGAAAATATCAAAAAGGCTTTCTTCAGTTTAATAGAGGAGCGCCTGTCATTTCCCGTATCCCCTAAGCAAAGGCAAAATATATTGCAGAAAAATCAGGATTCTTATGTCAGTAAATGGTTTAAGTCTGATATATCCTTTCCTTCAGACTCAAAAGATTGGTCTGGATTTAATATGGAATTGTTTGCAAAAGATGAAGGTTTGAAGCTTATCGCCGGTGATTTGGTAAGTACATTCGTGGAGGATCTGAACAACACGGCAAAAATTCATAATAACTACCATTATAAGGAAAAGAACCGCAAAACAAACAGCGAAAGGGAGATGGCTTATCTCTTTAATAACGAAACAGCAAAGGAGATAATTCAAAAAAGAACGCAAGATCATAATCAGTCTCTTTCGTTTGATCAGCACAAGGATTTAACTTCAGAGTATCAAAATGACAACCAGTTGTTTTGGCACAACTTCGAACTGATGGAGGGGGATGATTATTTTACTATCAAGAAAAAAATGAAACAAATGTATTTGCCTGATATTTTTTCCAAATCCTGGTTGAATACGGTGTTGGTCAACGGTGTTCATTCCGGCACTTTGCAAATGCCGGAAGTAATGACTTTTTTACACTCTCTTTGCGGATTCTGGTTTGACACATTTTATGAAAAGTATTTGGAACAAAGGCAATTGGATATTATTTATCATAAGCATATGGATCATTTTCGATATTATAAAGGAATTTTGGATTATCTTTCAAAGGACAGAAGTGCTCTAGAACAGCATAATGATCTGGTGAAAGCAATGACAGAATATAATTTATTTCCGATAGAGAAAAGCGTTCTTGTTAAACAACATCCCTTTCTTTTACAGGAGGATAGTCTCAATAGAACGGTAATTGAAGCTCTTTATGAAAGCTTGAAAAGGGTTTTGCAAGAAGCAAAACAATCAAATCAAATGTCTTCCTCTGCATTCTCCTCTTTAACTGCCAATGTTTTTTTTGATATATTGGGTTCTCATCGCCATCCTTATTTTAAATGTGTAGCCAACCCTTTGAATTTTTTTCATATAGAGAAGAAAATTATAGTGGGAGATATTGGTTCCGATTACTCTGATTTAAAATATGAATATGGTTTGACTAAATCCTTTAATATTCAACGGGCTTTTGATTACGCCTACTCCTCTCAATGGTCTATGTCTCGCTCTTTTTCCACCTCTCTTGGTTCGGGTTTTACCGTTTTGGGACTGGGGGGAGGACCTAGACAGGGAGCTTTGGCCCGGTTTTTGAATCCTCTTGAAATTGTAAATCCTTTTTTATCGTTCGGTGGCGTGAGGTTAAGCAGTGACTGGGGAACTAGCCGGTCCGATTCGGACTCTAATCGTCGACAACAGTCTGTGCGTTTTAGCGATGAGTCTCTGTACTTGCAGTTAAACCACTCTGTTATATCCATTCGGTTGAAAAACTTTCGGCATTGTCTGGTTGTGCGTGCAAAAAACATGGCTTTTGATGGATACAAAAAAGGAACAGTATGGAAAAAAGAACTGGATGATAATTTTATTCATCAAATTCCTTATATAAAATCTGGATTAATGATTTGCTCTGAAGATATTGACACGGCAAACCGAGAGCCTTTTTATATAACAGAGGATTATTTTTATATGTATCAGCTTATACCAGGTGACCGGGGTCAGTTTCAAAATCCACTCAGTTTTAGAAACAGACCTTTTGTTATGTCTGTGAGGGGTGTGACGGAAATGGAGAAACTCATTTTTCTTATTCATGCTTTTGTAGAAGCGGATAAATTAGACCAGGTGGAGGACTATGATCCTTTTGGTCTTATGACAAACCCTTATGACAGTATATCAAAGCCGGCGGACGGCACTCGAAAGGCTATTCAACAGGCAAAGATATGGGATAAAACAGGGTTTTATCCGGGAGTGTATAGCGTCAAATACGATGAGGAGCATTATCTGTTGAGTAATCCGGAGGAAAGGAAAAAAAATTCTCTTGAAAGATTTGGAGAGTGGCTATACAGGAATAATCCACTTGGATATATAAAGTTTAATGACAAGCCGCCTGTTTCCCAGCGAGGTGGAAAAGAATAAAATTTAAAATCAGCGATTTGTGGATTTTGTTTTGATTGTGATGGTCATGATTTTTCAAGGTGAATTTTTATGATCAGAAGAGAGTAGGAAGTATAGGAGAGCATAGAGGAGAGAGTAAAAGTATAGGAGAGAGTAAGAAGTATAGGAGAGAGTAAGAAGTATAGGAGAGAGTAAGAAGTATAGGAGAGAGTAAAAGTATAGGAGAGAGTAAAAGTATAGGAGAGATTTTCAGTTCCGCCAGTAGCAAATATTTCTAAGGCAGGAAGCATAGGGAGAGCATAGGAGAGAGTCGGAGAGCATAAAACAGGCTGTGTTCAGTTTTGTTCGTTTTCTGAAAGGAGAAAGCTTGTTTTATTGGTTTCCCATGTTGTACCTTTGATTGAGTCTTTCACTTCAATGTTTATTGCTGTAAGCTGATTTCTTATTTCATCCGCCTTTTTAAAATCCTTATTTTCTCTGGCTTGAGTTCTTTCCGCTACCAATTTATTGATTTTCTCTTTATCAAGATTATTTTTTCTCAGAAAAATATCCTCTATTTCTTCTAAAAATAAAGTAGGGGCTTCCTGAAAAAGACTCATGATTTTTCCGTATTTTGCAATAATCCGCTGAATGTGTTTAGCATACAAAGTAATTTCATCTTTGTTGATTTCAGAGTGGCTTTGTTTTGCGTTAAATTGGCGGATAAGAAAAAACAACACAGCGAGAGCGGAAGGAGTGTTTAGATCGTCATCGAGATATGCTTCCAAATTTTTTTCTGCAAATTGAATTTCTTGAAAAAAAATTCCGTGTTGAGTTGTTGTTTTCTCTGTATCGCTTTTAGTTAAATCTTCAGCAGTTTTCAGAAAAGTGTAAATTCTGAAGAGGGCTTGGATACATTGCAGAATTTTTTTCTCCGACACCTCTGTCATTGAACGATAGTGGGAAGATAAGACGAGATATTTAAAAATCTCTCCGTTATATTCTTTTAAAAAAGACCTCATAATGCTGACATTGCCCGTGGATTTGGCCATTTTTTCTCCACCAAAAGTGAACATATTATTATGAACCCAATATTTGACAAAAGGTTCTTTTCGCGCCCCTTCCGCCTGTGCCAATTCGTTTTCATGGTGAGGGAAGATAAGGTCTGTTCCTCCTCCGTGAATATCAATACTATCCCCTAAAAGAGAAAAAATCATGCAGGTGCATTCTAAATGCCAGCCAGGCCGTCCACGGCCCCAGGGGGATTCCCATCCCGGCTCCTCTTTTGGACAGGACTTCCATAAAGCAAAATCCCTTTGATCCTTTTTTCGCTTGTCCTCCTCTACGCGGGCTTGCCATACGGAAGAGGAACTGACAACCTGTTCCGTATTTCGAGTGTTTTCCTGCTCAGAGGAATCAGAGGGGTTTGGAAAATCATTTGTCTGTCGACGGCTGAGTTTCCCATAGTCGGGAAAACTTTTTACGGAATAAAATATATCATTGTCCACTCTATAAGCTTTTCCCTTCTGTAAAAGGGTTTTGACCAGTTCAATCATCTCAGGCAGAAACTGAGTGGCTTGAGGGTTATGTTCGTGTTTTTTTAACTTTAAGGCTTGAAAGTCTTTTTTGAATTCGGAAATATATTTATCCGCTATTTCCTTCATATTCTTGTGTGTCTTTTTGGCTTTGTTGAGAATTTTATCATCCACATCAGTGAAATTATAAGCATAAATCACTTTATATTCTTTGTACTCTAGCCATTGACGAAGAAAATTAAAAACCACCGCTCCTCGAAAATTACCAATATGCAAAAGATCATACACTGTGGGGCCACAGCAATACATTTTCACTTCAGGTGGATTTTGCGGTGTAAAAATTTCCTTTTTTTGGCTTAAGCTGTTGTAAATCAGAAAAGACATATTATTCTCAATTATTAGTTGTTTTGCGGGCCGTCGTTATGAATAGCCTCCACCGGGCAGGCTTCCATAGCTTCTTCACAAAGAGCTGTTTCCTCCGGCCCTTGGGGTTGCCGGCAGACATAAGCCAGAACCACCTCTTCATTTATCTTAAAGTGTTTTTCCGCTATCAGCACGCAGGCATCGCAGGCAATACACTCCTGATCAACATAATAAGGGCCTTTGGTATTCATGTTATTTTCATTTCCGATAAAACCGGCTTTAAACGATAGGAATATATGTTGTTGATTATTCTTTATTTAAACTTATTTTTTACTGGCTTACAATCTGTAAAATAAAAAACTTCAATTATTAAGATACAAGTTATGACAAAAGAACCGACCATTTAATCAAAATAGTGTAATTTTTACGAAATTAAAGATACTGTTAATTTTTAAATCCAAAGATTGACAGACATTGGGATTATTGTATGTTTGTGCTCAATGAAATTCTGTTTTTACAACCTGTTTTTTCTTATAACAAAGTATCTTCCCTCTGTCAAAGAGCTGAGAAAATCGGGCTTGTCAAATTGTAAACGCCTTTCTCCTTTTTTGATTTTAACGATGTTTTTTTTATTTCATTTTAGCGCGAACAGCATTGAAGGGGAATCGGTTCAGATTTTGCCATTAGATCAGTTAACAACGGAACTGAAGAAAAATAAATGTACTGACTCTCATATTTCATCCGTTACAGATGTTGTGCTAAATAATAATTTAGATATAAGAGACAAGGGTGAGATGTTATTGTCTTTTTTTACTGCATGTAAAAATCATAGGAATTTTATGGAAAAGATGGCGTTTTTAGCGATGCAAGAGGAGATACATTGGTATATAAAAGAGAAAATTTTATTGTTTTATCTAAATAACACTGATGCTTGTTCTCATCAAATCACAGAGCATCTGTTAAATTTTTTTCTCGCTCCAACGACAAATCACATTCGTAATTCCATTATATGGATTTTATCTAAAACAAAAAAAAATTGTGACCGTGAAGTGATTTCTTTTTTCTCTGACTTTATTCAAAAGGATTCGTCTGGTCTAATGTTAGAGTTGTCGGATTTCAGACAATATAATATTCAATCCATTCTGTATGCTTTGGTTTATATAGCCATAAAAAATCAAAATCCTCTTGTGTTTTCTGAACTGAAAATGATAGCCATGAATCACAACATAAATGTTTATTTTCGTGTAAGAGCTGTGGAATCCTTACAGGATTTAAGTATTTATTTTCAGTTACCAGCTCAGATTCTATATACTATTATCAAGCATAAGAGGCAGATTGCTCAATCCAATTTCATCAACTGGGAGGAGCGGAAAATACGGGATCAAAACCGGGAAGTCAGTGATTCCGCGTTCAATGTCTTAATGGAGCTTGTGGAAACAGATCCTTTTAAGTTTTTTTCATTTTTATTAAATTCCAACGAAAGCCGGAATTTTGATCACTTTTATCGCAGAAAGGTTTTTTCTTCGGATCAGCTTCGTCTGCCGGATACTTTGGATCAGCTTCGTCTGCCGGATACTTTGGATCAGCTTCGTCTGCCGGGTACTTATACTTTGTCGGGTCAGCTTCGTCTGCCGGGTACTTTGGATCATTATGCCCGGCCGATTTTAGAAAAATTAAGTAAAGATCCAGGTGTGGATCAGAGATATCGTAAAACAGCTGGCAGTTTATTCGCCGATGAATAAAAGTTATTTAATTGCACAGGCTATCCTTTTTCTTGAATTTTACCTTTAAATAGATGCATTTGATTTTTGTTTTGGTAAGGAAAGTATGAATCAAAATGATACAGCAGGATTGTTTTGATATAATTTATGTCAAAAACAAGGTTTAATCTTGTTTTTTCATAGTGTATGAATTAATTGTATCTTAATTTCATATAAATTATTAAAATTATTAAAGAAATTTAAAAAATCCCTCCATACTCTTTTAGTGGTTACTATATATTATGTACAGAGTTTATTTGATTCTTATACCTCTGTTTCTGCTTTTAGTGGTTATTAATATTATACATGCTTTGAAATTATTTACTTTTTTAGGTAAGTTTAAACAGTTAAGCCATATAATGGTTTTTTTATAAAAAGTTTTTTGTTTTTTGTTCGCAAAAATGATACCATTTTAATGGCATGAGGGGGAGTTGAGGCTATTTTATGATTTAAAATCAAGATCATGTCAGCCATTTTATACTTGGAGAATTTTATTTTGTAGAAAATTAAATTATTATGAGTAGATTCATTTATTTCTCTTTTTTGGTTTCTTTTTCTTTTGTCGCTTTTGGCATTGAAATCAGTGATGATTTGTTTATTGAAGATGAGGGAAATGCATCAGTGAAACTAATACCGGAAAAGCACATACAGAAATTGAATATAAGCAAAATACGCAAAACAGAAAAAGTGATTATTAAAAAAAACTCTAATTTGGAATATGTCGTGAAAAAAACAAATAAGGATGCACAATTTGGGACAAATACAGTTTTGGATCAAAAATCTCTTAGAGGTGAAAGACAACCGGCCAGTGAAGAAGAGGAATCACTTAAGTATGTGGATTACGGTGATTATGAAATTCATTGGGGTAAAAAAAATAAATAATTTTTTCAAAATATGTTCAAAGCTGTCAGCTTTGGAACATCTGCATCATTATTGAGTTTTAACTTAAAAATTTAAAATAATCGTGCTTTAATATCCCAAATGGAATCAAAAATTTTGGAAAAAACCATTTCAGAAAAAAAAGGTTTTTCTTTCCAACAAATTGCATTAAAAGTGAAAAGACTGCCTCATTTTAAAGGTGATCTTCCTTTGTATCAGAGTGTAAAGGCCAGTGGTTTTGATGTGCGGGCACAGATGACAGCTTCCCTCCGGCTTAAATCTTTGGAAAGAGCTTTAGTTCCCACAGGTCTTATTTTTGAAATCCCATCAGGGTTTGAGCTTCAGGTGCGTCCCAGAAGCGGCCTCAGTTTAAAAAAAGGTTTATCTATACCTAACTCTCCCGGGACCATTGATTCCGATTACAGAGGGGAATTAAAAGTTATTGTTATCAATTTATCGGATCAGGAAGTGGTTGTTGAAGATCAGCAGAGGATAGCTCAAGTGGTATTATGTCCTGTTTTTCAAGCTCATTTGGAATGGGCGGAGGAGTTAAACACCACAAAAAGAGGAAAAGGGGGTTTTGGTTCCACAGGCTTGTGAATGGAAAATGTGCAGGTGTCTGGAGCCAAACGGATGAACTAAATACAATGAGATGCTGTTGTCTATTTCTTTTTTTCTCTTTTGGAGTGCCTTTCTTTGTTTTTGCAAAAACAGCAAAAGTTCTTCCCTCTTATCTTCAAAAAGCTTATGTCATTCAAAAAAGTGCTATTGTTTACACCCGTCCGAATTTTGATTCCATTCAAATAAACAATATCCCCGCCGGATCCATGGTAACCATTTCAAGGAAAATATACCGGCCCAAAAACCGTTTTGGCACTTTTTATCGAATCTATGTCAATAAGCCAAAAAAACTTCGGGCTTATATTTCTGAAATAGATGTGGTGCCGCGCTATATGAAATCCGGGTCCAAATTTAAGACCAATCCTGAGTTCAGTCAGGTTAAAAAGAAATTGAAATACATTAAGGACTTTCAATTTAACAACGCCGATTCCGAGGATATTGTGGATATGAGCGATCGAGCTATCTCAGAAATAAGATTAATCGGCTTAATCGTGTCTTACGCCTGGTTGGCTTATAAATCAAAATCCAAATCGATCCCAACATGGCTTTTTGGTATAAAGCTGAGCGGACCGGGGTTGCCCATTAATCGAGTTGCCACTGACATTAATCTGGTGTTTTCTCTTCTTCCTCCGATTATTGAAAACAGAGTTTTAAAAAAAGGTTATCAGATATTTGGAGACCTTTTATTTAAATTACCTTTGATTGAAGGGCCTAATTTCCTGTTTCATATAGGCGGAGGTTTTATGGTGAAATTCAAAGGGTCATTGGCTCCGGAAAAACCCTCTTTCTTTGAAATAGGAGGAGGGATAGCGGGTTCAACAGGTCTGACTGTAAAAATTCATGATCGTCTGGCTTTTTTGGCTGAAGGAAAGCTGTATTATGATTTGTTGGAGGAGGCATTATCACCGGCGATTTTGGGCGGGTTAATGGTAATTTTTTAGCTATAATGTTCGGAATCAAGATTGAAGGGATAGCGGGTT
Organism: Bdellovibrionales bacterium; assembly: GCA_965203225.1. Classification (GTDB taxonomy): domain Bacteria; phylum Bdellovibrionota; class Bdellovibrionia; order Bdellovibrionales; family UBA1609; genus JANQSP01. Next base: position 22,659 of record CBDBBW010000006.1, on the reverse strand, counting down.
CAACAGGTCTGACTGTAAAAATTCATGATCGTCTGGCTTTTTTGGCTGAAGGAAAGCTGTATTATGATTTGTTGTTAGAGGAGGCATTATCACCGGCGATTTTGGGCGGGTTAATGGTAATTTTTTAGCTATAATATTCTGTCATTTGTATTGGAATACAATGTTCCATAGGAAATTTGCAACTATCTTGGCTTTGATGTACAAGGTGATTTGAGAAACAGGCCAATGTGAGAGTGTTAATTTTAATTGTGCCCTTTGCCCCTATCCAGTTGATTTTATTCGGATGTTTTTTGAGCTTCGTATTTTAAATCCACTTCCTCTTTATTTGTCAGGCCGCTTCCATTTGCACTATCATAGCTTTGGATTATATTCAGAGAGAACTTTCCTTCTTCAATAAGGTTTTTACTTTCTTTTTTTACAGTTCCTGAAAGGCAATAAAGCACTTTAAGCTTTATATTTTTTTTATCCTCTAGTATTTGAGTGCTTTTATATTCAGGCGGACTGTCATCGCATACATAAAACCGACTGGATTTTCCAAAATTATCAGAAATGTTTTCACCGCCACTCAAAGCTTTCACAAGAGGATTAGGTTCCTCCCCTAAGGTTATTTGAGTGGGTGGGTTAAGAATATCCTCTGAGTTAATACCGTGTTCTTTTTTTGCTTTTGATAACAGTTGTTTTTCTTCCTCTGTGACGGGGCTGGTGCGAGTGAGTGTCACTAAAATATCACTTTTTTCCTGTTGGTTGATGATTTCAAAGTTGAGTTGAAGTTCTGAGTCTTTTGTCGTTTGCCAGGTGCCGTTGATATCAAAAGCATTGTCCCGTCGCGCTTGTTGTTCTTCAGGGGACAGACATCCAGATAAAAAAGCACTTAAAGCAACAACAAATAGCACTTTTATAAAAAGTATAAATTTTGAAGAACTCATCTTTACTTTCATTTAAAAGCTCGGAATTGAACCTCTTTAATCTAAAATCTAATTTTATAATATAATAAGTGAGATCGTCAATTACACAATTTTTTTATTTGCATAAAAAAACCTAAATATTCCCATGGTTTTAAAGTTGAGCGATGACTACGGCAGGAACAAGGATAGTGGTTTCAAAACACTAAAATAGTTAAGTAAAAGAACAAAACCATATTTATGTCTTGCTCATGTTTTTTGTATTTAAAGATAGACTTTAATTTTAGAGTAAAGTCTTTAAACAAGTTGAAGTCGAAAAATCTCATATATTCCTATGTTAAAGATAGAATGTTTGCTCACTTAAATAAGGTGAAGGAGATATCAACTCTTTTAAAGATTGTATTAAAAGATCTATTTCTTGTTTTGTATTTGAAGAAGATAAAGATACTCGGATACAGGATCTGGCATGATCTTTATTAGGAAAACCATCAATATTTAACATTGTGATGACATGAGAAGGTTCTGGTGAACCAGTGTTGCAGGCTGAACCTGTAGAAGCACATATTCCTTTTTTAGCGAGATGTAATAAAACAGCTTGATTACTGATACCTCCACAATAAATGCTTGAGGTATTTGGCAAACGGTTGGCTTTTTTACAATTAATCTTAAATGGAGTTACAAATATTTCTTTCTGCTCATATTTTGTAATTTGTTGAGACTCTACATTATAGTCTGTTTTTTCAAGGTATCCTGGGTTAACTAATAAATTGTTTTCAAGGTAATCTCTCAGTTGTTTTACATATTTTTGTTTGTTCAAATCAATATCCTGCATAGCTAATTTAAAAGACTGAATGGCTGGGTAGTTATGAGTCCCGGGTCTTAAACCTCTTTCTTGTCTCCCACCATACATAAGAGAAGCAAATGGCTTTCTGGCATACAATAAACCGACTCCTTTCATAGCTCCAATTTTATGTCCTGAGAAACTTGCAAAATCCACATCCCATTTTTCTAAGTTGATAGGCATTTTGCCTAAAGACTGAACGGCATCCACATGAGTAAGACAATTATATTTTTTGGCAATTTTGCTTATGGCTTGTATATCTGTAATTACTCCTGTTTCATTATTAGCACTTAAAAATGATAAGAGAGAATAAGGATACTTTGAGCAGATTTCTTCTAAATTTTCTAAGTTGATTTCCCCTTGTTTATTATTCAAAATCCAATAAGGTCGAATATTTTGGTAATTAGATAAATAATCAACTTTTTTAATAGTTGCATGATGCTCTAAGTGAGATGTTATAACAGAAGATAGCTGATTAAACTTTAGAGTATCTGATGATAGAATAGTGTTGATGGATTCTGTTCCTCCACTGGTAAAAAATAGATTTTTAAGAGAGCAATTTAGATAGTCAGCAATAAATTTTCTGCAATCTCTAATTTTTTGATGCAAGACTTGAGATTGTAAATATACAGAAGAAGGATTATACCAATCTTCTAAAATACCTTGTTCAAGATAACTTCTTACGGAAGGAGAATAAGGAGTTGTAGAGTTATTATCAAAATAAATCAATTGTTCCACCCCAACCAATCTTCAGCTAATGTTTGCCAAATAAATTCAGAAAGGATTTCAGATCGTTCTTCTATTTCTTCCTGTGTAAATTGATCATAAGAGGCAATATGTTTTATGATAGGTAAATATGGATATTTATCTTCATTTGTTGTGTTTTCGCAAAATTGTTTATACAACTCAAGTTTTTTTGAAAACGGTTTATCTCCTAGAGAAGAATTTAATTTTTTAGGGAGAAGAGTAAGATTCCCTAAAGTATTAATATGGTTAATTACTGTTTTGTCAGACTTTGGAATTATATGTTCTATAGTTTTATAATCTAAGTGGTGCCAATGATGAATATCTAAAATATTGATTCCTCTTCTTGTTAGTAGCTTTTGACCAGGGTCAAAATATCTCTGATTGTAGGCTAAGAATAGGAGAAATTTAGACAGTTTTTGATTTTTATATATAGTACTTGTTTTCATTTTTTGCATCCATTTGTTTTTAGCTTCTTCAATATTGTCTGCCTGTAATTTGTTTAGAAATTTTTCTTTTAGATTTTTATTTAGAATTTCTATTTCACAATCTTTTGGTATATCCAGTGATGCAATTTTATAAGCTTTATCAATACCAGAAGTGCCGCCATCACAATATGCTCTCCATAGACTTGAAAAAGCTGTACAAACTTTTACACATTTTCCTAATAATTCTGTGTTATTTTCATGAAATCGGATCAACATTGGTAAAACACGATCATGCTTCAATTCTGATAAAAATTGGAAACATACTCTTTCATCATCATTGCTTAATAAATTTGGAAGTGAATTTAAATTTAACCAATTTTTAGAGTAAAAGTTGTTAATAGTTTTTATATCTTTTACTAACTTAGGAGCAGTTGATTTTTTTTCTTCACCTAGAGCTTTTTTTAAGTACTCTTTCTGATCTTTAAATTTGTTATCAGATAAAGTATCATTTTCATTAAAATCACCTCTATATAAAGCTAAATATAGTAATAACTTTCCAGTGTGAGTAACAATTTTTTTTCTTTCAAGTGTATAGTGTTTTATAATTTCTGACTGTATATTATTAATTTCTTTTGATAGTTCTGGATCAACAGTATATAGTTCCGACTTTAAGACTTCAAAAGCAGTAAGAGGTTGTCCTGTAGTATTTAATGTATTAAATAGGTTGATAGCAAAGCCTTCTGAATTTTTTCCAGTAATACAAATTAAACAAAATTTAATTTTGTCTAAAATGAAGTTTAAAAAATCTAAAATTTTATTTATATAACTATTAAAAGATTCATTTGAAGAGTTTGGCACATCACTTTCATAACGAATAGGACAATTATCATTATCATATATTGTAATTACTTTTTTATCTAGATGCTTAGGTAAAGAGTCGTAGCATCCACTATTTTTTATAAAATTAAGTATAGATTCTTCATTTTCCAAAGAGGATCCGTCTCTTTTTAAACTTACAGTTTCAATAATTTCTGATAGTTTATTTGCTTTATTTTTTAATTGAAGTTTTTTTTCTATTTGTTGTTCTGTTACAGCTTTAACAGATTGTAATTCTTCTGATAAGTATTGTAAATGATCTAATATCACTCTTAGAATCATGAGAAATGAGGACAGTCTCTGCTGCCCATCAATTATGTCATATTTTTCTTGGCCATAACCGTTTTCTTTTTTGGAAAGAATAATGGATCCAAAAAAACAAATTTCTTCTTTATTTTTTATTGTATTTGAAATCGTTTGAAAGATTTCTTCTATATCCTCTGATTTCCAGGCATAAGGTCTTTGGTAAGAAGGAATAATAAGTTTTCTTTTTAAAACATCCTCTAATTTAGCCAGGTCTAGTTTATTATCTGCACCTTCTAATACTTGAACTTTTAATACTTGAACTTTTAATTTTGGTTCAGACATTATATTTGCTCCTTTATAAATCACAAATCAAGCAAGCATCTTCTTGATCGTCATCATTGACAACATCTTTAAAGACATCTGTTATATTTTTCCTTTTTTGATTTGTTAAGGCTTTTTCCATTCTTTGTTTGTAGTCCTGTTTTATTTTTCCTTTATTTTTTTCTACATCTTCCAAAGGCATTCCTTCTACCCAAGTAAAAGCAACATGATCCCCTTTGTAGTTTTGTTTTTCATATTGTTTTGCTTTTTCAAATAGCTCGGGGTGTTTTTCCAAAAGTCCAACCCATTCAATTTTTCTTTGAAAAAAACAAAAGTAACAACCTGAACGGGCTCGCCATTCATAATATTTTGGTAAGCCGATACCTGATTCTTCCAGAATTTTATTAACACTGTCAAGATCAATACCTTCTTCTTTAAAAGGATAACGAGGTAAAATTGTATCTTTTTGGGAAATATATCCTTGTCGGTGTTCATCGGCTCGGATACCAATATAACTTTCTATCAAATCTTCTCCAATATATCGTTCAAAAGACTTGATTTTCATTTCTATAGTACACCACCTGGCCCTTGGAGAAGGTAGGTAGTCTGAATGTTGTTTTAGTAAATAATCAAAATTTTTCTCACTATTTAAACGAACAATTTTTTTACTTAAAAAAGCTTCTAGTTTATCCAAGTATTCATAAGTTTCCGGCAATTCGCTTCCTGTATCACAAAACACATATTCCAAATTAGGTATTTTATCTTTAAGAAAAATAGCCATAGCCGTGGAATCTTTGCCGCCTGATAGAGGGCAAACTTGTCTTCTTTTTTTATCATATTTGAAGTTAAACATTTATTTCTGATTCTCCACTAGTTGTTGTTTCTATAAAATCCATATTATCTGTAGCTGAAAACTTTTTATCAATGGATTCTAAAATAGCTAAAATGACTTTTCTCTTATCTATTTCATCAAAAGAGTCTAAAATCATTTTTATCTTTTTTATGGAAACCTTAAGATGTTTGTCTGTATTAGATATAGCCCCTAATTTCATAAAGGTCTTTTTTTGCTTACCTTTATCAATAAAAGCTAATACAGATTGTCCTTTAAAATGAGGGCTGGCTATTTCACAGGCTAATTCAATTTCTGTTTTAACTCTTTTTAAAGCAAACTCAAATTTAAAATATCCTTTTTGATCCCAATGCCTTGGAGAAGAGCCGGTCAATACATCAGCAATTGTTTCTAAAAAATACTGATTGTAATTAGAAGGATCAAAATTTAACACTCGCCCTATAAAGTGACTGGTGTTAGAGCTAAATGGATAATCTTTAACTTGTGAAAGAGTATCATGAAAAATTGTAATGAGCTTATTCTTTGGTATGGATTTAAGAGTATTGTTTAAACATTGTTTATCTATAAATTTAATGAAAATTATGAGATCATCTTTAATTTTTAAAAGAAGGTTTTTATAAACTTCATCAATTTCTTGTTTTGTATTTTTTAATTCAATTAAAAGATCCTTTATTTCATTGAGGCTTATTTTAGGATAAATATCGGGTTTATTAAAACAGTTGGGTATTCTGCTAAAAAGGAGCTTATCTGGCTCTTTAGAAGAATCAATTTGAATAAGAATTTTCCGCCCTTTTTGAGATAGTTTTGAGGATAATTTCGTGGATTCAGGGATGCTTTTTCTCCATTTAATCAGGGCTTCTGTAACAGAACGAATAGACATATCTTTGGCTTTAAAAATTTCAGCTTGGCCATTTAAAAACTTTTGTTGTTTAGTACTTATAGGTGTATAGTGAACAACTGTTTTTTTAGGGTACTTCATTAAAAGATCGTAATGATCTCCATCTAACTCTTTAACATAAGCTTCTTCAAAATAATGGCTAACAGGCTGTTTAAAACATAAATCAGCTAAAGCAGTAAAAACAGGAATCACTCCCAGGCGAAGACCGTAAGGGGGGGAAACTAATATATCTAAAAGGGCATTTCCCTGAATACCTTGAGGGTGTTTAGAAAGGATTTGTTCATATTCTTTTAAAAAATTGTGATATTTTGATTTTTGAGATACTTGATAAGTGTTAGTTGAGGCATTATATTGAAAATTAGAAAGCCTTAGCATTGTATCTAGTATAACATAATCTGGCCCTCGTCCTTTTATATAATGGATTATATCTTTAACAGATTCTGTTTTGTTTTGCCTTAAGACATCAACAAATTTTTTTCGACCTAAAGTAATACTCCCTGAAACACTATGACGATTCATATATTCTAAGTTAAAATTGACATACTTATTATATTCTTTTTCAAAGAGATCACCTAAGTACCTTTGTAATTCCTTAAAATGGAATATTTCTTTTAAAGAGGGTTCTTTACCTTTGAAATAATCTGGCTTTGGATATACTACATAAACTGAAAGACTCATATAACCAATAAGAGGCTTTAATAAGGAATTTATAGAAGTCAGTAAAATATCTTTATGGCGATCTAGTTCTTTTTTTACTAAAGAACTTGCTGATAGAATTTCTTTGTTATTATATAAACAATCAACAGCATTAAGCTCTTCAATATCTTTTCTGCATTCTATAAATTGTTTAGGTAGAACGAAAACAGCTAATGGAGAGGATATTGTCTTAATTTCTGATTTTGCATAAACAAGCTCATCATGGCTAAAAGGTATTACATAGAAAAGACAGCCGTCTTCTCTATAGAAATCAACAATCTTTTTTGTCTTTAAATTTCTTAACTCTTCAACAGAAATAATTTCTGTTTTGTAAAAGCGGTTTATAGCATTATCAAAATTGTATTTCTTTGGGATAATAAAATCTGTTTTAAAATATCTATTTAGAATCTGAACAAGGCTTTTACTAGTCAAAGTAGTATTCTTTAGCTTTGAAATTTCCTCGTCAACATCAATAGGAGAGCCTTCCTGTAAGAGATATTGTTTAGTATTTTTATTATAGAAAATAACTTTTTTATCTCTTAAAGATTTTAGGCATTTTTTAATATCTTCTTTTGAAAAAAGCTGATTAAAACAAGAAGCAATAAAAGATTCTGTTAAAGGAGCAAAATAAGCATCTTTAATAACAGAACAAAGGGCCATAAGGCTTATAACCTGTTTTGAAATTTCATCTTTTTTTTCGATATTTTTAAAAGCTTCTTCAGTTATCAATTGGATTTTATAAGTTCCTCCAATACCAATATCTTTTCCAATAAGAATTTTAAAATACTGATATAAATCATAAGGCATTAGCAAAGTAGTGTGATCTTTAAAGCGTTCTTCTAAAAATCTTTTAAGAGAGTAATTTTCATCACGAGTTAAAAAAGTGTAGAGAGTTCTTTCATTTTGAGCTATTTTTTTTGACAAATAAGGAAGAAGAGATAAAACGCTTGGATGTAAAGGAAAACAATTTAAAAGGATAGAGTTTAAATTATTTAGATTAATAAAACCGTTAAAAGCTTCTTCTTTAAAGTTTGATAAATATTTTTTTATATAGGTTTTATATTTCTGAGCTATAAGGGGTTTTGTTGTTGAAATATTTTTTTCAAAGACAGCAGAGATCATTTTATAATAATCTGCATCCTTGTCATAAAATGCGGATTCCTGAAAACGACCTTCAATTTTTGCCCATTCCTGTTGAACATTGATGGGCAGTTGACTGGCATATTGGGAAATAGATAAATGGGTAATAAGCATTAAGTGACATTGTTTTTCTCCCGAGCGGTTACAAAATTCAGCAAAATTTTGTAAAAACTGAATATTTAAATCTGTGGGATTATGCACACCTTTTTCTAAATATTTTCCAAACTCATCATAAATAACGAAAATTCCACTGTATCCTTTATTTTTTAAAAGTTCTAAAGTATCTTTATAAAGGTTTAAGGTATTTTTTGTTTTATGTTTAGATGATATTCCATTCTCTAATAAGGTTTTTTTTAATTTATTTTTAAATACTTGTTCAATTTCACCTTCATAGCCGTTGATAAATACAGGAAGGAGTTTTGTTTTCCTTAATTTTTGAAAAGAGTTGAAATCTGTCCTTAAACTTTTATTTGCTTTACTCATCAGTTGACTAACAAGTTTAGGATATTTTTTAGAAATAGTTTGAGCTACTAGCAAAGCAAAGGTCGATTTTCCAAGTCCTGGCGAGCCGCTTAATACTCTTACTCTATGATTTGAGTTTTTTTCTAAAGTAGAAGTAAAAATTTCTTTCAATCCTTCCTGAAATTTAGAAGAAAGATAAATATTTTTTAATTTAGAAGAGTCTTTAAAATCCAGTTCTAAATTTGTGGATCTATTATAGCTATCAGATAGCTTGATAAGTTTCTGTATAGGTATTGTTTGTTTATATGTTGTTTGTTTTTTCATAAAATTTTATCTCATATAAAATATGAAAATTAAACATTCATTTCTGTGTAATAATTGTTTAAAGCTTTTTTTAAATGTGTTTCATTAGGTTGAATAATGAAATATCCGCCTGTTCTTGAATAATTGAGATAAAAGTGTTTTTTTGAACAGGCTTCTATAAGGTCATTCATTTCCTCTAAGGAAAAGTTAAAAACTCTCCCGGGAGAATTTTCTTTAATTGATAAATCTTCCAGTTTAACGGATTCAGGCTGGTTTAAGTGATTTTTCCAGAAGATATAAAGTATATAAGCAAAAATATGAATATTAAAATCGTTGATATTTAATTGATTTCTAACAAATTTTTCTCCTTTTTTTTCAATCCAGCCGTATTTTGTAAAAGGGGAGGGAGTTTCTGTCTCAGGGTTTTTTCTTCCGGCCCATTTTATAGATTGATACATTCTGAGTAGGCAGTTTAAGTCTTTATCTAAAGATGTATCTTTGATTTTTCTATTTGTTTTAGTTTGAATGTAGGCGGAAAAAGCATTTTCAAGAGATTCTTTTTCAAATTCATTAGCAGAAAAGTGGTTAAAAAACCAATACCATGTTGTTGCTTCTTCCTTATTTGTTACAAGAAGATAATGAATTAAAAAAAGGGTGCCATCTAATTCAAAGTAAGGGTCTTTTTCTAAAATCTTGTTAGCTTTATCTGTAAGGACAAAGCCTTTTATATCGGTTTTTATAAGTCTTGTTGCTTTAAGCCAGTATCTTATGGAATCCACCATATTTTTACCGACTCCCATTTCTTGCATAGCTTTTTCTGTATTTTTCTTATTATTTAAGAGGATTTGAGGAGATTGGTTTGTCCAGTGAATTCCTTTATAGAGCCACTGATCTCTTAAGTGAAAACTTTGATGCCCACCAAATTTCATTGATTTTCCTTCCTTTTAGGAAAAATCCATTCTATGCCCCTAAAAAACCACCTAATTTATACTGTTACATACACTAGTCGGTATATGAAAGTCCAGATTATCTTTGTCATAATGATTAGTTTAATGAGGAGTGTAGCAAATTCTACTCTAAATATTTGATGCGTTGTCTAAAACCCATTTTCCCAAATATCCTTGTGATTGGGAATATGTCTAAGAGGAATATATTTATAAATTTCAAGATAACTTAAAGTGCTTTTTCAAGAGCTTGTCGTATCAGCTTTTGATAATGAATCCCTTGTTTTTTTGATTTGCTTTTTAAAGCTTTTAAAAGCCCTTCCGACATTCGTATTGTCACTGTTTGATTTTTTGGTTTTAATTCAAACCGCATTGGCTTAAAATTTTCAGGATGTATATAAGAGGATAAATCTTGACTTAAAAGCTTTTCAGCCGCTCTATTTGTCTTCAGTTTTTTCAATTTCTTTTTCATATTTTTGAACCTCTTTTTTATTCATAAACCGGGCGCTTATGGGTCTGATAAGTTTCTTTTTTCCGTTTTGGCTTCCGAAAGTAAATGCTATAATAATCAATTTATTTTCTGACCCTTTTCCAATAGCTAAAAACCGCTCTTCAATGGTTGAATGTTTAATATCCGGTGCTATATAAATTTTTTTCTGTTGAAAAAAGCGCTCTATCTCCTCTTGAGTCAATTCATGTTTCTGACATTTACCTGTGTTGCCGGTGTCTCAGTTGAATCCCTCAAATTTTATTTCAAATAAAGTATAACAAAAGTATTTACATTTGTAAGTATAAAAAAATGATTAAAAATAAGGATAACACATAATATTCATGCTTTTTTATGCAATTTAAGAAAAATCTCTAAAGTGGATAAAGACATCCAAATACAAAACAAAAAACTAAGAAAAAGAAAAAAATACACAAATCAAAATATAAATCAGAAAAAAACTCTAAAGGAATGTTAAATAATTGAAGAAAGACTAAGGAAAGAGGTTTTTATTTAGAAAAAAATTAGATTTTTTTAAAATAGTCTATTGAAAAATCATATCTATTATAATAAAATCTATCTTAGGAAGGAGTTAGAAAATGTCTAAAAAGAATTTCCATGTTGTAAGGTTGGGAAAGGGTTGGTCTGTTAAGAGTGATGGGCGTGTGCTGTCTTCACACGACACTCAAGAGAATGCCGCAAACAGTGCAGTTATAAGAGCTAAAAGAGTTAAATCTGAAGTTGTAATTCACGGCAGAGACGGAAAAATACGATCTAAAGACTCCTATGGAAATGATCCATTTCCTCCGAGAGATACAGAATACTAATGTCTCTTGTTTGTGAAAAATGCGTAGAGAGTGATCCAGGGATATAGCAATTCATAATTGCTAAAGGGCAATTGTCTAATAGCTATTGCAATATAGAATCTAAAAGTAAAACGATTGAGTTAAAATTATTAACTAATCATATTCTTGGTTGTTTAAAAAAAATCTTATCAAATCAAAAAATCAAAATCAGGCAAATATGAAACATTGTCTGGTTTTTTGAAAAAATATTTTCCTGTCCCAGGGAAAAAACTAACTCAGGATACTGAATCTTTAATAAAGGAAGAAATTGGAGAAGTATATTTGATTGAGAAGATGCTTATAAATACTTGGGATGATTTTTCTGATTATACAAAAAAGAAAACTAGATTTTTCTTTTCCTCTAAAGTTAAGATTTTAGAGGAAACAATGAAAATAATAGAAAATAACGATTTGATACAAAAAATAAAACCATTTGATAAAAAGAAAATATATAGAGCCAGAGCTTTTACGGAAGGTAATCGCATTGTATATGATCTTAGGAGAATGGGACCTCCAGAGCCAGAAGATACTATAAATATTTCTAATAGAATGAGTCTGCTGAAAAGTTAAAAAAAGCTATGCAATGGATGAGAGATCAAAAGCTTATTCCTAGAGGATATGGTTTAAAAACAAATAGATGAATAAAATGAAAAACTTTTATCCAAAATTTACAATCACCCGCTCCATACTCAATCAGTTAATGGAGATTGAACAAGCCAGAGGTTTTTTAAAAGCGGCTCATTTGTCAAAGCAATGGATAAAAAACATGAGTAAAAATGCCTTTCTTTTAGAAACACATCATACAACTCATATAGAAGGAACACAGCTCACTTTTGAACAATCTCAAAAGATTTTAGCTGGACAAAAAATATCTGGTGTCAATAAAGAAGACATAAAAGAGGTAAAAAACTATAGAGATGCTTTTAATCTGGTTTCAAAGCATTTAAAAGAAAAAAAGAGCATTACAGAAACTCTTGTTAAAAACATTCATAAAGAATTGGTTAAAGATGTTCGTGGAGGGAGTGCTAAGCCGGGAAGTTATAGGAAAATACAAAATTATGTGGGCAATGTTGTTACAAAAAAAATTATATATATGCCTCCTAAACCAAAGGAAGTTCCTACTCTTATGAAGGATTTTTTCCAATGGATTAATCAAAAATCAGATATTCACCCTGTTTTAAAAAGCGGTATCATCCAATTTCAGTTTGTTCATATTCATCCCTTTGTGGATGGCAATGGAAGGGCTTCCCGACTGCTTTGCACAGCCTGTCTTTATAAAGAGGATTATGATTTTAAAAAACTTGTTTCTATCAGCCAATACTATGACAAAGATAGAAAAAGCTTTTATGAGGCTATTCAATCTGTGAGAAACAATAATATGGATATAACTGGCTGGCTGGAATATTTTGTCAAAGGATTTTTATTCCAAATGAATGAAGTTATGGACATTGGGAAAAAAGTTATACTAAAAGATGCTTTGATACAAAATCACAGTTTATCTAAAAGACAAGAGATCATTCTTGAATATATATTAGAAAATAAAAAATTGTATCCACAAGATTTTTACACAATTCTTTCTCAAATAGCTCATTTGGACAAAAATTTAAAAAAGAAAAGAGCTGATAAAGTAACAAAAAGGACGCTTCAAAGAGACTTAAAAGATATGATTGATAAAAAAATTATAGAACCTAAAGGTAAAACCAATCAAAAATTTTATCGTCTGGTAAAAGAAGGACAAAACTTATGACAAAACTTGCGACAAACTTGCGACAAACTTGCGACAAGTTAGCGTCATTTTTACGATAGAGGGTTTGATAAACATTTAATAACATTAAAGAAATTACTTTTGAAGAGGCTATAGAATGTTCTTTCTTAAATGAGAGCGGATATATCAAAGGCAATAGAGATCAATTTGACCCTGTCCGGGGTATTGACCCTAAAGTGTTAATTGATTTTATTAAAGAAACTCAAACAAAAGAATGGGAGGCTTTGTATAAACTTCAAAAGGATAAAATTGTATTTTAAAAATAAAAATTCAGTAATTACAAAGTTTCAGAAATAAACTGGTGACCACGGCAGGATTTGAACCTTGAAGTCCAAACACAGAAAGGGTTTTATGAACTTTAAATTGTATTTTAAAAATAAAAATTCAGTAATTACAAAGTTTCAGAAATAAACTGGTGACCACGGCAGGATTTGAATCTTGAAGTCCAAACACAGAAAGGATTTTATGAACTTTAAATTGTATTTTAAAAATAAAAATCCAGTAATTACAAAGGTTCAGAAATAAACTGGTGACCACGGCAGGATTCGAACCTGCGACCTAGAGTTTAGGAAACTCTTGCTCTATCCAACTGAGCTACGTGGCCCTCCATACATTCATAACAGGTTTTTAATTGTCTTTAAGTAAATCTCATTGAGATAGAAAAACCTCTATTTACATACCAGGCTTTTAATTCATTTTCAGTAGATAGTCGGCTAACTGTAAAAAAGCTAAACTCTCCTCCGAATCAGGGTAGCTTTCCAAAAAAGGCACTCCACTTTCACAGCTAAGTCCAATATCAGGATGAAAGGGAATACAGCTTAATTTTTTGATTTTATTTGTTTTTAAATAAGTATCCAGCTGGCCTTTGGGAAATAAATCAATGGGATCTTCATCCTGCTTTACTTTGAAAGAAGACATATTCTCCACCACTCCTAAACAGGGCACTTTTAGATGCGCAAACATATTTAAGGCTTTTTTTGCATCTACCAAAGCAATGTTTTGAGGAGTACAGACCACAATCCCGCCGGATAGAGGGACTTTTTGAGATAAAGTTAATACCACATCTCCTGTGCCCGGGGGCAAATCCACCAACAGATAATCCAGTTCACCCCAATCCACTTCCTTTAAAAATTGATCAACGGCTTTGAATAACATAGGCCCTCGCCATATTACGGGTAAATCCTCTTCTATTAAAAAACCCATGCTCATTAATTTAATGCCAAACCGATTGAGAGGGATCACTTTTTTGTTCTCAGAACTAATTTCCGGTTTTTGATTCAAGCAACCTGTCATACGAGGCAGGGAAGGGCCGTAAAGATCCGCATCCAGAAGACCCACTTTTAGCTTATTGGATTTTTTTTTCAAAGCTACGGCCAGATTGACAGAGACCGTGCTTTTACCCACACCGCCTTTGCCGGAGCCAATGGCGACAATATGTTTGACTCCTGAAATGGGAGATTGCTGTTCAAATGGATTTTTCATATTTAATAGAAGTTTTTTCCTGTAAAAGTTGTTCTTTTTGGTTATCGTACATAATATAATTATTTGCAAGAAAATGAGATATTTTCAAACTGTTAAAAAAATAAGAAAAAAGTGGTTTAAAGCTTCCAGTTGATGCCGGCACCCCAACTGAAGTGGTTGTGATAGCTCGTTGTGATAGAGAAATTTTTGCTTAATATGTAATTAAAACCCACAGACCATTCCTGTTCTTGTGTCCATGTTTTTCCCTCTGGCAGAGGATTTGTAATACCAAAATCCATCGTCCATTCCCATTCGGCGGCCAGCTCCGTTCGTGGAAAGAGGAGCAACTCATATTCCAGGCCTATTTGTAATTGCAGTCTATGATTCAGATTCATCTCCAGCTCGAAAAAATAAGGCAGTAAATACCGGAAACCGGCTTTTCCGACGAACTCCAAATCCTGCATACTTTCAATAGGTTCTCCTTCAGTATTTTCCACTTCAGCTCCTCCGTAAAAGCGGAAGAAATCAGTGATAAAATATTCATAAGAAATCTCCATCTCAAGATTTTCCTGTAATTCATAATAGTCATTTACCCAGGAAAAAACACCTTCCATTTCCATTTTGTTTTTTGTATTGCTCGCCACTAAAGACAAATCAAATCGATTGCTCATCATACTCAACTCTGCCCATTTATACCATTTCTTATCCGCATTCAGTACAGTAGATAAAGGAAAATCCTTTAAGCGGGGATCTCTTTTGTCTCCGTACCTGAATATCCGGGACATACCCGATTTCATGTGATAGAGAACATGACAATGAAAAAACCAGTCCCCCTCTTCGTCCGTTGGTTCAAACTCAATGACTGCTGTTTGCATAGGGGAAACATCCACTGTGTGTTTCAGAGGGGAATATTCCCCGTGTTTGTTTAACACTCTGAAAAAATGTCCGTGTAAGTGCATTGGATGATGCATCATTGTTGTATTGTGCAGATATATACGAGTTGTTTCCTTTTTTTTAATTTTAATTATGTCCACATTAGATAAGGTTTTTCCGTTCATACTCCATACATATCTCCACATATTTCCCGTTAAATTCAAATGAATTTCTCTTAGAGTGTTTTTATTCGAAAAAGAGGTTTTTTCTATGGATCTCAGATCATCATAGTTAGTGGTCGTTTTAATTTGTTTTTGAGACATAGTGTGGCCTTTGTGCTTTTCGTGCATGGGGTGCATTTGTTGCGCTTGAGATATTGTGTGGCCTTTGTGTTTTTTATCCCTAGGGTGTGTTTGTTGCGCTTGAGACACGGCATGGCTTTTGTGCTTTTTATGCATAAGGTGTGCTTGTTGCGCTTGAGACACAGCATGGCCTTTGTGCTTTTCGTGCATGGAGTGTGCTTGTTGCGTTTGAGACATGGTGTGGCCTTTCATATTGTTGTGATGGCCTCCGCTGTGCATATCTGCCATTTCTCTCATCTGCCGGGCGGGATCCGGCTTGGAGATCAAAGGAGCTTTAAGCAAGTCTCCTTTTCCGATAATGACAGAGGCGGATCCTGAGCCATCTTGAGCTGTGGCTGTGATTTCGATAGACTTTCCTTTGGGCACTGTCATGAGAAAATCATAGGTTTCCGCTATGGCGTGCAATATTTTTTTTACAGGAAAAGGTTTGATATTCAATCCATCTGCTGAAATTAGAGAGGGGGGAGGCCCTCCGAAACTGAGATGGAAATAAGTAGAGGCGGCTGCATTAACGATTCTCAGCCGAATTTTTTCACCTGCCTTAAAATTTGGATAGTGTTGTGTGTTTTTCCCGTTCATTAAAAACACATCATAATAAACATCAGATATGTCCATTCCGGGCATTCTGTTTCTCCACATAGCCAGCTGAGCGTTCAGGGCATTTCGCGCAATCACCTGACTCAGACTTAGAGCGGAACCTTTTTTTATAGCGTACCATTCACTGCCTCTTTTCAATGTGCGCAAAACCTCATTTGGGTTTTCATTTGTCCAATCCGACAACACCAAAACAAGATCATGTTTGTATGAATGCTTTTTTCTTTTTGGCTCAACCACAATTGCTCCATACACCCCTCTTTGCTCCTGTAAACCGGTATGAGAATGGTACCAATAAGTTCCTGACTGTTTTAAGGTAAATTCAAACTTGTGCGTCTTTCCCGGCAAAATGGGAGGAGTGGTCAGATAAGGCACTCCATCCTGAAAATTAGGCAGTAAGATACCATGCCAATGAATAGAAGTATCTACATCCATTTTATTTGTGACATAAATAAGAGCTTTTTTTCCTTCCTTGAAAAATAATGTGGGAGCCGGAAAAGAGTCATTTACTAACATGGCCTTTACATTTTTTCCCGTAAAATTTACTGTTTTGTAATCTATGTATAAATGGTAAACTATCGCGTCTTTTTCTTTTATTGGTTTCGCCAGTATTTTGTGATGTGCATTCCGACTGGTGTCCGTGCTTTTTTGGTTTTTGAAAAAAGGGCTTTTTCTTTCAAGAGCGGTGTTGTAAATAGCATAGGAAGAAACTTTTTTGTTTTTCGCGGTTTTCGCCGGCAGGGAAGCGCTTGCCGTGTGCTCTTCTAATAAAAAAACAGTACTGAAAAATATGACAAGCAGGTTGTTCAATGAGTTTGTTTTCATAATTGCACCCGTGGTTTCAAATTTGAATATTCTAAAGTAAAAATATCAGTAAATGAAAAATAAAACAATATGCTTTTGCGTTAATTGGTATTATCGATTGATTTTCAAATTCATTTATTTTTGGTTTTTCAGTTTGACTTTTGTTAATAACAATCAATGTCCAAAAGCAACTATCTTATTTTGGTTGGTCCACCTAATAGCGGGAAAACCACTCTTTATCCAGAAGACCCACTTTTAGCTTATTGGATTTTTTTTTCAAAGCTACGGCCAGATTGACAGAGACCGTGCTTTTACCCACACCGCCTTTGCCGGAGCCAATGGCGACAATATGTTTGACTCCTGAAATGGGAGATTGCTGTTCAAATGGATTTTTCATATTTAATAGAAGTTTTTTCCTGTAAAAGTTGTTCTTTTTGGTTATCGTACATAATATAATTATTTGCAAGAAAATGAGATATTTTCAAACTGTTAAAAAAATAAGAAAAAAGTGGTTTAAAGCTTCCAGTTGATGCCGGCACCCCAACTGAAGTGGTTGTGATAGCTCGTTGTGATAGAGAAATTTTTGCTTAATATGTAATTAAAACCCACAGACCATTCCTGTTCTTGTGTCCATGTTTTTCCCTCTGGCAGAGGATTTGTAATACCAAAATCCATCGTCCATTCCCATTCGGCGGCCAGCTCCGTTCGTGGAAAGAGGAGCAACTCATATTCCAGGCCTATTTGTAATTGCAGTCTATGATTCAGATTCATCTCCAGCTCGAAAAAATAAGGCAGTAAATATCGGAAACCGGCTTTTCCGACGATCTCCAAATCCTGCATACTTTCAATAGGTTCTCCTTCAGTATTTTCCACTTCAGCTCCTCCGTAAAAGCGGAAGAAATCAGTGATAAAATATTCATAAGCAATCTCCACCTCAAGATTTTCCTGTAATTCATAATAATCATTTACCCAGGAAAAAACACCTTCCATTTCCATTTTGTTTTTTGTATTGCTCGCCACTAAAGACAAATCAAATCGATTGCTCATCATACTCAACTCTGCCCATTTATACCATTTCTTATCCGCATTCAGTACAGTAGATAAAGGAAAATCCTTTAAGCGGGGATCTCTTTTGTCTCCGTACCTGAATATCCGGGACATACCCGATTTCATGTGATAGAGAACATGACAATGAAAAAACCAGTCCCCCTCTTCGTCCGTTGGTTCAAACTCAATGACTGCTGTTTGCATAGGGGAAACATCCACTGTGTGTTTCAGAGGGGAATATTCCCCGTGTTTGTTTAACACTCTGAAAAAATGTCCGTGTAAGTGCATTGGATGATGCATCATTGTTGTATTGTGCAGATATATACGAGTTGTTTCCTTTTTTTTAATTTTAATTATGTCCACATTAGATAAGGTTTTTCCGTTCATACTCCATACATATCTCCACATATTTCCCGTTAAATTCAAATGAATTTCTCTTAGAGTGTTTTTATTCGAAAAAGAGGTTTTTTCTATGGATCTCAGATCATCATAGTTAGTGGTCGTTTTAATTTGTTTTTGAGACATAGTGTGGCCTTTGTGCTTTTCGTGCATGGGGTGCATTTGTTGCGCTTGAGATATTGTGTGGCCTTTGTGTTTTTTATCCCTAGGGTGTGTTTGTTGCGCTTGAGACACGGCATGGCTTTTGTGCTTTTTATGCATAAGGTGTGCTTGTTGCGCTTGAGACACAGCATGGCCTTTGTGCTTTTCGTGCATGGAGTGTGCTTGTTGCGTTTGAGACATGGTGTGGCCTTTCATATTGTTGTGATGGCCTCCGCTGTGCATATCTGCCATTTCTCTCATCTGCCGGGCGGGATCCGGCTTGGAGATCAAAGGAGCTTTAAGCAAGTCTCCTTTTCCGATAATGACAGAGGCGGATCCTGAGCCATCTTGAGCTGTGGCTGTGATTTCGATAGACTTTCCTTTGGGCACTGTCATGAGAAAATCATAGGTTTCCGCTATGGCGTGCAATATTTTTTTTACAGGAAAAGGTTTGATATTCAATCCATCTGCTGAAATTAGAGAGGGGGGAGGCCCTCCGAAACTGAGATGGAAATAAGTAGAGGCGGCTGCATTAACGATTCTCAGCCGAATTTTTTCACCTGCCTTAAAATTTGGATAGTGTTGTGTGTTTTTCCCGTTCATTAAAAACACATCATAATAAACATCAGATATGTCCATTCCGGGCATTCTGTTTCTCCACATAGCCAGCTGAGCGTTCAGGGCATTTCGCGCAATCACCTGACTCAGACTTAGAGCGGAACCTTTTTTTATAGCGTACCATTCACTGCCTCTTTTCAATGTGCGCAAAACCTCATTTGGGTTTTCATTTGTCCAATCCGACAACACCAAAACAAGATCATGTTTGTATGAATGCTTTTTTCTTTTTGGCTCAACCACAATTGCTCCATACACCCCTCTTTGCTCCTGTAAACCGGTATGAGAATGGTACCAATAAGTTCCTGACTGTTTTAAGGTAAATTCAAACTTGTGCGTCTTTCCCGGCAAAATGGGAGGAGTGGTCAGATAAGGCACTCCATCCTGAAAATTAGGCAGTAAGATACCATGCCAATGAATAGAAGTATCTACATCCATTTTATTTGTGACATAAATAAGAGCTTTTTTTCCTTCCTTGAAAAATAATGTGGGAGCCGGAAAAGAGTCATTTACTAACATGGCCTTTACATTTTTTCCCGTAAAATTTACTGTTTTGTAATCTATGTATAAATGGTAAACTATCGCGTCTTTTTCTTTTATTGGTTTCGCCAGTATTTTGTGATGTGCATTCCGACTGGTGTCCGTGCTTTTTTGGTTTTTGAAAAAAGGGCTTTTTCTTTCAAGAGCGGTGTTGTAAATAGCATAGGAAGAAACTTTTTTGTTTTTCGCGGTTTTCGCCGGCAGGGAAGCGCTTGCCGTGTGCTCTTCTAATAAAAAAACAGTACTGAAAAATATGACAAGCAGGTTGTTCAATGAGTTTGTTTTCATAATTGCACCCGTGGTTTCAAATTTGAATATTCTAAAGTAAAAATATCAGTAAATGAAAAATAAAACAATATGCTTTTGCGTTAATTGGTATTATCGATTGATTTTCAAATTCATTTATTTTTGGTTTTTCAGTTTGACTTTTGTTAATAACAATCAATGTCCAAAAGCAACTATCTTATTTTGGTTGGTCCACCTAATAGCGGGAAAACCACTCTTTATCCAGAAGACCCACTTTTAGCTTATTGGATTTTTTTTTCAAAGCTACGGCCAGATTGACAGAGACCGTGCTTTTACCCACACCGCCTTTGCCGGAGCCAATGGCGACAATATGTTTGACTCCTGAAATGGGAGATTGCTGTTCAAATGGATTTTTCATATTTAATAGAAGTTTTTTCCTGTAAAAGTTGTTCTTTTTGGTTATCGTACATAATATAATTATTTGCAAGAAAATGAGATATTTTCAAACTGTTAAAAAAATAAGAAAAAAGTGGTTTAAAGCTTCCAGTTGATGCCGGCACCCCAACTGAAGTGGTTGTGATAGCTCGTTGTGATAGAGAAATTTTTGCTTAATATGTAATTAAAACCCACAGACCATTCCTGTTCTTGTGTCCATGTTTTTCCCTCTGGCAGAGGATTTGTAATACCAAAATCCATCGTCCATTCCCATTCGGCGGCCAGCTCCGTTCGTGGAAAGAGGAGCAACTCATATTCCAGGCCTATTTGTAATTGCAGTCTATGATTCAGATTCATCTCCAGCTCGAAAAAATAAGGCAGTAAATATCGGAAACCGGCTTTTCCGACGATCTCCAAATCCTGCATACTTTCAATAGGTTCTCCTTCAGTATTTTCCACTTCAGCTCCTCCGTAAAAGCGGAAGAAATCAGTGATAAAATATTCATAAGCAATCTCCACCTCAAGATTTTCCTGTAATTCATAATAATCATTTACCCAGGAAAAAACACCTTCCATTTCCATTTTGTTTTTTGTATTGCTCGCCACTAAAGACAAATCAAATCGATTGCTCATCATACTCAACTCTGCCCATTTATACCATTTCTTATCCGCATTCAGTACAGTAGATAAAGGAAAATCCTTTAAGCGGGGATCTCTTTTGTCTCCGTACCTGAATATCCGGGACATACCCGATTTCATGTGATAGAGAACATGACAATGAAAAAACCAGTCCCCCTCTTCGTCCGTTGGTTCAAACTCAATGACTGCTGTTTGCATAGGGGAAACATCCACTGTGTGTTTCAGAGGGGAATATTCCCCGTGTTTGTTTAACACTCTGAAAAAATGTCCGTGTAAGTGCATTGGATGATGCATCATTGTTGTATTGTGCAGATATATACGAGTTGTTTCCTTTTTTTTAATTTTAATTATGTCCACATTAGATAAGGTTTTTCCGTTCATACTCCATACATATCTCCACATATTTCCCGTTAAATTCAAATGAATTTCTCTTAGAGTGTTTTTATTCGAAAAAGAGGTTTTTTCTATGGATCTCAGATCATCATAGTTAGTGGTCGTTTTAATTTGTTTTTGAGACATAGTGTGGCCTTTGTGCTTTTCGTGCATGGGGTGCATTTGTTGCGCTTGAGATATTGTGTGGCCTTTGTGTTTTTTATCCCTAGGGTGTGTTTGTTGCGCTTGAGACACGGCATGGCTTTTGTGCTTTTTATGCATAAGGTGTGCTTGTTGCGCTTGAGACACAGCATGGCCTTTGTGCTTTTCGTGCATGGAGTGTGCTTGTTGCGTTTGAGACATGGTGTGGCCTTTCATATTGTTGTGATGGCCTCCGCTGTGCATATCTGCCATTTCTCTCATCTGCCGGGCGGGATCCGGCTTGGAGATCAAAGGAGCTTTAAGCAAGTCTCCTTTTCCGATAATGACAGAGGCGGATCCTGAGCCATCTTGAGCTGTGGCTGTGATTTCGATAGACTTTCCTTTGGGCACTGTCATGAGAAAATCATAGGTTTCCGCTATGGCGTGCAATATTTTTTTTACAGGAAAAGGTTTGATATTCAATCCATCTGCTGAAATTAGAGAGGGGGGAGGCCCTCCGAAACTGAGATGGAAATAAGTAGAGGCGGCTGCATTAACGATTCTCAGCCGAATTTTTTCACCTGCCTTAAAATTTGGATAGTGTTGTGTGTTTTTCCCGTTCATTAAAAACACATCATAATAAACATCAGATATGTCCATTCCGGGCATTCTGTTTCTCCACATAGCCAGCTGAGCGTTCAGGGCATTTCGCGCAATCACCTGACTCAGACTTAGAGCGGAACCTTTTTTTATAGCGTACCATTCACTGCCTCTTTTCAATGTGCGCAAAACCTCATTTGGGTTTTCATTTGTCCAATCCGACAACACCAAAACAAGATCATGTTTGTATGAATGCTTTTTTCTTTTTGGCTCAACCACAATTGCTCCATACACCCCTCTTTGCTCCTGTAAACCGGTATGAGAATGGTACCAATAAGTTCCTGACTGTTTTAAGGTAAATTCAAACTTGTGCGTCTTTCCCGGCAAAATGGGAGGAGTGGTCAGATAAGGCACTCCATCCTGAAAATTAGGCAGTAAGATACCATGCCAATGAATAGAAGTATCTACATCCATTTTATTTGTGACATAAATAAGAGCTTTTTTTCCTTCCTTGAAAAATAATGTGGGAGCCGGAAAAGAGTCATTTACTAACATGGCCTTTACATTTTTTCCCGTAAAATTTACTGTTTTGTAATCTATGTATAAATGGTAAACTATCGCGTCTTTTTCTTTTATTGGTTT
>CBDBBW010000005.1:0-209357 GCA_965203225.1 Bdellovibrionales bacterium | reverse complement strand
CCCCGGAAAAAAAGAAAAAAGTATTTTTCTGGAGGATTTTCCAAGCCCTCCAGAGGAATGGAATCAATTAAAAATAAAGGAAAAATTCAATCATTTCCTTAAAATCCGCCACCTTATCCAGTCTCAAACAGAGCCTTTGCGAAAACAAAAACAAATTGGATCCAGTCTGGAAACACGAGTGACCCTGAGCCTGCCTCAGAACATAAGCTCACAGTTAAAAAATTCACTTGATGATTTGAGAGAATTTTTTATTGTATCCCAAGTGGAACTGCAGTCCGGGCCGGAATGGAAAGTGACAGTGCAAAAAGCCAGAGGGGAAAAATGCGATCGTTGCTGGAGCTACAGTGAACAGTTGAACAATCAAAAAATATGTCCTAAATGTATACATAATCTGCAATGAAAACCTATTTAAAGTATTTTTTATTTCTTACTATCTCTTTTGCCATCGTGGCTTTAGATCAGGCAACCAAGCTGATGGTTCACACTCAGTTTAATCTGGGGGAGAAAAAGGAGATTATCCCGGGATTTTTCAATATTACCTATGTTAGAAATACCGGTGGAGTGTTCGGCCTTTTTTCTCAAAGCAATGATGTCATTCGCATGGTGCTGTTTATTGTGTTGCCCATTTTGGCTTTTGTATTAATTGCCTCCATTGTATATCAACTGAATATCAAACAAAAGTATCAGCTGTTGGCTTTTTCCTTCATTTTTGGAGGTGCTTTGGGAAATTACATAGACCGGATTCACTTTGGATATGTGGTGGATTTTTTGGATTTCTATTATAAAAGCTATGCCTGGCCGACTTTCAATGTAGGCGATATATGTATTGTAGTGGGAGTGTGTTCCGCTATTGCTATTATTTATTCCACGGAGGAAAAGGAAAAAGCACAGGTAAAACAGAAGTAAGTTTGTTTAAGGGTTTAAAAGGTCATCCCCCAGTCCTGTCTGTTTACGGGAAGAAAGAGAATGATCTTGGTTTATTTGTTGCTGGTGGTTCATCAGATCTATCTCCACCCGCACTGTTCTCATTTGCTCCAATAATTGATACAGTTGATATTCATTTTTAGACAGGGCTTTTTTTACTGAGTCCATCTGCTGGTCGTAGCTTTGAATAAATTGGCTGTGGTGATGCATTAAATCCATTATTTTCCTTTGATCTTCCTTTCTTTGGTCCGGTTGAACCCAATTCAGTATTTTCTCCTCCCATTGTTTGAATGCTTGTTTTGTAGTGGAGTCCAACTCCTGCTGAGTTTTTGACACTGTAGATAATTTTTCCTTCATCCGGCCAAGCCACTTCATTACCCTGGAATACAAAACATCCGCTTTTTCGTTGCAGGATTCCACTTGAGCCTGAATGCGATCCAAGCGGGATATTAAGGTCTTCCAATCCTTTACAGAAACAAACATAGCCTGCGTCTCCTCTTCTTGAGAAAGAATCGGTTGTTTTTTAAAAAGCTGATCAATAATTCTTCTGGCCATTTTTTTAATAAGGCAAAACTTTGGTCTTGCACCTCTTTCTTATATTATTGCACGACACATTTGACTGACGATACTAACAAAAAACAAAAAAACACTCGACGAAGGACCTGCTTTTAATTTATCCTTAAGTTATGGCGTCTGTCACTGACTTTAAACAATTTATTTTAAAAAGAGTTCCTGAAAAAGCAAAGGAACACAGTGCTATTTACAATTACCTGCATTGTTTTTGCCATGATGAGCAAAAGTTGACCACAGATTTATTCACTGAGTTTTACAAAAAAGCTTTATTATTCCCTTATTGGCAAAGTAGATTGACTTCATTACAAAATACTTTGTGTGCCGAATTAAGCTCCTTTTCAAAATTTCATTATTCTGCTGAGTGTAATTTACAGGAATTAGTTCCTGTTGCCCGGTGGCAATTAATTGCCATACAAAAACAAACGGACCTTGTGAAAATGGTGGAATCTTTCCTGCTCAGCAATACCTCAAAAGGAGATCGGGTAAGTACACTCCTTTCGGATAAGGAACGGGTACTGGGTTTAATATTGCGGTGTAGTGGCAATTTGGATGTATTTAGTTTTGGCCCACTGGCTATTATAGTGCAGGGGAAACTGGAGCCTCTATCCCCTCTTTCCGAGCTGTACTACTCACCTCAGTACGAACTCCGGCCGACATACAAACATGTCATTGAGGATTTGAATTTGAATTTTATTCATTTTAAGATAAAAAGGGGAATAGCTACCGGTTATCACTGCCGGCATTTTTACTTTCAACAATCAAATCACTTCACCCAAAATATAAAAGAAACGAGAATATTGTTTTCTCTTTTAAAAAAAATGGAAAGCCGTTTCATTCAATCCAAGTCAGATCCTCACTATAAAAAACTGATCCAATCCCTGCATGACCATTACCGCTGTATTCTTACTTCCTCTGATTCTTTCAAAAACCATTCTCTGGAAACACAGCAAATTCTGTCTCAAGCCAAAAAAGCTCTGAAAAATCTTTACCCTCATGACCGCCTGCTGTTTTTACTGACCGCGAATATTGATTTTCACTTTAGAAAACAACAACAAATCGACTCTGCGTTAAACCCTTCTCCGTAAACACCCGGCTTTGAATCTCTGACTTTGATCAAGCTAGGCCTGCCGCTCGGATTTTTTTAACCTTTTAAATTATGAAAATCAAAATTGAATTTTTTATCCTATGCACTAAAATGAAATAAACACATATTTTTTCCGCCATGAAAAAAAAAGAAATCAGACTGAACTATTTTTTATCCTCTTGCGGAATCTGCTCGCGGCGAAAAGCGGATACTGTTCTCAAACACAAAATCGTGACAGTAAACAACAAGCAAGTGCGGAACCCGGCCATGAAAATTCATCCTGAAACAGACCAGGTAAAAATAAATGGGAAACCGGTCCATCCCCCCAAAACCATGTGGTATATTGCTTTTAACAAGCCCAGGAAAGTTCTTACTTCCATGAGCGACCCTAAAAATCGTCTTTGCATAGCGGACTTTTTCAAAAGAAAAAAGGACCGAATTTTTCCGGTGGGAAGACTGGACTGGCATTCAGAAGGTTTGATTTTGCTCACCAATGACGGTGATTTTTCCATGAAACTGATGCGCCGAAAAATACCAAAAACCTATATGGTAAAATTAAACGGCCAACCCACGACAGCCCAGCTTTCCAAATTAACAAAAGGAGTCTACACTGAAGTAGGGCGGTTAAAAGCGATATATGCGCAACCGGTTCGTAAAACAAGTAGCCGACACAGTTGGATCAAAGTGCTTCTTACGGAGGGCCGAAATCGGCAGTTACATCGTATGTTTGAAAAAATCGGATTTCAAATCAAAGTTCTAAGACGAACAGGTATTGGAAAACTAAAACTGAAATCCCTTAAGCCCGGGGAGTTTTTTGTTCTATCCCCATCAGATATAAAAAAAGTGTTTTCCATGCCTGCGGAAATAAAGAACTTTAAAAAAAGTCAGTATTAGCGGGAATGTTTCATGGCTCGGCGTGCCGCTCGATCCATTTCTTTTCTTTTAACAGCTTCCCTTTTATCTCCTCTTTTTTTGCCTTTCACCAGAGCCAACTCCACTTTGGCTCGTCTGTTTTTGAAATAAATTTTTAAAGGGACACAGGACAAACCTTTTTGATGCAATTGTCCAATTAGTTTTTTTATCTCATAACTGTGAAGTAAAATTTTTCTTCTGCGTTCCGGTTCATGATTGCGATCTGCGGCCGGTTTATAAGGGCTGATATAAGAATTTTGAATATAAGGTTCTGAATTTCTGAACACAAGATAAGCATCCTTTAACTGACAATTTCCTTCCCTTAAGGACTTCACTTCTGAACCGGTCAACACCAAACCTGCTGAGAAAGTTTCCAAAATAGAGTAATCAAATCGGGCTTTGCGATTGACGGTCACTACAAAATCAGATGTTTTTCCCGAGAAAGACGGTTTTTTCACATTAATATTCCATTCCAATTTTTTGCTTACGGCAAGTTTTTTCTTTTTTCGAATTGATTAAACAAAGACACAAACTGTCCGGGAGACAGCTCTTCCGCCCGGACCGACGAAGATAGATTCAGTTTATTAAATATATCCACTGCCAGCTTCCCTTCTTTTCTTTTTTTCAGACGACTCAATAAAAATTTTCGTCTTTGGGAAAAACAAAATTTAACAAATAAAAGAAATTCCCCTGGATTCAAAACAGAATGCTTTTTTCTGCGAAAAATCAAAACCCATCCAGCCACCTTGGGTCGGGGATAAAAATCAGAAATATCCGCTGCCGTCAAAATATTTATTCTCCAAAAGCATTGAGCCAGCACACTTAGAAGCCCGTACTCCTTTGAACGGGGTTTGGCTAAAATTCTGTGGCCCACCTCTTCTTGAAACATCAATACCATTGCTTTAAGCTCGTCGGGACCGGGACAGTTTTTCACCAACAGGCGACTGGCTGTCTGATAAGGCAGGTTGCCTGTTAAAACCGAATCGGGTAGTAGCTTAGACTGCCATAAAAGTTTTAAAACATCCCCTTCCAGCACTTGCACTTCTTTTTCCCTCCAATATCGGCAAAGGACGGAATCCATTTCCACCACATAAATCGACTGCCTAAGCAGAATAAACTCATCCGTTAAAGCGCCCAAACCCGGTCCCACCTCCACAATCAAAGAAGGCTTTAAATCCAATACAGCGTAGACGATTTTTTGAATAATCAGAGAATTTATCAAAAAGTGCTGGCCCAGGAATTTCTTAGGGAAAAAATCCAGTTCACGCATTTTATCCCGTATTTTTTTACCGGTGGTATTTTTATACCCGAGGCTTTTCCTTTGCATATTAACATTTTGTTTCATTATAAAAGTCCTCCGAAAGGGAATGGGGATAACAGTTTAGCTCCTGTGAAGAGCGGATTCCCTTTTGAAAGTGTTTTATACCAGCTAATCCGATCATAGCCGCGTTGTCCGTGCAATATTGCAAAGGAGACAACACCAGTTTTATGTTTTTTTTGTCCGCCCAGGCTTTGGCTCTTTGCCGCAGAAGAGAATTGGCGCTTACTCCTCCCGCGACAACCACAAATTTAAAATGCTTTCGCTGGATGGATTGATCCAAACGATTTATTATCTGCTCCACCACCGCTGACTGAAAATCCCTACACAGGTAAGGGATTAATTCTTTTTTTTCCTGTATTTTTTCCTGTTGAATTAAATTAACGGCAAAAGTCTTTAGACCGGAAAAACTGAAATTCAAATTATTTTCTTTTAATTTTATTTTTGGAAAAGAGTACCGGCCCGGCGAAACGGATTGAGAAATCCTGTCCATCGCCGCTCCTCCCGGGTATGTCAAACCCAAAAGTCGTGCCACTTTATCCAATATCTCTCCAGCTGAATCATCCAATGTCTGTGCAATCAGAAAATATTGTCCAAAACCCTTTGCTTCAAAAAGATGTGTATGTCCACCGCTGACCACTAAAGCCAAAAAAGGAAATTCTAAAACAGCGGGCTTTACTTTGCGATCCCATAAAAACGGGGAAAGGATATGTCCTTCAATATGGTTTACCGCCACATAAGGTTTTCCAAGAAATAAAGACAAACTCTTTATTGTAATCAAACCCACTATCAGAGAACCTACCAGACCTGGTCGGTTGGTGACTGACAGACAATCTATATCTTTCCATGTACAGCGGGATTCTTTTAAAGCTTGTTCTATTAAGGGAAGCAGGTGATAAGCGTGATTTCTGCTGGCCAACTCAGGTACTACTCCTCCATAAGGCTGATGAACAGAATCTTGATTCGACACCCTGTTAAATACAACAAAACCATCCTCTCTCACAATAGCAACGGAAGTGTCATCACAACTGGTTTCCACTGCCAAATTTTTTTTCATTCTTCCTCATCACCGCTCTTTGTAATGGCTATTATTTCTTTTTAGTTTGTTGAGGCTTTTTCAGAAATTTTTTGGCCTCTTTGGCTTCAACACTGTCGGGAAAAGACTCCACCACCTCTCTGAAAAACACTTTAGCCTCTTTATACATTTGAAGTTTTTGAAAACAAAGCCCTATTTGAAAAGTCGACTGCCTGTAAAAAGTCCCTTTTTTGTTTTTTTCACGATATTTTTCATAAGTAATAATCGCCGACTTCCAGTTTTTCTCTTTAAAAAATTTTTCCGCCTGTTCAAAAAAATTTTCAGAAGCCTTCTCAGTAGAAGAACCTTTTTTCTTTTTCTGGTTTACTTTATCAGCCAAAGTCGCAACCCGCAAATCCAAAGTCTGAATTAAAGCCAGCAGACCCTGTTCCAACTGATACACTCGATCTTTTTGCGTCTTATTCATGCTTTCCATCTGTCCTCTCAATTCCCGAATACTGGTCTCTATCTGCGACAATTTCTCCAACACGGACACATTACCAATTTTAAAAATCGGAGTGTTTTTTTTTGCTTTGCCGGTTGGGAATATTTTATTCCCTTTCGTGGATATTTTCTTTTTTTGATCAGACCAATTTTTTTCTGTATCTCGATCAGAATCACCGAACTCCTCTCTGATATCCTTGTGAGTAAGACAGGAAGACAGCGAAAACAACAACACTAAAAATAAGTATTTCATATACCTTCCCCTTTACTCATCTTAAATCGGCTGAAATTTTCTGCTTTTTCAGCCCATTTGATGGATTCATTAAAAAACCGTTCAGCTGATATGTAATCCCTGGCCTGAAATTTTTGTTTTCCCTTTCGATAATAATCCATGGCCTTCTCCCAATACGGTCCTATGTTTTTTTCCGCATTAGTTTTATGGGCGGATTTAAGAGCTGTTTGTGCAATAGTGTACTCCAAAAAAGGAGGTTTACCGGCGCAAGAAGAGAGGAGGCAAAAAAAAACAATAAAGATAATGGCTTTCATCAATACATGGGCACGAAATTCACGCGCCGGTTTTTAGCATGATCTATATTTGAAAAGGGACGCTCTTCACCATAGCTGATAATAGAAAGGCGGCTTTCCGATATACCCTGTTCCATTAAAAAATTCTTCACTGATTCCGCCCGCCGCCGACCCAAACCGATATTGTAAGCTTCTGAACCCAATGTGTCACAATGGCCCTCCAATTCCACACTGGTTACTTCCGAATGATTTTGAATCCAATTCAGATTCTCCATCAGGCTTTCTTTGCTTTCCTTCGACAAAACAGAACTGTCATACGAAAAATACACTGTACTCAAGCCCTCAATGGAGCCACTGTCACTGCCCTTGTTATCTGAATCTATATCCTGAGAGGAAATATCATCACTGCCCTCTCCAACCAGCTTATTTTTATCCTCTCTTCCTGACAGAGTGGTGCACGCAATCATTGTAAAGCACATAAATAAAATGAATAAAACTTTCATTACCAATACCCCCTTACTCTTGATTGAACCAAGTTTTTTCCACGCTTTTTTCCGATCACTTCATTGCGAGTTATTTCAGAAAGGCCTTTTAAAAATTGAAAATACTCTAAACCCTGGCTATTGATGGACTTGTTCTTTGTACCACAGTATGTCCGTTATAGCCTTGTTTTTGCAGAAACGGTTTAAGTTTGTCCCTTGTACCACAGTATGGCCTTTTAAAAACTGAAAATATCTCAATACTGGTTGGCTTAAGTATATATCTAAATAAGCGCCGAGAAAAGCAGGAAAAAAATTAAATAATGCACATTCGCAAACAGCCCGGAAAACGGGTTAGCAATGCGTTTTTTTTATTCCCCCCACTCTCTCCCCCCGACAAGTATACTTGACTTTACCTCTCTTTCCTAATAATTTTCTCCTGAAAAGCTCAACACGACGGAGGGTAACATATAATGATTCAATCTGAAAATAAAGAAACACAATGGATTAAGGAACTGGTGCGTTTGGAGCAGGATATGGAAACCACCGGACAAATTTCTCTTCCTGAAACAGGCCCTTCACAAGAGCAGTTGGCTGAGCACACTTTTGAATTTATGAAACAACTGCGCACCGCTTTTACCGCAAATTCAGCTGTATTCAACCATATAAAGGGTTTTTTGGGAAGCCTGAGAATT
Source organism: Bdellovibrionales bacterium (assembly GCA_965203225.1). GTDB lineage: Bacteria > Bdellovibrionota > Bdellovibrionia > Bdellovibrionales > UBA1609 > JANQSP01. Next base: position 201,328 of record CBDBBW010000005.1, on the reverse strand, counting down.
TACGGCATTGCCAACACCCAGGCGGATTTTATGCTTTTTCGAAACGGGCATAAGTTGATTTTCTCTGTCAGAGAACCAGGTCTGATCTCCGTTCGCATGAAATTCAACGACCAACTGCTGAGCAAAAAAAAGCCCACAGAGGAACCGGCTGACTTCATCAAAGGAGAATGGGGGCCTTTTAATGAACTTCAATGGACTTACAATAACCAAAAAATCAATATCGATTATTTAATTCGCTATTATATGACTGTCTTTGTAAAAGTCAGTGTGAAGTGACTGTTCATAACTCTGAAAAAAAAAGTATTTTAGATATTTGATTCTTTAATGAGCTAAGGGCCTCGTGTGAGAGGCGGCAACGAAGGCAATCAGCGGAAAATTTATTGCAAATCCCGTTCTCCGGGAACCAAAGCTTTTTTCAGAAGAGATTTACATTATCCATAATTATTTATCTGATATTTTATGGAATCCGCATTCAAAATGCTCTTCAGAGAATTTAACTACCTATCCCATTTAATTCGTGTTATCAGCTTCTGAAAAGTTTGTGTAATATCTCAAGGTCACCTATTATAAAAAAGCAACACAACTCCATTGGAAGTGGAGGACAGGGATTTGTACCTAATTCAGCACAACTGTTCGCTGAAAAGCCAATCAGAATATTTTTTAACCGCTTTAATACTCTATTTTTCAGTTTTCTATAACTTAAGCTTTATTGATCTTCTCTGCATTGGCTCTCAATTTCCCACACACTTTTTAAGGCAGGGACAAAAAAATTCCTATAAGGTCGTTGTATTTTATAGAGATTCTTTAGTAATTATCAGTAAAAAATCTCAAAACAGATAATTTTTTTCGATTCTTCCCGGGAATTTGTGAGTAAAAATAGGTTAAAAGTGGCTTAAAATCGTTTTTTCAGATAATAAAAAGTATAAGAACCTCTTAATTATTGCTCACCAGATTCTTTTAACGAGATACACTTCTTAATATCTACTTTCTAACTCCTCCCTCCAAAAAAAACCGGTCAGTCCAGAAAAGGAAGGGGAATATTCCACTTTACCAGTTGATTGATAAGAGTCATCAAAGGAAAACCAATTACAGCACTTTGATCCTTCGTTTCTATTGCCTCAAATAAAGCGATTCCATATCGTTCCAAAGCATACGATCCGGCACATTGCAGAGGTTGGGCTGATTCCACATATTTTTTAATTTGGGATTTTGTCAGTTTTCGCATTTGCATTTTATTAATTTGCAAATGGCTGAAACTTTGTTGCCTGTAGCGCATATCAAGAGCGGTAAACAGCTCATGGGTTTTTCCTTGTAATTTCATAAGGGATTTGACGGCTTGCCCGGAGGTATGCGCTTTATTGAATATTTCCTTTCCCAAAACAGCCATCTGATCCCCTCCCAAAACAAGAGCGTCAGGGTGTTTTTTTGCTACTTTTTCCACCTTGGCTTGGGCGATTTTTTGGCATATTTCTGCTGAGGAGAGATTGTGATTAATTTGCTTCTTATAGACGTCCTCGTCAATGCCGGATACTTTAACGGTAAAAGTAAATCCGAGGTCCTGTAGCTGTTGTTTTCTGGAAGCGGAACCGCTGGCTAAAATAATGGTTGGCTGTTTGTGTTTTTTATCTGTGTGGTTCATGTTTTTTGTTTGCATTGAGTGTTCCAAATCTGTTTTTCCTTTCCTGGCGGGCTCTTAATCAAGCTCTTGCGGGAGGGTGGTGGTTAAAACCTTTTACTCTATTTGGTTTTTATCTTTAGTCAAACAGCTGTTTTTGTTCAAGAATTTTTTAATGAGATCGTGATATAATTGCCTCTTTTGTGAATTTTCAGAATTTTATCCGTAATTTTCCGTGCCGGCTTGACTGATTCCATTTAGCCTTTTAACTATGAAAATGTGTTTGTTTTTTGATATGCAGATGTTCCGTTTTTATGAATTTTCAGAATTTTATCCGTAATTTTCCGTGCCGGCTTGACTGATTCCATTTAGCCTTTTAACTATGAAAATGTGTTTGTTTTTTGATATGCAGATGTTTCCTCTTTAGTGTTTTGGAAATGCCGGTGTTTGTATGAAATTTCTGTCCGGGACGGTTCGATAGTTGGATGGTTCGGCAGTTAGGCAGTAAAGAAGAATGTAATTCAAAATACAATAAAATCAAACCACCCGGCTTAAAATTTCTGAAAAAAGCGACTGGAGTGATTGTTTTTCTCCGGCGGAACATAAAAGGAAAAAGAGAGGAAAGTATGTTGGATATAAAATATATTCGTTCCCACCCTGAAGTGGTAAAACAGGCTATTAAGGAGAAAAATATCTCTTTGGATCTGGATGAGCTGATTCAGTTGGATAAAGAGCTTACACAGGCTAGTCGGAAGCTTCAGGAACTGCAAAGGCAAAAAAATGAAACCGCACGCGCATTCAAAGATATCAAACTTGATGAGGAAAAACAAAAGATCGCGCAAGCGGGCCGAGATATTTCCCGCCGGATTGGAGAACTACAGTTTCATTTGAATAAACAGCAGGCTCATTTTAACTCTCTTATGTTACAGGTTCCCAACATTCCCTCTGAAGATTCCCCTGTTGGTAAGGATGACAGCTTTAACAAAGTAATTAAAAAATTCGGGGAAAAGCCAAAAGGCGGCTTTTTAAAAAATCACTTGGATTTATTGATTCAAAACAACTGGGCGGATTTTGAAAGAATTTCCAAAGTGTCCGGTTCCCGAAGTTACTGTCTGAAAAACTCAGCCGTTTTATTAGAGCAGGCGCTTATTCAATGGAGTATTCAACATCTTGTAAAAAAAGAATTTGAAATTTTCAGTCTTCCTAATTTTGGAGACCATGTTTCTTTTATCGGCAGTGGCCATTTTCCTGAAGGAAAAGATCAAGTGTATTATATTGAGAAAGACAATATTTATCTGACCGGTACCTCTGAAGTGGTTTTGAACAGTTTGTACAGAGGTGAAATTTTGCCTGTGGAAAAACTGCCTCTGCTTATGGGGGGGCTTGGCCCCTGTTTCAGAAGGGAGGCCGGAAGTGCTGGTAGGGATGTTAGGGGCTTGCTTCGTGTTCACCAGTTCGTGAAATTGGAACAGTATGTGATCTGTGAAAACAATAAAGAGCAAGCTTATCATTGGCATCATTTCCTGCTTAAAACCTCAGAGGAGATTTTACAGGCTTTGGAACTGCCTTATCGGGTTGTTATGGTGTCAACGGGGGATATGGGCGCGGGAAAATACAAAATGCACGATATTGAATGTTGGTTGCCTTCTTTGAATAAATATGTTGAAACCCATAGCTGTTCATCTCTTTTGGACTGGCAGGCCCGCAGAACCCATCTCAGGTATCGCGATAAGGACAATAAAATTCATTACTGTTATACATTAAATAACACGGCCATCGCTTTGCCTCGTCTTTTAGCTGTTTTTTTGGAAAACCATCAGCGGGATAACGGGTCCGTTTATATTCCCCCGGCTCTTAAACCCTATTTAAATACCTCTTATTTGATTTCTGACTCACAGATAGCAAAAAAATAAAAGAAAGTTGTGCTTTTGCTGTTTGTCTTTTCTGTTATTCCTCCGCCTTCGCCCTGAGTAAAAACTTGTTTTTTTCTTTTGCAGTTATTACACATAATGTATGGCGTTTTGGACATGGTTTCATAATATAGATCCTTTTATTATTCAGATTACGGACAATTTCGGTCTACGTTGGTATTCCATGTCTTATATCATGGGATTTTTTATGGTCTACCTGTGTGTACGCTGGCTTATTTATAAAAAAATCTCCTCTTTATCGAAGACGACTGCTGTGGATTTAATCACTTGGGCCGCTATGGGAGTGATTCTGGGAGGCCGACTGGGCTATGCGATCTTTTACGATCAGAGTATTTTAATCACATTTGATTCTTATTTTCCTTATTGGGAATTTCTGAAAATTTATCACGGAGGGTTGGCCAGTCATGGAGGTATTATAGGAATCATTACGGCCATAGTTTTTTTCGCGAAACGGCGAGGTTGCTCCCTTTGGCACTGCCTGGATTTAGCTGCTTTGGGAGGGATCGGTATTTTTTTCGGCCGGATAGCTAATTTCATTAATGGGGAGTTGTTTGGAAGAGTGATTGAAGGCAAAGTGCTGTTGGCTGTTCAGTTTCCACAGGAAATGCTGTTATGGTTATCTCAAAAAAAAACCGGGTATTTACAAGATCTGTCCGTTGCTGTCTCCAATTTAAAACAAGGCATTGACCCGAATGTTTGGCAGGATTGGATTTATCAATTTGAAGCCACCGGTTCTTACAGCGGGCGGATTTATTCTGTTATTCGTGCTCTGATAACAGCTTGTGAAAACGGAAATCGAGAAGTGATTACCGCTTTACAAAAGGTGATCTCTTATCGTCATCCTTCGCAAATTTATCAGGCTGTTTTGGAAGGGCTGATTCCTTTTTTAATGGTTTGTTTTTTATTCTATAGAAAAAAACCCTTAAAACCGGGAATCATTGGCGGCTGTTGGGCTGTATGTTACGCTGTTATGCGTGTATTGGGTGAGCAGTTCAGAATGCCGGACGCGCACTTGGGTTTTCAGGCTTTGGGCTTAACCCGTGGACAATGGCTTAGCGTGCTTATGCTGGTGTGTATCGCCGTTTATTTTGTTTTGGTTATCAAGTCCAAAAAGGAAAAAGCGTGATAAAAGGCCGGGTATGACTTTTAATTTTGGTATTTTTTGTGTTTGTTTTTTATGACTCCTTTTCATTTTTAAGAGTTGATCCAACCTCTAAAAAAAGCCTTAAAATCAAGGGCTTTACAGCTTATGCCGTTTGTGTGTCGTCTCAATGTTCTGCCCCCCCCCCCCCCACCGGTTCTGCTGATTGGAAGCTTTAAATCTTTAAAAAACATTCAAGATAATTTGAAGCGGGTTGTTTCTGATAAGAATTTAACAATAACATCCAGGTTATCTTTTCTATAATTGGAATCTAAATTCTTAATTCACATTCTTTTTTTATCGGTTAAGCCATGCAGGACCAGATATTGATTTGAAGATGTATTTCCATTCACAGTACACAATATTCAAGACAAGTGTCTTATAAACACGACTTAATATATATCCTGATTTTTTATATTTTATAATTAAAAATTTTAAATCTGCCGATTTGTAATAACAGGTTACTGTATTCCAAAAATCTTGGGAGATATAATAAAGTGAAAAAAAATATTTTTTTCTTTTTTTGCCTTTCTTTTTTTATACTCAACTGTTCGGACATTACCATTGAAGATGATGGTGACTCAAGAAATGACCGGCGGGTGCGAGACGACCTAAGTGACGATAATAAAAAATCAGACGACGATTTAGAGGAAAACCTCAACGTTTGCAAAGGGGATAGTTACACCATTTATACTCCTAATGATAAATGTGTTGAAATACAACAGACAGACACACAGTACCCTGATGGTAGTATGGAAAATACTGATTTTGATCATGATATAAGCGCCCCTACCCGTCCCGTGGATATTTTTTTAGTTTTGAACAACTCCAATTCCATGTGGTATTATTTAAGTTATGCAACTGGCAGTAATATCGGATTTCAGGGAAGGTTCAAATCTTTCATTCCCACTATGAATCGTTATAAACTGGATTGGCGAATCTTTTTTACCCACACCGATTATTCAAAAACAAGCTGGTGGGGAAACAACGGCAAGGCAATCGAATTGGAAGACAGATATAATGTTTTAAATTCAAATGTTTTGGATTCCACTGTAAATGATTACTTGAATATTTTTATGTATACACTTACCAGAGGGCCGGATCGTGTGGGTGAACCAGATCGTGGTGATAACTATGAATGTAGCAGTTACCCTCCCTATTGCAGTGATGATGTGGAACCGCTTAAAGCGCTTAAATCTTCCTTTTCCGCCAATAAGTATCTGACACGCAAAGAAGCGGATTTTGTGGCTGTTATTATCAGTAACAAAGACGAGAAAGCACCATCTATAGATGCGAAGGAGATAACTAATGAGTTTAAATTGGTGTATGGTTCTGACAAAAAACTTTTTGTCTTGAGTTTGATTATCCTGCCCGATGATGTAAACTGCTACAACAAGAACAACGAACGCACATTTTTCTTATTTCAACCTTGGCAAAAACCCAGTTATGGCCGGGAAATTTCAAAATTGGCCAAAACAGCCGGCGGCGGCAATTTCAGCATCTGCCTTGATGATTACTCCATCCTGGCCCAAACCATTATATTGAATGCTCAGTAATACATTTTTCCATATTTTTATAAATTTGGTTCTGCAGTTCTTTTATGTCATTTTTATTTGTTCCTTTTGTGTCCACCGCTGGCAGGTATTCCACAATCACTGTTCTCTTCCAGGCCCCTACATTAAAAAACCAGGATCCTTTGGGCATGCATTCCTCTGCTTTATGGATCACCACCGGCAAAATTTTCATTTGATAATTGACGGCAAACATAAAAGGGCCTTTTTTAAATCGAGCCAAGCCAAGACCGGTGCGTCTGCCTCCTTCTGGTGATAGAGCAAAGCAATCCCCTTTTTTAACTCTTTTTTGCAGGGAATTATATAGCCGAAGCACTGATCTAGGGGTTTCCCTTTGAATGGATATATGTCCCATTATTTTCATCGCGAACCCCAACAGCGGAATGGAGAAAAGAGACTTTTTTGCTCCAAAGTAAAAGCGCGCCGGGGTCGCGCGAAACAGAGCCAAAATATCCACATAACTGCGATGATTAAACATTATCAGAAAAACCTGCATCGGTATATTGTGTCTGTTTTTGCTTTCCACTTTTATTCCGCAAAACCAAAGAAGGCCCAAAGCCCAAAATCGCGCCGTCTGATAACTTTTCTTTTTCAAACCCATTAATTCAAAAGAAAGAATGATACATATTGAAAAAAAGGTAAAAACAATCAGCCAAAACCAATGGAGAACAGCTCTTATATAAGTTAAAACAACCACCGCTTTGCACATATTTCCTTTTCCATTTATACGGAATAATCTTTTTTTGTTATGTCAAATTGCCTTTTTATTCATAACAGGAAAAATTGTAAATGGCACGAAAGCCCAAGTGATTAAAATCACTTGAAATGAGATTATATTTAGTGGAAAATATTTACAAGGATATAAATGAGGATAAGAAGTCTGAATTGTAAACCATGCGAAATAAATTTAAAACATTATCCACGGTAAAAAAATGTCCAAAATCATACTGACGGGAATCAAACCTACGGGTTTGCCTCATTTGGGAAATTACATTGGAGCTATTCAGCCCGCTCTTGAATTAACAAAGAATCCCTCCGTAATCAGCTACCTTTTTATTGCCGATTACCATTCACTCACTACTGTGCATTCCGCGTCGGCTTTAAATAAGATGATTTATCAGGTCTCCTCTGTCTGGTTGGCTTGCGGCTTAGATCCGGAAAAAACCGTTATTTATCGTCAGTCCGATATTCCTGAGTTGTTCGAGTTGAATTGGATTTTATCCTGCCTGACTCCCAAAGGTTTAATGAACAGGGGGCATTCTTATAAAGCTTTAATTCAGGCAAACAAGCAGGCAGGTCGTGAAAACCGGGAATTTGGTATTAATATGGGAATTTATAACTACCCTATACTAATGTCCTCGGACATTTTACTGTTCTGCGCAGATGAGGTCCCGGTCAGTGAAGATCAAGAGCAGCATTTGGAAATAACCAGAGATATTGCCGCCAAGTTCAACAACACATTTAAAACGAACCTGTTAAAGCTCCCAAAAGCGCTAATAAAAACAAAATTACTGGCCGGTTTGGACGGGGAAAAAATGAGTAAAAGCAAAGGCAACTATATTCCCCTCTTTTGTTCTTCAAAAGAGTTGAGAAAAACTATTATGAAAATCAAAACGGACTCCTCTCCCCCTGATGCTCCAAAAAACCCTGAACAATCCACTTTGTTTTCCATTTACAAAGCTTTCGCTTCGAAGGAACACACACAAGAGCTGGCTGACAGGTACAGGAAGGGGGTCGGCTGGGGGGAGGTAAAAGAGCGATTGTATCTTCTGCTGGAAGAGCATTTATCGGAAAAAAGAAAGGTGTATGAATCCTTAATTAAAGACCAGGAAAAAATAAACACCATTTTAAAAGCCGGGGCGGAAAAAGCGCGAGAGACGGCACGGCCTTTTATGAGAAAAATCCGGCGTACGATCGGAATAGCTAATTCTTAATATTAAAAATTGATTTTTCAGATAGTTTTTACTAATATCCCATAAGTATATGTCTGTTAAAAATGTTCCGCTTTTTATTGAAGGGAATTTCCCCTTAAGCGCCTCCAAAGAGAAAAAAGAAGTGCTTGACCCTTCCAATCAGGAAGTTTTAGCTGAAGTGCCTTTTGCGAAAAAAGAGGAAGTGGAACAGGCGGTTCAAAGCGCCCGTGAGGCTTTTTTGACATGGAAGGAAGTTCCTGTTCCCCAAAGGGCAAGGCTGTTTTTTGAGTATCAGAAAAACCTTAAAAAAGAGCAGGATGAAATAGCTAAAATTCTCAGTCAGGAAAGCGGAAAAACTTTCGAAGACGCCAAAGGGGATGTATGGCGTGGCATTGAAGTGGTGGAGCAGGCCTGCCACGCACCAGCTCTGATGATGGGGGAAACAGTGGAAAATGTTTCCAGCTCCATTGACACCTGTTCGTACCTACAGCCTTTGGGAGTTTGCGCCGGCATCACTCCTTTCAACTTTCCGGCCATGATTCCTCTTTGGATGTTTCCTATGGCTATTGTCTGCGGAAACACTTTTGTTTTAAAACCTTCTGAACAAGATCCTCTCACTCCTCATAAGCTGGCTGAAATTTTCAATAAAACCGGATTTCCAAAAGGGATTTTGAATGTAATTCATGGAGGAAAAGAGCAAGTGGACTACTTAATTAAACACCCGGAAGTGAAGGCGGTTTCTTTTGTAGGCTCCGCTCCCGTGGCTCAGTATATTTACCGCGAAGGCACCCGGAACCTTAAAAGAGTACAGGCTTTTGCCGGCGCAAAAAACCATCTGGTGGTCATGCCGGACGCCGATAAAGAACAAGTGTTACAAAGTCTAACAGGAGCTTCCTGCGGAGCGGCCGGGCAAAGATGTATGGCTATCAGTGTAGCGGTTTTTGTGGGATCGGCGCAGGAGTGGATCACTGATTTGAAAAAGAGTTTGGCAAAGCTCAAACCGGGAAGCTGGAAAGACCCCTCTGCCCATTATGGCCCGCTCATCAGTCATTCAGCCAAAGAAAGAGTGCTGTCTTTGATTGAAAAAGGAAAACAGGAGGGAGCGGAAATTTTATTGGATGGTTCCCATTACAAATCGGAAAAATGGCCAAAGGGTAATTTCATAGGCCCCACTCTCTTTGACAAAGTAAACGCGAATATGGCCATTTATAAGGAAGAAATTTTCGGGCCGGTTTTACTTTGCATAAGAGTGCCGGATTTACATACTGCTTTAAAACTAATAAACAACAATCCTTACGGCAATGGCACTTCTATCTTTACCCGCTCCGGTTCCGTCGCCCGACAGTTTCAACACGAAGTGGAGGTGGGGCAGGTGGGTATTAATATTCCCATTCCCGTTCCTTTACCTTTTTTTTCCTTTACCGGTTGGAAACATTCTTTTTTTGGAGACCAACACGCTTACGGCAAGCAGGCTGTTCGATTTTTTACAGAAACAAAAACAGTCATTTCCAGATGGTTTCAGGAAGAATCAAAAGCACAAAAACCCAATATGACTATTGGTATGAAGTAATTGTTTAAAAGGTTTATATGAATTTCAATTTAAGCCAGGATCAGTTGGCCTTTCAATCCTCAGCGAGGGAATTTGCTGAAAAGGAATTTCAGCCGCACGCGGCGGAATGGGATAGAAAAAAACATTTTCCCAAAGCCACTATAAAAAAAGCGGCTCAACAGGGCTTTTGCGGTTTATACCTAAAAGAAGACAAAGGGGGGATGGCCTGTTCAAGGCTGGACACAGCTTTAATTCTGGAGGAGCTGGCCGCAGCCTGTCCTTCTACTACAGCTTATATTTCCATTCATAATATGACCGCCTGGATGATTGATGAATATGGAAATGAAACCGTGCGGGAAAAATTTGTTCCGAAAGTGGCCTCAGGGGAATGGCTTAGTTCTTATTGCCTGACAGAACCCTGGTCCGGATCGGACTCCGCCGGTTTAAAAACCACGGCCCAAAAAAAAGGGGATAAATGGGTTTTAAAAGGGACAAAAACTTTCGTATCCGGGGCAGGGGAAACAGATGTGTTGGTTGTGATGGCCAGAACAGCTGAGCATAAAACCAAAGGCATTTCCAGTTTTGTAGTGCCGGCGGATTCCAAAGGCATTTCCTATGGAGAAAATGAAAAAAAATTGGGATGGAATTCACAACCCACTCGTATTGTCAATCTGGACGAAGTGGAAGTGCCGGCGGAAAATCTCCTGGGAAAGGAAGGGGATGGTTTTAAAATCGCCATGCGGGGTTTAAATGGAGGCAGAATTAATATTGGGGTTTGCTCTGTCGGGGCCGGCCGGGCGGCGATCCAATACAGCCGAAAATATATGCAGGAACGAGAGCAATTTGGAAAACCTCTCGCCCGTTTTCAAGCTCTTCGCTTCAAAATAGCTGACATGATAACCCATGTAACCGCCTCCCGACAGATGATCTGGATGGCGGCGGACAAGCTGGATCAAAAAGACATTAAAGGCCCTGTATACTGTGCTATGGCTAAAAGGTTCGCCACGGATATGTGCTTTGATGTTTGCAATGAAGCGATTCAGATTTTTGGAGGTTATGGATATATGCAGGATTACCCTTTGGAAAGGCTGATGAGAGACACGCGTGTTCATCAAATTCTGGAAGGGACAAATGAAATTATGAAAGTCATTATTTCCCGGGCTGTGTTGGAAGAGGAAATGTTTAAGTGAAAAAAGTGATTTTTAAAGAGCACCTTCAGCCAAACGGTTCTTTTTTGGCTGAGGTAAAACTGAACCACCCTCAAGCCTTGAACGCTTTGGATCTGGAAATGATCCTGGCCATAAAAAACCATCTGAATAAGTGGAAGGAACAACCTAAGCTGGCAGGGGTGTTTTTACATGGAGAGGGGGATAAAGCTTTTTGTACAGGTGGAGATGTAAAAAACCTCTACTCCTCCATTATTTCCGCACGCGAAAATAACCAGGATCCGGGAGAGGCTGTTCAGCCTTTTTTTGAAAATGAGTATCGTTTGGACTACCTTCTGCACACTTATCCCCGACCGGTGGTGGTGTGGGGGCAGGGTTTTGTTATGGGAGGCGGATTGGGCTTGTTTATTGCAGGATCTCACAGGATAATGACGGAAAGCGCGTCTTTATCGATGCCGGAAATAAGCATTGGTTTGTTTCCCGATGTGGGAGTCAGTCATATATTAAGCCGACTTCCTAATGAGATGGGTTGGTATCTGGCTTTAACAAGCTGTCGTTTAAAAAGCTCATTGGCTCTCAGTTTGAAACTGGCGGATTTTTACTTTGAAAATAAGGAAAAAGAAACAATCCTGCATAAATTGATTTCCTCCTCCTTTAACAATAAAGAAGAGCTGGATCATATTTTAAACACCCAATGCTCAAATAGGCCTGCTGACTCTCAAGAAAGTGAAATGGAAAAATATAAAAATGAAATTATTTCTTTATTTGAAAGGAAAAATCTAAAAGACATTTATAAACAATTTCGCAAAAGCTTCATAATGGCGGATAAAAAGTGGGAAAAAAACCGACAGTTTTTTTTGCAAGGCTCTCCCACTTCTGCCGGAATTATTTGTGAACAGCTCAAAAGAGCTAAAATACATAATTTAAAAGAGGTTTTTCAAACTGATTTGGTGCTGGCTTTAAACTGCGCACGAGGCGTTGATTTTCCGGAAGGGGTAAAAACTTTGCTGGTGCGTAAACAGGGGCGGCCGGCATGGAAACCGGACACAGTTGAAAAAGTGGAAGAATCACAAATTAATGAATATTTTAATTCCGATCCCGGTTGGATAAACCCATTGGAAAATCTGTAAGTTTCATATTGACCTTGAGGAAAGCTATGCAAAAAAAACCAAAAATTTTATTTACAGGTCTGGGAAATATGGGTTTGCCGATGGCCTGTAATCTTTTAAAAAAAGGTTTTTCCGTTACAGGTTTTGACCTGTATTCAAAAGTGCAGGATTCTTTCAAGAAAGAGGGAGGAAAATGGGCTGATTTCCTGGAGGAGTCTGCCGGGGAATCGGATATTGTGATTTCCATGTTACCCGGAGGCAGGGAAGTTAAAAGCCTGTATATGACGGATCAAAAGCTTTTTTCTTTTTTAAAGAAAAACACCTTGATAATTGACTGCACGACAGCCGACCCGGAAACCAGCCGGGAAGTGGCTGAGGAATCCAAAAAATATTCTTTGAACATGCTGGATGCCCCTGTTTCAGGGGGCACTGCCGGCGCCCGACAGGGAACGCTTACTTTTATCGTGGGAGGAGATGAAGCCTATTTGGAAAAAGCCAGACCGCTCCTGTCAGCTATGGGAAAAAACATTTTTCACGCGGGAAAAGCCGGAGATGGTCAGGCGGTAAAAGTTTGTAATAATATGCTTTTGGCTATCCACATGATCGGCACTTGTGAAGCCTTAAATCTGGGGAAAGTCATGGGGCTATCCGCCAAAACACTTAGTGAAATTATGAAATCCAGTTCAGGAAACAACTGGTCACTGGAAAAATACAATCCCTGTCCGGGAGTGATGGAGGGAGCGCCTTCCAGCCGGGAATATGAAGGAGGCTTTATGGTTGAACTTATGGTGAAGGATCTTTCCCTGGCCATGAAAGCGGCGAAAGACTTCAGCCAAAACCCGGAATTGGGACAAAAGGCGTACGCTCTTTATAAAGAGCACATGAGCAAAGGATTCGGCAAAAAAGATTTTTCCCATATTTTTACAAGAGGAAAAAAATAAAAAGCCGACTTGCACTCTGACAATAGGGAAGAGTTTGATTTTTTAACCACTAAAGGAGAGACAGGAAAATGAAATTTCAATATCTGCAACTGGATTCATCGGATAAAATCACTGTGCTTACCATCAACCGGCCTCGCGCTCTCAATGCTTTAAACTCTGAAGTGTTAAATGAACTGGAATCCTTTGCGTGCAATCCAACCGAACTGCAAAGTAGCCGCGTGTTGATTATCACCGGCGCCGGGAAGAGCTTTGTGGCGGGCGCTGATATTAAGGAGATGGTGGATTTCGGGCGGGAGCAGGCAGTGGCTTTTGCCAAAAAAGGCCAAAAAGTGTTTTCACTGATTGAGTCTCTTCCTGTTCCTGTTATAGCCGCAGTGAATGGTTTTGCCTTGGGAGGCGGACTGGAGCTGGCATTGGCCTGTGACATACTATTAATAAGTGACAAAGCCAAAATAGGCTTGCCTGAAGTTACCCTTGGTTTACTACCGGCTTTTGGAGGCACGCAAAGATTAATGAGAGCCGTGGGATTGTATAAAGCCAAGGAGATGATCTGCTCAGGAAATATTTATTCTGCTCAAGAGGTCTTTGAAGCGGGATTGGGAAATAAGGTGGCGGCCCATTCCGAATTGATGAAAACAGCTTTGCTGTTGGCGAAGGATATAAAACAAAAGACCCCTTTGGGAATAAAGAAAGCAAAAAAATTAATACACGAAGAGGATAACCTTACTTTGAATAATCGTCTGCAAAAAGAAGCAGAAGAGTTTGGCAGATTATTTGATTCCCCTGATTCCAAAGAAGGTATGCAGGCTTTTTTGGAAAAAAGACAGCCTCAATTCAAAGATATGTAATATTTTCAATATGCACTACATATTTTGAATCAGTTTTGCAATTTTTGTAGACATGATAATAATAACCTTGTAGCATTTTTTTAACACGATATGGAGGTGAAAATGAAACCAATACTTATCACAACTAAAATTATTATAATAATTGGATATATGCTTTCCATCGGATTTTTCGCAGGGGCGGAACTATCATCCGAAGAATCATCTGCAAGCCCGCTAGTGATAGAGGATAACATGAAAAATGCATTAGTGAATCAACAAGCATCCTATGATCACAGCGCCAGCAGAAAAGGTTTTTCCAGTGTATATATTACACCTGAATATTATCCTAATTTCGGCCTGCTAGCTGTGAACATTGCGGCAGGCTACGGTGTAGTGTCCTCAGGGAGTTTCCTATTCCCCAAAGGGATTATGGAAATGGAGGGAGCAATGGATGTGTATTACAGTGGTATCTTATCTTTCCTGTCGGTGCATTTCAAAACGGAATACAACTTTATGCCAAATGATGGTATTCATACAATGATTCCCGGACTGGATATTCCGATCACCATTACTCTACCCGATTTTTCAAATATAGGGTCCAATATAGGTATAGGAATGGGGCTTTATTTAAAAGCCTTCATTTCAAAACAGTTCGCTCTTATTCCCCGAGTTGGTATTAATTATTCTGTAATTAATATAGGAGCGGAAGTCCAATTGTATAATGTGAAGCTAAAGACCAGCATTAATACTTTAACGCTTCAACTGGGTCTTGGCATCAGGCACTATTTTTAATTAAGACCGGACTTTCATGAAAGGAAGACAGCTATTTCCTCCAAAAATGAATTGCAGGTATTTCAACTGCCTGTTCTTCAGGACAATTACATTTATATTCTGCGGTCCTCTCAAAAAACAGCTGTAGTAGATCCGGCTTTGGCGGAACCGGTAAATGTTTTTCTCAAAAATAAAAATTGGAATTTGGATTTCATCTTCAATACTCATCATCATTGGGATCATACGGGAGGCAATCTTCAGTTAAAAAGAAAATGGCGGTGCCGCGTACTGGGTTTTGCAAAAGACGCTGAGCGGATCCCGGGAATAGATCAAGCTTTACATGAGAGGGAGGATTTTGTTTTTGGAAAATCCGCTTGCCGGGTTTTATTTCTACCAGGGCATACTCTGGGACATATCGCCTATTGGTTTTTTAAAGAAAAAAAACTGTTTATCGGAGATACTTTGTTCGCTATGGGTTGTGGAAGACTCTTTGAAGGAAGCCCTCGACAAATGTTTTCCAGCCTTAACCAAATTAAAATATTTCCTTCCGAAACAGAGGTGTTTTGCGCCCATGAATACACGGAAAAAAACGGCCGTTTTGCCTTGAGTGTGGACTCTGAAAATCCGGAGTTGAAAAGTCGTATGCGGACGGTACAGCTCAAGAGAAAAAAAAATCAGCCTACTGTCCCGTTTTTTTTATCTGAGGAGTTAAAAACAAATCCTTTTCTCAGAGCAGACACTCTGGAGGAGTTTACCTCTTTAAGGAAAAAAAGGGACATTTTTTAATGTATCTCATTTTTCCCAGCCCCATTTCCGTTTTACTAAGGATGAATCTGAGTTTGCCGCTTTTGAATATTAACGCTTTTGGTAACCTGTCTTACAACAGTCACTTTTATTAAGCCAGGATAAGAACACTCCTCTTCTATCTTTCTCGCTATTTTTTTACTCAACTCCAATGCTTTTACATCATTGATTTTCTGACTGTCCACGATGACCCGAATTTCCCTGCCGGCGCTCATAATATAAGTATCTTTGACTCCTTTGAAGCTTTTGCCTATTTTTTCCAGAGTAAGCACTTTTTGGTTATAGGAATCGACTGTAGAGCGGCGCGCGCCCGGTCTGGCGCCGGAAAGAGCGTCCGCTGAAATAACCAAAAAATCCAAGGGCTGATCCGGAGTTATATCATAGTGGTGTGCCTTGACTGCGTGAACGACAAAATGCCCCTCCCCATGCTTTTTAATAAAGTCCGCTCCAATGACAGCGTGCCCCCCTTCTTTCGAATGATCCATCGCCTTTCCAATATCATGCAACATACCCGCCCGCCGCGCAGGGAATAAAGGCTCTCCCAATTCCGAGCTTAACAGACCACAAAGCCAACCCACTTCCTGACAGTGAAAATGCTGATTTTGAGCGAAAGAATATCGGTACCTTAAAGCTCCCAACATATTTTTTACTTCTGTTTTAACATCCTTCAAAGACAATTCCCGGCAGATTCTTTGTCCGTCATTTTTTATTCGGCGAAACAGTTCCTTTTTTGTATCCTTGACAATTTTTTTAATTTCACTTTCTTTAATTTGTTTCCTCCTGGCTATGTTTTGCAAAGAGGCGCGCCCCAACTCTCTTCTGACAGGATCAATACCCAAAACGCTGATGCCGGGTTCTTTATCGCTTGGTTTCATGTCCACTCCACATTCTTTTTCCAGGATCCTCATTTTTGAAAAATCTGGACCCAAAAGATTTTCCATAGCGCTCTGACTGTTCCAAGTGACATTTTTTATACCCCGCTCAGGACAATAAGGATATTGAAACCGGTTGAGGGCCAACTCTAAAATATAGTGCGCGCGTTGGTTTACATTATGTTTCAAATACTCTTCTTTCTCTTTTATTCTCCTCCGCATTCGAGTTTTTGCATGATCTATCTGCTTTTTTTCGCTTTCCAGTTTTAAATTTTCCATGTCTATATCAAATTTATTTTTCAAAATTTGAATAATTTTCTCTTTTGTTTTCTCTAACTGATTTTTTATTTGTTTAAGATTTTTTTCTTTTTCATTATTGGTTTTCAATAATTCAGCCACTTGCGTGTGGGTTATGTTTTTTTGTGCTTCGAGGCGGCTCAACTTCTCTTCTTTTTGCTGAAGTAGCTGATCCATTTCCACTTTCATCTGATGATTGCTCCGGGAAAGCTGTTCCAGATACTCTTCCTGTTTTTGAAGGAGAGACAGCCTGTACTCCTCCACCTTGTTTAAAATCCGCTCCTGATTTTGCTCCTTCTTATCCTGAGCTGTTTGTATGATATTTTGAGCTGATTGTTTTGTTTGGCTTATTTTTTGCCTTCTGACAAGAAAATGCGTCAAGATGGATATACTGGAACCAATGCCAAAACCCGCACCTAAACCTATCAGGAGATTAAACATTTATTTCCCCGTTTCATTGAAAAAAAACAAAAAATTATCTTAACATAAATCTTTAAATTATACAAAAACTCATTTTTTAACTACTATCCGTTTGCTTTTTCCACCGCCTTTCCATTATAAAAAAAGCAAAACCACGAAAGGAAATATGTCATTGAAAATTGAAATTATCAACAACGACAAAATAAAGGTGAACAGGCCGGGCCTGATTCAGTGGATTCATAAGGTATGTAATGAATTGAAAAGGAGAAACATTCAGCCTCAACAATTAAAAAAAAATCTGACGGTGGCTTTCATAGATGAAAAAACAATAAAAAAGCTCAATCAAAAATTCCGAAAAAAAGACCATGCTACGGATATTTTGAGCTTTTCTCCTGTTCAAGAAAATTCTCTCGGAGAATTGGCGCTTTGTCTTTCCGTTATTCATAGAAAAAAACCGGATAAATTTTCCAATGAAGAGTGGTTGTATTATTTGGTGTTACACGGCCTACTGCATTTGTTGGGTTTTGAGCATGAAAAAACAGCTGATTCGGCTCGAAAAATGTATCATCTTCAAGACACAGTTTTTAAATGTTCATGGTGACTTACGCGTGGGGAATTTACACAAAAGGTGTTTTACAAAGGCTCAAAAAAGATGAGATTTTTAATGCACCGACAATTTCATTAATGGATTTATCCATTTTTACAAAGGCTCAAAAAAGATGAGATTTTTAATGAAGAGAAGGATCAGCAATCAGCTGAATAAAACTTAAGAAAGAAAGACTAATGAAAAAAATCCATTTTTTTTGCTTCTGCTGACAGGCATCTTCTCTCCTATGGTTTTCGTTCAAGCTCTACTGGTAGAAACAACAACACTTCGAGTTGAATCACAGGCAGTGCCAGGAGACGGAACAAAAATTCAAAAAAACCAGACGAATAGTTAGACAAAAAGATATCTATAATTTTCCTGAAGATATAGAACTAAACGAAGCTTTGAACCGGGCTTTTCTCCAGTGCAGTACAATCTTCGGTTCTGTGCAGGTGCCTGTGTAATCATAAGGGATAGAACTTCCGTTTTGTTGACTCCTTTATTACAATTTTCGGTTCTGTGCAGATGCCTGTGTAATCAGAAAGGCAGGAACTTTGTTTTGTTGACTCCTTTATTACAATTTTCGGTTCTGTGCAGATGCCTGTGTAATCAGAAAGGCAGGAGCTTTCGTTGTGTTGATGCCTTTATTACAACCTTCGGTTCTGTGCAGGTGCCTGTATAATCATAAGGGATAGAACGTTGTTGACGCCTTTATTATAATCTTCGCTTCTGTGCATGTGCCTGTGTAATCCTGCAGAATCTGCACCAGGCTTTTTCCCAGTGCAGTAAAATCTGCAACACTGCTGATTTTAACAACCCGCCTTTTTCTTGCATAAATAAAGCTAAAGTATTTACAAGATTAAGAAAAGCTGTATTTTTTAACCCATCAAATAAAGAGCTATGGAAAAAAACAGCCTGTATTTACGGCGAAGGTGGTTTTAGAGATAATAAAGCCGGCGCTTTAAGCATTTACCAAGCTCTTTTCGGCCCTTATGGAAACAGCTACAAAACATACTGTCAGACAGATAGAGACTGCACTTTAGTTCCTGACTGCACAATTTAAAATACCAGACAGCAGAGGTCCTCGCCAGACAGAACAAGACGAAATAGCCCCTGGCAAAGTCAAAAATTTCATGATTGCTTATATTCCGGTTTTATGTTTTTCCTGATCGTCCACTAAGGAAAACTCTTCCACCTTAAGACTTTCTTTTTTGGTTAGCTGGATATTTTATATTCCGGTTTTATGTTTTTCCTGATCGTCTACTAAGGAAAACCCTCTAACTTTAAGGCTTTCTTTTTTAGCTGGCTGGATATTTTATATTCCGGTTTTATGTTTTTCCTGATCGTCTACGAAGGAAAACCCTCCAACTTTAAGACTTTCTTTTTTGGCTGGGTTGGATATTTTATATTCCGGTTTTATGTCTTTCTTTATCATCCACACAGGAGAGCACTCCTCCCTTAAGATTTTCTCTTTTAGCCAGATATTTTATATCGTAAGTAAAAGGAGCTCCATTTACTCCGGCGGTTTGCCACTCCGGCCCCATGCGAATCGCATCTACTGGACAAGCTTCCTCGCAAAAACCACAAAACACACAGCGAAGAATATCAATCTCATAAGCGATAGGGTACTTTTCCACTTCCGGTGATTCATGTTCGCTGGCCAGGATTTTAATGCAATTCGCAGGACAGTTGGTGGCGCACAACATACAGGCCGTGCAACGAAGAGAGCCGTCTTTTTTTACTGTCAAAATATGATTCCCCTTAAACCGAGGGCCATAAGAATAATGCTCTTCAGGATAGTTTAAAGTCAGCATTTTGTTTTTTCTAAACAAATTGGACAGCATTGTTTTAAAGGTAAAAAACAGCCCCTTAAATATAGGAGGAAGATACCAGACAGTTAAATTGCTTTTTCTTTGAACACGACTCATAACATTTGTTTTCTATCTTAAAAGTTGACAATAATCATAATACTTTTTTCCTGTAAGGAAAATAGTTGGTTTTCATGGTTTTTAGAAAAGGCAGGTCTGGCTTTTTCAGTTCCTCTCCTTTTAAAACAAGCACAGACTCGGAAAGGGAAAGCGCGGAAGGGACAAATGCCGGTAGTGCTTTTATTTTTTGCGCTGTCTCCGTAAAATTAATGAAAGTACCTTCTTTTTCAATAAAAGTTTTCATGGGAATCTGCCGGATTTTTCGTAAATCCGAAACAGGAAGGGGGTGGGCTGTCCACCATATAACATGTTTACAGTGCGATTCAAAATATTTTATTTTTTCCTCTATGTCAGGATAAACTTTTTGATTTTCCGGACCAGCTATCCAGAGAGTATCCAGCTCCCCTTTTTCCAATCGGATTTGCAAATTTTCCCAGGGATTGAGCGTTTGTTTTTCATTTAAAATTTTCAAAAGCCCTTTGGTATTGGGGTTCTTATCTCCTCGCAAAAGTAGACCGTCAAAATCATCAAAGCTTTCCGGATTGTTCTTCCAATAATAAATGGAATTTTTTGCACCTAAATAATCCAGGAAAAAAGAAATAAAATCTTCATATTCCTCCATAGTATATTGAGCTGTCAGCACCAGCCCCGCACCTTGAAACCTTAAAGAGGTTTTCGGTGGGGAATTTTGATCTTTTTCCCCACGGCTGTTTTTTTGGTTGCTATGGGATTTGTCTAAAAACAGCTTTCTTATTTCCTTTAAAGCCTCAACAGGTTCAAGAAATTGGGAAGAAAAAGCAGTGTTTGTTTTACTGGATGAATCCGCCTGCATTGGCCTTTTTGCAGAATCAGAAAAGTCCGCTTTATTATCCGCCCGTTTTATCTTACCATTTTCCAAATCAGTTAAAGGCACTTTTGCCTGCAGTAAGCGGCCGGCTTTGTTAGGCAGACGATACATCTCCCGTCCCTTGTCGCACATCCAATATCCGTTTATTTCCTTGTTATAACGAGGCTGAACTCTGAACAAGCCCTCTTCATTGTAGTCCACCTTTATATTGCATCCGGTGGAGCAGCCCGTGCATATTGATTCAGCGGTTTTCAAATACCAAACCCTTTGACGAAAACGAAAATCCTTTGAAGTTAATGCGCCAACCGGACAAATATCCACTGTGTTCACCGCGTATTCATTCTCCAAAGGCTTGTCTTTAAAAATACCTATTTCACTTTTGTCGCCGCGATTAAAAATTCCCAGTTCATGAGTTTTGCTCACTTCATCCGTAAAACGTACACAACGGGAGCAAAGAATACATCTTTCGGAATCCAAAACGATTTTTGAACCCAGATCAACCACCTTCCTTTTTTTTACCTTTCTTTCTGCCATACTGGGGTTGTACTGTCCAAAGTGCATATATTGTTCCTGCAATTCGCATTCTCCGGCCTGATCGCATATCGGACAATCCAATGGGTGATTGATGAGATGGAACTCCAAGCCCCATTTGACGGTGGATTTTACTTTTTCCGATTGGTTGCTGATTTTCATGCCGGCTTTTACTTCCGTATTACAGGCAATTTGCAGTTTGGGCATCCCTTCAATTTCCACCATACACAATCGGCACACTCCGGCCACCGACAAACCCGGATGCCAACAGTAATGAGCAATAGGCTGATCCAATTTCTTGAAGGCGGAAATAACACTGGTTCCTTCCTTAACCTGAACCTCTTGATTATTAATTTCACACTTTATTATTTTATCAGACATGAGTTTGTTCCTAAGTCCTGTGGTCGGGCAATGTTTGTGTTCCGCTTTTAGACATGATGGTTCTTGAACTTCTATGCGGCTTTTTTCAACCTATTCCATTCGTTTTTTAAGTGTTTATACTCTTTCTCTGCTTCACATAATGCACTCTTCATTTCATTACATTCTGCATATTTTTTTTTGGCTGTGAAAAAATATTTCTTATGTTCGATTTGTTTATATATGCGCCAATCATTATCGGCCTGTTTTTCTTTTCCTTCAATATTATCTTTTAGTCTCCGTATTTCCTCATTTAATTCCTCGATATCCGCTCTAGCTTCCAATCTTTTTTTCACAATATCAGACATGACTTCTCCTTTTTCAAAACGGTTCGTAAAATGATAATTTTTGACAGAACTTTTCCTCTGTTCGGTTTGTTTATATAGTCGCCAATCATTATCGGCCTGTTTTTCCTTTTCTTCAATATCATCTTTTAGTATTCGTATTTCTTCATACGATTCCTCCATATCCGCTCTAACTTCCAATCTTTTTTCGTAATATTAGACACAATTTCTCCTTTTTCAAAACGGTTCGCAAAATGATAATTTTTGACAGAACTTTTCCTCTGTTTGGTTTGTTTATATAGTCGCCAATCATTATCGGCCTGTTTTTCCTTTCCTTCAATATTATCTTTTAGTCTCCGTATGTCCTTCTTTAATTCTTCTATAGTCCTGTGGTCGGGTAATGTTTGTGTTTCGCTTTTAGACATGAGGGTTCTTGAACTTCTATGCGGCTTTTTTCAACCTATTCCATTCGCTGTTTTTATACTCTCTCTCTTTTTCCAATTCACATAATACACTTTTCATTTCATTCCATTCTTCATATTTTTTATTGGCTCTGAAAAAATATTTTTTATTTTTGGTTTGTTTATATAGCCGCCAGTCATTATCGGCCTGTTTTTCCTTTCCTTCAATATTATCTTTTAGTCTCCTTATTTCCTCATTTAATTCCTCCATCTCCGCTCTAACTTCCAATCTTTTTTTCACAATACCAGACATGACTTCTCCTTTTTCAAAACGGTTCGCAAAATGATAACTTTTGACAGGACTTTTCCTCTGCAATAGTTATTTCTTAAACAACCCGGTCTTGAACTTGGCTTTTAAGGCACTTCTGTTTTTATGACCAAGACTCTAAAACCTGAGAGATTTTAAATTGGATAAGTATAATAGCTCGTAAAGCATCTTTTTTTTATCGAGCTTACATGTCTTACCCAGTATTCCCATTGCAACATAATATAGGCAATGAGTCCAATAAAAAAAATAGGCAATCTACTTTCATTTAGTTTGTGTCTGAGCGTGAATATTCAGCACCGGCTTTGCCCAAATCCAAAGCGGCTTCGGGCAGGCTTGACCACTCTTTTTCTTTAATGAGGGCAGTTTTTTTATTGATTTATTTTGGAGAGGATATTTTCTGTTTCGTTAATGATAACAGTTTTTTATTGATTTATTTTGGAAAGGATATCTTCTGTTAGTTTTTTGAAATCATCATAACAAGATTGAACTGCCGTATAATGAGCGCCTATTGCTCCATCTCCCGGCTTCAGCATAAACATGGGTTTTGTTTTTGCCATAGCCATTGGCATAAGAGAGCGATAATCTTTTAAGTGAGCCAAGAGATGTTGATCGTTAGAATCCGATGCAGTTTCTTTTTTTAAAATAAATTCATTATAAGCTGTTGGCATTTTATCGATCCAGTTTTGATAAGCTTTTACGGGTTTATCATGACGAATAGAATGTCTCATCATAATATAACCCAAAGGAGTCATGTTTCCCTGAGGAAGTTCAATGTTTAAATTTTCCGGTTTTTTCAATTTGCGCTCTTTCCACTCCTCTCTCCATTTACTTAAAACCTCTCCTACATTTTTTAAACCCTGATAGGAGAATAAATCCGGTCCCAGAGGAAAAATCACATAGTCACTGGCAATTAAAACCGCGCGGTTAATAGCACCCAAGTTAGGCCCCATATCAATAACCGCTATTTTGGCAGACATTTTCTTGCCTGCTGATATGATCAGTCTGTAAAAAGCTGTGGTCACCCGAAAAGCTCGACCATCTTTGTCCAGGCATTTTGACCAAGTATCCGAAAAATCCCCATCCATTTTGGATATGTTGAGATCTCCCGGTAGTAAGCCTAACTTGTCATTATTAGCGATAAACACAGATGGTTCCTGAATATCACCTGTCCCCTCTTTCAGAGGCTCCAAAGCAGAGTATATACTCCTTCTTTTTTCCATCATGTTTTCCACTTTGGATTCATCCATAAACATTCTTGTTAAATTGGCTTGAGGATCCAAATCAACAGAGAGGGTATTGTAATTTAACTCCTGTAACATCCAAGACACATGATAGGCTAGAGAGGTTTTGCCCACTCCTCCTTTATTGTTAAAAAAGGCAATAGTTTTTATCATGCTTTTTTCACCACTGCCACAATGCAGGACGTTTCAACATTAAATTCCAAATCAGGGTTTCCGTTCTCCTTAAGAGTTTTTTTAGCCAGAGGTATGCCAAAGCCAAAACGTTCTATGAAATTTAGATTTTTAAGGGCCTCCGCTATTGTCGGATTTCTATAAGAGGTTTGACCTTTTCCAAAATTATTAACATTTAATTCCCCAAAAGGGCCGCCGGGGTTATGAATTTCTATTCTGTCATCAAACCAATAAACTCTGGTAGGGGTAGAGCTTTCATAATTCCGGTGAATCACAGTATTTCTTATCAACTGCTGTAACGCTTTGATAGGATAATCCGGTGATTCTATATGTTGTGTATCCGACAACCTGAGAGGTTTGGAAATGTTAGCCGTTAAAACATCTTCCATTCTCTGAATCTGATCCGGTAAAGTTCCTGAGATTTCTTTTTGATCTCTCACATCATCCATAAGTTCTTTGCCTGCAAACCGGATAAATTGAATATAAGCTCCGGGAAACCAGTTTCTGGGATTTTTTCCCATCATCAATAGGGCTGTCACTGTGGGTTTGAGATTAGGGTCCAACAACCTCAAGGATTGCATTTGCTTTTTGGTATCCCGATTGTTAGTTTTAAAAACTTCATGAGAAACAGAAGAAGGCAGGTACTGAGTGTTGAAATATTCCAGATTTAAGTCGTCTATTGTCAAATGGGGGTCTTGTAACACTTTCATATCATAAGGAAGATGAGAGTACTGCCGTTTTTCTGTTAAATTCTCTTCTTCTGCCAGTGTTGCCTGTCTGACACTGGGGCCTGTCCGCACCCAACACCGACCATTATAGCGCATAGGTGGGTTTTTTGAAGGCTGAACAATTACAACGGCTAATTCATAACCATCAAAAGTTTGTTTTTGAACGCTTATTGTAGGAAAAGGCTGTAGGGTTCCATTATCTTTAATACAGGCGATATTCCTTAGTATTTTATCCGTGACAGGAATGTCAGCGTAATCGCCATTGTCTTTGACGCCAATAAAAATGGTTCCCGGCTTCTTTACATTCGCTAAATCATTGGCAAAGGCACAGATGGCTTTGCTAATTTTTTTAATGTCTGGAGATTCACATCTTTCAATAAGTTCACTTTCTTCATTTTTCAGGAGGGGTTTTAACTCTTCTTTTTCCAACTGGGACATATCCTGTTTTACTTTTGTTATAATTGAAACTTCATTTCAAGAATTATTTGCGTTTTACATTTAATTGTTTTTTCTGTGAAATTCAAAACGCCATAGTTCTTTTATAACATCTTATTTTTTATGAAACCAGCAAAATCAAAAAAAATCCCGTTTCCAAAATGTTATTAATTCCCGGAGTAAACACCTGCGTGTATCATAATCAGGCATTAAATCCCCGGGCTTGACTCCTTCTTTTTTTGAAACCACTGATTCAAAATCACAACAGATGTCCCATTCAAACCTTCCGAAATGCAGATCAAGACAGATGAGTGCGATATTTTAGGTTGCTTTCGTTGCAGGGTTTGGCTTACTGTAATTACTATAGATTGGAAACTTTCTTTATGTTGATAAAAAGAATTTAGTAGTATAAAAATTAAATAATAAGGAGGTTCATTATGAACTATATCAAAAAATCATTCGGTGTTATTTTACTGTTCACTTGCTTTGTCAGCTGGCAATCAAGTGGAAATTCAGGCCACAAAGGGCATAAGAATTGGTGTCCTGAAGCCAATCTTTCAGATGCTCAAAAAGACTTTTTTCGGGAAAAGCGTAAAGCTTTTAAAGCGAAGACTAAAGATTTTTCCAAAGATGAAAAAAAGGAAGCAAAAAAAGATTTCTGGCAGGATGTTTTAGCTACGGTTGCAGAAAGTGAGGAGCAAAAATCAGCTCTTTCAGAGTGTAAGAAGAATAAGAGAAAGGGTAGAAAAGAAAAGCATCAAAGATAAAAAGTCTAAGCTTTAGGTATATTCCTGAGTGTTTAAAGATAAATTTTTTGCCTGAGCAAAAACCGGCCAGGTGTATTTTGTCGCCTCAACTTGTTTTGACACAAAACTTTGTTCTATATGGCTATGATGGATTTAGTTTTGCTGTTTGTTGAGAACATGAAATGTAGATCACAGGCACGTAGAGGCCGGGAATGTGTAGGGGTGAGGGGACATGAGGGGACATTGGGGACATGAGGGGACATTGGCTCTTTTTTTGATTTATCAGAGTCCTCCGGCTGTAGCTTTATTCACGGCTTCCACATAGGGGCGATTAAGTAAAGCTTTCCTTATATGAGATTCAAATTCCTCCCGAAACTTACTTACAAAACTGATGGCCGGTAAAGCCGCCGCGTCGGACAGAGCGCATATCGTTTTGCCCATCATATTTTCCGAGATACCCTGAATCAAGTTCAAATCCTGTAGCCGGCCTTTTCCGTTTAAAATATCGTCAATGATCTTGGAAAGCCAGCCTGTTCCTTCCCGGCAAGGGGTGCATTGGCCACAGGATTCATGGTGATAAAATTTTTCAATAACGGAAAGCATATCCACCATAGAGCAGGAATCATCTATTACGATCACAGCCCCCGATCCCAGCATACTGCCCATTGCACTTAAAGACTCAAAATCCATAAGAGCTTTTTCACATTCTTCAGCTGTCAAAACCGGGGCGGAAGAACCGCCGGGAATAACCGCTTTTAATTTACGCCCCTCTTTCAGTCCGCCCGCTAATTGGATCAAGTCCATCAGAGGATAACCTAATGGCACTTCATAGTTTCCGGGTTTTTTCACACAGCCGCTGACGGAAAAAAACTTGGTGCCGGGAGATTTTTCCGTCCCAATGGAGCGAAAGGCCTCCACTCCGTCTCGCAAAATGACCACCACTGCCGCTAAAGTTTCTACATTGTTTACGATAGTGGGTTTTTCCAAATACCCCTTCACTGCCGGAAAAGGGGGTTTCAGTTTCGGCTGGCCTTTTTTTCCCTCCAAGGAGGAAATCATGCCGGTTTCCTCTCCACAGATATAAGCTCCCGCACCCACATAAATATCCATGTCGTGATGAAAACCTGTTCCGCACACATTTTTCCCAAGGTAGCCTTCGTCGTAAGCGGACTGTATAGCCTTTTCCATAACATGAATACAGTTTTGGTATTCCCCGCGAATATATACATAGGATTTATGAGACTGAATAGCGTAAGCGGAAATAAGCATCCCCTCAATTAACTGATGCGGAGCTTTTTCCATAATCAAACGATCTTTAAAAGTCCCCGGTTCTCCTTCATCCGCGTTGCAAAGCAGGTAGCGTGGTTCCTGGTTGTTGGGAAGAAAGCCCCATTTAACTCCCGTGGGAAAACCAGCACCTCCTCTGCCTCTCAAGCCGGAATCCTTGACTATCTGAACAATCTCTTCCGGTTTTTTGTCAAACACGGTTTTAAGAGTTTCATAGCCTCCAAAGGATTTATACCCGGTTAGGGGAAGATAACCTTCTTTATAATAATGCTCACTTAACAGTTTATGTTCCATGTTTTACTCTTTTGAGTTTTCTGTTTTTTCCAACATTTGCTTTACCTGCCGGACGACAGTTTCTATTTTTAAAGGGCCAATGTATTTGTCATTCACTTGAGCCATAGGGGCTATGTCGCAAGCTCCGAGGCACTCCACCCGGCTGATGGTGACAGCGCCGTCCGCGCTGACCTCCCCTTCTTTTATATTAAAGCTTTGACATAGATGCTCCGCCAACTCCCTACCTCCATTCATGGCGCAGGAAAGATTACAACAAACCTGAATATGCAGTTTTCCTACGGGGCGGGTGTTGTACATAGTATAAAATGAAAGCGCTTCATTGATATATGCTGTGGGAATATCCATCACCTGACTTAAATGAGCTACGGCTGAAGGGGACACCCATCCTCCGTTTTCCTTTTGCACACGATACAAACAAGGTAAAATAGCTGAACGTCTGGTTTCATAGCGCCTCATCTCTTTTTGCACAAAAGCCAGGCCTTCTTTTGATAATTGAAAATTTTTCCGTGTTTCCTTCTTCATAATTTGATTTCCTATTATTGCTTATGCTATCTGATTTTTCCATTTATTTTTTTACGAAACCCGGTCCGCTCTCACTAAATAAACAGCTCAGCGGTCCAGTTCGCCGGCGATCACATTCATGCTTCCCAAAATGGAAATCACATCCGCCACCAAAGTCCCTTGCACCTGTGTGGGAAAAGACTGATAAATGGCAAAACAGGGGGGACGTACTTTCAAACGATACGGTTGTCCGCTTCCGTCACTCACTAAATAAAAGCCTAATTCCCCGTTAGCCGCCTCGGTGGCGCAATAGGTTTCTCCTGTAGGAGGTCTCAATCCGTTCATAACCAACATAAAGTGCTGCATAAGACCTTCAATGTTTCCGTATACATCTTTTTTTTCCGGAAGTACGATATTTTTGTCCCTTAAAGTGTAGTCTCCGGGAGGAATATGAGGAGCCACCTGCTCGATAATTTTAATGGACTCCCGCATTTCCGCCACTCGAACCAGATAACGATCATACACATCCCCTGTTGTGCCGGTGGGAATATCAAAATCCAACTCATTGTATCCATAATAAGGATCCGCTTTCCTCAAATCCAAATTCATGCCCGTGGCTCTTAAGCAAGGCCCCGTGTATCCCCATTGAATGGCTTCTTCTACGGATAAAGCGCCAATATTTTGTGTGCGGTCCATCCAAATACGATTTCCCGAAAGCAGTAGTTCCAGTTCGTCCACCCCTTTTTTCATCTCCTGACAAAATATCAAAACATCTTTAAACCAATCCTTTGGAGGTTCTTGGGCCATCCCCCCCACTCGTGTCAGGGAGACTGTCAGCCTTGCACCGCAAAGTTTTTCAAACAGGGTGTAAACTTTTTCACGATAAGTAAATAAATGAAAGAAACCGGTTAAAGCCCCCAGATCCACCGCGTTGGCTCCAATACAAACAATATGATCAATAATACGTGAGAGTTCGCAAAGAATCACACGAATGGCTTGGGCTTTGGGAGGCACTTCAACCCTTAGAAGCTTTTCCACAGTTTTACAATAGCCCACATTATTCATCGGAGCGGAACAGTAGTTGAGCCGATCTGTGTAGGGAATGACCTGATTGTAAGGATGCGTTTCTGCCATTTTTTCAAAACAACGATGGAGATAGCCTATCTCCACTCCGGCGCGATACACCCTCTCTCCCTCCATTTGAGCCATAATCCGTAAAGTGCCGTGGGTAGCCGGGTGAGAAGGGCCGATATTCAGGGGAATCATATCTTTTTCTCTTTCCTCCATTTCCTTTTCAGAAATTCCGTTGCCAGCCCCTTTGGGGGCTTTATCAGCGCTCTTGTCAAAATGAAGAGGCAGGGTTTCAGTGCAGTGTTGTTGATAATCCGCCGGGTAATCTTTCCGCAGTGGATGGCCTTTAAACTGATGATGAGTCAACAGACGCCGCATATTGGGGTGATTTTGAAATTCCACTCCAAACATATCGTAAATTTCCCGTTCAAACCAATCCGCTGTTTTCCATAAATACTGAACCGTGGGTATTTTTTCACCTTCGGACAAAGAGGTCTTTATTCTCAATCGGGAGGCGGTTTTGGAGGAAAACAGTTCATATACAATTTCAAATCTTTTTTCTCTTTTCGGGTAATCCACCCCGGATACCTGCATTAAAAAATCAAACTGACTGTTTTCTTTTAAGCGCTTCAGTAAAGGCAACACATTTAGATGGGGAGTCACAATGATATGATCTCCAAACTCTTCTCTGAATGTGAAATTTTCATTAGGAAACTTCAGGCACAGATCCTCCTGAAGCGATTTAAAAGATTGCTTCATCGCCATACACCTGGTTTCCAGCTTTCTTTCCAGGGGCGGGGGCTTTGATCTGTAATCATTTTCTGTATGACCATCACTCCATCCATAACCGCTTCCGGAGTGGGGGGGCAACCCGGCACATACGCATCCACGGGAATAATTTTATCAACTCCTTGTAAAACATGATAGGCTCGATAAAACCCTCCGGAACTGGCGCAGGCTCCCATTGAAAGCACAAACTTGGGTTCCAGTATTTGCTCATACACCCGAAGAATAACCGGCGCCATTTTTTCCGTGATAGTTCCAGCCACAATCAGCAAGTCGGACTGCCGCGGGGAAAAACGTACCACTTCTGCTCCAAAGCGAGCCAAGTCATAACGAGGCCCCATCACCGACATCATTTCAATTCCACAGCAGGCGGTTCCGTAAGGCATAGGCCAAAGGGAATTTCTCTGCCCCCAAGCGGCTATTTTCCGAGCTTGGGTTGTAAATACAAAAGACTGGGTTCCTCCGCCGGGGGGCATATTATTTTGTGTTTTTTTGTCCGTATTTGATTGCTTATTCGCCGAATTAGTCCGTCCAGGCGAGTTTTTTTGAGAATTTTTCATATCAAGCCTTAGTTCTGAATTAATTTAGAAAATGATACTAAACCCCGTTATTATACCATTCCACTGTAGATGTCTCAATTATTTTGCTTTTTAGCTTTATTGAGACGCCCCTTATTTCAAAAAAAGTGTAATATGTTTCAGGTGAAAAAACAAGCTTCAGAAACTCACCCACTCGGATTTTTGGTTGTAAGTATTTCCAGTTTTATCCTCAGTTCATTCACAAGGAGTTTAAAATACCCGCTTAACCGGCTTAAGAAATTTTAAAAGAAAAAATAAAACTTTTTGAGTTCTTGGAAACAAAGACAAACTTTGCTATATCCTCAATTAAAACAACAAGGAAATATTTTGATTAAAAAACTGTCTATCCCCCTTCATCCAACCGGATCATTTAAAGGAAATAAAAAAACCTCTTTTATTCGTCAACGAAACACCCGGCGGCAACCAGAGCCAAAAATGCTCTACACTCTCAATGGAATAGTAAAAAGACATCCCGATGGTTTTGGTTTTTTCATTCCTGAAGACTCCACCCATCCCGATGTATATCTACCCAGAAGGCAAATGCATGGTGTAATGAGCAATGATAAAGTGAAGATAGCTGTTTTTGAACGCAGGCCCGGTCGGCTATCTAAATCCGGCATAAAAAATCCGGCGGCTGAAAAGGGGCTTGGCAAACCCCCTCTGAAAATACATGATTCCGTTCGGCGGAAAGATTTGTTTTCAGGGAAAATTCTTCAGTTATTGCACCGGGCGCAGGAACATATAGTGGGGCAGTACCTTCCTTTATCCGACCAAACAGGTCTCATCCAGGACGACAGCTTTCAATGGGGAGAGAACTTAAAAATTCAACTAAAAAAAAATCAGAAAATCAAAAAAAGAGAATGGGTGCAGGCCAAAATCCTCCACTGGCCAAACAGCCACAAGGGCTTCAGTGGGGAAGTTGTCTGTTCTTTGGGATTGTTCCCACAGGCGTTGGAGGACAACATTCGTGTTGTTCAAAAACACCATATCCCTGCCTCTTTTCCGGCAAACTGTTTAAGCGAGGCGGAAGCCATACCGGAGCAGTTGTCAAAAGAGATTTTGGATCAGAGAACCGACTTACGGTCATTGCCCTTTGTTACTATTGACGGCAACACCGCTCAGGATTTCGATGACGCCATTCATGTGTCATCTCACCCAAAAGGCTGGACACTTCATGTAGCTATTGCCGATGTCAGTCATTATGTGAAACAGGGATCGGCAATGGACAAAGAGGCTTTTCACAGAGGAAACAGCAATTATTTTCCCGGTTTCACCCTCCCCATGCTCCCGGAAAAGCTCAGCAACCATTTATGCTCCTTAAAACCGGGTGCGGACCGGCTGGCTTTTGTGGTGGAAATACATTTTAATACGGAGGGAGAACGGGAAAACGCGAAATTTTATCCTGCCGTCATTAACAGTCAGGCCCGTTTAAACTATGGATCGGCCCAAGAGATAATAGAGCAAGCCGATGCAAAAAAAACAGCTGATAAAACTAAAGACACCACCTCTGCCGATGAAGCAAAAACGCCGCGGGAAAACAAACGCGTAGTGGATAATGTGCTTTCCGCCGAAAAACTGGCTCGTTATCTACTTGAACAGCGTCTTAAAAAGCATTTTA
The DNA here is from genome assembly GCA_965203225.1 of Bdellovibrionales bacterium. Classification (GTDB taxonomy): domain Bacteria; phylum Bdellovibrionota; class Bdellovibrionia; order Bdellovibrionales; family UBA1609; genus JANQSP01. Next base: position 169,623 of record CBDBBW010000005.1, on the reverse strand, counting down.
TTAATTTGGACATTCCCGAAACAGAAATAAGCCTCAACCCTCTCGGAGAACCCATGGACATTACCCAAAGTCGACGGCTGTTCTCTCACCAGCTTATTGAAGAGTTGATGTTATCCGCCAATAAAGCCGTCGCGGAATATTTGCAAAAACGCAAAATACCCTCTCTTTATCGTGTGCATGATCTGCCCAAACCGGAATCTTTAAAGTTTTTGGAAATGTTCGCACAAAATTCAGGCGTTAAAACAAAACTTGTCGAACCTCATTTACAACAGAAAATATCCTCTCTTATTCAGCAATTTTCAAATCATCCTTTATCGGAAGTGGTGCAGACTCTCATCTTACGCTCCTTTTCCCAAGCTGTTTACAGCCCTCACAACAAAAACCACTTCGGTTTAAATGTTAAGCATTACACTCACTTTACATCCCCCATCCGCCGCTACAGCGACCTGATTGTTCATCGTATTTTAAAAGTCGCCTTAACCTGTGAGGCCCTTTCGTATAAAACACCGGACTTGGCTTCTATCGCTGAAGCGGTCTCAGCCTGCGAACAAAGATCTGTGAAGGCAGAAAGACAAGTGAAAGATATAAAAAGAGCACGATTCATAAAAAAATATCTTGGAGAGGAAATGGAAGGTATGATATCCGCTTGTACTCGTTTTGGCTTCTTTGTCAAACTCAGACTGTATGATGTAGAGGGCTTGGTTCATATCAACAGTTTAAAAGACCAATGTGAGTTTGATCCGTCTCTACTGGAATTGGTATCAAAATCCACCGGCCGGCGATTCAAAATGGGGGATTTGGTTGCAATTCAGATCATGACTTCCAATATTGATACAGGTCAAATTGATTTTGAACTCAAAGCGCATAAAGGGAAAAAAGTAAGTAAAAAAATAAAAAAAACAAAATTAAAAGCAAAGAGCAAGGCTGGAAAAAGGAAAAAGCGGTCCTTAGTATCAAAAAGAGAAAAAAAACCACAAAGTACCCGGAAAATAAAATAAAATTCAAATACATTATAAAATTGCCGATAACAAAATAAAACTTGCAGGAGAACAAAGCCAATGAATAATATTGTGATAAAGTTTCACGGCATGGAACAAAAAGAACAGCCTCATATTTTGAAAGATTACTTGGAGTCCTTGTTGCGTCATGCGCCTTCTCGATCCACCTGCCATCTGCATATTTTCAAAGAAACTCAAGGTTATTTATGCAAACTGACTGTTCATTCCAATATAAAAACCTTCTCTTCTCATTCCAAAGATGAAACAATAAAATTCGCTGTGCAGGCCGTTTTAAGAAATATTAAAAAACAAATTGCCCAATGGAAACACAACCGCTCTTCCTCTGAACTAACTGGCGTCACTTCCGTGACCCGGTTGAATCTCAATGTTTGGGATTCAGAAGAACAAGATGAACAAGCGGAACAAGCGGAACAAGAGAATTACCATTACAAGAAAGTGGCTTGATTTACTTAAAGTCAGTGTGCCTTTTGTAAATACCGCAAAATTCCCTACTCCCTTCCGAAAAACAACAGTCTATTTATAACCTTTTTGAATTTTTTTTTCATGAGAAAAATTTTGCTGTAACTTCTTCCGGAAGATAAACAGTTTGTTTATCAACTGAAGCTCTTTTCCTTAAAAACCGCTTTTGGATGAAAATCCCCGATACATCCACCAATCATTGAGGGCAATATCTTAGCATCGCTTCTTCAGATAACCGCTTTTGGATGATATGACTATCTTGAGAAGCGGCGAGGAAGCGATTTGCTTATCTCAGATACCGCTTTTGGCGGGCTATTCTCTGCCGGCTCCCGGTAAAAGTATATTTTAAGTTTTTTTATTAAAAAAATATTTTGGCTATACCTCTGCCGGCGTCTTGTAAAAAACACTTGTATCAAATATCTTTAATTAGTATGGAAATAAAAGAAATGATAAATAACAAAACAAACAAACCCGTTCTGTTATCTGATATTTTAAACAGCTTTTTTAACAACCACTTGCAGGAATCGGATCAGTGGTTTGGAATAAAGTTGTGGCACAGTTGGCCCCGTTTTGCCACAACAAGCATTTTAAAACAAACCAAGCCCGTTAGTTATCAAAACGGCAGATTGGTTTTATGGGTGAGCAACTCCGTGGAGCTTCAGGAACTGGGTTTTCAAACGGAGGAGTTAAAAGACAAAATCAACTCCTATTTTGAAAAACAGTGGATACGGACTATCCACTTCACTCTAAACAAGAATATTTTGAAAAAAAGGGAGCAGTCTGCAAAACTCCTGCGAAAAATAAATATATAGTCAGAATTTTATTTTTCAATTTTTTCGTTTACCAGAGAGGGAAGATATTTGTGGTAAGGACGTTGGCCGAAAAGACCCAACACCCGGTAATACAGGTTTTTGTTATTAATCAAAGCCCCGGCCGTTCCCTCCCCTTTATCCAATTTCGTGAGTATGCTGTTAAGCTTTTCCAGACTCTGAGATATATCTTTAGAGTTGTCTTCAGAAAACATATTGGAAATACTATGGGCTGTTTTACTGATCTGTTGCACTGCCTTTTCGGAATTAAGAGATTTTACGAAGATCAGCAGTTCATCCAGAATAGCACTTACTTTATCTCCTGTGTCTTTTCCTCCTAGAAGCTCCAATATCCCTGAAACCGGCTTGGTGGGAATATAGGCTCCCTTTTTCAGTTGTTCGCCCTGCTTCCAGCCTTTGGTTGTAATGTAAATATATTTATCGCCCAGCAACCCCTTTGTAATCAAAGTTGCTTCGGATTGATCCGTAATAGACGAGGTGAATTCGTGTAAAATGGATATGGTTGTTTGTACATCCCCCGTTTCTTCCATAAAGTGAATATCCACTACATTTCCGGCTGGCACTCCATTTACCTTAACCATACTGCCGTTAAACAAACCATCCACGGATTTGAATTTCACTTTATATTTGGATACCAAATTAAAATAAGTGAGGTTGTTTCCCAATAAAAAAATATAAGAAAACAAACATATTATGCCTGCCAATACAAAAAAACCCACTTTGATGTTTATTCTTTTTTTACGCCGGCTCATAATCATCTCCTTTTTTTAATGCCTTTAACAAAATTACTTAAAAGAATATTGCGATTTTTTTTAAAATCCTCAATGGTTTCCACAGCCTGAATTTTGCCTTCTTCCAAAAGCGCAATCCGATCACAAACTCTTAAAGCTGTTTCCATATCATGCGTAACCACTACGGAGCTGGTCCCTTTCTTTTGCATTTTTATAATTGTGTTCTGCATATTTCTTTTTTTATAGGGGTCCAATCCAACGGTAGGTTCATCATAAAGAACCACTTTGGGTTTGATAATGGTCGCTCGTGCAATACCGACTCTTTTTTGCATACCTCCCGATAATTCCATAGGGTACATATTTTCACATCCTTTCAATTCAAATTCCTCCATCTCAAATAAAACCATCTCTTTAATTTTGCTCTCCGACCAGTTCATATGCTCTTTCAACGGAAAAGCCAGGTTTTCATAGACTGTCATTGAATCAAATAAAGCACCACCTTGAAAAACATAAGCCATCTTTTTCCGAATAGATATATATTGTTCTGTACTGAAGCGCAAAATATTCTCTCCTTCAAAAAATATTCTGCCGCTTGTGGGATACTCCAAGCCTATAAGAGAACGAAGCAAAGTGGTTTTTCCTTCCCCGGATCCTCCAATTAAAGCCAGGCATTCTCCTTCTCCGAGCGAAAGATCAACTCCTTTAAGCACTTTTTTTTCCTTAAAAGAAATGTACACATTTTTCACTTCAATTATAGTCTGCATTTTATATAACCATCCAATAGTATTTTATCATCAGAAAATCATCCAATAGCATTTTGTCAGAAGGTAATCTCCCAGCACAATTAACACAGACGAAAAAACGACTGTTTTTGTGGTTGCGTTTCCCACTTCATAGGCTCCATGACTGACCTTCAGACCAAAATAACAAGCTGTTAATGTAATAAAACTGGCGAAAAAATAGGTTTTTATATAACCGGAAAAAAAATCGTGTAACTCTGTTGTACTGAACACTTTATGAACAAAATAAATCCAATCCAAATTCAATTCCAAATGTCCCACCACAGCTCCAAAAAAAATGGAAATAAGGCAGGAAAACAAACACAAAAGGGGTACAGCCACAAGACTTCCCAAAAAACGGGGAATCACCACCCTCTTAATGGGAGAAGTCCCCAAAACCAAAAGAGCGTCAATTTGCTGGGTGACTTTCATCGCGCCAATTTCTGCTGTAATACCAGCCCCTACCCGGCCGGCTAAAATAAGACTGGTAAAGACAGGACCAATCTCTCTGAATATGGCAAGAGATAAAATTTTCGGGCTGTATATTTTACCGCCGAATTTCTCAAGAGTCAGTCCAAACTGCAAAGTCAAAACCATCCCCGTACAAGCGGCTGTAACAAAAATAATAGGTAGGGATTTCCATCCTATTTCATAAATTTGACGCAACAAAAGATTGAAGTAAAAAGGCTTGGTTTTTAGCTCCAAAATGATATCCCGACCCAGAAGGGCTGTACCACCAAGAAAATGAATAATATGTGTCACGGCGCGCGAAACTCCTCGATGAAATTTTCAAACTCCTGCTGATGATCCAAAGTATCTTTCTGTGAAGAAGAGGAAGTTAAAAAACTGAGAGTATAAAAACAGTCCTCTTTCTTAAATAAAAGTAACTTTATATTCATTTTTTTCTTTTCGAAGGACTTTTGTTCAAGATGTAGACGACGGGCTTTTTGATTTTGGTGGCGGATTTCATTTTGACTTAATATACGAAAGGTTTTCAGCTCTTCCAATAACTCTTTTTGAAATTGTTCTATGGAAGTGAACTGAGTGGAAGAGGAGCAATTGGAAAAAAAAGAAATTGTATGGCCGTTTTCCGAATTTTCCCAAGCAAAATCCATACCCTTTTTTACGATCTTCCTGTAAGGCTTCGGCGGGGCCTGAAAAATCACTCCTCGTGCTGTTTGATCCTTTAATGAATCAACATTAAACGACACGCAGGAACTGAGGAAAAATATAAAAAAAAACACTCTAAGCGGGAAAACCACCTGCTTCATAAGCCACAATTTCCCACAACTTTATATAGCTTTCAAGGCCTATCGCGCCTTAAATTACAAAGCTTGGTTTTTTTCTTTTTTTCAGGATTTTTAACAGAATAACGAAATTATAATCTGCTTTTTATACCTGTTTCTATTCTGAAATTCTCAATCCTTCAAGGTGTGGAAATGGAAATAACTTAATTTTTATTAACGGCCGCCTCTCCCGCCGTAACCACCAAAACTGTCCGCATCAGGGCTTTCCAAGTCAGCTGTACCAAACATATAGTTATCATTTGCCAGCCCACCGTAGTACAAAGACACACTTAATGTGCCATCACTGCCCGGGATGCTGTCGTAACTTCTGATAATTAAGGAACTTAATCCCCCGCCGTCCTCGGCTCCAAACAGCACATGAAAGCCTTTATAATCATTCCAATATTTTGCCGTTCCTTTAAATACAAAAGGAACTGAAGGGTCGAGTAAAGTAGTAGCACAAGCGCCAAAATAACCATAGATAGGCAAATTATTGTTTGAATAATAAAGTTTGATTTTTAAAGTGGCTGGAGAGGGTAATTCATTTTTTTCAAATTGGATCGTCACATCCGCTTTGGAGTCAAAATTTTTACAGTCCGCCGGGCCAATATAATGCGAACATGGATCACACCTTCTGTGCTCTCTTAAAAGTTGTCTATACTTTTTAGTATTGGTAAAGTCCACTGAACCAATATACAGTTCTAATTTTGTTGTTGAAGTTGTTATCGGACTAATGGGTTTGGCAGGTGCCTTGGGGGAATCATCTTTTTTCGAATCCAGATGACAAGCCGCCATATAAAAAACCAATACGCAACATATAGATACAGTAAAAAAAAGATATCTTAGTGTTTTCATATTTTCTTTTAATCGGTTTTTACACTGCTTTTTTTAAAATTTTTTAAAGAAACAGCTGGATTTTAGTCCAGAGAAATATTATTATAAATTATGATTGGCAGGCTTTTAGTATTTATCTTCAAGCCATTATACTGTACTGTAAAGCTATGGGGGCGAGTGGCTTCGACGCAGGTCACGAAACTTCAGGAGCATGCAGAGGAGCATGAGGACCTCTTAAAAAACATGTATGACAAGTAATTGGCAACTTTGATGTTGCTCTTGCCGCCTAGTTTTTTAAACCGGTGGCCGTTGACTGCGCTTTTGGCGACAAGGTGTGGAAGGCGTCGACTAAGTCGTCTCGGTTTTTTATCGCTTTATCAGGGTAAAACACCTAAATTTACTGGTAAAAGCCCTTCTGGCTGTGTTGATGCCGGTCAGTTGTTGTATTTTGTATCAACTAAGCATGTAGCTGGCCTGAATGCGGAGGATTTGCGGACACGAGTTCGACTCTCGTCGCCTCCACCATCTGACTTCACAAATTGGTTGGACTTTGTGTTTGTTTCGTGTCGGAGTGTTTCAGGAAATATTGGGGTATTTCAAGCCCTCGTGTTTCCTGACAAATCAGGCAACTGTCATGTCATCTAACTTATTTCGGGATATTTCCCTATATTTCAATTTTTGAAAGTATAATCCAAGCTTAAAAATCTTCGACATCCCTATTATGTAGGGTCTAGGGGCGGGGTCTAGTTAAAACAGGATGTTGTTTGTGTTGTTCCTCAAATACTCCGACATCCCCTATTGTGGACTGTGGGGGTTATAGGAAATGGTCAAATAACTCCTCAAGCTCATAAATACCTCTAACTTATTTCGGGATATTTCCCTATATTTCAATTTTTGAAAGTATAATCCAAGCTTAAAAATCTCCGACATCCCTATTATGTAGGGTCTAGGGGCGGGGTCTAGTTAAAACAGGATGTTGTTTGTGTTGTTCCTCAAATACTCCGACATCCCCTATTGTGGACTGTGGGGGTTATAGGAAATGGTCAAATAACTCCTCAAGCTCATAAATACCTCACAAAGTCGACTTTTCGTCGCAACACACATTAACTCTTGGAGATTTTTTGTCAATAAAGAGGGACTCCCGATCCAAGTATGCTGTCATTGCCTGTCATGGTAGTTACAAACACTTTTCCTTATGATATTCTTAACTTTTAATAACTGAAAAAAAATAGACAAGCTTTTTTTAAAATTATTATAATTTATTATATGATGAACTTACTGACTCCCGCATTTTTAACAATACATGAAATTCAGGAGTACCATAAATGACATTCAAATCTGCCTACTGCATAAGAAAGATAGTGCTCTTTCTTATTTTCCTGCCAGTTTGCCTGCTGATAATTATCTCCTGCGGACAAATACAGCAAGATGGCAGTGCTCTTCCCGAAAATACTTTGGATGTTTTTATTGCACCAATTGACAACGAAATCGAACCTCTTGTTTTTATTGACGAGGCAGGCACTCGGGTATGTAGACGCCGTCCCATAGATACAGATTATGGTCTGGACCCGGAGGACACTGCCGTAACAGAGGACGCAGATGGAAATGACGGAGAGGGCACGGGGACCTCCAATCAACCCATTACGACAGACGTAGGGGAAAATTGGTTTCAAACGGGTCTGGTTATAGTAAATAAACACAACTCTTATTATGCCGTAATCAGACAGCTTGTGTTCATTATTTCCGGCAACTTTGGTGATACATTTTTGGAAAACAGAGTTGAAATCTCCGCCGGTTACTGTCAAAGTGATCCTTTGTACATTGCTCCACCGACTCCGGCAGGCTCACCACCAAATCAATTTAGAGGGAACCTCTTTGAACCTGAGAAAACTACCAGTGGCAACAACCTGGTTTTATTCGTCAGTGGAGTGCCGGTGCCCGATTGCAACGACGAAACATCTCCGGATAGCGAATCCGACACTTTAAACGATATCCGCTCCGAAGCACAGGATAGCGGTGGAAATGCTCAATCGCAGCAGGCATGTATACTGAGATCTATACCGCGCTTCAGAGTACAGCTTCATGTCTTTGGTTATTGGATTGATCAAAGTCGGAGTAGAAAAGCTATACTAAGAAAGAGGATTACATTTAATCTCTCGTCCCAATTTCTTAATTAATTCACCAGTTGTACTTTATACTCATATCCTAACATAACAAGACTGAAAAGTGTCTCTTTAAGAGACATTTTTAATTATTTTTAAGCTGGCAGGCTTTTTTGACGATAACAAAAATAATCATCCACCTGTGTATTTATGAGGAGACTTTCGTGAAAATACAAAAATGCGATTCCCCTTCCTCTCTTGTAAAGTCCATTGTAAATTTTGTATCACAGAGCCGGGGACTCAGATTTCTTGAAAGCGGGACAGATGAATTAATTATCTGTCAAAGCGTAGATGGAAAATATTTAACGATGAATACCAACACGATTTCTGCAGTTCTGCCTCGTAAAGATTCAAAAAAGGATCTTTTTCTGCAAGTTAATTTTTCAGATGGCAGGAAAGTTATCCTTACTGACAGCTTAATTGGATTCAAACCCGCTATTTATTCTGACTTGGACATGAACCGCTTGCCAAAAGTGGTAACCACTCCGGATCTAATAAGTTTTATCGAAGTATTGGAAGACTCTCTCTATGATACGGAAGTAGGTATGGACGAAATTGAAGATGTAAAACAATATTTTGAATCTGTACTCATGGGAGCGGAAGCTATTGGTTTTAACTTAATTTGTGAAAGAATATGGATAGCTCGGCTTCTGAATCACCAAATATCCACCGGCAATGCCTAATTACATTTTTCTCCAGTAACTCTGACTTTTAGTGCAATGAGTTGAATCCACGGTGATAACCTACACGCTTTTTTCCAGCTCGGTCCTGAAACTGATTAAAAAAATTGAATACACAATAATACCTAATATAGGTATAGGCTCTTTTCCAACTCGGTCCAATATTACCTTAAAATTAACGAATAAAAAAATTCAATATATGCTCAATTTTTGTATAATTTTTCCGGAGGCTTTAAGTAACAATGTTAATGAAAAAACATATTTACACAAACATCTTAAATTAAATGTTGAAATAAAAACCAATTTTGATAATAAAGGAATATCAGTGGGGGTGTAGCTCAGTTGGGAGAGCATCTGATTTGCATTCAGAAGGTCGCAGGTTCGATCCCTGTCACCTCCACCATTTGATTTGAAACCTCTTTAAAATCAAGGTTTTAGAGCTTCAAAATGAAAATTGGCGTGATTTTTTTTAAAGGGGCTTTAGAGGTATAAATAATTCAACTTATTTTTGAAGATTGCAGAGGCTGTTTTTTCTTCTGTCTCTGAACTCAAAAGAGCAATAGCCTTTGCATACTTTTGAGTCATTTTTATTTCTGTATGTCCCGGACTGGCTTGAACGGCAGAAAGGTTTTTTGTTTCCATAAGAGCTATCGTTGCATAAGTATGACGGCAAATATGGGTGGACCGCCAAGGCAAGTTTAATGCTATAAAGCCGGCATTAAAAGATGACTGGACAGCCTTGGAGTGTTTCTGTAAAAAAAATTTATAGCTGTCCCTCCTTTCAGAGCTAGACGGCTGTCTTTCATTACAACAGGCAAAACATCAAGCAGCAATTCAACCTGATGTATATAGTTTTCTCTCATTTGTTTTCCTTTCTGTGTGACAAAAATTGGTTTTCAATGGGAATAGCTATCATATACAGGTGCAGTAATATTATAAATCTTGTTCAATTTGCCGTTTTTACTTATAACTCTTTTTCCCTTTCCTAATGGAATCCGATGAATATGCAGGCGTTTCATTACAGGCAATTCCAGCTTGTCAGCCATATAGAGAAAAACTCTTTTGACTTTTATTGAAGAGCAGTTTTCCAGCAGTTTTTGAACAAGTGCATCTCGCAAATTCAACAGACCTTCAAAATATCTCTCCAGTGTCTCAAATGAATCCTGCAAGTCCAGGTGATCTATCATTTCCATGATAGCCCTCTCTCTTGATGACAATATGAAATGAAACCTTGAGCGGTTGTATTTTGTAAGCCCAAGGTCAGATGGAAATAAAGAGGAAGTTTTAAAATGAAACACCACTCCCCAATTATTTTTTGTCAGCCATATAGGTGTTCTTTTTTTTCTCTTTTCACTATTTGTACAGGAGCATTTTTTCCCATTTTTACAAAATGCCCCAAGCCCTGCATTTCAAGAGCCGTTTGCCCAGCAACATGAAAAGACAGCTGTAATTCTTTTTGAGCAGTAAATATAGCTGACTGCCAGTTGAGCTTGTCTTTAGCTTTTATATAAGCCCCGCCGCCTAGTTTTTTGATGAGTTTATTTTTCAAGCATTGATGAACGGACTGGCGGCTGATACCATGAGATACAAACCAAGAGCGTGTATGGACGGCTTCATCTTTCCAATTAAGGAACAACCGATTTTTTATAGACTTTCTCTTCATGGTTTTATCTTTTATTTAGTTTAAAAATATCACAAAAAATAAATAAATAATAGATAAAATGTATAAAAAATAAACTTTTTGTCGGATTCAGATAAAAAGCAATATTTTTTTTCATCATATTTAGGCTATGGGCAAGTTGTTTTGGTCTTAGGCTTGGCTTTGTTCTATTGAGTAAAACAATAAATACGCTACTGTCTATTTTAACTTATATAGAAAGTGGAAATTTTTCTAATACGGTTTTTGCAAAAAACCAAAATATAAGCTTAAGAAGTGTATATAGGAACATACAATTATTAAAGAACAATGGACTTATCTGTTTTGAAGGTTCACGGAAAACAGGAAAGTATAAAGTGACTAAGAACTGCAAAAGCTTGAAAAACTTATTCTAAATAAATTTCAGGATAAATTGTTTTGAAAAAGGAAAAACAGAATTTTATTAAATTTGAAGGTTCTCGTAAAATTGGGAAATACAAGCCGACTGAAAAGTATAAAAAAAATAAGGTTCATGATACTTTAAGTTGACTAAGAAGTTAGTTAAATTATTGTATTTACTATGAAAAACAGGTATTTTATTCGTTCCCGAATCACAGAGAAGAAATTTCGGGAAATAATTAAGTTATTTTCCTCTGATTTAACAGCGATACAGATAGCTTATTTATCTGGAGTTAGTAGGATGTGTGTCAATAGAATTTTAAAACAATTAAGGAGAAGAATATCTGAGGAATGTGAGAAGGAAAGTTTGTTTAAAAGAGGAGAGATAGAGATGGATGAGAGTTATTTTGGAGCTAGACGAGTTCGTGGGAAAAAAGGAAGGGGAGCTTACGGTAAAACGATAGTTTTTGGTTTAAAAAAAAGAAAAGGTCAGGTCTATACTCAAGTGATAAGAAATTGTTCTAAAGAGCAGATTTTAGCTTTGATAACATCAAAGATAGGTAAAAGGACAAAGGTGTTTATGGATGGATTTAAGACCTATGATAGTTTAGTAGATTTAGGTTATAAGAAACATTATAAGGTTCATCATGGAAAGAATGAATTTGCTAAGAAAGAAAAAAGGGAAAAAAAGAAGATTAAAAATCATATAAATGGAATTGAGAACTTTTGTGGAATAGCTAAAGTAAGACTTTATAAATTTAGAGGAATGGATAAAACAATATTCATTTTAGATATTAAAGAATGTGAATTTAGATTTAATCATAGACACGATAATTTATATTTATTATTATTAAAAATGTGTAGAAATAAACCCCTTAAAGTATCATGAACCTAAAAAATTGAATAAAAAAAGGTAACTATGTCTTCATTTAAAATTAATTTTGATCGTTTTAAAGGGTTTTCTTCAAATGAAAGAAGTATTTTATCAGATGTAGTTGGTCTGTATTTCATAAAAATGGATAATATTTTAATATCATACCCCTTTAAACAATCGAAACTAATTTATATAGGAATGAGTGAAAAAAAAACTAATGGAGTAGGAGCAAGATTATATGATCATTTCAATGGTCAATCTGGTAATGTGGGATTATTCAACTATATCAAAAGTACAGATGTCAAATTTACATATATAAACTTTGATATTTTAAAAGATTTTTGGAAGCTCTCAATAGAAAACTTGGAAAGTTATTTTATACTTGATTTTCTAAAGTATCATGGAGCTTATCCTATTTGTAATAATAAAACTGGATTTCCTGAGTTACCTAAAAAATACTTTAATATAAATTGGAGCGTTTATGAATAAGAAAAATGATCGTAATTTAAAAACAGGAGTTGAACTTATTAACTCTTTTTTTGAAAAATTGAATACAGACAAACAAGAATATCCAAGTCCGGAAATTGTTAGTATTATAGTAGAACTTTACAACAAGGGCAAGTTATCACGCACAAACATATCTAACTCTTTAGATGAACTCAGAGAGAAAAATGAAAAAAAATAAAATAAAAAAAATAACTTTAAAAGGATTTAGAGGAGTAAAAAATGAATTAGAAATTGATTTAGAAAATACTTGTTCATTATTAGTTTACGGAGATAATGGTACAGGAAAAAGCACTATTACTGACAGCCTTGAATGGTTCATATATGATCGTATATCACATTTAAAAGGAGAAGAGATACCAAAGAATGAAGGGATACGTAATACAGAACTAAATGAAAAAGATATTTGTCATGCAGACATAGATTTTTCTAACCCTCTTTTACACTCCAAAAAAACACTGGAAATAAAAAATGATAAATTAATCTCTAAACATTCGAATAAAAACGAGGTGTTTTTAAATTATTTAAAAGAATCCTCTATGGAAAACTTAATAATACGTAGCGATGAATTGATAAAATTTATTATATCAACCAAGTCCAAAAGACTGACTGATATATCGGATCTAATTGGTTATTCGGAAGTAAAAAAAACAAAAGAGATATTCAAAAAAGTAGTTAGTGGATTAAAACGGAGTATTGCAACAAAAAGTTTTGAAGATCAAATAGCTTCTAAACAATCTGATTTACTTGGACTTCTCAATGAAAACATAAATGACGAACATCAATTTTTTTTAAAAATTGATACTATGTCTAAAAAAATACAAACTGGATTTAAAGTTGACTCATGGGAAAATCTTAAAAAATTAGAGCTAGAACTATCAAAAGTTAAACTTGATCCAAAACTGCAATTAAAATCTGAAATAATTAAAGAGATTTCAAATATTAAAGCAAAAGAATCTATCCTTAATCAACTTTTTGAAAGCTTAGATAGTTTCCAAGTATCTTTTAAAAAGCTTTTTGAAGATAAGGAAAAATTAAAAGGAATAAAACTTAAATCTCTTCTAAAAAGCGCTGAACATATCATCAAATCAAAAGCTGTAAATAAAGAAAATGAATGTCCTTTATGTTTACAAGAAATTTCATCTGAAGAGCTATTAAACTCTATACAACACAGGTTGAACACATTACAGCTTTTAGAAAAAGAAACAGAAACTCTTAATCAAACTAAAAATAATACAGTTGAAAGTATAAGAGAAATAGGAGAGCTTATAGGGAGAATTAAAAAATTAGAATGCATAAAAGATACTGGTCTTGAAAGTACTAAAAAACAATTGGATGATTATTTAGATAACTTCAGAGCTTCATATAAGATTTTTTCTACTGATTTAAATTTTAATTCAAAAACATATTATGATGAATGTATAAGTAAAATAAGATCCACCTCTTTAGAACAAATAAAAAATCAACTTGAAAAGATAAAAGAATCTATAAAGGAAACACCTGATTCTAAAATTGATTTGGCAAAAAAAATAAGTTTGGCAAAATCTTTTTTTAAAGATATTCAAAGCTTAAAGAAAAAAAGACAGCTGTATGAACTGCAAATACAAACTATGGATAAAATTTATAAATCATTTGCAAATTATCAAAAAAAAGAAATGGAGTTATTTCTATCCTCTATCTCTTCTGATATGAACTATTTTTTTAATTATATGAACCCTTCGGATAACATAAAAGATATTGAGCTGATACCTTTATCAAATGATGAAGGAGATTTTATTGGAATATCTTACAAACTAGATTTTAGAAGCATTGTTTCACAAAGTCCAAAAATGCTATTAAGTGAATCATACTTGAATTGTTTAGGGCTTTGTCTGTTTTTATCTTCTGTCAAATCCTTTAATAAGAAAAATGGTTTTTTTATATTAGATGATGTAATATCAAGCTTTGATAAGAATCACAGGCTACTTTTTGGACGGCTTCTCATAGAAAAGTTTTCTGATTGGCAGCTTATTGTTTTAACTCATGAAGACGAATGGTTTAAATATTTATCCTCTTTAGTTAAGCCAGAAAAATGGCTGATAAGGCAAATGAAATGGAATGAACATATTGGTTCATTTATAGATAACAACCTACCTAGTTTAAAAGAAAAAATTGAACGACAAATCGGAGAATCCAATGTAGATGGTCTTGGGAATCAAATAGGTCGCTATTTAGAAAGTATTCTAAAAAAGATTTGTCAAAGTTTAGAAGCTAATCTAACCGCTAGATTCGGTGATGATAATGAAAAAAGGAATTTAGAAGAGCTTCTGAACTCCTTAATAGTAAGGATTAAAAAGAAAAAAATGGGTTTAGAAAATCATGAGGCAATTAGGAACCTAAAAAATGCTCAATTTTTTAGAAATCAAACATCTCACGATAATCCATTTAACGCAAATCTTACAGATATGAAAGTATGTTTCCAAGATATAATAAAATTTGAAAGTTTATTTATTTGCTCAAAAACAGGAGAGCCTCTACTTTCATCTCATGCCTCAGATAATAAAATACAAACCAAAAGTGGATATTTATCATACAATTGGAAATAGAAAAACATAGGAATAAATTTAAATTAAAGAGGTTATTACATATTGACTTTTTAACAGAAGTATGTTAGTTTTATATCAGTCAGCTGTAAAGTTGAGAACTGTCTCCCTTTTTAAGGGTTGAGAGCGTTTATGATAATTATTGTCAACCAGGTTAAACTTGGGTGATGAATGCTCATCAGAACTTCAAGCAATTGCTTGAAATTCTGCTTCACCTTCATGTGAAGAGGGCATGAGGTTATTATAACATTTATGTTTTAGTCCTCGTACATATTTCTCTTTTATGAGATTATTTTGAGTGAGAGGAGAAGTATATATCTTGTGCGAGGAAAGATGCTTCTCCTCTCTAACAAAAAAATGATGCCAAACTGGAAATTTAAACCGAAGTTATACCCTCATTTTGATAAAGTTTTAAGAAGCAAAAAACAAGTTGAAGCCTTAGTAAAAAAAACTAAAAATATCGCTCAACATAGTTTCTTACCTTTTATTGAATACAAACAAAAAAATCGAAAATTAAAGAAGAAGGGGAAGAAGCAAAAAATTCGTCCAATTAAATATGCTTCCCATACAGATTCTCAAATATTCTCTTATTATCGTGATAATTTTATAAACAAAAAGTATGAGGAAAAATTAACTCAATTAAATTTAACAGACAACGTAATTGCATACAGAAAAATACCTGTAGGTAGTCAATGTAAGGGCAAATGCAATATACATTTTGCAAAAGAAGCCTTTGATACTATTGTAAATATGAGAGACTGTGTTGCTTTAACATTTGATATATCCGGCTTTTTTGACTCTTTAGAACATAACTTCTTAGAAGAAAAATTAAAAGAAATACTGGAAATGGATACTTTACCACCAGATTATGCATCGATTTTTAAAGCTCTTACAAATTATAGTGTAGTTCAACATAATGATTGTTATGAAGCACTTGGTTTAATAAAAAGAATCAATAAAAAAATTAAATATCTACATTCACGAAGATATATTTTTAAAAAAAAGAAAACATTGTGTTCCAAAGAAATCTATAGAAAGAAAATCGTCTCAAGGGGCTTAGTAAAAAAGAATAGTAATCATCAAAAAGGTATACCTCAAGGGGCTTCTTTGTCAGACGTATTGGCTAATCTTTATATGCTGGATTTTGATAAAAAAATGAAGGAATTAGAAAAAGAAGTTAATGGCTATTATAGAAGATATTCAGATGATATATTATGGATTTGTCCAGAAAAAGAATCTAAAAAAATCAGCCTTAAAGTAACTGAATTGATACAAAGAGATACATTACAAATTTCTAAAGATAAAACAACAAAAACAATATTCAAAGAAACGACTTCTGGAATACATTTTACAGGAGATAACTTTGAGTATTTAGGTTTTAGATTTGATGGGAAACAAGCTTTTTTTAGAGATAGAACTATTAGTGGATATAAAAGAAAAACTATTTATAAAATAAGAAAATATGTAAAAATTTATAATCAAAGACGCATCAAAGCAGGAAATTCAAAACCACTAAAAGACTTCATAAATCGTGCTAAAATATTTAATGAAGTTTTTTATAGAAATAAAAAGTGCAGTAAAAAAGAAAAATATGGAGGTTTTATGAGTTATGTTGAGCGTGCAAAAAAAATATTTAATAAGAATGATGAAAGAAAATATAACTTATCAGACAAACAATTTCTTAAACATAAAAAGTGGATTCATAAAAAAATTGATGAAGAAATAATAAAACTTTCTGCTCCTAAAACTTAATAGTTTTATAAAAAATCCATCTTCTTTAAAAATTAAAAGGATTAACTCTCTCTTTCCCATCCGGTAAAAATTTTTCTGGAACAGATCGATCAAAATAAAAGAGTCTATCATTTGGATTGTATTCTCCCAAAGTGTAAATTTTAGCTTTTTTGTATTATAAGAAAGCTGATAATCTTACTTTCAGAAGAAATATAACATTTTACAGAAGGAGGTTTATTTATAACCCCTTAGGGGTTTAATATTCATTAAAGGGATTAAAGCCTTTTCCAGTCTTTCTAAAAAGGCAGGTGTAAGATTTTGATTCTTTTCTTCGTCAAACATAGATTAACTTTAACCTTCTAGCTTGAAGATTACAAGTAATCTTTTTTAAGTAGGTTCAAAATTACTAAAAACAAACTTTTTAAATGTAATATCTTCTTTTAAAAACCAACATAAACTTTTATAAAGACTTTATAACAGAAAGCCAATCTACTTCTGTCCATTTTATATTTCCTGTATTGAAGATGTATGCATTATCATGGGAAAACTTATTGATGCCAGCAAACTTAATATCACCCTCAACAGATTTTTTATTTTTTATTTGTTCTAAAAAATCCCGTTTATACTGACCTTTCCAAGATGTTATAGTATAGTGCTTATGCCCTTTTTTTCCTTTGTATTCATAATTACAATTAGCAGACTTTATGAAACCTGTAATGTATGCAGGAATTACATTCAAGTTTGGAATTGTATTAAAAAAATTGTCTGCGGTTTGTTTTGTAAAATAACCTTTATCAACAGCTCTTTTGAGTAGTTTGTCCTTAAAGATACTAATTTCTTTAAAAAAAGAAAAAATATGATCTTTTTCAAGAAATAATTTAACTAATACATGATAATCCGAATGATGAAATTGATTTCCCGGAATATCAAGCCACATCCCATTAAAATTAGTAGTTTTTATACCAATTGTCTTTTTTGGTTTTCTAAAAACTTTCTCTTCCTTTAGTTTGATTTCATGAATATCCGTCTTGATAAATTTATCAAGTTCACCCTCTTTATGTTTAAGTTTTGATTGAATTTCAAATTTCTCAAGAAGAAACTTTTGAAAGGCTTTTTCACCTAAATAACCTCGAGTAGTGTCAGCCCATTTTTGATTAAAGTCTCTCTGTCTTGAACTGCCAAAATCTGTCGCAGAAAAATTTTTTAATGACTTTAGAGAATTTAAACACATTTCTTCATAATCTGACTTATCAAGAAAAACAACATTAGTTTTGAGACGGTTTTCAAACCAATTCTCAAATTCAGAATCATTTGAAAATTCTCCTCCAATCAGAGATTTCTCATAGAAATTTTTACTATGATTTTTGCTTAACTTTAATAGGCTTGAAATTTTGTTAATATACATTTCATTTGGCATAATTTTATAAACTCATTTCCATTTGAGGGAAATTTATTTCTTCTGTAAAAAAATCTATATTTGAAGAAACAAACGGATAAGGTATCTGAAAAAGTGTTTTGATTACAGCCTCAAATAAGATTTTAGCCATTCTTGGAGGAACAGCCATTCCAATTTGTTTTCTAACACTGCTTTTATTTCCCATAAAAATAAAATCATCTGGAAATGTTTGCAGTCTAGCTCGCTCTCTATTGGTTAAGGGTCTATTCTCTTTCCAGTGATAACCGTAAGTTCCACCACCACCACTGCCTGTTATTGTATAAGAAGGTTTGTTTTTGTCTAACCTTTTATATATATGACTTAATTGTGCCCCAGAACAATTTATTTTTAAATGCTCCGGCATTTCGGAGTTCCATATATTTTTCCATGGCTTTATATATTTTAAACGCTCAATCGTTTTATCTAATATCTTCATAAAATCATGGTTAGGTAATGAAAATTTTATAGGTGGATTTTCTAAGGCTATTTGAGAGCTTATGTGATTTTTTACATAAGTCGGTTTTGGAACTTTAAAAATTATATCTAAGTCTTTTCTGATTCCTGCAATAATAATTCTATGTCTTATTTGTGGTATTCCGTATTCTTCAAATTTATATTTATGGACTGTTAAGTTATAACCTGTTCCAGCACTTTTCAATTCTTCTAAAATTTTACGAAAAGCTTCTCCCTTGTTTGCACTTTGAAGACCACCAACATTTTCAGCAATAAAAGCTTTTGGATGACTGCTATTCAAAACATGTATGCCATATTCATATAATCGACCAAATTTACCATTTGTTCCCTTCTGCTTGCCTACAATACTAAAATCATTACATGGAAATCCATAAGCAAAAATATCTATCTTGTTCAAAGATTTAATGTTCAAGTTTTGGATATCTTGAGTAAGAACTTGTCCTTCTGAAGACACATTATGTTCATAAGTGAGACAACTGTCTTTATCATAATCTACGGCCCATAGATGTTTCATCTTGTAGGTTTTTTTATTATGTTTAACGATTGCATTTTTTGCCCCTAAACCCATTCCGCCGGGACCACAAAATAACTCGCCATATTTTAATTTAATAATCTGTTTCATAGCTTTTTTATGGAATAGAAATAAAATACCCTCTGATCTTGTATAATAACACTGATAAAAAATAAATCTTAACTTATACTTTAGACAAGTATGGCTGGTTTTAAAACAATTTTTTATCAAAAAATACAAGAAATATTTATCAAAAAAAATAAGGTTCATGATACTTTAAGTTGACTAAGAAGTTAGTTAAATTATTGTATTTACTATGAAAAACAGGTATTTTATTCGTTCCCGAATCACAGAGAAGAAATTTCGGGAAATAATTAAGTTATTTTCCTCTGATTTAACAGCGATACAGATAGCTTATTTATCTGGAGTTAGTAGGATGTGTGTCAATAGAATTTTAAAACAATTAAGGAGAAGAATATCTGAGGAATGTGAGAAGGAAAGTTTGTTTAAAAGAGGAGAGATAGAGATGGATGAGAGTTATTTTGGAGCTAGACGAGTTCGTGGGAAAAAAGGAAGGGGAGCTTACGGTAAAACGATAGTTTTTGGTTTAAAAAAAAGAAAAGGTCAGGTCTATACTCAAGTGATAAGAAATTGTTCTAAAGAGCAGATTTTAGCTTTGATAACATCAAAGATAGGTAAAAGGACAAAGGTGTTTATGGATGGATTTAAGACCTATGATAGTTTAGTAGATTTAGGTTATAAGAAACATTATAAGGTTCATCATGGAAAGAATGAATTTGCTAAGAAAGAAAAAAGGGAAAAAAAGAAGATTAAAAATCATATAAATGGAATTGAGAACTTTTGTGGAATAGCTAAAGTAAGACTTTATAAATTTAGAGGAATGGATAAAACAACATTCATTTTACATCTTAAAGAATGTGAATTTAGATTTAATCATAGACACGATAATTTATATTTGTTATTATTAAAAATGTGTAGAAATAAACCCCTTAAAGTATCATGAACCAAATGATTTTAGCAATTCCTAATAGAAATTTTTGCGCGATTCTTGCGCGATTTTCCGGTTAGCAGGAGCTATTAGCGGTTATAAGCGGGATGAAAAAGTGTTGATTTTACTGAATTTTAATTATTTTTTACCTTTTAAAATTCTTGAAAATTTACCTGTCACCTTCACCATTTGCTTTCATGTTGAAACTATTAATCTTCAGGTGAATCATCTTAGGTTCGATTCCTGTCACCTCCACCATTTGCTTTCATGAGTTTTTAGGCTTTTGTGTTGGATGAAGATTTTATTTTTCCATTCCATTACAAATTGCTGACATTTCTATCACATCTTTTGGCTTAGCTCTTAAAGGATGAAGTCACGATAGTTTTTATTTTTCACAAACATAATGTTCTACGGCTGTGTGAACCACCGATGACAATTTTTTAGAATCAAGTAGATTCAGATTCTCATGCTCTGCTATTGTAATATTAAAGAGCTGTTTTTGGGTTTGTATTTCTTCGGGTAAAACTCCTTGATTTAATAATAAACGAAATTCAAATATAAACTGCAACGAGGATAAGTTGTTTGAAGTTTCAAGTGCGCTCAGTCCATTGCCCAACAGATTAAATAAGTCAAAACTGTCCTCCACCCCCTCTTGACTGACTTTTTCCACTAAAAACAGAAAGTGAAATGCCATCTTCAAACGGTCGTAACTTGTTCTGATACCTTCAAATCGCTTTATAAACCAGGCTTGACGAAGAAAGTGCAAGTAGGAGCTTCGGGATTTCTTATATTCCACACCGATAAAATGACCTGGTTCCAAAACTCCACCGGCAAATCTTTTTTTACTATTAACTGCTCCTTTGGCGATAAAGGAAATAAGGGCACCGGTTTGATTTAAAGCGCGTACAATGAGATCAGACTCACTAAAGCGATGCTGTTTTAAAACAATCACATTATTCTGATGGACAGACAAAAAATCCTCTTTGAAAAACTTTTATGGCTTAAACAATATCGGTTATTTTGAAATTCCCTTTTTTGATAGGCCGGCTTATTTTTTTAAATAAAAAGTGTCTTCTTGAGAAGCTTTTTTTCTCATGTAATTTTAATATACAAAAACAGGTGTATTTTTTAGGCTGATATTGCAAACAAGTGGACTCAATGCCCCCTTCTATTTCTTTTTGATTGATATCCGGCATTTCAGCGTCGCATTTTTTTTCAGTTGAAGTAAGATCATCAGCCTTAAACTCCAGTATATCTGGAGATTCAGAACTAGAAGTTAGTTTTTCACTGAGGTTTAATTCTTTTATAAAGTCAGATTCTGCGCTACAAAATGTGGAAAAAAAAGCAAATATCGGCAAAAAAATCCGTTTTTTCATCTTCATTAAGGTACTAAGTATATTTAAAAATAAATACTGTCAATTTATTTATGTTGTTTGGAATCTTAAAAATTTCTGAAAAAAAGATTATTTTCTTTGTTGGCGGGGTTGTTGTTGGTAAAAGAGCGGATGTTATAAAAAAGCTGTATGGAATAAATTAAATGACACTTGTACAGCTTGCAATTTCTATCTTTTTTGTTGCTGATAAGGGAAAAATCGACTCTAAGCGGCGAAAATAAAGTATCAGTACAAGCTATATTGTATTGTCTGTTTTAACTGAATCTGGTCACAAGAAGAGGTAAGATAGGCTTTTGCAGAACAAATGAGATTTTATTGTCTGTTTTAACTGAACTGGTCACAAGATGAGGTAACGATAGACTTTTGCATACAAGCTATATTGTATTGTCTGATTTAACTGAATCTGGTCACAAGAAGAGGTAAGATAGGCTTTTGCAGAACAAGCTATATTGTATTGTCTGTTTTAACTGAATCTGGTCACAAGAAGAGGTAAGATAGGCTTTTGCAGAACAAATGAGATTTTATTGTCTGGTTTAAATTAATTATTTGAAAAACAGGTTTTCATTGTGTAAAAAAACAGTTATTGTTAGAGCATGAACAAAATCAAAGTTTTTGCAGAATCGACACCTAATCCTCATTCCATGAAATTCACTGTCGACCAGAATATTGTTGCAGAAATTTGGGAAACGGAAGATATAGCAAAAGCCGGCCGATCTCCTTTAGCCCAAAAGATATTGGGTTTTCCCTGGGCTGTAAAAGTGTTTATCGGTTTCAATTTCATCACCATCAATAAGGAGGATTGGGTGGAATGGGAGGTGTTAATCAACCCTCTTTCTCAAATGATTCAGGAGCATATAGAAAGCGGACAGGCGGTTTTATATCCTCCCATAAAGGAAGAGGCTAAGGGGGAAACAGGCTGTGATGAGGAAACAGTTATGCAGGAGGGAGAGACTCAAAAAGAAAGCGTAATGGGCCCCAAGGATTCTGCGATAGTTCAAAAGATCAAACAAATTCTGGAAACGGAAATTCAACCGGCTGTGGCTATGGATGGAGGTTTTATTTCTTTTGCCGGTTATAAGAAAGGGACTGTGTTTTTAAAAATGCAGGGAGCTTGTTCCGGTTGTCCCAGTTCCTCCATTACTCTTAAACAGGGGATAGAAACTCATTTAAAAAATCATATATCGGAAGTGCAACAAGTGGTGGCTTTGTAAAGTAGATTGTTGGAAATAAAAATTTTGGTTCGAGGTGACTCAGTTAAATCAAGGAAATTTGACACCAGATATTCATTAACTCCATCTTGGGGATAGAAGAGACATGGGTGTCAGTAAGATTTTTTGAACCAACAATAATGGATAAACAGCGGGCGCGGGATAAGGCCACATTTAAACGGTTTTTGTTTAATAGAAAAGAAATTCCTCTCGGAGCGTCTTGAATTGTAGAAGCCGCTAAAGAGAGAATACAAACCGGCGCTTCCTGTCCTTGAAACTTGTCCACGGAGGCAATACGGGCGGTTTTGGTGTTTAATTCTTGTTTTAAACAGGCTACCTGGACATTATAGGGTGCGACAATTAAAATGTCCTCTGTAGTGAGGGCAGAGGCTTTCCCTTCCGTGTTGATCCACTCTGCCTTTAGTAATTGTTTATATATAAGGGAAATCACTTTCGCTTCCTCTATGGAGTTATGGGCGTTGCCTGAATGCTTCACTGGAACAAAGCATAGCCCTGATTCTACAAGAGAAATACCCGGTATATTTAAACCGCTTTTTTGATTTTCTTTTGCTGATTTAGCTTCTTTTGTTTCTTCTGACGGCTTTTTTTTATTGACGGATGAGATAGCGGAAATTTTTTTTTGTTCCTTGTTTACAGAGTTTAAAGAAGAATCCGAAAAAAGAATTTTTTGCCGGGTGGTTGTGAAATGATTTTTCAGTTTTCCATTGTAAAAGTGACCTGAGATGAATCTGCAAATATCAGAGTGCATTCGGTAAGAAAGAGGCAAAAACACCCCTTTGTTTTCGGAAATGGTTTTGTCTCCGGTTGTGTAATACGTTAAAACTGACTGGCCAGACTCTCCGGGATGAGTCGCTTGGATAGGCTGGTCCAATTGGTTTTGATCGCCAATCAATACAATATTTTTTGTCGCTCTACCTGTAGCCACTATGTTTGTTAAGCTCACCTGAGAAGCTTCATCTACGAACAGGTAATCATAAGAGTTCTCCTGTTCCTTTTTGGAGAAGAAAAAGGCGGTGCCGCCTACAACGAGGGCATCCTTATTGACTTGATTGCTTTTCACCAATTCCACTGGAAGATGTTGAAACAATATTTGTTCTTCTTCCGAGTTTCTTGAATCTATTACTTTCTGGCATGGAAAACAAAATCCATCTTTGTTTTGTGTAAATATTGTTTTCAAAATATTTACAATAGCTTTATGAGCATTGGCCGTCACTCCCACTCGGTTTCCCTTTTTAATCAGTTTTAAAATAATGTGAGCCGCTGTATAGGTTTTACCGGTGCCAGGCGGCCCCTGAATACAAAAAACAGAGTTGTTTAATCTGGATATAAGAGAAGAAGTCTCTTCCACAATCCGATTTTGGTTTGAGATAAGCGGGCCTTTATGATCGGGCAAATCCGGAGGATTTTTCCACAACAAATCATAAATGCATTTTTTTAAACCCATAAACCGAGCAGAAGGGGAAAAATCATTAGCGGTTTTTAACAGAGAAAAAAACAGATTTTTTTTGTAAAAATTGTTTTTTTTCAGGATTAAAGTAAAGAATGTGTTTTTGGAAATATTGTTTTTCACAGCAGTGCTTTGTTTATCGCTCTTAATCCATAAAGAACCTTCAATAAGATCTAATGATAAAATAGTATAGGTATTCCAAATATCGTCTGTATTTTCCAGAATAATAACAGAGTCATTTTCACTTAAACTAATCTCCTGTTCCCTTTCAAATTGAATTTTGTGGTTTTCCCCTGCGGACTCCACCCATCGGCAGTCAGTGATGGTATCTTTATCCTCCAGTATATCCTCTGCATTCATCTCCAACCGGGAAAAATAATGCCACCATTCGGGTTTGTCCTCTCTTATATGAAATTTCAACAAATTTGCTAGAAGTTGACGAATATAAAATTCTTCTTCTCCTTTTTTTATATCGGATAAAAGTAAATTTCTTTTTGTGGGCGGGATTGGGCTTAGCAGCTCTTCGGCTTTTTTTTCACAATGCCCTTTGACATCTGAGGGGCGATTTTCCTGTTTTTTTTCTTTCAAAGAAGAAGAAGAAGGGATATATTTGATATTGTGTCTTTTCTGTATATTCCAAAGAAACCGGCAAAGTTTTTTTGTTGAAAGGCAGTCATCCCGATTGTATGTTTTTATTTCCTCTAAAAACGGTGAATTTTCAAAATGATTGTTGGAGTTAAGAAAATGAAAGAAGTTTACCGCTGCCTGACCTCCGGTGTTGATACTGGAAGTTCTTTTTTTATAATAAAGTTGCTCCACTTCCTTAAGGGAGTAGGAAAAGACGCCGATTCGCAGACCTTGAGTGACTATCCTGTGCAAATCCACAAACACCTGGTTTCGAAGGAGGTTATCCACTTCTTTTTCTCCTGTTCCATATTTGCCCATTAATTTTTTTATAGTGGAAGGCTCATAATGTCCATAGTGATAAATACGCATACCGGGATTTTTCTGCCAGCGTTGGTAAATCCAATCCAGCCAGCTTTTAAAAGCCCTGACTTCCTCTTTTTCGGAAGTGGCCCAAAAGCAAATGTACTCTTGTTCTTCGTTGATGATATTGCCGTATAAATATTCCAGTCCGTCCTTTCCCAAGAGAGGGTAGCCTTCCATATCAAAAAACACATCTGCAAAGTGGGGAGAAGGCAGCATCTCCAGACCTTTTCTCTCTCCCGCGCCGTGGGACAGTACTTTAAACTCCGGTGTTGCTTTTCCTTTGGAAATAGCTTGAATTTCCGCCTGATCTTTTAAAGTTCTGAGAGTGACTCCCGGAATGCCTTTGACAGAAAAGGAGTCTGTTTTGTATTCAGACAGTTCGGACAATTTATTTATTCCTTTTCTCCTTAACAAAACACAGTGGGTGGAGCGGATGCCCGCCACCAAAGAAATGTCATCCAGTGTGTGCAGTCTCTGTCTGGCAAAAAGGCTCCAATCCCGGTGCTTGTCTATTTTATCAGGGATAGGAATGCAGTCTTTTGAAAAGCGGGAATGATAACGAAGAAACTGCTTTTTTAAAAACTGATAAAAGTAAAAAAAAGCGGATGTCTTAAAACGATGAGGGTATTCATCTTTCGTCACTACTACAAAAAAAGAGGGAAGGAACCCTTGAATGGATTGCAATATATCGCAGTAACAGCAAAGTTGAATCAGAGCGGAAGGTTTGGGATGCCGGGAAATTTTAAAATCATAGGGAACATAATGGTAATGGCCCAAATAGGAAGCGCCGGGTGCTTTCATCAATAAATCCACATAACCAAATATTATGTCCTTCTTGATGGCGGCTTGATAAATTTTCCTTTCTCCTTTTTTCATGGCAGAAAGGGTTTGTTTAATGGGAATGTCGCGATTCTCATTGTTTTTTTCAATATGTAAAACAGAGTTTGTTTTTTTTATTTTATTGATCAGGTTTTCTTCGTGTTCTTTCCCAATGTCAGTTATCAATGAGTACAGAGGGTCAGCCGGGTTGCGATGCACTCCCAGATTTTTGCACATTTCATCTGAAATGACCTTCTCAAAACGATCCATATAGGATACAAATTCAGATTCAAAGAATCGAACCAAATCTGTCGGGGAAAAAGTGATTTTATCATTAAAAACACGCATAAAACCTCACTGTAACAGAGAATTATATTGATTTACAGGTTATTTATTAATTCCAAAAAGGTGTAAAGTGCTTTTTATGCGTGCTTTTGTTTTTTAAGCGTTTTTTCCGGAACCTTTTTTTAATTGAAGAAGTAGACTATGTGCACAAGCGTAAGTATAAGCGTAAGCACAATCGGTAGTATAAGAGATAGCACAAGTGGTATTATAAGCGTAAGCATAAGTGGAAGCACAATCGGAAGCACAAGCAGTAGCATAAGCGTAAGCATAAGTGGAAGCACAATCGG
The DNA here is from genome assembly GCA_965203225.1 of Bdellovibrionales bacterium. Lineage (GTDB taxonomy): Bacteria > Bdellovibrionota > Bdellovibrionia > Bdellovibrionales > UBA1609 > JANQSP01. Next base: position 143,177 of record CBDBBW010000005.1, on the reverse strand, counting down.
ATAAGCGTAAGCACAAGCAATAGCATAAGCGGGAAAAACAATAATATTGATTTTGGTAAAAATGGAATTGTTGTTTTAAAGGGAAAATACAAAAACTCACAGGTGAGAAGTGGAATACAATATGAAAAAAATCTGCCGGGAAAACGGTGTTTACTTTTTAGAAAAACTTCCTTCTTATAATCAAATTATTAAAGCAGGAAATGGAGGCAGACCTCCTGGGAAAGAAGATAAATTGTCAAAGGCTGATGCCAAACCTCTGGTTATTTGTGATCGAAAATTGCGATATCGAGAAGAAGTCAAATATTGGCTCAAGAATTATCCGGTGTACTTTGTTTCCGCGGGGGAAGGATTAAAAGACATGGAGGTTTTTCCTGCGCATATAAATAATATTTTAAAAAAAACAAAAAATAAGAAAATTTCCGGCTTTGTCAGCCTGGGCGGTGGTAGTGTAGGGGATTTTACCGGGTTTTTGGCCAGTGTGTATAAAAGAGGTGTGCCTCTCGTGCATATTCCAAGCACCTGGCTTTCCGCCATGGACTCATCTCACGGAGGAAAAACCGCTTTAAATGTCGGGAGGATTAAAAATCTCATTGGTTCCTATTGTTTTCCAAAAGCGGTATTTCTTGTAAAAGAACTGCTTTCCTCTTTGCCGGAAAAGGAAAAACAATCCGCCAAAGGGGAATTAGTGAAAATAGCTTTGATAGAAGGAGGCGCCCTTTACAAGCAATTGCTAAAAAAACCGTTTTCCGAATTGGATCTTTGGAAATTACTGCCTCAAGCTGTTCTTGCCAAACTGAAAATAATCAGAAAAGATCCTTTTGAAAAAAGAGGTTACAGGCATTCCCTTAATTTGGGGCACACTCTGGGTCACGCGCTGGAGTCTTATTTTCGTATTCCTCATGGAAAAGCGGTGATGTACGGTATGGCCTTTGTCGTGCAGTGGAGCCATCATCGGTTCACATTGTCAGATTCCTTTTTAAAAGAAATGTCTTTTCTTTTGGGAAAGAATCGCGAACAGGTCGTTTTCCATTTAAAGGGGATTCCGATAAAAATGTTATGCCAACTGCTTTTACAGGATAAAAAACGAGGAAGTGCGGAGAAAATTAATTTTGTTTTTATTAAAGCCCCGGGAAAGGTTTTTACAGAGGAATTTTCCGTGCAAAATATACTAAAAGAAGTTAAAAGGCAAATTACCTGCCCATTTTAAATACATTGTCTCCACTTCTGTAACAGTGAAGAAGTTGGATATCGCGTAGTTTTGTTTGCTTCCGTCTGAAGTAATTTAAAAATTGCCAAAAACCAAAAGCTGAAGTGCAAAAAATCAATGAGTGGCAAATCCCATCTTTAACTGCTAACAAGATAGCGTCTTTTACTGTTCAATATTTAACGATCCGGTCAGCTGTTTTGTTTACACCTTTACGGGTCAATTTCATTATTGAAAATAATTTGATTGGAGAACACGAATTTTGAGTGACAAGCAAGGGCAGTCTTTGGGATGTCTGTAATTTTTTAAAAGATTATAAAAAATATTGATTTTTAGCTTAGCTTGGTTTTTATTATAGTATGCCTTTTTATTTTTTGGGAAAAGGTCCTTTTTCGAAATCCCTTATTTTGCGTGCATTGATTACGCAAAGTTATTTTCCTGAATTGAAAATTATTGGAGACAGTCAATGTGGTGATGTGCTTTCCATGAAAATGGGATTAAAAAATCTTAAAACGCATACCACAATAGATGGTCTGCATGGAGGAGCGGTTTTACGATTTTTGGCTTTAAGAGCTTCCCGTGAGACCGGTGAATTTGTTTTAAAAGGCTCTGTTCGACTTTTTCAAAGACCTATACGGGAATTGCAGACGATTTTAAATCAGTTGACTTGTGAAGCAAAAATAACAGAGGACAGCCTGGTTTTAAAAACCCGCGGCTGGCATTTATCAGGAGATGCACTGACTCTTTCCGCCAATCGTTCCAGTCAATTTGCCTCTGCTGTGTTTTTAAACAGTTGGAACTTAAAACATGATTTGTTTATAAATATAGAAGGAAGTATTGTGTCTTCTTCTTATTTTAAAATGACTCTCTCCTTTCTGCGATCTCTTGGTATGCGGGTGGATGGGAAGGATGGGGAATATCATATTCCCGCCGGACAAAAAATAAATCAGTTCACATATCAATCAGAATCGGATATGAGTTGTTTGTTCTCTTTAGCGGCTTTGGCGGGGGTTGGAGGGGAAGTGGTGTTCACCGACTGGCCGGAGAAAAGTCTTCAGCCGGATTTTATTTTCCCGGCAATTTTAAAAAATATGGGGTTTCGGGTAAAACAGGAAGGAAGCACTTTAAAAGTTGCGAGAGGGGAAAAGTTAAAACCCATTAACTGCAATGTAAAAGACTGCCCTGATTTATTTCCGATTTTATCCGCTCTCTGCGCCTTGGCGGAGGGCGCCAGTCATTTGTATGGAGCGCCTCAATTACTGTATAAGGAGTCTAATCGTATTACACAAACAGCTAAACTGTTGCGGCAGGCCGGACGGGAAGTTAAAATTTTAAAAGATGGTTTGGTAATAAAAGGAAAACTCGGTTTTTCAAAAAAATTTTTTGTCTTCGATCCGGAAGAGGATCATCGTATGGCTATGTCTGCCGCGGTTTTGAAAGAAGCGGGTCTGCCTGTTCGGATTTTAACTCCGGAGGTTGTGAATAAAAGTTTTCCTGACTTTTGGTCTACTGTGAATATCAAGTTATGATTTATTTAATTGTCGGTCATCGTGGGGCGGGAAAAACACTTTGGCTGGAAAAAGTGAAAACAATCTTTGCGGACTTCGAGAAAAAAGGTACTGCAAAACAGCTATTTTGTTTTTTGGATTTGGATAGAGAAATAGAAAAAAAAACAGGTAGAAAAGTTTCTGAGTTTTTTTCTGGTGACCAGCTCATTAATGCTTTGGATGTCAAACGGATCCGCTTCTCTTACACTCCATCACAAATTCATTCAAAAAATAAAAAATATTTTCGTTTACAGGAAAAAGAAACCCTGAATGAGCTTATTGATAAATATAAAATTACGGATCAACAGGTGTTCATTGCCGTGGGCGCTGGCTTTAAAAGCAAGCTTAAAAAAGACCGGCTGGCGTTTTGCCGTGTTATTCATCTTATTCGTGAAACAGATCCTCTGGGCCGGGTGTTTTTGAATCGCCCGGGTTTAAACATAAATAACAGTCCTTATAAGGAGTATATATCTTTATATCCGGAAAGAGAAAAATTTTATCAAAAAATAAGAGATGAGAATTTTGTTTTGCCGGAATGGGATTTTGAATTTGATAAACCGGAAAATCTTTTATTTAACCTGAAGCCGGCTCACTTAAACTCTATTCTCACTTTAAATAAAAACAGTTTACCAGCCCGCAGGGATCAATGGCCGGCTTTTATAAATAAGAGGCTTTCGTGGGGGTTGCGGTTTTTCGAGTTGAGAGATGATCAACTCAGTGCTAATGAATTTAGTGTTTTGTTGCAGATGATTCCAAAAGAAAAACAACTGCTCAGCCTTCGAAAAGCTAAGTCTTCCGAGTTATTTAAACAAGATTTGTCTTCCTTTGTTTATGACTGGCCCTTGGAAAAAGGACCGCCTTCTTTCTGTCCTCCCGTTTTGTCTTTGCATAAAAGGAAAAAAGAAAGTTTTAAACAGCTTTGTGGCAAGCTCCTGAAACATAAAGCCTCTCACTTTAAACTGGCTGTGCCTGTAAACAATTTTAAGGAGCTTATGCAGGGGCATTTATGGTTTTTGGAGGATCCTGAGCATCGCTCCTTTCTTCCTGTTTCCGGGAAAGGGAAGGAAGGCAAATGGAGATGGTACAGGCAGATTGTTGGACCGCAGATGAAATTACACTTTATTAAAGAATCCCGAAGCGGCATATCCGATCAGCCGTTTTTGTATGAACATTTGCTTTTTTTAAATGCAAATAACCAAAACAAGCAAAAGGCATCTGATCCGCCGGGTGTATATGAATATCGTGATTTTTTCTCCGGGAAAAAGCAGTCCCCTTGTTTATTTTCAGCGATTCTTGGTGATCCGGTCATTCATTCCGCTAGCCCGGCTTTTCATAAGGATTTTTTTGCTCAGTGGGGAATGGTATTTACTAAAATTCCTATGAGCGAAAAAGAATTTACAAAAGAAAATTTATGTATTTTGCGCAAAATGGGTTTGGTTTTCGCCGCGGTAACCTCCCCTTTAAAGAAAAAAGCTTTACAAATTTGTGATACAGCAGATTCATCCGCTTTGTCGTTTCGGTCAGTGAATACCTTAATATTTAAAAATCGTCGGTGGTTTGGAGGCAATACAGATGAATACGGTCTACAGGCTCTTTTAACGGAAGCGGGAATAAAAGAAAAAGAAGGGACTTTGGAAAAAGAATCTTCATTGGGCAAAAGCCACCGGAATGTGGTTGTATGGGGAGGAGGAGGCATGAAAAGAATTTTGGAAAAGCAATTACCTTTTGCCCGGTTTTATTCTGCCAGAACCGCCCGGGAAAGAAATAAAGCTTCAGTTTCATCTCATCAATCACATACAAAGGGACAACAGGCAAATCCACATACTGTAGTATGGGCTGTGGGGCGGAGTCGTATGCCGGCTTGTGTATTTCCCAAAAAAATATGGAAGCCCAGATTGGTGGTGGATTTGAATTACACTGAAGACTCCCCCGGTCTGGAATATGCCTTATTAACGGGAGCGGAATATATATCGGGGAAAGTCATGTTCCAAAATCAAGCCGATAGACAACAAAATCTTTTTTTGAGACAGTGAAAAAAATCATGAGTCTTATTAACGGGAGCGGAATATATATCGGGGAAAGTCATGTTCCAAAATCAAGCCGATAGACAACAAAATCTTTTTTTGAGACAGTGAAAAAAATCATGAGCCTTACTCTGGACTGGAGATGAAAAGTCAGATAGAGTCAGAAAATCGGCCAATTCAGGTGCAGGCCATTTAGGAATCAATGCACTTAATGTTTCAGACTTTGTAGCATGACCTTTAAATTTTCCTTCAAGATCAAGGACAGGTCAATGCACTTAATCTTTCAGACAAATGCGGTTTTGCCGGGAACTGCATTGCAACAATCAAAGGTTTTGAATCGTATAAAAATATTTGTCACTTTATTTTTTCTGTCGATAACCCTTCCTGTATCCAGAGGAGATGAAAGCATGGATGATGTTAGAGCAATTTTTGAGCAGGCGGATATCCTTTTTGGTCAAAACGACCGCCGCCATTTTCGAAATAAAATGGAAACAAAGTCAGAGCTTGTTATGAGACAATTAAGACAGATAGCCAGAGTACAAGGTCTACCTGATTCAACTGTAATAATCCTGGTTGATATTGTACACCATCATCGGGCCGGTTATTTTATACAGGAGCTGATTGCATTGATCTTAAAAGAGTCAGCCGTACATAAGCGTTTACCTGAAACTGTGAAAATGAAAATACAGAATGTATTAGCGAATAAAAAACATTCCACGAAGATAAGAGAAATTTTTGCAAACATTGTGATACAACAAATACAAACTCATTCTGTGCAGATTATAGATATAAAAGCACTTGAGCATATTCTCTCTGATGAAAAAGAGCATATAGATGTAAAAAAAGCTGTTATGTATATTTTGGAGGCATGGGCTAAAAAATTTCCTTTACCTTCCTCCACTGTGGTTCTTATGGGAGAAATCGTTGTGTTTACGAAAAGGGATGTGCATTTAAGAAAAATAGCGGCGAAATCTCTTGCGGAGGGAATAAAAAACCATCTACTTCCGGAAGGGCAGATGGAGGCTTTTATGAAAATTATGCAGGATAAAACAGAAATGCGTTCTACCAGATCATCTGTCATGTCGGTTTTTGTGCAGATGTTAAAACATAACTTTGTTCGTGATTCCCATTTCTCACCTAATTTAGTGATACAGAATTTTACAAAGATAATATATGACAGGAGAGAAACAAAGTATGTGAAAGAAGGCGCCATTTCTTCTTTTATAGAAATAATGAAAAATCCCGCTCTTCGCACCAGTACTACCTTGGACACACTAAAATATATAATGTATGATTCAGGAAATGCCGTGCGTACCAGGGAATCAGCTGGTTTATTTATAATGAGTGAATATCCTGATAAAAGTGAAAAAATGTCTGTGTTCGCCAATTTACGACAACAGTGTAAAATGATCTTTTAATATAAAGCTAAAAATTTGATATTCTCACATTTGTGTGTTTAAGTGCATCCGATGGGTCATGATTTTTAAAGCGCATTTATATAGCTTAAATAAAAGCTTTTTTGGCTTATTCAAATATAAAATATAAGAACTGAAAAATAGGAATATATGGGTGCAAATATTTTTGGAACTCATTTTCAAATCATTACTTTCGGGGAGAGTCACGGTTCGGCTATGGGAGTGGTGGTAGAGGGGTGCCCGGCTGGTGTTCCTTTTTCCTATGAGTTGATTAATGAGAAAATGGATCGTCGCCGGCCCGGACGATTTCCCTGGGTTTCGAGCAGGAAAGAACCGGATAGACCAGAGTTAATCAGTGGAGTGTTTGAAAAACATACTCTGGGGACCCCTTTGGTATTATTAGTTGAAAACAAGAATTTTAAATCAGAGGATTATCAATTAATTCAGGATAATCCTCGTCCGGGGCACGCTGATGATGTTTGGAAAAAAAAATTTAACCATACGGATTATCGAGGAGGAGGGCGCGCTTCCGGCAGAGAGACCATCGGCCGTGTTCTGGGTGGAGCTGTGGCTGAGATGTTTTTAAAAAAATTGTATAGTCATCTGAATGTGAGAGCCTTTCCGATACAAATCGGCCCTTTTACAAGAAAAAAAAATGATACTGTCAGCTCTTCTTTCGTAAATCAAGAAAAAGTCGGAGAACAATGGTTTGGCCGGCAAACCAAGGAAGTGGAGGCATTTTTAATTCAGAAAAAATCGGAGGGTTTAAGCTACGGGGGCGCCATTGAAGTGGAAGTGGATAACCCCCCTTCGGGTTTAGGCCAACCGGTTTTTCGGAAGCTAAAATCAGATATGGCGGGGGCTTTTATGAGTATTGGCGCCTGTTATGAAGTGTCTTTGGGGGATAAATCTCTTCAGGCCGCCCCCTATGAACAACATGGTTCCATGCCGGCTCAAAGGGATATAAGTCGGGAGGAGGGCAGTTTGTTGCATGGTAAAAAACAAGATTCGGTTTATGGAGGAATCCGGGGAGGTATTTCCACCGGGGAAAAAATTATTTTTCAGTTGAAATTCAAGCCTCCTGCTTCGGTATTGGAGGTGGCTAAAAAAGGAAGGCATGACCCTTGCATTGTTCCGAGGGCGGTGGTGGTGGCGGAGGCGATGGCTTGGCTGGTGATAGCCGATCATGTTCTGTGGTCCCGTCAGGATCGCTTGTCTTATACTGTTGCGGATTGAAATTTCAATTTGTATTCAGCTCCGATGGAGAAATGACCTATAATAATAAATATCGGAAAAATCCTCATTCATGAAGTATGGCTTTATAAAATGAGTGCTTCTCCAAGCCGTTTAACCGGCAGGATTGATAAAAAGTCTCCAAATCCAGATAATCCCGTACCATCAAACAACCGTCATTGATTAAGTTCAAATTGCCTCTGTATCCGTCATATAAAGGGCTTCCCGGTAGGACAGCTATATTGGTTCCGGCATGAAGGGCGTAACGCGCTGTTACCATTGTGCCGCTTCGGGATTGCGCCTGTGCTATCAAAACCATGTCGGATAAAAAAGCCAAAGCCTTATTTCTGGTGTGAAAGTGGGATTTTCTCATTTGTTCTGAAGGGGGAAACACACTTATAAGGCTTCCCCCTCCATTTAAAATATGTTTTTCCCATTTTTTTAAATCAGTTGGATAGTAATTTTTTATTCCACAGGGAAGAAAACACATTGTGGGTTTTTGAGAGGCGAGGCATAAAGCATGGGCTTTTTGGTCCACTCCTCTGGCGCCCCCGCTCATGACGCAAATTTTTTTATTTCCTGTTTTTAAAAAAGAGCTTAAATGCATATCCATCCAGACCAGAATATCCTGATAAGGCCGGCGGCTTCCCACGACGGAAAAGAGAAAGTGATCTTTCCAACAGGCCTCCCCTTTCCAACTGATAAGAACCGGCGGGTGTTCCATTTTTAATAAAACTGAAGGATAGTCGGGATGAAAAGGCCAAGTGTTTTTTATACCTGATAATCGGCATTCTTTTCTTGCCTGCTCCGCCTGTTTCCACCAGTTTTTTTGATTTCGTAAGTAATACCTCACTTCCAAATTGGAGATATATTCAGTCAGCTGACTGACAGATTGAATTTGATTCTGGTTTTGAAAAATGTTTCTAAAATCATCCAAACTCAGTTTTTGGTTTTGCCAGTTCAAAAAAGCGAAATATTCCAACCAGGATTGCATATTGGAGTTCTTATGCAAAAACCATGCCGGTTTCTTAGGCGGTTTTTAACAGCGGGAGAAAAAAATTGTTAAGGACTGTCGCGTCAAAAGCTTATCATCTCACTCGGGCTTTATAGATGAAGCAGGGACCGAAAAAAGAGTTTTTTACTCACCTTGGTTAAAACAGTCTGTGTCCTTACATGAGTTTCAGAAGCAAATGCCGGTAAAGTTTTATCATCTCCCCCGGGCTTTATAGATGAAGCTGGCACTGAAAAAAAGAGTTTTTTACTCACCTTAGTTAAAACAGTTTGTGTCCTTACATGAGTTTCAGAAGCAACTACCGGGAAGGTTTTATCAGCTCACTTGGGCTTTATAGATGAAGCTGGCTAGTCAAAGTTTTATCATCTCACTCGGGCTTTATAGATGAAGCAGTGACCGAAAAAAAGGGTCTTTTACTCACCTTGGTTAAAACAGTCTGTGTCCTTACATGAGTTTTAGAAGCAACTGCCGGTAAAGTTTTATCATCTCCCCCGGGCTTTATAGATGAAGCTGGCACCGAAAAAAAGGGTCTTTTACTCACCTTGGTTAAAACAGTTTGTGTCCTTATATGAGTTTCAGAAGCAAATGCCGGGAAGGTTTTATCAGCTCCCCCGGGCTTTATAGATGAAGCTGTCGTGTCAAAGTTTTATCAGCTTACCCGGGCTTTATAGATGAAGCTGGCACCGAAAAAAAGGGTCTTGTACTCACCTTGGTTAAAACAGTTTGTGTCCTTCATGAGTTTCAGCAGAAAATGCCGGGAAGGGAAATGCCGGGAGGATTTTTGCAAATATTCATAAGCGGATTTCCGGCCGGTCAAGTATCCACCCACATAAGGAACGATGTAGCGGAAATAAAGGTAAAAAAACGGATATAAAAAGAATATAGGTTTGTCCCCAGTTTCCAAAATCATCACGACGCCCCCTTTTTTTGTGACACGAGCCATTTCAGTCAAAACTTTCACGGGGTCTTCTACATTTCTTAGTCCATAGGCGATGGAACATACATCGTAAGTGTTGTCCTGAAAAGGAAGTTTTTGAATATCGGCCAATTTAAAATGGATATTTTTCTCTGAAGCCCTTTTGGCCTTATTTTGAAAAAAACCAGGCTTTTTATCAAATTTGTTTAACACTTTTTCTTTGGCTAGTTTGAGCATCTCTTCACAAAAATCCAGGCCGGTGATTTTCGCTTCGGGTCCAAGCTGTTTTTGAAATTCAAAAGCCAAATCGCCGGTGCCTGTGGCGCAGTCCAAAACTTTTCCGTCCCATGGGGCTTCACTCCATTTAACCAGTTTTTTTCTCCAGCCTGTGTCCATTCCCAAAGTAATGGTTCTATTGGCTCGATCATAGTTAAGAGCGATGGAACTGAATATTTGTTTTATTTCATTTGGCCGGGTTTTGTTGTTTGAGGCGGGTTCTTTATTCATAATTTATTTCCCGTTTTGCTTTTATGCCCGTGAAAAACCGGCTTAAAAACCGATCTAAACACACAAACTTTTTGCTGTGACGGGTGTTATCTCTCTTTTGCCTGTTCTGTGTAGGAAATTTTATCCGTGACAGACAATATTTTTTTAAGTTGTTTCATCATTTGTTTAAATTGAATGAAATTGAGGGATTGATAACCGTCTGACAGGGCTTTTTCCGGTTCCGGGTGAATCTCCACCAAAAGGCCGTCCAGTCCCACAGCCGCTGTGGCCAAGGCCATTTTCATTACCAAAAAAGGGTGTCCCGTGCCGTGGGAAGGATCCACAATGACCGGAAGAGAGGATTCTTTTTGAGCCACTAAAGCGCCGGATAAATCCAAGGTGTTTCGAGTGCTGGTTTCAAAAGTGCGGATACCTCTTTCACAAAGGATAACCTGCCCATTTCCCTCTTGAGTTAAATACTCTGCAGCCAGGAGCCATTCTTTCACCCGTGCAGAAAAAGCTCTTTTTAATAAAACCGGTTTGGTTTGCTTTCCCAGTTCCTTAAGCAGTTCATAATTGTACATATTGCGTGTGCCCACTTGGAATATGTCCACTACCGGAGACATGGTATCTATTTGTCTCGGATCAGTGATTTCAGAGACAAAATTTACAGTATGGGAGGCTTTTAAATTTTTAACCAATTCAATGGCCTCTTCTCCCAGCCCCTGAAAAGAATGAGGCTGGGTGCGCATTTTGTAAATACCGCCTCTTAAAAAAGAAATATTTTCCTCTGTCAGGACTTTTGTGATTTGATATAATTGCTCTTTGCTTTCAATGGAACAGGGGCCGGCAATAATTAGAAAGTTGGAATTGGGTTTTTGAAAAAAGGAGCGCTTGTTCGTCTGCATTGTTATTTTCCGTTTGTTTTGTACAGTCATTACTACATTATTTACTGATGATATTGGCCGGTAAAAGCTGTTTTTTATACATACACTTATACATACATATACTGAAGCGTATTTTCCACTGTTTTTTTGCTGTGTATTTCAGGGATGCTTTGGCCGTGTCGTCACCCCTGTTTATTGGCCTGTCAGAATATTTCATCAGCGCGTTGATTTAAGATGCTTTGGCCGTGTTTTCCAACCTGTTTATTGGCCTGTCAGAATATTTCATCAGCGCGTTGATTTAAGATGCTTTGGCCGTGTCGTCACCCCTGTTTATTGGCCTGTCAGAATATTTCATTGGCGCAATGATTTAAGATGCTTTGGCCGTGTCGTCCAACCCTGTTTATTGGCCTGTCAGAATATTGGCGCGTTGATTTAAGATGCTTTGGTAGTGTCGTCACCCCTGTTTATTGGCCTGTCAGAATATTTCATCAGCGCGTTGATTTAAGATGCTTTGGCCGTGTCGTCCAACTTGTTTATTGGCTTGACAGAATATTGGCGCGTTGATTTAAGATGCTTTGGCCGTGTCGTCCAGCCTGTTTATTGGCCTGTCAGAATGTTTCATTTGCGCATTGATTTAAGATGCTTTGGTAGTGTCGTCATCCCTGTTTATTGGCCTGTCAGAATATTTCAGTAGTGAAGTGATTTAAGATGCTTTGGCCGTGTCATCACCCCTGTTTATTGGCCTGTCAGAATATTTCATTGGCGTGGTGATTTAAGATGCTTTGGCCGTGTCGTCAAACCTTTTTGTTGCCTCCGGAGATAAACACTGAATTTAAAAACATAAGTAAACTGTAAAGTCAAAAATAAGAGTTTTTCGTGATGGTTTTTTGGTATATTCAAAAATGTCGACGACAGCGGTATAAACCGGAATTAGTAATCGATTTTTGAATATATCATGGTCATAATAGTTAAAAAAAATTGAATAACAGAAACATTCAATATATATCTTGTGAAAACAATCAATATGAATCAGAAAAATCAATGTAATATAAACAAAAACAGTTGGCGGAAAGAGGGTTTTTTGCTTCAGATGGCTCCCGATCAATATTTATTGGGGGAAGGCCCCTTTTCCCTTTCTGTTGCACCGGTCTTGGATAGATGGAGTGTGTTCCATCCTCCTTTTTTTCTTTCGGAATCCGATTGGGACAAGTGGTATATACCTTCCTCCACCGGGGTTTTTTCCCGAAAACAATTGCTTGTTTTTCTGAAAGATCAACGGACCGCAGTAAATATATTCGATAGGTTGTGGGAGGAGCCGTCATTTTCTTTTTTCAAGGACTTTTTTCTCAGTGCACAAGAACAAATAAAACAAAATAAAATTCAAAAAGTAGTTCCTGTTTTTTTTGAAATAGCTGATTACTCGTTAAGGGAACAGGAGATACCGGAGTTCATTCATCGTTTGGTTGTTCATTCCGACCGCGGGAGAGGAGGCGTGGTTTACGCTTTCTGGTCGGGTAGCAAAGCCCTTATGGGTATAACGCCGGAGCATCTGTTTCGGAAGGAAGCTCTGTATATTCAAACAATGGCTTTGGCCGGCACGGCTCGCGGCCCACAGCATGATTTGTTGAAGGATTCAAAGGAAAAATGGGAACATGAACTGGTGGTAAAGGAGATGAAGTGCATTTTGACTCCGCTGGGAGAGCAAAAACTTTCTGACACTTATGTGTATTCCATCAGGAATATCAGACATCTGAGAACAGATTTTAAATTACAGTTAAAATCGGATATATCCTTTAAACGGATTTGCCGCCTGTTGCACCCCACTCCAGCTTTGGGGGGCTTTCCCAAAAAACCGGCTTTGGATTTATTGCTGGAATTACAGGAAAAAAAACTGGCGCGACACCATTTTGGTGCGCCGTTTGGGGTGGTCAAGGGGAATAAAACCTTTTGTGTGGCGGCCATCCGTAATATTCAGTTTGTGGACGGAAAGGCTTATCTGGGATCCGGTTGTGGTTTGGTCAAAGACAGTCGGCTGGAAAGAGAGTGGAAGGAACTAAAAATGAAGCGTCAGATTATAAAAAATATTTTATTTTAAAGCGGGGATGTAAAATGGCTTCAAAATCCAACTTAAAACAATCGGCCCACTCTTCGGGCGTGAACATCGAATTATCCGAAAAACTGGTTACTCAGTTGGTGAGGGTATACGGTGTGAAAACATTTTGTCTTTGCCCTGGAGGGAGAAACGCCCCTTTGATTTCTGTCATATCAGGAACCAAAGGACTGGAAGTATTTTCTTTTTTTGAAGAGCGGTCCGCCGGGTTTTTCGCTATGGGTCTTTGTCGGAAAAATCAAAATCCCAGCGCTGTCGTCACCACTTCCGGTACGGCCGTGGCTGAGCTTTTGCCTTCCGTTATTGAAGCGTACTATTCCAATATACCCCTGGTGCTTATTACCGCGGATCGTCCCTCTTCGTATCGCGGGACCGGCGCCCCCCAGAGTATTGAACAGCCGGGGATATTTTCTCATTATGTGACAAAAACATGGGAGGTGGAAAGAAGAAAGAAGTGGAAATTATCCTCTTGGGACAGGTCCTCTCCATGTCATGTCAATATTTGTTTTGATGAGCCGTTAATGGATAAAAAAATCCGCCCGCTCTTCTTTTCTTTTGACCCGGTCAGAACGGAAAAAGCACCCTCTTCCTCAAAGCTTTTTCAAAAAAAAAATAGTTCGCAGGTTTTTTATTCATCCGGGGATCAGCCGATTCCTACTTTGTCCCAGCAGGAAAAGAGGATAAAATCCTTTTTTCTGAAAGTAAAACGACCGCTTTGTATTTTGACTGAGTTGCCGGAAAAAGTGAAATGGGATGTGGAAGATATTTTATGTTTTTTTCCGTGGCCGATTTATGCAGAAGCGCTGTCCGGCTTAAGAGAGTCCGAAAAGTTAAAGCCTCTTATTTTAAAGTCGGGGGAGCTTGTTTTAAAATGGCTGATGGTAAATAAACAAACGGAAGGTGTGCTTCGTATAGGAAGAAGACCCTGCACCCGCTTCTGGAGGGATCTGGAGAAAATCCATTCCTACTTGCCGGTTTTGTCCGTAAGTGATCAAAGTTATTCAGGACTCAGCCGCGCGCAGACGGCTGTTTCCTTTTCCGCTTTTTTCAGATGGAGCCGCGTGTTCATGGAGGAGGCTGAAGGCGAAGACGGTGTTCCTGATGAAAAACCGGCAAAGGTAAAAAAGATCATTAAAAAAACCGTGTATTTTCATAAACAAAAGGAGGTGTTAGCGCAGGACATGAGGTTTTGCCGGTCTTTAAACAAGTTAATCAGTAAATATCCTTTAAGTGAGCCGGCTCTCGTAAAACAGTTTTCCAAAAAAATACCGTCACACTCCCTTTTGTTTTTAGGCAACAGTCTGCCCATAAGAGAGTGGAATTTGTCGGCGGACTACCAGCCGGATAAACAATTAAAATATATAGGAAACAGGGGGGCTAATGGGATTGACGGGCTGGTGTCCACCTTTCTCGGGCTTTGTGAACCAAACAGACAAAACTGGTGTTTGATAGGGGATTTGAGCTGTCTTTATGATTTGTCCGCGCCTTGGATTTCAAGTCAGCTTGACCCAAGCATAAAATGGTTTTTGGTTGTTATCAATAACACCGGCGGGCGTATTTTTTCCTCTTTGTTTTCTGATCCGATCTTTTTAAATTCTCATAATTTGCAATTTAAAAAATGGGCTGAAATGTGGAAACTGAATTATTATTGCCTCCACCGGTGGCCTAAGACATTTGCTTTTTCCTCTCCGGCGGTAATTGAACTGAAAGTCAACCTCGTTCATACACATAAATTTGAAATAGAATATCACAGGCTGAAAAACACGACTGGACCTTAACCCTGTCAAGAGTTTTTCATCATTTATAACCATTTAGGATAAAAAGTTTTTTTTCATGTCTCATCTTTGGACAAGTTGTATTATTGACTCCTTTTTTTTTGAACTTATCTGGCATAATATATACAGGAAGAGGCAATAAGTACTTTTAGGGAGTGGGGTATATGAAATTGGCAATACAGTTATTAGAGCAGAAGAACAATTACCTGGTTCAGTTTAAAAAAATTGGCGATTTTGAATGTCGGCGCCTGCAATCAGGGGACTACAGTCATATTGAACAATTTTATTACAGCCGTCAGATTATTCTGGATGCCATCGGGCATATTGATGAGCATTTAAAAAGATACAATCCCAAAAACATTTCTAAAAACCACAAAGAAACTGTTTTGGAGCTTCTTCAAAAAAACCGCGAAATCATAAAATCCATTTTACAAAAAGATATGTTGATTCATTCCTACTTAAACGACTTGCAGTATGATGTGGTAGAGGATCAAATTGCTTAAGGCACAAAAAAATTTATATAACGGCATTCAGACAATAAACAACCATTTAAAATTCTGTGATAAATTATTTACAGCCTCTTCCTTAGAGAATTTCCTGTTTTTTTTATATAAGGAAACAAGCCGGCGGTTTAAAATTAGAAGTCTTGTACTCTATTGGCACTCAGGGTATTTCGGCCCTCTTCAATATGTTTGTCATTCCATGAGAAGTTATAAAAAGTCTTGTGCCCCCCTGCCGGATGAGCGGATAACACACGACATGAGAATAAAAGACAGAGCGGACAGTCAGTATCTGGCGGATTCTCTGGGCCGCCCGGTACAAAATATTTTAAGTATTCCTGTTTGCACCGGTCAGTACAGTGTGGATAAACCTGTTTGTCTGTTTGTGGAATTTTCCGCGAAAAAACCTGATAAACTGCTGTTTTTTTATGAGTCTTTTTTGACATTAATGATGAAATGTCTGGATCGGATGTTGTTGCAGGATCATTTGAAAACAGGCATAGAACTTTGGACTTCCACCTTTAATGAATTAAACGAGCCTCTGGCTATTTTTGATGACGGAGACAATTTGAGCAATTCAAATGATATTTTTAACAAAATATTCGGCTGTGTTGACAACGGGGGGGGTAATCAATCCACTTTTTATCGAGGTGAGAAGATTTTTGAAAAACATTCTTACCCGGTCAATATTGAAGGTGGTGAATACACTGTCTGTCATTACGCAGACATTGGCGAGTCTTTGTCTTTGAGAAATCAGATGATCCAAAATATAAAAATGTCCGCTTTGGGGGAGTTAGGGGAAACAGTCGCTCATCAGTTGAGTAATCCCCTTACCGGAGTCTTGTCAATGGCGCAATGGCTTTTGAGTTCCGATAAGCTCAATAAAGAAATGCGAAAAGACATGGAGGATATTGCAGAAGGAGTTTCCCGTTCACAAGAGATCATTTCCAATCTGTTGGATTTTTCCCGAGCAGACAGTCAACTGAATATATATGACTTAAATAAAGAAGTGCGAAAGACTTTGCCGTTTTTAAAATCCATGAAATGTTTTTCTGATTTGCACCTTGTCCTTAGTGAAGAGTCTGTTTTTGTAAAAGTGCAGGCCGGTTTGTTGAGGCAGGTGGTTTTTAATCTGATGAAAAATGCCTGTCAGGCTGTGGCGGAACTGAATAGCTCCATTCAACAAGTGACAGTGCAGGTATATAAGGAAGAAAATCAGGCGATTTTATGTGTTGAAGATAGTGGAAAAGGAATCCTGCCCGAGGACTACGAAAATGTGTTTAAACCGTTTTTTACGACGAAGAGCAAATCTGAAGGAACAGGACTGGGCTTGAACATGAGCAGAAGTATTGTGGAAAGCTTTAACGGAAGTCTAAAGGCGGGGCGTTCTTCTGCTTTGGGGGGAGCTTGTTTTACCATGTCTTTGCCTTTTTTTGCTGAATCCGGTATATAAATATTAATGAGAGTTTTAATTGTGGATGATGAGGCTTTAATTAGAAAGTGCCTTGGCCGGGTGGCTCTTTCCCGTGGACATATCGTAAAGACAGGCGAGGATGGTCATGAGGGTTTGAAAATCTGGAGGGAGTTTCAACCCCATTTAGTGTTTTTGGATATTTTAATGCCGGGATTAAACGGTCCTTCTGTTTTGAAGCAGGCCGGAAAAAATAATAATGAAAAAGTGGTAATGATGTCCGCACATAGAGCTTTTTCAGAAGGAGTATCGATTCCTGATGTGGATTTGTTCGTGTCCAAGCCTTTTCAGGATATTGTGGCCGTTTTCAATCAGGCTGAGCTTTTGTTTAAAGAGAGTTTGGGGAAAGAAGTAACATTAATACAGATCTGAAAAATGAGAATCATCGCTGGTTGTTTTAAAGGACATCAATTATGTTCTTTTTCCGCTGATTTTATACGGCCTATGACAGGCCGGGTAAAAACCTCTGTTTTCAACACCCTTCATTCCCGGGGCCGGGGGCCTGAGGGTAGCCGGGTATTGGATCTTTTTTCTGGAACGGGAAGTCTGGCCCTGGAGTCTTTGTCCCGCGGAGCTAAAGAGGCGTATGTAGTGGATAAAAGTCCAAAAGCGGTTAAAATTATAAAAAAAAACAGTCGGATATTGAAAATTCAATCCAATATAAAAATTTACAAAAAGGATGTGTTTCTTTTCCTTTCAGCTTATAAAGGCCGGGGATTTGATTTGATTTTTGCCGATCCTCCCTTTAAAAGGCAATGGGGAAATAAAATTTTGGAGAGTTTATTTTCCTCTCAAGTATTAAAGGAAGGCGCAATTTTGATTTTGGAAATGTCCTCTCAGGAGAGGGTTTTTGAAGAGAGGAAAGAGAATCGTTTGCTCGTCAAGAAAAAATTTGGTGATAAGCAGGTTTTATTTTATTCTTATTTTTAATTAAGAACAGGTGATGCGGATATCGGGATATGGAAATGAGAAAAGATTTTGATTTAAACAGAAAAGCTGTTTATCCGGGAAGCTTCGATCCTATTACAAAAGGCCATGTTGATCTTGTAAAAAGGTTAAGTTGTTTTTTTAATCCTTTGGTGTTGCTGGTTTCCACTTCGGCCAGCAAGAAATATCTTTTTTCTCTAAAAGAAAGAGTGACATTGGTGCGAACCTGCCTGCAGGATATAAACAAGGTGGAGGTGGCTTCTTACAGTGGATTGACGGTGGAGTACGCAAAAAAATGCAATATTAAGGTTATTATCAGGGGAGTAAGAGCGGTTTCCGATTTTGAGTATGAATTGACTATGGCGGCGGCCAATAAACAGCTTTTTTCGGAATGTGAAACTTTTATCGCTTTTACCCGGCCGGAATATACCCATTTGTCGTCTCAGGTGGTAAAAGAAATTGCCTCTCACGGCGGGGATTTAAGTGACTGGATTCCTGAACCGGTAGCGCAAGCCCTGAAGAGGAAATTTAAAGTAAAGAAGTAATCAAATCAGTCCTGAAGAAAAATCATGGCTTGATTAGTGGGAAAAATAGATTATATGAAATGAACAAAATGGGGGAAACGGCCATGTTGTCTAAAAGAGTGCTTAATTTAAAACCTTCCGCGGTGATGATGTTGGGAGCCAAAGCGCAAAAATTAAAAGCGCAAGGCAAGGATGTCATTTCTCTTTCCTTGGGAGAGCCTACTTGGGATACCCCGGCAGTGATCTGCTCCGAGGGTATTCGAGCTATCAGGGAAGGCTATACCAAGTACACTCCTGCCAGCGGGTCTCAAAGAATTAAAGAAGCTGTCGCTCAAAATACAAAAAGATGGCTGGGGCTGGAAGTTCAGCCTTCTCAGGTGACTGTTTCCATTGGAGCGAAATTTATTTTATTTTCTGCTATTCAGTCTCTTTGTGATCCCGATCAGGAGGTTTTGATTCCCACTCCCTATTGGGTGAGCTATCCTTCTATGGTGGAGCTGGCTCAGGCTCGACTCGTTCCCGTTCCCACCCAACCGGAGGAGCATTTTAAGCTCCGGCCGGAAAATTTGAGAAAACATATTACGAAAAAATCCAAAGTATTGATTTTAAACTCTCCAAACAATCCCTCCGGCGCTGTCTTAAGCCGCTCTGACTTATCGGCTTTGGCGGAAGTGTTACTGGAATATCCGCAAATATATGTATTAAGTGACGATATTTATAATCATCTGTATTTTTCCGGTCCAATGGCGCCTCATCTTTTGCAAGTTTGTCCTGATTTGAAAGATCGTGTGCTGTCCATTAATGCTGTTTCCAAAAATTACTCCATGCCCGGTTGGCGTATTGGCTGGGCTGTGGGGAATGAGGAGATTATAAATGCTATGTCTCGATTTCAAAGTCAGTCTGTCAGCTGCGCCAGCTCTATTTCGCAAGAGGCCTCCGCTTATGCTCTGACTCAATGTGATAGGCAACTAGAGGAAACAAGAAAAGATCTGATGGCGGTTAAAGATCTGGCTTTAAAATCTTTTGAGCGGATTGCCGGTTTGAGCGTTTTCCCCCCGGAGGGGGCTTTTTATCTCTGGGTGGGTGTTCAGAAGCTATACGGCTCTTCCTGGAAGGGAGGGGTTATCCGTTCCTCTGCTGATTTTGTGGAAGCTTTATTTCAGGAGAAATCAGTACTTTGTGTGCCCGGGGAGGAGTTCAATTACCCGGGTTATGTGCGTATACATTTTGCAGTGGATGCAAAAACTTTATCTGCCGCTTGTTCCCGCATCGAAAGTTTCGTGTCCTCTCTTTCTGGATTTGTTCCTCCGGGGAGAGTGTCGTAGCAATTTATCCGGAAGACAAAAATATTCACAAAACAATAAATACTCGACTTGAGACTTGTTGAGATTATGTATTTATCCTGTTTTAATTATATTAATATTAAGGAACGGGAAACAGGAGGCGTATTTTTTGTTTTTTACCAGTGGTATCATTATTGCTTTTTTTTGTTTTGCATTTTATCTGATTTGGAGTCAGTTTCTTAAGAAGGACACTAGATTGAGCATTGGTCTTCAGGTCTTAAGGAAAAAAATTGGTGATTTGGAAAATTTGTCTTTAACTGTAGAAACTCAGATGGATCGTCATATATCCTCCATGCATGAAAAAACCCGAAAGCTGGAGTGTTTATTACAAAACGGTAAAGACCTTTGTGAACGGCTGGAGAAAAATATCAAATTAGCGCGCTCTTTAGAAGTGACAGATACTTCCCTCGGAATAACAGACAACAAGAAAAAGTATTCGGAAAAACCAGTGAGCAAAAATGTTGTTTCACCTGACTCTCTCGTATCAGATAGTATTGTTGAAAAACACTTGCTCGTGGAGGAATCGGGGACTATACATATTTCAAATTCCCCATCTCGTTCTCATTTGAAAATGGTAGAAAAGCCGGTCCCGGGTAAAGACACACAAAAGAAACATCATTTTGGTGAATCCCCTTTTACTGATATGGATTTTATAGATTCTCCGTAAACTTTCATAAAAACTTTAAGCTTCAGATGATTTAAGAGGGTTATAATAAAAATTGGTGAGTCAGTTAACTGTGCCTTAATTACAAATAAAATACTAAAATCATTAAAGAAAATTACAGTTTTCACCCTTGCCGCTTTAGCAGTTATTATATATATTTATTTATGAAATTATTTGCTGTTTCAGGTAAATAGGCAGTTAGTTAACTTAGCCGCTATGAAAGAAAGCTCTATATTTTAGGCTTTTTAATGAGGGGAATTGGCTGTCTTTTCTCCCGGCAGGGCAGTGTGTAGATCACAATAAATAGGGAGCACTGACATAAATTGTTATTATTATTCATTTTTTTAAATATTAATTGCACTGAAAAACAGGTTTTTTTCTGCATAACATAATAATAACTTGTAAAAAAAAATAAAATATGTTTTTTAGTGCAAAGGTGTAGGAAAATCCATTTTTTTGTAGGAGGTTTTGGTTATGAGGTATTTACTGTCTATTTTAGTTCCTATCTCTTTTTTGTCGTTTTCTGTTTTTTCTTTTGCTGAGGAATCCGATGAGGAGGTAGAGAAAATTGATGTCATTGGTTCTCATATTAAAAGAACAAATATAGAAGGCCCTTCTCCTGTTTTGGTGATTGACCGTGATCAGATTGAAATGTCCGGTTATAATTCTCTAAGTGATGTGTTGCGGGACTTACCGGAAGCCTCTTTGGGCGGAACCAGAGAAAACTCACTTAGTAGTACATCTACTATAACAGGCACCTCCTTAAGAGGAATGGGAGGTGGTTCTATTTTGGTTCTCGTAAACGGAAGAAGAATGTCTCCTATTGGTGGAGGAAGC
The DNA here is from genome assembly GCA_965203225.1 of Bdellovibrionales bacterium. Lineage (GTDB taxonomy): Bacteria > Bdellovibrionota > Bdellovibrionia > Bdellovibrionales > UBA1609 > JANQSP01. Next base: position 122,302 of record CBDBBW010000005.1, on the reverse strand, counting down.
GCTGTCGATTTCAGTGTTCTGCCTATTTCCGCTATTGAACGGATTGAAATTCTAAAAGACGGAGCCTCCGCGCTCTACGGTTCTGACGCCTTGGCCGGAGTGATGAATATCGTAACCAAAAAAAATTATGTGGGCGGGCAGGTTAATGTGCAGGGGTCTTTAGTGCAAAGAGAAGAGGGAAACACCTTTGAAGGTATCGCTTCTTTCGTGGATTTTTGGAACTGGAATGATTCAGGCCCTGATTCAATAGACAACTCCTGGGCCGGAAAAGGAGATAAAGTCAGTATTGATGCCAGTTACGGCGGCAATCAAAATGACATTAATTATTTGGTTGGCGGACAACTACGTTTAGACTCCCCTTTGTACTTAAGAGATCGTGAGTTTGGTAAAATTAAAAAAGATCATTACAGTTCTTTCGGCAGTCCGGGGTCTTGGAGTGACAATGATGGCAAAAGTTGGAATCCGGCGCCAGGTTGTCCAAAAGGAAATGTTAAAAAAAATAACTTGTGTGGTTTTGATTATGGTCCTTATATGCAATTTACTCCAAGCATTTTACAGACCAGCGCTTTTGCGCAAATGGATACGGAATTAATGGATGGGGTCAATTTTATGGCAACGGGTATTTACAGCTACACTCGTTCTTTTGCTATATTGGCGCCGGCGCCGGATAGGCTTTTAAAACCTCAATTCGCCGCAGACACTGATCGCCGTATTCCGGCGGATGTAGCTCAAAGATTGGGGATTGCCGCTACCGGTCCGGTGACACTTTTCTACCGTACGGTGGAGGAGGAAGGAGCTGGTCCTCGTAAGTATGTGGTGAACGGGCATTATTATCAGCTTCAGGGAGGTATAAATACAGCTTTGCGTGATACAATGGATTTGGATGCTTATGTGAATATTGCGGGGTCTAATTATTTTAGTACCGGGGTTGGAGGATTCTCCAATAAAAAGAAATTAATTGAGATGATGCGTAAAGATGAATGGAATCCCTTTCTCCTGTCCGGAAAGAAGAGTGACATTACATCTGCTGTTTATGAACCTACTACAGAAATACATTCCAATTTGATCAGTATTGAGCCTCAACTTAGTGGACAACTGATGGAAAAGAAAAATCATTCTCTGGCTTTTGCCGTGGGGGGCCTGGGCAACTGGCAAAGGTATTTGGAAACAAATGATGATATTACTTTAGCCAATAATCAATGGGGTGGTGGTACTACAATAGATGGCGAAGGAAGCCGGTTATTCGGAGGGCTTTACGGAGAGCTTGTTCTTTTGTCTTTCGATATGTTGGAGCTACAGTTGGCGGCCCGCACCGATTACTATTATGATTACTCCAGCGAATGGTCCAGGCATGAATTGACCCAACAACCCATTCCATTTACGGATGAAGAGACCATGCCCATATCCCCTCGTGTGGCCTTTTCTGTGCAACCTGTGGAGGAAGTGAAACTGAGAGCTTCATGGGGTTTGGGTTTCAAAGCTCCCACTCTCAGCAGTATGTACACCAATCTAACTACTTTCCCTTATGCGATTGACAAGAATGACTGCGACAAGGACGGGAAGTGTAATACTACACAATTTGAAACCCATCTTTTGGGAAACAGAGAGTTAAAACCGGAAAAATCAGAAACTTTTAATTTAGGTATTGTACTGGAACCGGTAAGAGCATTTTCTGTCAGCTTGGACTATTTTCAGTCTTTTTATAAAGATATTGTTGTAGAATCAGCCGGCGGAAGTCTATTGAGTGTTATTTTTAAAGAAGAGAAAGACAGTGGCCCTGAAAAGTTATTGAAAAATTTTGGTTCAACAGTAAAGCGGGATGCCAATAATACAACGGAAAAAATTACAATCCTCCGGAAAAATTTATCTCAAACCAGAGTGCGGGGTATTGATTTGTCCGTGGATTTCTCATCTCCGATAGATGATGCGTGGAGTTTTGGTATAAAATTATACCATTCTCATATACTTTATGCTGACACACAGCCTTTTGATGGAGCGGATTTTACGGTGGAAGTTCCTTATTATGAGTGGATGGAAGATTTGTTTGGTTTGGAAAACAAAGCTCCTAAGCGTAAAACACGCCTGCCGTATTACGGTTTTCCCCGCTGGAGGAACAAGGCTGTTTTGAGTTTTATGAACAAGGATATGGGGCATTCTTTTCAGTTGATTGTGCATAATGTGCCATCTCAGTTACAGACTACTACTCCTCAAGAAGAAAAGGAAACGGCTTATTACTGGCAGTTGGACCTGGCGGGAAGGATCGCTCTGGACAAGCAAACCGGTTTGATAGTGGGTATTCAGAATGTTTTAGGGCTTAATCGGCCTCAACGGGCTATATTTGGTACATCAGGGGGATACACCAACGCCGAACTGTATGACCTGAGGGGAAGAAGCATTAACGCCAGGCTGACTTACAACTTTCAGTAAGTGAAAGTTGAATTCAGCCAAAGAGTGGGAAGAATCAGCTAAAAAAAGCTGTAAGGAGACTGAAAAAAAGTTTGTTATTTATTTGGTTGTTAATAAAAAAAGAGGCATTTTTTTGTGACTGTAATTCAAATTGGGCTGGCTGTTTTCTTGGCAGTCAGCCCCTTTTTTTTATCAGCCGGGGAAGAAAGCGTAAAATCAGATAGTGCGGCACAACCCTTTTTCCCTCAGATAGGTTCTTTACATAAGAGTGAATTCTTTTTACCAAAAGATTCTTCATACAGCTCTCAAGTTAAACATAAACTCAATCCATTAATTTCCTCTAGTGAAAATAAACTGAATTTACTGCTTTCAGCCAATGAAACTCAGCTCAACAAGGTGATTGAGGAGCAGATAAAAAATCATCAAAAAGGTGCCAAATCCCAGGAAAAAATCTCTTCGATGGCCGAAGAAACAAAGGATATTGTGAGCGAATACGAAGTCACCCTGCGCCAGATCGAAAGCACCCGCAGTTATAATGAACAACTGAAAAAACTGATTAAAGATCAAACTGATGAAATGCAGTCTATCCGCACACAAATCGTAGAAGTCAAACAAACCAGTAAGGATATAATGCCTCTTATGCTGGAGATGACTAAAAATTTGGAGCGGTTTATTGATTTGGATATTCCTTTCTTAATGAAGGAAAGAAAAAAACGGCTGAAAGAAATTAAAGAAATTATGAACCGTGCGGATGTTTCCGTGTCCGAAAAATACCGGCGGCTCATGGAAGCCTATCAAATTGAAAGTGAGTATGGCAGAACGCTGGAGGCTTATCAGGGTATTCAGGATATTGAAAACAAGACACTGAGTGTGAATTATCTGCGCATGGGTCGTATTGCCCTGATCTACCAAAGCCTGGATGGAACAAGGCAGGCTTACTGGAACAAAGATAAAAAAGTATGGGTATCGCTATCTTCCCGTTATGGAAGAGCGGTGGAAGCAGGCCTTAAGGTGGCCAGAAAACAGCAGGCCCCCTCTTTGCTGACCGTGCCTGTTCCAGCCCCTATAAGAAAAGGCAATACTCCATGAACTGGTTTTTTGCATTGATTTTTATGCTCTTACGATCTGAAAAGAAAGCGATCATTATTGCTGGAATATCCTCATTGATGTGTACATCATTTCCTGCGCCTGCCGGCACTTTGGATGATCTTTTGAAAAAAGTTTTGGAGGAAAGACAGTATGAATCAAAAGAATTTCAGGATAGAGAGCGGAAATTCAAGCAGGAAAGAGACAGCAGACAAGCGCTTTTAAATCAGGCGTTAAAGGAATTAAAAACAGAGGAGAGGTTAAGCCGGCGTCTCACCGCTGAATTTGAAAAGCACGAAAAAGAGTTAACCATATTGGAAAATGAGTTGAATCTCACCGTAGGTGTTTTGGGAGAGCTTTTTGGTGTGGTCAAGCAGGTGGCGGGGGATTTTCGTGGGCAGGTGCTAAACTCTCTTGTTTCGGTGGAAATACCCAATCGGGAAAAGTTTGCCGAAACAATTGCAGGTAGAAAAAAACTTCCTACTACCAAAGAGTTAAGGAAACTTTGGTTTGAAATACAAAGGGAAATGACGGAACAGGGAAAAGTGACTCAGTTTTTAGCAGAGGTGATCGCTCTAGATGGAAAAAAATCGAGCTACTCTATTACCCGCGTGGGTGCTTTTAATTTGGTAAGCAAAGGAAGGTATTTAAACTATCAGTCAGGAGACCCTGCTCAAATTGTGGAACTGCCCAAACAGCCGGAAAAACGATTCACCCGGTATATTGGCGACTTGGAAAAAGCGGCAAAAGACACTTACCCCATGTTTGCGATGGACCCTTCCAGAGGCTCTTTGATCTCCATTCTGATTCGCGCCCCCGGCGTTTTTGAAAGAATACAGCAGGGGGGCCTCGTAGGTTTGTTTATTATCCTTGTTTTAATTTTTGGACTTTCCCTTGTGGTGGAAAGATGGATTGTTCTAACCAGAGAAGAGCGGAAAATAAAAGCACAGCTTAAAAGCTCTGAACTACGGGAGGACAATCCTGTGGGTCAAATTATTTCCATTTATGAAAAAAACAAGCATTTGGATATGGAATCCCTGGAAATGAAATTAAATGAAATCGCTATCAGATACCTTCCCAAGGTGGAGAGATTCATCGGCACCATTAAAATTTTGGCAGTGTTGTCCCCTCTGATGGGACTTCTGGGTACGGTGATCGGTATGATTTTGACTTTTCAGTCCATTACTCTTTTTGGAACAGGGGACCCCAAACTGATGGCAGGCGGTATTTCACAAGCCTTGGTTACCACCATGTTGGGTCTTTGTTGCGCCATTCCCCTTTTGATTTGCCATAATTTTATTTCCAGCCGCTCTCAAAGACTGGTGCAAATATTGGAAGAGCAAACCGCCGGTCTGTTGGCCAAAAAGCTTTTAACCCGGTCGGACTTAAAAAAATGAATTTGTGTTATTATTTTTTTGAAACAGTACAGAATTTTATGAGCCAGGGAGGCTGGGTTCTTTATTTAATTTTTTTCACTATTTTTATTTTGTGGCTTTTGATTGTAGAAAGATTTTGGTATTTTTATATTAATTTTAAAAAAGATGCTCAATTGGTTTTGTGTAAATGGAAAGATCGTTCTTTTACCTCCGGTTCAACTGATTCTGTTTTGTTTTTACGGATGTGGAAAGCGGATTTATCCTCTTTAAGTTTGTTGCTGAATAAAAATATTTCCAACATTAAAACTTTGGTGGCGCTTTGTCCTCTTATGGGTTTGTTGGGCACGGTTACGGGAATGATTGCCGTTTTTGAAGTGATGGCTGTCGTGGGCACCGGCAACGCGCGGCTGATGGCCAGTGGTGTTTCTATGGCCACCATTCCCACAATGGCCGGTATGGTGGGGGCTTTGTCCGGTATTTATGTCAGCCGTACACTGGAAAATCGTGTCAGTAGGGAGAAGCAAAAACTAAATGATTATTTTTCTAAATTTTTGTTTTCTTAGCTTTTGAAAGCGGGCAATTTCCGATTTTTATAAACAATAAATGGATACTGATGAGAAAAAATTTTAAGCTAAGTAAAAGAAAAAAATTAACCCGGCAGTGGTTGCTTGTGTGTGAAACATGAGAAGAATATTTAAGAGAAAAGAAGAAGAAAGCGGCATTGATTTGACTCCCATGTTGGATGTGGTCTTCATTATGCTTATCTTTTTTATTGTCACCACTTCTTTTGTAAAAGAATCGGGCATTGATGTGAGTCGCCCCTCCGCCAAGACCGCCAGGAAAAAACAAAGAGCTTCTATACTGGTGGCCATCAGCCAGTCCGGGGAAATATGGATCCAGAAAAGAAGAGTGGATATTCGCTCCGTTCGAGCTAACATAGAAAGACTGCACGCGGAAAGCCCGGAAGGCACAGTAGTGATTCAAGCGGATAAAAGATCGGAAACCGGTTTACTGGTGGATGTGATGGATCAAGTTCGTCTGGCCGGAGTGCAAAATATCGCTGTCTCTGCCAGCGAAAAACAGTGATTTTAAAAATCCAACATAATGAACTATAAAAAAAAACTATACGGATCTAAATTAAGGCATGAATGCGTGAGTACAATTCGGTAAAAAATTAAGAACTCATCCAGGATACTGAACCAAAAGAACCATACGACGGTCCTCCGCAGGGAAAAGTTAAACAGTAGTATCTACAAATAGTTTTATTTTATAATAGTGCGGGAAAAAAGTGTGGTTCTTTCTAAGGGTACAAAAGGTGGGATACCCATTTTTGCTTTAAGAGCATACCAAAAAATTTTTTCTTGAATACTATTCGATCGTGCAAACGATGGGGTTTTTCCAGCCAAAACTCGATCAAAAGCGGAGTGAAGCCAAAACCTCCCCAGTCATCCGGACAAGGAACCTGTTTCTCGTAAAATTTCCGTTGAGCTTCCTCCCACTTTTTTTTCAGTACAGTTCGGCTTTCCAGTTTTTCCGATTGCTCGGAGATATACTGGCTGATCTGGCTTTTCTGGGGGCGGGTTTTCCAGTATTGAACGGACTTGTCGCGGGGGATTTTGGCTGTGATTCCTTCCATACGAACTTGTTTGCCTAAGGCCGGCCAGTAAAAATTGAGAGCGGACTTGTGCTTCTTCCTTAACTGATAAGCTTTTGGGCTTTTATAATTTGTATAAAAAATCAAATTTCCCTCATGGACTTCCTTCAATAAAACCACTCGTGATGAAACTTTAAAATCGCGGTTTGAAGAACCTGAGTGCATAATGCTGGATAAAACCATAGCACTAGCTTCCTTTACTTCAAGGGCCTCTTCGGCTGATTTTAACCAATTTTCAAATATCTGTATGGGGTCTTTATCTTTTAAATCGGATAGACTTTCCAAGTTTACTTAATCTCCTTATGTAAGTATACCTTCTTAAGAAAGGGTTATACTTTTTCTTTTCCAGTCTTTCAGGATGAGTTTGGGCATTTTTTCTCGTGGTGTAGCGGGAAGGGGGTTTGCCTTCCTTTCTGGCGACAGTGCATTCTAAAGTGATGATTTTTTTTCCTTTTTTCTTGGCCAATGGACTGTTCCTTGTTTTGAGGGATTTACACTATATCAACAAAATCAGGCTTTTCTCGCGGCATAATATTCAGTCAACAAACCGGCATCGCAATTAAAGGGAATGTATTCCAAGCCCGGTATGGATAAAACTGTTCCGACAATTCCGCCGGTTTTTTCCTCTTTTTTCAAAAAATCCGGCACTTCCATGCGAGGATTTTGTAAGGCTGTTACGACAATTTGATTTTTTTCCGAATTGTTTTTCAATTTAACGGCCTGTCCAGGGTTCAAAACAAAAGAGGGAATATTCACTTTTTTTCCGTTTACCTGAATATGGCCGTGTGAAACCAGTTGTCGGGCGGAGGGAATGCTGGGAGCCAATCCCAGGCGGAAAACCACATTATCCAGCCGTCTTTCCAAAAGTCCGGCCAATTTGCTTATCCAGTTGGAGCTTTGTCCCGTTTTGGCATTTCTGATAAAGCGTCTCAGTTGATGCTCTTTCAGGCAATAATGGCAACGGAGTTTTTGTTTTTCCTCCAAACGAAGACCGTAATCGGAATATTTTTTTCTTTTGTGCCCGCTTCTTTCTCCGGGAGGATATGGACGCCTTTCCAAGGCTCCGGCTTTACCCAAACCGGGCAATTCAATTCCCAGTCTCCTTTGTATTCGAAAACGAGCTGTCTTAGTTTTTTTACCCATTTATCAAAGTCTTTCTGTTTCTGTTGTTGTATCCCTTGAATTGGGATTTGTTTTAAATTTTTTCTCTGTTTACCCCATTTACTCCATTTGCCATACCTGTTTCAAGTAAAATCTGAAAAAGTGATTGTAAAAAACGGACTTTATGAATTTCGAATCACTTGCCAGCGTTGTTTTCTCTGTGGTAGATAGTTGTATTGTCAAAGAGGTTTGTATTATGAAAAAGAAAATTCACCCTGAATTCAGAGAAGTGGTATTCAAGGATGTTTCCACTCAGTTTCATATTATTACAAAATCAACAGTGAAAAGCAAAAACACCATTGAATTAAAAGGGAAAAGCTACCCGCTGGTGACTTTTGATGTATCCAGTTCATCCCACCCTTTTTATACTGGTCAACAGCGCTTGTTGGATACGGAAGGCAGAGCGGAGAAATTTCGGAAAAAATACGCTAAAGTGCGGAAAACGGAAGCGAACTGAAATTTGAACAGCCGGTTTTTGGACTTTCATTCCCTAATATAGTCGAAGCATATTATGCCCCTCTGCTGTGGGACTTTGGCGCCCCCTCATCCCCCTAAATGGTCTGAAGCATATTATGCCCCTCTGCTGTGGGACTTTGGCGCCCCCTCATCCCCCTAAATGGTCTGAAGCATATTATGCCCCTCTGGGATACCAGCCGACTTTGGCACCCTCTCATCCCCTCATATAATCTGAAGCATCATTCTCCCCTCTGCTGTAGGATACCAACTCACTTTTGTGTCCCCTCATCCTCTTATATGATCTGAAGTGCGACAATTACTAAGATCATACTGGCTATAACTCTCATCCCCCTCTATATGGTCTGAAGCATATTACGCCCCTTTGCTATGGGTGGGATACCAGCCGACTTTGGCGCCCTCTCATCCCCCTATATGGTCTGAAGCATATACCCTCTGCTGTGAGTGTGAGATACCAGCCCATTTTTGTACCCTTTTATCTCCCTATATGGTCTGAAGCATATACACCCTCTGCTGTGAGTGTGAGATACCAGCCCACTTTTGTGCCCTTTCATCCCCCTATATATGTGGTCTGAATCATCATTACGCCCCTCTGCTGTAAGGTACCAACTCACTTTTGTGTCCCCCTCATCCCCCTATATGGTCTGAAGCATATTACGCCCCTTTGCTGTGGGTGGTATACGAGCCGACTTTGGCGCCCTCTCATCCCCTATATGGTCTGAAGTATATTACACCTCCTCTGCTATGAGATACCAGCCCACTTTTGTGCCCTTTCATCCCCCCTATATATGGTCTGAATCATCATTATGCCCCTCTGTTGTAGGATACCAACTCACTTTTGTGCCCTCTCATCCCCTTATATGATCTGAATCATCATTACGCCCCTTATGGGTCAATCGCAAAACATTCCCTTCATCCCCTTATGTGGTCTGAAGCATCAGTTCGTCCCTCTGTTGTGGTATACGAGCCGACTTTGGCGCCCTCTCATCCCTTGATATGGTCTGAAGCATCAGTTCGTCCCTCCGCTGTGGTATACGAGCCGACTTTGGCCTCTCTTATATATGTCTGAAGCATCATTTTCCCCTTATGGTTCAATCTCAAAACATTCCCTTCATCCCCTTATGTGGTCTGAAGCATCAGTTCGTCCCTCTGTTGTGGTATACGAGCCGACTTTGGCGCCCTCTCATCCCTTGATATGGTCTGAAGTATCATTCGTCCCTCCGCTGTGGTATACGAGCCGACTTTGGCACCCTTCATCTTCTTATATAGTCTGAAGCAGTATTTTCTCCTCTCTGCTTGGTATACGAGCCGACTTTGGCACCCTTCATCTTCTTATATAGTCTGAAGCAGTATTTTCTCCTCTCTGCTGTGCGAGCTGACTTTGGCGCCCTCTCATCCCCTCATATAATCTGAAGCATTATTCTTTCCTCCGCTGTGGGATACCAGCCCACTTTTGTGTCCCCTCACCCCTCATCCCCTTATATGGTCTGAAGCATCATTCGCCCCTTATGGTTCAATCTCAAAACATTCCTCTCATCCCCTCAATCTTCGGCGAATATTCTCTGACTGGTATGTCTTTCAAACATAAACAGCCTTTGGTTTCTTAAATTGAAAGTGTCTTGAAATTGAAAGTGTAATAATGCAAAATGGGCTTATCTCGTGTAACAGGATCATTAAAAAAAGAGGTGATTGTGATTCCTAATATTTTTCAAAAGATCATCAATAAGGAAATTCCGGCTAATATTCATTATGAAGATGATTTGTGCATTGCTTTTGATGATATAGACCCGCAGGCGCCGGTGCATATTTTACTTATACCGAAAAAGGTTATTTCCAGTCACAAGGAAGTGGAAAAGGAGGATCAATCTCTTATGGGGCATTTAATTTTGAAGGCAAAGGAAATTGCTTTGAAATGCGGATTGGAAAAAGGTTGGCGGCTGGTAATCAATACGGGGGATGACGGTGGTCAGACAGTCTATCACATTCATATTCATATCTTAGGAGGGCGTCCCATGCGTTGGCCTCCAGGCTGATATGATGAGTCCCTGCCTTAGTTTCCCTTATGCCCGCCCCGTAGATCATGCGTATTTTCGACAAATAAACAGCTTCTTCCTGCTCTTAAGGGTTTTGGGGTTCCTGCCACAAAAATAATAAAGTACCGGTGTTTAAAGGGATTTTTTATGGTAAAACAGGTTGAGAATCAGGTAAATGATTGACTGGATAAGTTGTTTTTCAGTAAAAACGAAGTCTGCCACTTGAAAAAACCACTTTTATATTTTTTCGGACTGAATTTTTTGGTTTTTGCAATTTATTTGCCGATAGAAAAATATTCAATGTGGCAATAGGGGAGCAGAACCAATAAAAATATCTTTTTTCAACACTGGTTTATGTGGCTTTTTAGATTTTGTTGTATGAGAAAATATGTTGGAAGCAACTATGCCGGGCTGGTTCAACCGGTTTTGTTAAAGCTTTGATTCAACCGGTTTTGTTAAAGCTTTGATTCAGTCGATTTTGTTAAAGCTTTGATTCAGTCGATTTTGTTAAAGCTTTGATTCAGTCGATTTTGTTAAAGCTTTGATTCAGTCGGTTTTGTTAAAGTTTTGATTCAGTCGGTTTTGTTAAAGTTTTGATTCAGTTGGTTTTGTTAAAGTTTTGATTCAGTCGGTTTTGTTAAAGTTTTGATTCAGTCGGTTTTGTTAAAGCTTTGATTCAGTCGGTTTTGTTAAAGTTTTGATTCAGCCGGTTTTGTTAAAGTTTTGGTTTAACCGGTGCTGGGTTAGCTCAACTGGCAGAGCAGCTGATTTGTAATCAGCAGGTTGGGGGTTCGATTCCCTTACCCAGCTCCATTTAGAGACGCAGAATGGATGGAGAGATGCCCGAGTGGTTAAAGGGGGCGGGCTGTAAACCCGTTGGCTTAGCCTACGTAGGTTCGAATCCTACTCTCTCCACCATACTATTTTGTGTTGTTATTGGATAAAGGAGTGAGAAAGGGTGTGATTTTCCACTATATTAAGAATTGGAAAAGCGGGAGTAGCTCAATTGGTAGAGTATCAGCCTTCCAAGCTGAGGGTTGCGGGTTCGAGGCCCGTCTCCCGCTCTGTTTGTGGATAAGAATAAAGTGGGCCCATGTGGCTCAGTGGTAGAGCACACCCTTGGTAAGGGTGAGATCGCGGGTTCGATTCCCGCCTTGGGCTTCATTTTTATTGAAAGGGCTTGAATATGCGTTAGCGGATGAGTGAAAGGAAGAAGTTTTTTTGTCTGATTTCTCATATATCAGGGCTTCTATTTTGTCAGAAGCTTCATTTTTTTGAATATGGAGGGTTGTGTTTTAATTTGAATTTGGAATTTTGGTCCGAATTTTGGAAGAAAAGTTATGGAAAACCGATACGCCAATAGGGTAAGGCAGGTGTGTTTCCTGTCCGAGACTGAAAAAAGTATAATGGAGCATCTTGGATCTGGTATTCAAAGGCAGGTTTGTGTCCTGTCCGAGACTGAAAAAAGTATAATAGAATAAATTATTTTGCAAAAAAGAGTTTTATTTTATATAAATATCAGATATTAAGTAAAAATCAGCAGTTTAGACTGGAGATTATGCTCTCAATGGGTGGGCATTTCCCGCATGGCTGGTTTCAGGCTTGGAGCGTGGTTGAGGTGGATTTCCGCAAAAAGCGAGATAAGGTTCCTGGAAAGTTTTCAGCCTAAAAACAGCGCTTACAGATGTGGGTGAAGAATAGGAAAACTTACATAAGTAATTTAAAAAAAAACATAAAAAGGGAGGAATAGTTCAAATGGCAAAAGAAAAATTTCAAAGAAATAAAGAGCATGTCAATGTAGGTACCATAGGGCATGTGGACCATGGCAAAACAACACTGACAGCGGCTATTACCTCCGTATTGGCTAAAAAGGGCGGAGCTGAAGCCATGAATTACGATCAAATTGACAAAGCTCCTGAGGAAAAAGAGCGTGGAATCACTATTTCCACCGCTCATGTGGAATATGAAACGGAAAAGCGCCACTACGCCCATGTAGACTGCCCGGGACACGCGGACTATGTGAAAAACATGATTACGGGAGCCGCTCAAATGGATGGCGCTATTTTAGTTGTCTCTGCGGCGGATGGCCCCATGCCTCAAACCCGTGAACATATTTTACTGGCTCGTCAGGTGGGTGTGCCCTCTATTGTGGTATACATGAATAAATGCGATCAAGTGAATGACCAGGAATTGTTGGAGTTGGTTGAAATGGAAATTCGTGAAAGGCTGAATGAATATAAGTATCCCGGTGATGATATTCCTATTATTAAAGGTTCCGCTTTAAAAGCTTTGGAAGGAGACGCCAAGGCGGAGGACTCTATAATGGACTTGATGAAGGCCATTGATTCCAATATTCCCTCACCTGTTCGGGATAAAGACAAGCCCTTTTTGATGCCTATTGAGGATGTGTTTTCCATTTCCGGTCGAGGAACTGTTGTTACAGGACGGATTGAAAGAGGGGTCGTGAAAGTTGGTAATGAAGTGGAACTTGTGGGTATTCGCGACACAAAAAAAACAGTTGTGACAGGTATTGAAATGTTCAGAAAAGAACTGGATCAGGGAGAAGCCGGGGACAACGCTGGGTGTTTGCTGAGAGGGATAGATAAAACAGATGTGGAGAGAGGACAGGTTCTGGCCGCGCCGGGCACAATTACCCCTCATAAAAAATTCAAATGTGAATGTTATATTTTAACCAAAGACGAAGGGGGGCGCCATACTGCTTTTCTGAATGGCTATCGTCCTCAATTTTACTTCCGTACGACGGATGTGACCGGTGCCATTGTTTTACCGAAAGGCATGGAAATGGTGATGCCGGGGGATAATGCCGCAATAGAAGTGGAATTAATTTCCCCTATTGCTATGGAAAAAGGAAGTAAATTCGCCGTTCGGGAAGGTGGCAGGACTGTGGGTGCCGGAGTAGTGAGTGAGGTGCTTGAATAAGCTTTTCTTTGTGTGGTTCTGTGTTTCCTGAACCTGTTAAATTAAGTAGTGAGTGAGGCGCTTGAATAGGCTTTTCTTTGTGTGGTTTTGTGTTTCCTGAACCTGTTAAATTAAGTAGTGAGTGAGGTGCTTGAATAAGCTTTTCTTTGTGTGGTTCTGTGTTTCCTGAACCTGTTAAATTAAGTAGTGAGTGAGGCGCTTGAATAAGCTTTTCTTTGTGTGGTTCTGTGTTTCCTGAACCTGTTAAATTAAGTAGTGAGTGAGGTGCTTGAATAAGCTTTTCTTTGTGTGGTTCTGTGTTTCCTGAACCTGTTAAATTAAGTAGTGAGTGAGGTGCTTGAATAGGCTTTTCTTTGTCATTTGTTGTTCATCAGAAGAGTAAGTAATCTTTTGGAAAAAAAACTGATGGTGTTAAGGCTTTTGATATTGGCAAAAGTTGTTTTTTCCACTTTCGTGGATATGGTATGAACTTGGAAAACGGCCGTTTTAGCTTTTGGTTTGTGAAGGTTGATGGCTGGTAGAAGCTTGGCTTGTGAAAAGGAGGGCCGGTAGCAGTGGTAGAGTTGTGGGCTGTCGATTCTATAGTCGGAGGTTTCCGGGTTTAGGGATTTTAAAGAAGCGGCAGGTTGTGGGCTGTCGATTCTATAGTTCGGGGGTTTTCGGGTTTAGGGATTTTACAGAAGCGGAAGTGTGATTTTTGAGCCGTTTGTATGCGTTATTGAATTAATATGCGTTATTGAATTAAAAGGAGGGCAGTAGCTCCAGTGGTAGAGCGGCGGACTCCAAATCCGTAGGTCGGGGGTTCGAATCCCTCCTGCCCTGTATTTTACAATAATATCTTGAGTTTGGCGCCTTCTTGCTTTATGGTGCTTAACAATTAGTAAGTTATATTTTTGGAAGTACAAAACAGGGGATTGAAAAAAGGGTCTGAGCTTTATAGCTCCTGAGTAATAAAAAAGGATTAAAAGTCATGTTTCAACAGCCTGTGTATTTTCTGAAGGTATTATATGTTCTTATTTCAGTCTTATGCGGCTGTGGCTATTCAAAAAAAGATAAGGAATTACAATCTGCCCTTGAAAAAAATAAAGAGCTGGCGAAGCGACTGCTGAAATGGGTACAGGTGGTGTTGAAATGATTAAAGAAGAAAATGCTAAAATTATTACCTTATCTTTTGTGGCAGTAGGCTTTCTGACGGCTTTCGTTGTGCGAGTTTTATTTGAACTTTTGGCTGTGCAGTTTGGAATAGTGGCAGTGATGTATGGACAAGAGTGGATTCGTCATGGTGTGCCGGTGACGGCTGGTTTGATTGCATTTTTATTTTTCCAGATGAGGGAAAAAACCAGAATATGGGCACATGAAGTAGTGGTGGAAGTGCGTAAAGTGGTATGGCCTTCTCGTCAGGCTACCTTGGGCATGACGGTGCTGGTTTGTATTATTTTAATGATTTCCGGTTTTGTTTTGGGCTTATTTGATTTGGCTAGCAGTGCGGTAGTTGATTTTATTATTAATTAAGGCGGTAATTGATGGAATCATCAGCGCTTACACAAAATGACTTTAAATGGTATATCATCAAGACCAAAACCAACTGTGAGTTTAAAGCCAAAGAGGCGATTCAACGGTTGGCAAAGGATCATCATCTGGATGCGCAGGTAAAGGAAATTTTAATTCCTGAAAAAGAAGTGGTGGAGGTGGTGAAAGGTAAAAAAGTCACCCGGCCCCGAAAGTTTTATCCCGGTTATGTTTTTATTCAAATGCAACTGACGAACCACTTGTGGCATTTGATAAAAAATGTATCCAATGTGGTTAATTTTGTGGGAAGACAGGGAATGCCCACGGAAGTGCCGGATCAGCAAATTGCCGCGATCACACAAGTAAAAGAATCTTCAGCGCATGCTCATGCCACAATTTCTTTTACTGTTGGAGAGTATGTAAAAGTGATAGACGGTCCTTTTAAGTCTTTCAGTGGAGTGGTGGAGGAAGTAAATCAGGAAAAAGGTCGTATTAAGGTTTCGGTGAGTATTTTCGGCCGCCCCACGCCGGTGGAGCTGGACTTTGCTCAAGTATATCGGGAAGAGTAAAAAGGTTGTTATAGCAAATCAGAGAATAAAGGAGAGATCAAAGGTTATAGCCCTCCTGTAAAATGGGTGCTTATTGTTAATGAGGTTGTTGTAGCAAATCAGAGAATAAAGGAGAGATCAAAGGTTATAGCCCTCCTGTAAAATGGGTGCTTATTGTTAATGAGGTTGTTGTAGCAAAATCAGAGAATAAGGGAGAGATCAAAGGTTATAGCCCTCCTGTAAAATGGGTGCTTATTGTTAATGAGGTTGTTATAGCAAATCAGAGAATAAAGGAAATTGACTATGGCTAAGAAAAAAATTGTTTCTCAAATAAAACTGCAGATTCCGGCGGGAAAAGCTAATCCTGCGCCACCGGTGGGTCCCGCCTTAGGGCAACACGGAATCAATATTATGGATTTTTGTAAGCAATTTAATGCAAAAACCCAAAAAATGGGGGACACGGTTGTACCTGTTATTATTGATGTTTTTCAGGATCGTTCTTTTAAATTTATTACCAAAACCCCGCCGGTATCGGTGTTGTTAAAAAAGGCGGCCGGGGTTGAAAGTGGTTCAAAGATGCCTCAAAAAGATAAGATAGGAACAGTGGGAATGGATAAAATCAAGGAAATTGCCCGGCTTAAATTGCCGGACCTTAACGGGTTGGAGTTAAATTCAGCGGTTTCTCAGGTTGTGGGGACAGCAAACAGTATGGGCTTGGAAGTGGAGAAATAAAAACACAGTGACAAAGTACACTATGTGTTTGTACGATTTGAAACTTTCGGTTTTTGCTTTTTAGTTAGGCAGAGAAAAGAGGAGAAAAGTACATAGTAAGGTCACAGTCTGATGGCGAAATACTCTTAATTTTTGACTGAGCCTCCCCCTTCAGGGGAAAAAGTAACATAATATAGAAGTCCACAGTCTGAACAACTATGGCAGAAGAGACAGGGTAAGCGCCGGGAGAAAGTACATAGAAGTTCATACAGTCTGAACAGCTACGGTAGGAGAGACAAGGTAAGCGTCGGGAGAAAAGTACATAGAAAGAAGTTCATACAGTCTGAACAGCTACAGTAGAAGGGACAAGGTAATCGCGGGAGAAAAGTACATAGAAAGAAGTTCATACAGTCTGAACAGCTACAGTAGAAGAGACATGGTAAGCGTCGGGAGAAAAATACATAGAAAGAAGTTCATACAGTCTGAACAGCTACAGTAGAAGAGACAGGGTAAGCGTCGGGAGAAAAATACATAGAAAGAAGTTCATACAGTTTGAACAACTACGGTAGAAGAGACAGGGTAAGCGCCGGGAGAAAAGTACATAGTAAGTTCATACAGTCTGATGGTGAAACACTCTTAATTTTTGACTAGGCCTTCCTCGTTCAGGGGAAAAAGCAGCATATTACTAAGAAGGCCACAGTCTGAACAGCTATGGAAAAAG
The DNA here is from genome assembly GCA_965203225.1 of Bdellovibrionales bacterium. Taxonomy (GTDB): domain Bacteria; phylum Bdellovibrionota; class Bdellovibrionia; order Bdellovibrionales; family UBA1609; genus JANQSP01. The sequence goes on along the minus strand of CBDBBW010000005.1, from coordinate 105,683 downwards.
TATAAAAGAGCATGGGCTGTTAAATGGGAAATGAGATGCAGAATAGTAAAGCTTGGGGGAATAAGCAATGAGTGGAAAAACATATAAAGCGGTTCAGGAAAAAATAAAAGCAGGCCATTCTTATCCTTTGAATGAGGCTTTAGGGGTGGTGATAAACAATCCCACAGCAAAATTTGACGAGTCAGTGGATGTGGCGCTCACACTAAGTGTGGATACGCGCAAGAACGACCAGCAGGTCCGTGGTTCTGTGGCTTTGCCTCATGGCTTGGGTCGAAAGGTATGCGTTTTGGTGTTTGCCAAGGGAGATGTGGAGGAAGAAGCCAAAAAGGCCGGCGCTGATTTTGTTGGCGCGGATGATATGGTCGAAAAAATAAAAGGCGGGTGGCTGGACTTTGACTGCGCCATATCCACCCCTGATATGATGCCGGTGGTTTCCAAAGTGGCCAAAATTTTAGGTCCAAAGGGTTTAATGCCCAATCCAAAGCTGGGCACGGTGACCATGAAAGTGACTCAGGCGGTGGAAAGGGAGAAAAAAGGCACAGCGACTTTTCGTGCGGACAAAAACGGCGTCATTCATAGCTCCATTGGGCGCCGTTCAATGGGCATGGATAATATAAAAGAAAATTTCCTGACTTTTTTAAAAGCGGTAGTCAGATCCAAACCCGCTGGAAGTAAAGGTGTTTACTTGAAAAAAATAGCTTTATCTTCCACAATGGGGCCATCCGTGCTGGCAGACGCAACGGACAGTCAGGAACAGGCAGGCTTTTGATTTTTATATTTTTATGATTTGAGTGTTTGTCTTTTATAAATATTTGGTAGGAATATTTTAATTTAACGAAGGAAAAATTCTCTGGCTTGGAAGCGCCTGAAAATCAGTTTTGTGTTGATTACCCTGCTTTGAGTGTGATGTTACTAGGAGATAAAGAAGCGCCTGAAAATCAGTTTTGTATTGATTACCCTGCTTTGAGTGTGATGTTACTAGGAGATAAAGAAGCGCCTGAAAATCAGTTTTGTGTTAAGTAGCCTGAGTAGAATGGTTCCCTCTGGCAAAGGGAAAAACAGATAATTATATAAAAGCCCTGAAGTGGGATAAGGAGGAAAACTGTGCTCACCCGATCGGACAAGGAAAAACAGGTGCAGATTCTGTCTGAAAACATGAAGAAAGCCAAGGCCGGTTTTCTTGTGAATTTTCAAGGCTTGAATGTTCAGCAAATAACGGAAATGAGAAAAGATTTGAGAAAAGAGGGTTTGGCTGATATGAAGGTATGTCGAAACACTCTGTTACGAAGAGCCATATCGGATTACCCTGAGGTGAAAAAACATCTTCAGCCTGAGCTGGTCGGTTCCAACGCTTTTGTGCTGGCTTTTGATGATCCGTCTCGTGTGGCTAAAATTCTTTCCGATTATGTGGAAAAAACAGAAATGCTCCAAATCAAGACAGGAATGTTGGAAGGAAAAGGCATCAGCTTAAAAGATATAGAAATACTGTCCCAACTGCCGGGAATAGAGGTTTTAAAGGCCCAGCTTCTCAGCGTGCTCTCCGCTCCCATGTCAAAACTGTTGCGCGCCTTTTCAGCGGCTCCACAGGGTTTGCTGAGGGTATTGGATTCCTATAAGGACAAGAAAGGAAGTGAATAGCTCAAGGGGATTGGTGAAAAGCGGGAGGGTGCATGTTTTTCGAGGCGGAAAAAAGTTAAAAGAAGTGGGTGAAAAACAGAAAGTAAGGATAAGAATTGATTAAAAAATAAAAAAAACAATTTAACTTGTTGTTATAATTGTGAAAAAGTGTAGATTGTACTTTTGCGTCTAAATTTTATATGTTCCATTGGAATATCAATTTCGAGGGGCGGAAAAAAAGGGGAAGATGCAATCCAGGTGAGCTTTAAAAAAAAAGAGCGTTTAAGAAAGAAATAAAAAAAACAAGGAACGGAGGAAAAGTAAATGACAATTACAAAAGAACAGCTTATTGACCATTTATCTCAAATGCCGGTTATTGAAGTGGCTGGTTTAATTAAGGAGTTGGAGGAGAAGTGGGGCGTAAGCGCTTCGATGCCGGTGGTAGCCGCAGCGCCCGCGGGAGCCGGCGGCGCTTCAGCTGAAGAGGAAAAAACGGAATTCAATGTTACCTTGGCGGGTGTGGGTGCCAATAAAATCGCGGTTATCAAGGAAGTGCGCAGTTTGACGGGTTTGGGCCTCAAAGAGGCGAAGGATCTGGTGGATGGTGCTCCCAAGATGATAAAGGAAAATGTGTCCAAAGAGGAAGCGGATAAAATGAAATCAGCTTTGGAAAAAGCGGGAGCCAAAGTGGAAGTGCAGTAAAGCCTTTTTTCGTGTGGGAATACATACAAATCAAGTGAGATAAAAACCGGGAATGTAAATGACTTTTCCGTGTGAAAGTTTACCTGATTGCTATATGTGATAAAAATCTAAAATGGTAAAAGTTAAGGAGGGCAAATGTCCAAATCCCCCGTCACAGCATCCAATATTCGATTGAGAAAAAGTTTTGGCCGCGTCGTAAACGCAGTGGATGTTCCCAATCTGATAGAATTGCAAAAATATTCTTATAGGAATTTTTTGCAAAAGGATGTGGATCCGGACCGCAGGGAGAATATCGGTCTTCAATCGGTTTTTAAATCCATATTTCCCATTCAGGATTACAAAGGTGTTGTGCGGATGGAGTTTGTTAAGTACACCCTGCAATACCCTGTCTATGATATTGATGAATGTCGGCAAAGAAAAATCAGTTACTCAGCTCCTTTGAAGGTGTTACTGCGATTGATCGTGTTTGATATTCAGGAAGGCTCTTCGGAAAAAACCATCAGGGATGTTAAAGAACAGGAGGTTTTTCTTGGAGAGGTTCCTTTGATGACGGACAGCGGGTCCTTTATTATTAATGGGACGGAGCGGGTGATTGTTTCTCAACTTCATCGTTCTCCTGGTGTGTTTTTTGACCATGATGGAGGCCGCTCCAACACCACAGGGAAATTAATTTATTCCGCACGGATCATTCCCTATCGCGGTTCCTGGCTGGACTTTGAATTTGACCATAAGGACTTAATTTACGCGCGTATTGACCGCCGGCGGAAATTTCCGGCAACCACTTTTTTAAAAGCTTTAGGTTACACTGAAGAGGAGATTTTAGAATATTTTTATGATCTTTCTATCGTGTCCGTGCAGTCCAACGGTAAAATTTTTCGCCCTATTGATATTGAAAAAATGGCGGGGCAAAGAGCCGCTGCCGACATTAAAGACAGCAAGGGAAATGTGATTGTCAAGTCCGGTAGAAGGATCACCAGACTGGTGATAAAAAAAGTATTGTCTAACGGAATAAAAAAAGTGGAGTTGACTCCTGAGGAGCTTGAAGGGGCGGTGATAGCCAAACCTGTATTCAATGTCAAAACAGGGGAGATTATTGCTGATACCAATCAGTCCATGACGGCGGAAATTTTTTCAGCCGCGCGGGAGAACGACATTTCCCAATTTCATTTGATCTTTTTTGACGGGTTCGCCGTAGGGCCTTATCTGTGCAATACCCTGCTGACGGATAAAGTATCCAGTGAGAAGGAAGCTCTGTTGGATATTTATAAAAGAATGCGGCCGGGGGAGCCTCCCACTTTGGAAGCGGCGGAAAACTTCTTTAATCGGCTTTTTTTCTATCCGGAAACTTATGACCTGGGAGAGGTGGGGCGTTTAAAAATGAACCACCGCTTTGAAACTCCTATGTCGTCAGAAAACAAAACTCCGGGTATTTTAAATAAAACGGATATTTTAAATGTTGTTCGCACTCTCATTGATTTGAAAAACGGAAAAGGGCAGGTGGATGATATTGATCACTTGGGTAATCGCCGTGTTCGTTCTGTTGGTGAGTTGGTGGAAAACCAATATCGCATCGGTTTGGTCAGGATGGAAAGGGTTATCAGGGAAAGAATGAGTATGAAGGATCTGGACACAATGATGCCGCATGATTTAATCAACGCCAAATCCGTTTCGGCGGTGGTAAAGGAGTTTTTTGGTTCCAGCCAGCTATCTCAGTTTATGGATCAAACCAACCCTTTGTCTGAAATTACGCATAAGCGCCGCTTGTCCGCTCTGGGTCCCGGGGGGCTGACCCGTGATCGCGCCGGTTTTGAAGTGCGGGATGTGCATCCCACTCACTATGGTCGAATATGCCCTATCGAAACACCGGAGGGGCCCAATATCGGTTTGATTGCCTCTCTGGCCACTTTTGCTCGAATTAATAAATATGGTTTTATTGAAACCCCTTATTGTGAAGTTAATGGCAACACAGTGACGAACAATGTAAATTATGTTTCCGCGTTGGAGGAGCAGAAGCACTGTATTGCCCAGGCGGATCCTAATTTTAACGATATCCCGAAAGGGCAAAATGTAACAGTTCGGATGGACGGAGAGTACAAAGTGGTTAAAAAAGAGGAAGTGTCTCTGATGGATGTATCCCCCAGTCAGTTGGTCTCCATTGCCTCCTCTCTGATTCCTTTTCTGGAACATGATGATGCCAACAGGGCCTTGATGGGATCCAATATGCAAAGACAGGCGGTTCCCCTGATGAGAGCCAGCGCTCCCCTTGTGGGAACAGGAGTGGAAAAGTTAGTTGCCAGGGATTCCGTGACTAGTGTGGTTTGCAAGGCAGAGGGAGTGGTGGAAGAAGTGGACGCCAACCGGATTGTAGTGCGATTGTTTCATAAGAGCGGAAAGCTGGGCGCCAGTGTGGATATTTATAATTTAACAAAATATCAAAAGACAAATCAAAACACCTGTTTTAATCAAAAGCCGATTGTTAAATACGGGGATCATATTCGTAAAGGGGATGTGATAGCGGACGGCCCTTCAACGGATAAAGGGGAGTTGGCATTGGGTCAAAATATCCTGGTGGCGTTTACCCCATGGGCCGGATACAATTTTGAGGACTCCATACTTATTTCCGAGCGCTTGATAAAAGAGGATGTGTACACTTCCATTCATATTGAGGAATTTGAGTGCGTGGCCAGAGACACCAAGCTGGGTCAGGAGGAAATCACAGCCGATATAGCCAATGTGGGGGTGGAGGCTTTAAAGGATTTGGATAATTCAGGTATTATCCGTATTGGAGCGGAGGTAAAACCGGGAGATATTTTAGTTGGAAAGATCACTCCTAAAGGGGAGTCGCAGGTTTCCCCGGAGAAAAAACTGTTACTGGCTATTTTTGGAGAAAAAGCGGGTGAGGTGCGTGACACTTCTCTTCGTGCTCCCTCCGGCGTGAATGGCACAGTCATCAACACGCAAATTTACAGCCGGGATCCGATGGATAAAAATGAAAGGCTGGCGGAAATTCTTAGTGAAAAAAGAGAGAAGCTGAAAAAAGATTTTGAAATTGAAAAAAGCGTGATTCAAAATAATACCATTGATCAAATCAGGGAGATTCTGGTTGGTCAAAAAACCTTGGATGTGTTGCTGAGTGATGACGGTTCGGAGGAGTTACTGCCAAAAGGCCATATTATTGAAAGTCAGGATGTGGATAAAGTTCCGTTTGTGCTATTGGCTTATGTGCCTTTGAAGGATGATGCTGTGGGAGAGGCTGTTTCCAAACTGGTGGAATCCGCCAAGAACAGGCTGTCTGCCGTGGAGATGGTTTTTCAGGATAGAGTGGAGCGTCTTTCCAAAGGGGATGAAATGCCTTCCGGAGTGATTAAAATGGTAAAAGTGTATGTGGCTGTGAAGAGAAAATTAAAAGTGGGGGATAAATTTGCCGGTCGTCATGGAAATAAAGGTGTTATCTCTCATGTACTGCCTGAGGAGAGCATGCCCTATCTGATTGATGGAACTCCTGTTGATATGGTATTGAACCCGCTGGGAGTGCCTTCCCGTATGAATATCGGGCAGATTTTGGAGACTCATCTCGGTTGGGCCGCTTATGCCTTGGGACGACAGCTTCAGGAGCATATTGAGCGCTTTCAGATGGATCATCTCCGGAAAATTTTATTGGATTTTTATAAAGACGATGAAGAGATCGTAGAAAGAGTGAGCACAGCGGACGACGCCTCTTTAAAAAAGATGGTTCAGGGAATGAAGGATGGAGTGTTTATCGCCACCCCGGTATTTGATGGAGCCGCGGAAAAAGATGTGACAGACCTTTTGGATGAAACTCATCTGCCTCGCTCCGGGCAAACTGTGTTGTTTGACGGAAGGACAGGAGAGCCTTTTCATCGGCCTGTTACGGTGGGGATAATGTATATGCTGAAACTGCACCATCTGGTGGAGGAAAAAATTCATGCCCGTTCCATTGGCCCTTATTCTTTGGTGTCTCAACAACCCTTGGGGGGAAAGGCTCAATTTGGAGGTCAGCGTTTGGGTGAGATGGAGGTATGGGCTATTGAAGCTTATGGAGCGGCTTATTGTCTTCAGGAATTTTTAACAGTGAAATCAGATGATGTGGCCGGAAGAAGAAGAATGTACGAAAGTATTGTTAAAGGGGAAAATATCCTGGAGCCGGGGATTCCCGAGTCTTTTAATGTTTTGATTAAGGAGTTGCAGGGTTTGGGTCTGAATGTGGAGATGATTGAATCAGAGCTTTTGACAGAACTGCCAAAATCCCGATCCGAATAATCCGGCTGAAAATAAAAAGAGGACACAGTGATTTTTACAATATAGAGCAAAAGAGTTTGGGAAAATGGCGGATGCGCCAGGGCGCCCTTTGGCAGTGTACAGTAATTTTTATAATACAGAAAAAAACAGGAGTGTGAAAAGTGAGAGACTTATTAAATTTTTTTGACAAGCCGAAAGATCCTTTGGCTTTTAACAGCGTCAGAGTGTCTCTGGCTTCTCCTGAGACAATTCGCTCTTGGAGTTACGGAGAGGTCAGAAAACCCGAAACCATAAACTACAGGACTTTTAAGCCGGAGCGGGAAGGTTTGTTTTGTGCCAAAATTTTTGGACCGGTCAGGGATTATGAATGTCTGTGCGGCAAGTACAAAGGGATGAAGTACCGGGCTGTGGTTTGTGAAAAGTGCGGTGTGGAAGTGACCAGAGCCAAAGTGAGAAGAGAGCGTATGGGTCATATTCAACTGGCCACTCCCGTGGCTCATGTGTGGATGTTGCGCTCCCTTCCCAGCCGGATCGGGATTTTACTGGATATGAAATTTCAAGAAGTGGAGAAGGTTTTGTACTGTGAATCCCATATAGTTTTGGATCCCAAAGAAACAGATTTGAAAAAAGGACAGCTTTTGTCTGAAGCGGAATATCAGGAAGCGCAGGCGCAGTACGGACCTCATTTTACCGCTTCCATTGGAGGCGGGGCCATTAGGGATTTACTGAAGGATTTGGATTTGGAGTTTTTATCCAGAAAGATACGGAAAGAACTACAGGCGACACAGCTTATCACCTTAAGCAAGAAGCTGACAAAGCAATTAAAAGTGGTAGAGACTTTTTTACATTCCAACAATCGACCGGAATGGATGATGATGGAGGTTCTTCCTGTTATTCCTCCGGATCTTCGCCCCTTAGTTCCCTTGGATGGAGGGCGCTTTGCCGCGTCGGATTTGAATGACTTGTATCGTCGGGTGATTAACAGAAACAATCGTCTGAAAAAACTTCAGGAGTTAACTGCACCGGAAGTCATTATTCGAAATGAAAAAAGAATGCTCCAGGAGGCGGTGGACTCTTTGTTGGATAATGGCAGAGGCGGCAAAACATTTACCAGCGCCAATAAGAGGCCTTTGCGCTCCTTAAGTGATATGTTGAAAGGAAAGCAGGGTCGTTTTCGTCAAAATCTGCTTGGAAAACGAGTGGATTACTCGGGCCGGTCTGTGATTGTGGTAGGTCCGAAGCTTCATCTGCATCAATGTGGTCTGCCCAAGAAAATGGCTTTGGAGTTGTTTAAGCCTTTTGTTTACAATCGGTTGCAGGAAAGAGGACTGGCCGTGGTCAAGCAGGCGAAAAAACTGGTGGATCAGGAAAGCGTGGAGGTGTGGGATATTTTATCTGAGGTGGTGAAGGAACACCCGGTTTTGCTTAACCGTGCTCCCACTTTGCATCGCCTGGGTATTCAGGCTTTCGAGCCTGTTTTACATGAAGGTAAGGCCATTCAGCTTCATCCTTTGGTTTGCACGGCTTTTAACGCTGACTTCGACGGCGATCAAATGGCGGTTCATGTTCCTTTATCCGTGGAGGCTCAGGTGGAAGCGCGGGTTTTGATTATGTCCACCAATAATATTCTCAGTCCCGCCAACGGCAAACCCATCATCAATCCCACTCAGGATATTGTATTGGGTATTTACTGGATGACCCGTATTCGTCCGGGCGCCAAAGGAACGGGAAAAGTTTTCAGTTGTGTGCAGGATGTGATTTACGCTTATGAAAACGGTTATGTGGATTTGCAGGCGGCAATCAAGTGCCGCATAAAAAACAATCTGGTAGATATTTCCGTGGGCCGCGCTCTGCTCAGTGATGTGATTCCCTATGAAGTGCCTCTGGAGGACTACAATAAATTAATGAATAAAAAAGCTTTGGCTGATCTGATTGATAAAACTTTTCGCTTATGTGGTGGAAAGAAAACAGTACTGCTTGCGGATGCTTTAAAAAATTACGGATTTAAGTATTCCACTATAGCCGGCATCTCAATATGTCTGGATGATTTGGTGATTCCCAAATCCAAGGGAATTCTTTTAAAGCAGGCCCGTCAGAAGGTGGAGGAGATTCGCACCCAGTATGATGAAGGGCTTATCACGGACAGTGAAAGATACAATAAAGTGGTGGATATATGGACGCACTGTGGAGATCAGGTAGCCAAGGAGATGATGAGCAATTTGGAGAAAGAGACATTTACTTTAAAAGACGGATCACAAGTGGAGTCGGACAGCTTTAACTCCATTTTTATTATGGCGGATTCTGGCGCGAGGGGTTCGGCGACTCAGATTCGTCAATTAGCCGGTATGCGGGGTTTGATGGCAAAACCCTCTCAGGAAATAATTGAAACACCCATCACGGCCAATTTCCGGGAAGGTCTGACGGTTCTTCAATATTTTATTTCCACTCATGGAGCGCGTAAGGGTTTGGCGGACACGGCCTTAAAAACGGCTAACTCCGGTTACCTCACCCGTAAGCTGGTGGATGTGGCCCAGGATGTGGTGATAACGGAAACGGATTGTGAAACCGATGAGTATGTGGAAGTGTGGGCGCCCATAGAAGCGGGAAGTATGGAGCAGTCCCTTGGGGATCGTGTGTTGGGTAGAACCTCTTTTGAAGATATAAGGCACCCTGACAGTGGGGAAATATTATTGAAAGCCGGACAGGAAATAGATGAATATGTTTTATCCGGTCTGGAGTCAGGTGGTATCGGGTCGGTTAAAATTCGCTCGGCTCTGACCTGTCAAGCTCATAGGGGCATTTGTGTTAAATGCTACGGTCGTGATCTGGCTCGGGGTAAAACAGTCAACTTAGGTGAGCCGGTGGGAGTGATTGCCGCTCAATCTATCGGTGAACCGGGCACTCAGCTTACCATGAAAACATTTCATACCGGAGGGACAGCTTCCCGTTCGGTGGAGCAGTCCGTACATACAGCCCGTTATGATGGAAAAGTATTGTTTAATAATATTAATTTTGTTGAGAACAAAAGTAATAAATTGACAGTGATGAATCGGGGTGGGGAATTGATTATTGAAGACGAAAAAGGCCGCGAGAAAGAAAGATTAAGAGTGCCTTATGGTTCTGTGTTGAGTGTGAGGGAGGGGGATCATGTTAAAAAAGGTGGACTGCTTACGGAATGGGATCCTTATTCGGATATTATTGTGGCGGAAGGAGCCGGCCGGGTGAAATTTATTGATATTGAAGAGGGTGTGTCCGTGAGTGAGCAGGTGGATCCAGTCACCGGTTTTGCGACCAAGGTGATTATCAAAAGCAAATCCTCGGATCAAAAGCCGACTGTGGCCATAGTGGATAAGAGCGGAAATAATATTCTCGTGCCCGGACGAAACACTCCGGTGTCCTATACTATACCGGTGGGAGCGCAGATGCTGGTTTCTGATGGAGAAAATATTACAGCCGGGGATATGATTGCGAAGATTCATAAGAAATCAACCAAGACGAAGGATATAACCGGTGGTCTTCCCCGTGTGGCCGAGTTGTTTGAAGCCAGAAAACCAAAAGAGGCGGCTATTATTTGTGAAATAGACGGTACGGTGAGTTTTGGAAAAGATTTAAAGGGAAAGCAGAGGGTGATTATCACCTCTAAAGATAATGAGCAAAAAGAATACCTGATTCCGAAGGGAAAACATATTGCTGTTCGGGAAGGGGAGTATATCAAGATGGGTGAAACCATTATGGACGGCCCCAGTGACCCGCATGATATTTTGCATATTTCAGGAAGTCAGGCTCTTTCCTCTTATTTGGTGGATGAAATACAGGCTGTGTACCGCCTTCAGGGTGTGGTGATTAACGACAAACATATTGAAGTGATTGTCAGTCAAATGCTGAGAAAGGTGGAGGTGGCTGATTCAGGGGACACAAAATATCTTATTGGGGAGCAAGTGGAAAAGGCGGAAATATTGAAAGTGAATAAACAAGTGGTAAATGCCGGTGGAAAACCCGCTCAGTTTAAATTGCTTCTTATGGGTATTACGCGAATGTCTTTGAGTACGGACAGTTGGATTTCAGCGGCTTCTTTTCAGGAAACAACGAAAGTGCTGACAGAAGCGGCGGTTCAATCCAAGGTGGATAACTTGTCCGGCTTAAAGGAAAATATTGTTATGGGTCGTCTCATACCTTCTGGAACCGGATTAAGCTCCTATAGGAAATGGAAACTGGTTTTTGAGGAGGAAGAGGAGGAATCAGTTATGTTGCCGGGTACGGGCTTTTCCGTTCAGCCGGAAACAAAAGAACGGGAAACCCCCTCGGTTCAATAAACAGGATCATGTTCTTTATAACTGTTCTCTTGTAGAGGGGGGCTGGTTCCATGCGCACTGATATAGTCATTTTCGTTGTGGAGAAGGGGACTATAGTGGCCAGAGGGTGCAGGTCAAATGACTGTCTTTATAGAGAATTTCACACTTATATTTTGCTGTAGTCGTGTCCAGGTAAAAGCCCTTGAAAAGGTGCAAATTGTCGGGAAGAATTGACAACTTATATTTTGCTGTAGTCGTGTCCAGGTAAAAGCCCTTGAAAAGGTGCAAATTGTCGGGAAGAATTGACAACTTACATTTTGCTGTAGTTGGGTCCCGCGCCCCCCTCCTTGGGTGTCCATTGAGGGCCCAGCACATCGGTGGCTTTGCAATCCACGCAGTTAGGGGCGTTGATAATTAATTTACCTTCTTTTCTTTCATAAACTCCGGCGGGGCAAAGGTGTTCGTAAAATGCCTGTATTTCTTCAGGCAAATTCTCTTTTACTTTTAAGTGAGGTGGAATGTCGTCCCTGGTTTTATTTCCCGATAAATAAACTCCCTCTGTTTTGCTTGTTTTTTTAACCGGAGAGGTCAGCGCGTTCCCCTCTATTTTGGTGGAGTGGACTCTTATTTTTTCCGCATCGGTTTTTAATTGGTTCCTGCTATCTCCCGGGAAAACGCCCTTGGTTAAAAACATCAAACCTGATTTTATAAGCCCCCAAAAAATATTTTTATCAAAAGCCTGTCGGACATTTCTGACGGGATACAGTTCTTCGCCGATACAGCTTTTTTGTCTCACCAATTCATCGTAGGGTTTCAGCTGTTCCTTTGAAAAGTCATTTTTCTTGAGAGCGGAAAAAGCCACCTGCGCGCTCAGCATTCCTGCCGTCATAGCATAGTGGATTCCCTTAAGAGCCGGCACATTCACCATCCCACCGGCATCACCGGCAATCAGCAGGCCGTGGTCGTGCAGTTGATTCGGCATACTGTGGTAGCCTCCTTCCGGGATGGTCTTGGCGCCCCATTCCACGCACTTTCCGTTTTTTAAAAGACGGGTAAACATTGAGTGGTTTTTTAATTCCTGCAGTTTTTCATGCACATCCAAATTTTGGAGAGAGGAGTCCAGTCCCGCCACTAATCCCAGAGATAACAGATTTCCCCCAAGCGGATACATCCAGGCGCCGCCAAAACAGTCTGTCGGCAAAGGCCAGCCCATCGTGTGCCATATTTCCTGTTCCCTGCCTGAAATAACTCCGGAGGGCACTTCCCATATTTCCTTTACTCCCAAGGCATGGGTTTGCGGGTATTTGGAGGACACTTTTTTCCACTTCATCCATGTTTGAGACAGATGCCCGCGGGAACCGTCCGTTAACACAGTGAGTTTGGAGCGAATAAAAATCGGCTCCTGATAAGAGGAGGAAGCGGAACCGTCTTTGTTTAATCCGGCGGGGAAAGTGCTTACTCCTTTAACATGGTCCTTTTCCGTAAGCAGTTCATTGGCGGTAAAAGAAGTAAATAGGGAAATGTCCATTACTACGGCTTGTTCCTCCATCCATCTCAGCATTTCACAAAGAGAGGCTGTGTAAAATTTTTTATTTTTCATGGTAGGGGGCAGAGGCAGGGAATATTTTTTTTTGGAGGTAAGATAAAACAATTTTTCTTTCTTTACTTTTTGCCGAAAGGGCATATCTGATTCCTGTAATTTTGGAAACAACTGTTTAAAAGCCATCGGGTTAATAACCGCACCGGAAAGAGAATGCCCGCCGATGCGACTGGCTTTTTCTATCACTCCAATTTGAATGTCGGGAAATTCTTTTTGGCAAAGTTGTTTTAAACGAATGGCTCCACTGAGTCCTGCCGGCCCTCCACCTACAAACAAAACATCCATGTCCATGATGGAGTCGTCGGAGGGGGCGGAGGAAAGGGGCTTGATTTTGGATTGCCAGTCAAGCTCTTCCTGATACTGTTTAGGCTGGAAAGGTTTATGGATTGAGGCTTGCTTGACTTTAAAAGCTTGCTTGACTTGAGTTAATTTATCAGAGGAAACAGGCATATTGTTTATATATTACAGCCTTATGGAATTTTCCAAATGTTTTTTCTTTTTTATCCATCGTCTCTTGAAAAGGAAGTTCGGCAGGCGGTGATTTTGCATTATGAGGTGTTATTTTGCAATTACAAATCCGCAGTCATCGTGCGGTGATTTTATGCTATTATATATTTAAGTATGTCGGTTCGCAGGTTTGCAAACATTCCTGATTGTTAAGATAGATCTCCCGGTCCCGGCAGGCAGGCTCATCGGAAGCGTGGCGAAGTATGGATATTTCGTTGATATTGGTATGTGTCTCTTGTCCGAACATTTTGTAACAGGCTCTTGAGGCTGATTTTTTCAATCCTTTGGTAATGGTATGTAATCCATTTGCGGCGTTCCGGATATGCATACGATTTATACCCACACCGTTATTATGTGCACTGCTTTGAATAACGGTGAAATTCAAATCATTAAGTTTTATTTTACGGGAGTGGCATTTACTTGAGCTTTTTACATTGTTCAGATTAAAGGGGTCATGTCCTGTAAATTCCACGATAAAAACATGAGAATTGGAGGCAATAATATCCCCTTCTTGAAGGGGGTTTTGGTGTGAAATATCCTGCTGTACCAGGCAGAAAAGCTTGTTTTTGTGTGCATTCTTGAACATCCATGAGTTAATGCCCTTTACATGAATAGGGCGAATGAACACATCGGGTTTTAACCTCAGACCGGCGCTGGCCATGGCACTGCTGACGAAGCCCGAGCAGTCCACTCCCAAATACTTTGATCCGGAACCGGAATTTCTAAACAGATTAATCGCGGAAAGAGAAGTGGAGGGTTTTCCTCCGTAATCATAAATCAGGGGGAAGCTGTTAATATTCAGACATTGTTTGTTTTGCGGCACGGATGAATGTTTAAGGTAATAATGTGAGCTATTTACCGCGTGCAGGTTAGTGATAGTTCTTCGCCAGCCGTATCCACTGGGATGTTTAGAGACGACTTTAATACCTTTTGTGTGCTGGCTTGTGCTCATTAAAGGTAAATCCAAAGCTGAACAGCTTTGGTAGGCTGTGGCCATCACTTTTCTTGCTCCATAGATAAGAGGGTGCACATTTTTTTTCATTGCATAAAACCATCTAATATCCCATTTTGATCCTGAATTGGAACTGGCGTCAGAGTTGGAGGAGGGGTTGGGCTGAGAGGCATGAGTTTCTGTTTCTTCCTGACAGTTTTGATTCAAAGCCTGCGAATTTTTGTCCAGTTTCGCAAAAGTCTGTGTCAGTTTGTTTATAAAATCAGAATGATTTTGTGTAACAGCACCGTATTCAAACTTCACCAGAGTTTCTGTCGCCTCTTCTTTACTTTCTTCCATAAATTCAGTAATAAGGGCGTAAATTTCCACAAACCGGGTTGCAAAATTATTAATATCCTGTTCTTTAGCATGATGATTTTTCATTAGAGTCTGAATCTTTAGATTGATTTTTTCTTTTACTGTTTGATAAGGGGGAGTCTTGCCTTTTTCGATGGATACAATTCTATAAATATAATTCCATACAGCGGTCTGGAAATCCCGGCATCCCACTTTTTGTAAAATGGTTTCAAAGTCAGAAAAATTTGTTCCTATATCCTTTTCCTTTTCCTTTTTCTCTGCGAACAGCAGGTTCTCGGAGGAGATATTCAAGGGGGAGCAGGAGATAATCAATGCTGAAGAAACAATATTGAAAAAAAAGCAAAATTTAAACTTATACATATCACTGAATTGATCGGTAAATACAGGATATTGTCTGAATTTTTTATCTATATTAATGAGGAAAAAGCGTCTTTGGATGAATCAATTTCACGAACATCAGGGTAAATGAGTGTAGTACAGGACTTGGATGAATTGGTGGAATTTTTTGGACGGAAAGCGCCCTTGTTTTTGGATGAGCTGTCAACAATATGTTAGGTATAAAGCGCTAATGATGCTTTATTAGCTGTCAAATGCCCCTGATAATATCTGTGGGTATAGTTCCTCTTGACTTAGTGGTTCCACCACCGCCACCGCCTCCACCGCCAATGGAGGTAGATGTAGAGGTAGAGGTAGATGTAGATCCACTTGTGAAGTTTCCTCCTCCGTAGAGAATCTGTTGAATTTGTTGTTGCAGTTGAGCAATTTGTATATATAAACCACTGGCCGCTTGTTGCTTTTGCATATAGTTTTGTATTTGCGATTGTTGAAAAGCCGCAAATGCTTGTTGGTACTGAAGGTAAGCCTGTGCTCCACCGTTACCCACAGCCCCGTTTACCAATCCCCCTGCGAGCAATCCCCCCCCTGCGAGCAATCCCCCTCCGGCGGCCAATCCCCCTGCGAGCAATCCCCCTCCGGCGGCCAATCCCCCTGCGAGCAATCCCCCCCCTGCGAGTAATCCCCCGGCTGCCAATCCACTGTTTACCAATCCCCCTGCGGCCAATCCCCCTGCAAGCAATCCCCCTCCGGCGGCCAATCCTCCGGCGAGCAATCCCCCTCCGGCGGCCAATCCTCCGGCGAGCAATCCCCCTCCGGCGAGCAATCCCCCAGCCCCTATATTTCTGGATTGAAGCATCTGTAAGAGATACCTCTGTTGATATTGATTTTGTTGTGCTTGTGCCAGTTGTTGCTGTAGAAAAGGGTTGCCAAAAATATTGCCGCCGGCATTTAGTGTAGAGGAACAGGCAAGAGAAGAGGAGGAGCTTCCAAACAGACCGCCTCCATAGAGTTGTTTCTCTATAAAAGGCAGGGCCAAGTTGAGAGCGTAACCGGGCTGTGCGGCAAAACCCTGCCGGTCTCTTAACCTGTTAGCCTCTCTTATTCCATAGTAACCAAGGGCGGCTGAGCCTACAGTGCCCAGGACATTTCCTAATGCTTGCCAGTCAGAGGGGGGGGGATCTATGATTTCCTTCATTTGCCGCATTCTTTTTAGGTCACAGTCCCAACAATGATCCGCTTCCGTTCCTCTTCTGATGGCCTTTATAAGCTTATCATGCTCCTTGTGATCGGCTAAAAGGTCATTTCTTTTTTTTATCAAATTCCGCTTGTCTTTGTATAACTCGTGTAGCTCCTTGAGCTTTGCTTTACACTTTGGTTTGCTAGGTTTTTTTCTGTATTGTAATCTGTCTGTTTCTGCTAATTGCTTATATGCACAGCCCCTTTTATTTGTTTTTGGTTTACTACAAAGTTTTTCTCTAACTTCGCCATTGTCCTCAGCACACTTCCCCCACTTCATCCATGTTGCGCATTCTTCGTCCACTTCTGCTGTTGATGGGCAACTGTTGCTACCGCCGCTGGTAAGAGAATCGAATATTTTACCACTGTGGTCACATTTACACTTGCCATTGCTTGATCTGGTGGCATTTGCACCACAATTAATTGGTGCTTCTGATCCACCAGTAGGCTTCTTAGTAGTACTAACAGGAGAAAGAGGAGCAGGAGGATCATCCTTAGGAGGAGCAAAAGGAGGAGTAACAGGACCAATAGCAGCAGGAGGATACTTAGGAGGAGGAGGAGGAGGCACTTGAAGATCATCCAATTGCAACGGCCGTAAATCATCAGAATTAGTCAGCCCAGTTCCTTCATCCAAAACCCGATCCTTAGGCGGCGAGCTTGGTGCTTGTGCTGGGTTTGCTGCTTCTGCTTCTGCTTCATCTTCTATTACTTTGTTTGTTCCTGCTGCTACTGCTGGGTTTCGTTCTGGTGGTGGTGGTGGGCAAGGTTTTACGTTCAAGCTGCTGAATGTGATTTTTTTATTGTATTCACATTCACAATTATGAGTCAGCTGCAGTGAGGATGCGGTTGGTGGTGGTGGTTGTATTACTTGGGCATTTGTACCACAATCAGTGTCAGATGATGCGTGTCCTTTTCCTTCTGCTGGAGGGATCAGCACATCAAAGGATTTTTTTGTTATAAATTGTAAAAAATCCAAGCGGAAAGGTATTTTCGCAAGATAATGTGTTTCGTCACTCCTGTTTGCTGACTCAGCCGATGATTTGTCAAAGCTGGATGGATCGCGAAAACCGCCTCTGAAGTAATACGCGAAATAAGAGTCGGGCTTGCCACCCTTGTAATGGCTATCGTCATCATCATCATCATCATCATCATCATCACCACAGTGTTCACCTGCGCCTGTGTCTCGATCCCAACCGTTCTCCATATAACCAAGAATTTGATCCATAACATCGCCCATATCATCCCCATCATAATCACCAATTCTTTTTGCCACCACTTTACCGCTTTTTTTTATTGCTTTGTTTAATCCCCTAATTTCCTCGTTAATTTCCTCCAATCTGTCTTTAATTTTGTCTTTTTCGGTTCGTGCCCAAGCTGATCGGGAAACATTGCCTCTTCTCCCCTGAAGGGCCGCTAGATACAAAGGCAGGGCACAGTTAGCCTGTATTCCGGAAGAGAAATAAGCCCCGGCGGAAAAACAAAAAGAGAAAGGAAATACAATATAGCAAACAATCCGGCATGATTTTAAAACTTTGTTTTTGACAGTCCGGTTGTGGAGGAAAAAACTTTGTGAAAGTTTGTAAGAATAACATTTCATTGGTTTGAAAAACCTGTTCATAATTTGAAGTCCTTTTCTATGCGTATCACACTTAATCTTTAAGTTGCATTCAGCCGGTTTATCTTAATTATCATTATCGGTCTTTTCTCGAACAGGCTTTATTTTTTATTTTCCACCTTATGCTCTTGAAAAGACTGAGCCTTTAGTGTTCGAAAATTCGTTGTTTCAAACCGCTTTATTTAGTCCCTGTTTTGTCCGAACATCGAAAATACAGGTGTTTTTATCAAAGGTTTTCAGCCTGTTTTCGCCTGTTATAGACAAAATATGACACTAAGTTCTATTTAAAAAGTATAAATGATTTTATCTGAAAAATAAGCCTCGATTTTAAAAAAATAATAGAGACCGACTCAAAACCCAAAATAAACCCTTCTTTAGCTTATATCTTTGAAGAAAATTTTTTATCAATCCAGACTATTGTCCTATATCTTGAAGTATATACCATTGTCATACTTTGGTCTTGAACTGAAACCTAAAACTCAGTAAAGCCAAACAAATTTGAAAAAATATTTTCTTCTTTAGATACTTGGTCTTGAACTGAAACCTAAAACTCAGTAAAGCGCTATACACTTCATCCTCTGCTTTAATGATGAACTTGTCTTTACTTCAGATGGAGTTCTCGAGGGTTGAGGCGCGTGAGCGTCAGTGAGGGAAGCCATGATTATGCTCTTTATAATTATTGACAAAATTGAAAAAACAAATAAGGCTTTACTTACTTATTTGTTCGGGGGAATGTATGAAGAAGCTTAAAATTCATTGTTATACTTTCTTGATTTTCCTTATGGTGTTTTTCTTCAGTTGGGTCGGGAGCGGTGTGGAATTAACTGATTCTTCTTCTTCTGCGGTGTTCCTGCCCGCAGGGACCCGTATGGTGATTCCTCCGAAGATTATGGCGGAATATCAGATGTCGTCGGATAAATGGGGGCACCCGTTTTTCTACCTGTCTGAACATTACTCCACTATAGAACTTTCCACTTGGATAACGGGGCAAACCACTTTTTATGTGCCTTTGAGTCGTGAGGACGGGGAAAATAGGGAAGAGCACGGAGAAACAGTGATGATGGATATTATGAATGTTAATATAACCGACGAAGGAATTTTTAAAACTGTCCAAAACACTTATGTTATTAAAGTAATGAGCGGCAACAAATATATTTTTATTGCTGTTAGTGACATAGACATTGGAAATTGTCTTTTTGTTTTATCATCAAAAAAAGATTGTGATATGTTTGGTTATTCTGTTCGGTAAAAAATAAATGACTGTGGTTGCCAGGCTTATTTGTTTTTGGAGACTACATACTGCATGAACTAATAATAGATATTAAAATCCTATGTGCAAGATAATACCATATTCTACTTTGACAATGATTCCTAAATACTTTCCTATTATTCAGTCTTATTATCCTCAAACAGACTATGTGACATTTACAGGTAGAGAGATTGATCCATATCTACAGCATCTTAATTTCACCTGTGCTTTAGTCAGAAATAGACTCTCTCGGATGAATCGAAAGTCTTGGTCTTTTAATCGTAAGGAAGAAAACCTACAGCTTAACCTAGAATTACTTCAGAATAGTTTTAATGAGAAATTTCAAAATGTTTCATAATTATGATATTTATCATGGAGATTGTTTAGATTTTCTTAAAAAATCTAAAGACGAGATATTTAAACTAATTGTTACAAGTCCACCTTATAATTTGGGAAAATCCTATGAACAAAAAAAATCAATAAATGAATATTTAAAAGTACAAAAACCAGTAATTATTGAATGTATAAGAGTTTTAAAAAAATCTGGTTCAATTTGTTGGCAAGTAGGAAATTTTGTAGAAAATGGTGAAAATCATACCTTTAGATATTTTTCTTTATGATACTTTTAAGAATAATGGGATGCAATTAAGAAATAGAATTATATGGCATTTTGGACATGGACTCCATTGTAAAAAAAGATTGAGTGGTAGATATGAAACGATTTTATGGTTCACAAAAACTGATGATTATACATTTAATCTTGATCCAATAAGAGTACCTCAAAAGTATCCTAATAAAAAACACTTCAAAGGTGATAAAAGAGGTCAATTAAGTTGTAATCCATTAGGTAAAAATCCTAGTGATATATGGGATATTCCGAATGTAAAAAATAATCATCCAGAGAAAACAGAACATCCATGTCAATTTCCAATAGAATTGATAGATAGACTTGTATTAAGTTTAACTAATGAAAATGATATTATATTTGATCCTTATTTAGGCACTGGCACTTCTGTTATTTCAGCTTTAAGAAATAATAGAAGTGGAATTGGATGTGAAA
The DNA here is from genome assembly GCA_965203225.1 of Bdellovibrionales bacterium. GTDB lineage: Bacteria > Bdellovibrionota > Bdellovibrionia > Bdellovibrionales > UBA1609 > JANQSP01. Next base: position 85,900 of record CBDBBW010000005.1, on the reverse strand, counting down.
TTTTAAAAAAGAAAAAGATTTTTAATGAATTAAAAGAATTTATATTATCTTTAGATGCTGAAAGATTTAAAAGTAAGGAATCAAAAGAAAAGCATAAAATGGGAAGGCTTCTTTATTCACCAAAAGACATAAACAATGCTTTTAAAAATGGTCTTTCAGAAATAAATTGGGAAAGAGGAAAACATAATTTTGACTTTTTACAAGATAAAGTGAGCTTAGAAATACAGTTAGGAAAGTATGCTTTTATAGCACACGATATAACTTTTAAACATTCTCTAGCTTTCATAAATCAAAAGATAGATGTGGGTATAGAAGTACTTCCTGATGAATTATTAGGTAAAAATATGTCCTCTGGAGTGGATAGCCTACCTAGGGCTGTTAATATAATTAAACAGTTGAGAGGAATTATTTGTGTACCAATTCTTTTAATTGGAATAAACCCATAAATCATACAGTATAGTATAGTCACTTAACTATTTTGGTTTCTGTTCCGTAAGCATCTGTTCCAGTTTTGACAACTCACTCTCACTGTTGTCGTGTGTCTTTAGCCAGTTGTATAAATCGTTTTGAGTGATGGAATTCTTTATTATTTCTTTATGAGCATTAGCAGTACTATGATTTGTAGAACTGTAGTGAGCGTTACCTTGTGTTATAGCTATTTGCAGTTGTTTTAGAAAAGTGTTAGCAAGTTCTTTGTCTGTGTTTGTGTGTTCCCATCCCATTTCTTTGTAAAAATAAAGATAATCGGATTTGCGCACGAATCCCATTTTTTTTGATTTAATCCCATTGATTATGGTTTTTTTAAGATCGTCGTTTGTTTTTAGACTGCCTACGACTGCCTTATACCATTGCGGTTTCTTGTCTGTAGGTTTGTATTTGGTTACCAGGGACAACAGACGATTAAAATTAGCCCTGATTCCTTCATCTCCGGAGTCGAGAATCTTTTCTACTGCCGACTTGATTTGTTCCTGCTTATTCTGATGAGTGCTCTTAAGTGCGTTTGTAAGTGTGCAACCTTGTTTATGATGCTCTGTGAATTGATCTTTTTTTGTTTCTTCTGTTTCAAGGTAGCAGGCGGTGGGTGCTCCTGATTTCTTCCAATGTCCGGCCCATTTAGAAGCTCCGTATTCTTTACAGACCTTATCCTGATTGTTCATAAGAAAAATAAAGTTGAGTATATTTTTCGGATCTGTTTTATCCCGATCTGCGTTTTGAAGATGCCCAACCAACTGGATAAAATTCGGAATACTGTCTTGTGACGAATTTTTTTTTCCCGGGGAGGTGCCTGCCCAGCCGTAGACGGAAGCATTAGGGAACATTCTTAAATAACGCTCACTGAGCGGGTTGTCTTCATCCAAAGTGGAACTGTACGCCAGATTAATGGCACCATGAACTACAGGGTCTGGAATATCTGTACCTTTATTAACCCTAATGGTTTCCGAATCCGCCGACTTGTTGCAGGCTTCAGAATTCGGCTTCTCTTTGCAGGATTTTACTGTTTGACAGCCCATTAAAAACAGACTTTTTACATTTGCAAACCATTCCGCACAACCTTCCTCACAGGAAAGCTCCTCCATAAAATCCAAGTCCAGCTTCCAATCGCGATTCTTATTCTTCTTATCTTTGGATTTGGACTGTTCGCCGGCGAAATAACCGGTATGGTGGCCGGAAATAACCAGCGAGTCACATTCACTGCTCTTCAGCATTTCTTTAAATCGCTCCTTAACCGGCTGGCCTTTCGGGCTTTCCAGGCATTTCTGGCCTTCCTGGCATTCCTGGCTTTCCGGGCATTCCTGGCTTTCCGGGCATTCCTGGCATTCCTGGCATTTATCGTAATAAAATTCTTCTACTTCCACTCCTGGGATTTGATTGTTACCGTACTTTTTTTTAAATTCGGGACTTTCTTCTGGGTTGTTTAAAGAAAAAAAACAAAATGTGGTTTTGTCCTTATCTGTTATGTCTGGTTTTTTGCAAGTGGAGTTGTCTTTGGCCGGAGCTTTACCTGTGTAAATCAATAAAAAACCGATGAAAAAAATCGGATATATTACTTTTGGCATTTTTCATATCCCATTGAAAAGTTTTTATTTTTCGTAATTCCATTTTAAGACAAAAGGCTGTTTTCTGTAAAGCGCATATCCGGCAAAACAGGACCACGAACAGGATTATTACATCTTTAATAATTGTAAATTTTGTTGTCAGTAAGCTGAAAAAAGTGATTTTTAATTGATCCGGCCTTTTGTGTGTGATCCCTATTTCACTTACACACCTCTCTGGCCGGTGAGCTTGGATATGGGAAATATGAAAAACAGAATGTGTATTTTAAGATTTTAATCGCAGTGACATGCCCATCGGCAGTGATCATATACGCCATCGGCGGTTGGTTATGTGCCGCCGGGGTCAAAAGCTACAGAATGTGTATTTTAAGATTTTAATCGCAGTGACGCGCCCATCGGCAGTGATCATATACGCCATCGGCGGTTGGTTATGTGCCGCCGGGGTCAAAAGCTACAGAATGTGTATTTTAAGATTTTAATCGCAGTGACGCGCCCATCGGCAGTGATTATATAAGCCATCGGCGGTTGGTTATGTGCCGCCGGGGTCAAAAGCTACAGAATGTGTATTTTAAGATTTTAATCGCAGTGACGCGCCCATCGGCGGTTATGTGCCGCCGGGGTCAAAAGCCTTTGAGCGGCTTTGTTTTTGGAAAGTGGGTAAAAAGCGTGATATTGTCATTTTTTTATACGGACCTTTTTTAAAAAAAATTTACAATAATTCATTATACATTTATATTTAATACTTAAGGAAATTCAACACTGCTAAAATCGGACCAATTATGCCATTATATAAACACACAAACAGAAAAAGACATAAACAAACAGACAACATAATTGATAATTTTCGGATGACAGCATGTAGAGATATAGGTATAAAATGTCAATGATTTTTCAGGTTGCACAACTAACTCAGAAAAAAGCTATCCATGGCATGAAGGTATAAAATGTCAATGATTTTTCAGGTTGCACAACTAACTCAGAAAAAAGCTATCCATGGCATAAGGTATAAAGTGTCAATGATGTTTCAGGTTGTACAACATAACACAACAGAGTTACATGGCGCTGTTTGGAATGTTGTTAGGAAGACAGTAAATATTTTACGCTTTTCTGTTTTCTTTACTTATGTTGTTAAACTGTTGTTCAAACCGCAAATAGGCTTGTTTGTTTTGTTTATGGTTCCTGTACATGACGCCCTGGCTGCGCGCTCTATCTGTCCGGGTTCAAGTCCTCTTATTGCCGAGATGCAAAAGATAGCTTGTATTACTCCTGATTTGCGCGAAGCTGTTCAGACGGGTTTGTTGAAAAGAATCAGTAATATTAATCCTTTTGCAAGTGGCAAAAATCCCAATGATGCCGTGCGGCTTACAGCCTCTCTTTCTTTTTTTAATCGAAGTTTAACAGACGAAATTGAAAAGATGCATAAAGAATACCAGGAGGCGGCGCTGAAGGACTATACTGTCAAGATTACCTCTTATCCTTTTGAAGTGAAAAAAAACAGCTGTGCCAAATATAAAAGCATTGATTTTAAATCTTCCGACAAAATGGAAAAGAACAAAGAAGGAAACGCAAAAAGCGGAGACACTTCAAACATTCGAGTGGATTATGTTACCTATCCTCAATTAAAAAAACCTCTTTTTTTCAAGGTGCGCAAATATAAAGGTAAATTTATTATGTGTGAAGAAACAGATTATACATATAAAGACAGGTTGAGTTTAAGGTGCGGCACAGAAGATTTACATACAGATGCCTACGACGAATGTAAAAAAGACCTCACGCCGTCCTGTTCTGAAATTGACAGTAAGGGAGGAGTTCGGTCCAGTCAATCAACTTGTGCTTCCCTGGATGATTTTAATGATTTATCGAAGAGTTTATTACTGTCCAATAAGGCTTTAGAATGGAAAAACTGCCCTTCTGATTGTTCATATTATACACAGACGCTTCAGAGAGTGTATAAGAAACAGCTTAATAAAGGTGATTACTGTTCTGATAATTATTTAATTGTGCACTGTGGTCCTAAAAAAACAAAGAGTAAGTATAATCTGAATATCCGGGAGATAAAAAACTTGTGCAGTGATTTTGATAATATCGACACCTGCAAAGTGTAATCTGATTTTGTGTTCTTAATATAACTCCCCGTCCACTTTGGAAAAAACAAAATATAGCGATGTGTAATCTGATTTTGTGTTCTTAATATAACATATAGAACCTTAGTTTAGGTTAATGGTGGACTGAAGAGGTTTATTTCTGAACTTTTTTCCGGTTCTGATTCTCTTTTGGCCTTGGCATAAATAATCAACCAGCCTCCGTTTTCGTTATTTCCAATATCGGATATACTGCACTCATGTTCTCCCGCCGCTGTTCCTTAAGTTCCAGGAAACATCCTGTTTACATACATTTTTTAATTAAAATCGCGTTATTTATTGTTATAAAAATAGTTTTAAAACTTATGATGGCTTGTAAGTATGGGATATAAAAGACATTGTCGTGTTTATGATGTCAGCAATGAGTTTGCCAAAAAAAAGCCATTTTTAATTCATCTGTCTTCTTAAAGAGTGAAATTTCCCGTGTGGAGGCAGTTCCGTTTGTGTTCCATGATCCCTTGTAATGGAAGGGAAAAAGCCGCTGGGCACTCTGCGGGGATGGCTGAGGCGGTTATTCAAATATCCTCTGCGGACGGCTTTTTTGTCATACAGGCCAAAAGCCACAAAATCCACAAGGGAATTTAGAGGCATTTTACTTAAGTTTACAGGATAGTGATTGGAGCTTTCCAAAGGGCCAAACTTCATTAAGAGAGAGGGAATCAAAGGGTCTATTTGGAAAAAAGGATCAAAAAACACTTTCGTCGGTTGAAGGGCGGTGACTGTTGTTATGTCTATGGGGCCTCTCAAATGATACTCAATAGCTCGTTGTAAAGCGTATAAGCTGACGGCTTTAAAATTTTTGCCGGTTAGGGAATGATGCGGGTATTTTGCTAGATTATTTAATCCGGTTTCCGTTCCATGATGAAAATAAGGATAGGTTTCAATCACATTTCTTAATACGGGCGTGCGAAACTTGAAACAGTCTTTTACATTGGAGGTGGCAATGGCTCTTCCTATGTCGGGGGATGCACTGGTTGTGCTGGCGGACACTTCGGAAATATGACAGGAGGGTAGAGTGCCGTGCGAGGTGTTGACATTAATGGGAAATCCCCCATTTTCAAAAATAATGCCGGGTTTGGATAAAGAACTGCGGTCATCCCCCTTGATACCCAGAGTGTAAAAATCGGAGCCTCCAAAGAAAGGAGGGGCATGGCAAAAGGCACATCCCGCTCCGGACAGGTTTTCGTTGTCTATAGTGACTGTTTTCCCGATAGGGGTCATAAAAATAGCCAGGCCCTTTAACTGCTTGATAGAAAGGGCGTCATGGCCGGCCACAAAACGATCATAAGGACTGTCGTTGGCAATATGGGTGCTGACAAAAGCGGCTAAAGCTTTCCCGATCAAAATGTCAGTTATTTCGGATTTGTATATTTTTTTGAATTTTCTCAGGTAGTAAGGGATTTTTCGTACTTTGGCTACGGCAATGGCAACACACTCATTTCTGGCCGGGTACACAATATTATCATTGGGTCTGAAGCTTTCCACTGAGGGAACGGACTGTGGAGGGCTGTTAAAGGTAAAAATCTGTGTTCCGGATGAAGGATTATAGAGATGGGAGTGCTTGACTGTCACCGGGCTGTCAAATAACAATCCCCCTTTTTTAAAAGGATTGTTTTTAACAGGTACGGGATTTACTCCACACATTTCCTCCCTTGTGTGGATGGGTAACAGCGCCTGAAAAGCCAATCGTCCAAATCGGCCGTCCCATAAGAGGCCTGAATCTGTCTGAGGTTGAGCACGGTAAATGACATTGATTGTGGAAAGAGTGTTTCTGAACATGGGGTCGTCGCAGTGAAACCCGGCGCTGTCGTCGGAGCAAAAACGGTTGAGAGATAATTTTCCCAAGCCCCATTTTTTTCCGACATTTTGGCCTGTGGGGCCTCCCGCTCCCAGAGCGCCAAAGTTCAGTCTATTGCCGTCGGCAAAGCCGTGATTGGTTAAGTGGCATGTAGCACAGCTCACATCGTTGTTTCTGGAAAGCACAGGGTCGTTAAACAGCATTCGCCCCAACTGAGCTTCCGCTTTTGTAATTTTATGCCCCAGGACTTTTTCAAACGGTGGTTCCGGCAGTGTTTTTAACTGTTCTTTAAACTTTTTTCTGATCTCTGAACTGACTTCAGCTTTTTTAAAATAATTTCTTGATGATTCAAAAAAGAATATCAAAAGCAAAGTGCCTGATAAGCAAAACAATAAAAACAGAAAAGCTTTTTTTGTGTTCTCCTTCATAAACCTCGTAATTAGTTATTAATATGTTTCTTTTATCATGTGTTTCCTGTGCAGAGGAGATTTATTTTTTTGGAAAAAATGAACTGGATCCCTTTTTGGTTTAATTGCCTTTTTTTTCCGATGTATTCATTTTTTTGTCTTTACTGTCTTTAGCTGTTTTTACTGAGAGTTTTTTATCTTTGTCCTTTTTATTTGTCTTTTTGTAGCTCTGTTGGTTTGTCTTTCATTTTTTCTGCTGGTTTGTCTTTCATTTTCTCTGCTGGTTTGTCTTTCATTTTCTCTGTTGGTTTGTCTTTCATTTTCTCTGTTTTAGCCGTTTTTACTGAGAGTTTTTTATCTTTGTCCTTTTGTTTGTCTTTCATTTTTTCTGCTGGTTTGTCTTTCATTTTCTCTGTTTTAGCCGTTTTTACTGAGAGTTTTTTATCTTTGTCTTTTTGTTTGTCCTTCATTTTCTCTGTTGGTTTGTCCTTCATTTTCTCTGTTTTAGCCGGTTTTACTGAGAGTTTTTTATCTTTGTCTTTTTGTTTGTCCTTCATTTTCTCTGTTGGTTTGTCCTTCATTTTCTCTGTTTTAGCCGGTTTGTTTTCTGTTTTTTCTTTGGACTTACCGGTTTGTTCAGATGAGGGTTTTATTTTTACTGAAATATCCTCTTTAACAGACCAGGAAAAAACGATCTCCTTTTCCTCTCTTTTAATTGTCATATCCAATTTGGAACGGGTTTTGGATTGTTTAAGCAATTTGGCTAAATGAAGTGAGGAGTTGGGTTGTTCACCATTAATTGACATGATCGTGTCGGACTCCTTAAAGCCCAATCGTTCGTATATACTGCCTGATTTGATATGTTTGAAGCGAAAACCAATTATTTTTCCTTTTTCCTTATAAGGCTCCATCTTGATTTCCTGTAAAGTATGATGGATGGAGTAAATATATTGGTCAATCTGGGAGCGGTCGACTTGAAACTGGAACTTTCCGATTTTTTTGATTATAATTTTTTTTTGGGGGCCTGCCGGGCGTGTGTATCCCAAAATCCCACAGCCGATATAAGGGCCTGAGTTGCCTGAAGGCTGGGAAATTAAATCATCTGCATTGGCATGGATGATGACAGAGCGTCCACTAGCAGTATATACACATATATCCATAACTTTTTTATAAACGGCGACTCCGTCGTTATTAGATTTTAAATTGCCTAAGTCACCTTCGTGCTTTTCCTCGGAGTAGAGGGAACCATGTTTATTATCATAAGGATTGAAATGGCCGCCCGCGTGTTTGCCGTTTTCTCTGCAATCCCCGTACTGGTGAATATGGAATCCGTGTTTTTTATTGGGTGCTAGTCCTTTAATTTCAGCCGTTACCAACGTCTGACCGTAATCTATTTTTTTTAAGCGAACCCAGCCTTGCACTTTACTGTTATTTACGGGGGAAATAAGCGCCATGCTCTCTTTTTTTATGTGTTTGTGTTTATGTACACAGGAGATATTAAGCAGACTGAGTATGATTATTGAAAAAGGAATCAGTAAATTAAACCGCTCTGTTTTTATTTTTCCGGTGCTTTGATAGTTCTGTTTTCTTAGTGCTGAACCATGACAGACGGACACACCAAATCGGATCAGTGTATTTCTCATAATTAGACTCCTTTTTGAAAGTGATGATTGCAGTATTCTAACTGAATTTTATGGCTTTACGCAACCGGTAATATGGATAAAGTGAAAAATCCCTTTATTATCTCAACCACACCATTTGAAGATTTTTATGTATTTTTTTTTTATTTTTCTGTATTCGGGAGTGTAATTTTTTCACTTCTTCCCTGTACCCTTTATTCTGCTGGAATGGATAAAGTGAAAAATCCCTTTATTATCTCAACCACGCCATTTGAAGATTTTTATGTATTTTTTTTTTATTTTTCTGTATTCGGGAGTGTAATTTTTTCACTTCTTCCCTGTACCCTTTATTCTGCTGGAAAGGTATCTTGTGAATCCGAATATGAAGAGGAGGTGTTATCGGGTATGGAAGACTCGATTTCTGTGTCTCTTATATCCTCTGTGTCTCTCATGTCTTCTGTGTCTCTCATATCTTCTGTGTCTCTCATATCCTCCTCTGTGTCTCTCATATCCTCTGTGTCTCTCATGTCTTCTGTGTCTCTCATGTCTCTCATGTCTCTCATGTCTCCCATACCCTCTTCATCCTCAGGTGTGTTGTCTAATGAAGTTGTATCTTCCACTGAGGGTACTGCTTCTGTTGAAGGCACGCTGTCCTCTTCCTGAACCGCCTCTTCCTCTACCGGCATTATTTCTATTTCATCTGAGGGTACTGCTTCTGTTGAAGGCACGCTGTCCTCTTCCTGAACCGCCTCTTCCTCTACCGGCATTATTTCTATTTCATCCTCATCATAATAGTATTCGTCTTTTTCCGGTTGATTGTTATTCTCTTTCGCGGACATATCATTACTTTCTCTTGTGTCGTTCCAATCAGGGGCTGGTTGTTGAATGGCAGGATCATTTACTGAGCCGCTCTTGTTTATCATTTTTTCCGTTTGCTCTTTATAAGGATCTTCGTTGCCGGTAAATCTGCGTATGAAACTCATTCTTTCTTTCAGCTTATCGCTTAAAATGGTTTTATGCTCTTCTGCTGAACGGATAATATGAGGTGTAATAAACACAATTAAATTAGATTGTTTTTTCTCTGTTTCGGAGTTTCTAAATAACCATCCTAAGATAGGAAGATCACCCAAAATCGGGATCTTCGCTTTGGTGTTGGTATTGGTCTCTTTTATTAAGCCCCCCAAGACAGCGGTTTCCCGGTCTTTTAGGGTAATGACAGTTGTAATTTGTCGTTTTCTCGTGGCGACGCTGGTGCTTTTTAATTCCTCCGGCACACTCGCGACAGGCAGGAGGCTGTCAATTTTCTGTTCAATCTCCAGCCGGATGGAGTTTACATTCGGATTGATATGAGGGGTAAAAGTCAAAGATGTTTCAATATCCTTATCCTGGTAGGAAGTGTTGAATTGGTTGGCCAGGCTTGTTTGGGTAGCTCTTTCCCCTACGACGGGGATTTTTTCTGTTATGGAGACAGAGGCTTTCTTGTGATCCAAAGCCATTACTTGAGGAGTGGAAAGAATGTTGGCGCCCACGGTTTTTTGTAAAAATTTTATGAAGGAGGATAAAGAAGGCACTGTTATTGTTCTGTTTAAACCAGGATTTGTTGTTTTCACTAAGTCGCTAATGTCCGTCGTACCGCCGATAATTTGATTCTTGAAAAAAAGAGACAAAGGGAAAAATAAAGTGGCTCCCTCAGTGGAGCCTATATCCTCCAATGATTTGAGGCCATAACCGACACGTCCCAACCCTCCGCTTTTTTCCGGGAAGAAATAGTTGGCTATTTGCCAATCACTGCTTTTTTCCGTACTCAACTCCATGATAATGGATTTCACGAACACTTGATTTCTGGAAATATCCACTTCTTTTAAAATGCCCAGGATTTCCTCATAATTATATTTGTTGGATACAATTAAAAGGCTGTTTGTGTTTTTTTCCGCTATGATTCTCACATCCTGAAAGGCCAGTGCCGTGTTGGTATTTTGCAGATCCTTTGAAAGAGATGCGCGGCTGCCGGACACATTAGCCATTTGGGGGAGACTGCTTTTGTCTTTTCTTTTTGAGGAGGAGGATGCGCCAATAAGAGAATTTAAAGTGGTCGCTAGTTCTTCCGCTGTACCGTATTTGACTTTGTAAACATAAATGCCCCCAGCCAGTTCCGGATCTGTGTGATAGTCCAACTGCTGTATCAGTTCCTTTACCTTGTTGATGCCAGCCTGATTTCCCATTGCAATGATGGAGTTGGTTCTCTCATCGGAGGTGAGAGAGTTGATATTAACAAATCCCTTGGTATTGTAAGATGATTGCTGGGCAGAGCTTCTTCGGTAGGAATAAATGGAAGGGCTTTTTCCCTTTGGCAACAGGTTGTTAATAATTTTTGTCAGTGCGGATGCCCGTGCGTGTTTGATAGGAAAGACCTTGAAAACAAAATCCTGGCTTGGGACATCCAGACTGCGAATGATTCTTCTGAGTTTTTCCACATTAGAGCCATAGTCTGAGATAATCACCGCGTTGGAAGGAGGATAAAAAATTAATGATTTGACCGCTTTTGCGTCAATAAAAGGTTTTATTTTTGCCTCCAAAGAGGAGGCGTCAATGTGTTTTAACTTGATGATGCTGGTAAGAAACTGGTCGGTATTAATAGCTTTGTTTCCCTTGTACACCCTTAAGTTGCTTTTTAAAGCAGTCTCCGTATTGACCACTTTAAGAAAGGAACCGCTTCGGATCACTGTCAGGTTATGAATGGCGAGCGCGGACAAAAAAGCCTGATAAGCTTCAGCGACCGTGATAGGGGAATAGGAGATAATGCTGATTTTCTGATTACCAATGGCGGGGTCCATAATGATATTAATGTTTAAATCCGTACTCATTGCTTTTATGACATCTTTTAATTGCGCGTTGGGGAAGACAAAGCTTTTAATAATATTCGGATAATTTTTAGGAGTAATATCTTCCGGTTTTGCATTGGATATCTCCACGCCGGTTTGTGTCCCGATAAATTGAGGCGATTCCAAAGAGGTAGGAATGTTTTGGTTTTGCAGACCGTAGGCTCCTGTTGCGAAAAAAGCGAAAATGGCGAGAATGATATATTGCATTTTTATAAGCGTCCTTGCTGTTCGAGTTGTAAAGCTGTATTCAGTAATACTGGCTTTTGGGTGGTTCCTCTATTGAAACATCTTCCTGGACAGACCAGGAAAAAGGAATGTTTTTCCCTTCTCTTTTAACCATTATATCCACCTGTGTGCGATTTTTGAATCTTTGGAACAGCTCGGCAGCGTGAAGCTGGGAGCGGACGGGTTCCCCTTCAACGGATGTAATTATGTCAGATACTTTAAAGCCCAATTCCTCATATATACTGCCCGGTTTAATGTATTTGAAGCGAAAACCAATTATTTTTCCGTTTTCTGAATGGGCAACCACTTTGGCCTCCCGCAGAATACTGGGCAGGGAGCGTAAATGCTTATTAACATCAGAGCGATTGACTTGAAACTGAAAATTCCCGGTTTTCCTTATTGTTCCACTTACTGTGTTCATGTTGTTTGATTTTTTGAATGGAGAAGTCTGTTCGAAATCCAGACGAATATTGTGCATATTGCGCATTTCTATGTATTCCGTTCTGTTACTGTTGAGATTAATTAAATAAACTCTTTCGGAATCTATTTGTGTGATTTGAGCCAGAGAATCCACAGTGTCATCCACCTGATAGGATTCAGAGGTAGTTTTGTTTTTTACTGTAATGTTAGCGATGGAGTAGAGGGGGTTGCTATAAACAATAGTGCCATTGAGTTGGAGAGGCAGGAGGGACAACTGAGGCGAAGTGTCTTCTTTCACTCTTTCCTTTACGGTGGAAAGAGAGGCGGGGATAGCCGCGTTATGGAAAATATTAAAATCCAATATAGGCGTATATTCCGAAAAAGAGATCATTTTTTGTGATGATTTGAGTACAGGGGAGCTGGGGAATATTTTACCAGGTAAAAAGAGGGGAAGCAGGCTGATGATTATCAGGTCCGCAAGGCAGTAAGCTCCAATCAGGATAAATATCAGATGTTTTTTATTGGAAAGAAACTGAAAAACCGGCGCTTTCCACCGGTAAATCGAGTATATTGCAATATTTTTTTTTTTCATTGGAAAAAGTTTATCAGGACAAAAGCCTCTTCACAAGATTAACACACAAAGTCTAAAAAATGGCATGAAAATTGCTAAAGCATATATAATGCAATATTTTTGTCTGTTTTTTTTATATATCTGTGTTTACTGCTTCCATTCATTTTTCTGCGTTTCAGTGCGTGCAATAGCGATGGAGTCAAAAGAACCGGAAAGCAAACAGGTTCTTTTACTGGAAAAAGGGGAAAGTACAGATATTCTCAGCCCCTCTTTTGAAAAAATATGGTTGAGCAAACCAGGGATCGTGTCGGTTCAGGATAAAAGGGCATCTTTAAGTATTCAGGCTCGAAAGGAAGGGGAAGTGTTGCTGAATGCCGGCTCCCGTCTTTATCTTATCCAGGTTCTCAGCAGGGAAAAAAAGAACCATCTTATTGCCGTGAATGAATTTTTGTCCAATCGAATGGGTTTGAACGCGGAATTTGTAAAAAATAAAATTCACATTCAGGGAACACTCTACAGGGTAAAAGATTTTGTGGATTTTTCGCGGCTGGCTCAGGAATTAAACTTCGACTGGGTTTTTTCAGCGAGGGTAGAGGCCGCCATTCAAAACATATTAGAGGCGCATATTCAGGAAAAAATTTCCAGTGATTTTATTCCCCCTCCTGTTTTATTATGGGGAAGACCCGTAACCGCCCTTGTCCCGGAGGACAAGTCCCTGACCAATTTGTATCAGACGCGACTAAAGCGCTTTGGCATTGCGGTAAAGCAGGATCCCTCCCTTTTGCTTGTTCTTCCTCTGATTGAACTGAAAATTCTGCTTGTGGAAAGCCATGCCAGCCACTCTTTTCAGGCGCATATTGATTACGGTGGAAAAATCATAAACCGCCTGTTGGACGGCCGTATTTTCAGTGAGATGCTTTCTGAGCTTCAGACAATGGAGAGCAAAGGGCGGGCAAGGATTTTTTCTACGGCGACATTACTGAGTGAAAGCGGCAAACAATCCCGGTTTCGCTCCGGAGGGGAAGTGCCTGTTCCTCATTTCAATCCCGAAAGCGGTGCTCAAGGCATTAAATGGAAACCTTATGGAGTGCAGTTGAATTTCACAGCTCAGGCGGATCGAAGAGGCAAGATACATATTGATACCCGTGCGGAGATTTCCGAAGTGGACCATTCCCATTCGGCCCGCTCCGCCCCTTCAATTAAGAACAGCCATATTCATACCTCTGTGACCATGTCGAGCGGACAAAGTCTTCTGCTTTCCAAATTGATTCGCCGGCAAAAAGGGAAAAGTCACTCTTCCCCGATGGAGATTTTTCGTCTGCCTCTGGTCGGGCCTTTCCTTTCTTTTAAGGGAAAAGTGAAAGAACACACACGATTGAATATATTTATTACCGCCAATTTATTAAAGCAAAAATAAAATAGAGGGTGTGAAATGAGTAAAAACAGTCTATCCCGGGAACCACAAGCGCAGGCAGAGGAAAAAGAGACTTTGCAGTCTGTCTTTTCCCGTGTTTTCAAAAGTCTTCAGGAGTTAACGCGGATGAATGATTCCCGTGACGACTCCCTTCCGTATCAGGAAAACGGGTTCTGCCCCCATAACATGAAGAAAAAACTGAAAACCCTGTCTCCTCCACAATATTACCCCCGTCTGGCCGGTGAAATTTTTGGCATGGGCCCTGTTGAAACTCTTATGCAAAATAAAGATATTTCGGAAATTATTATTAATGGAAAGGATCATATATTTTACGAAGAAAAAGGTAAGCTTTGTGCTTTGCAAGATTCTTTTTTGTCAGAACTGACCTTTTATAATTTTGTCCACCGCATTCTGGAGGAAACAAAGGTGGTGTTGAGTTTAAAACAGCCTTTTGCCGATGGGAATTGGCGAGGTTGGCGGATTCATATCATCAGACAGCCCGTAGTGAATGTGGATTTTCATTTGAGTTTCAGAAGACATCCTAAAGATCCCTGGACTTTTTCTCGGCTTGAGGATCAGGGATGGGCGCCGTCGAAAGCCATAGCTTTAATTGAAAAGCTGATTCAGGAAAAAAGAAATATTTTGATTGTGGGTCCAACCAGTTCGGGAAAAACATCCGTGCTGAACGCCTGTCTTCAGTGTGTTCCCTCGAACGAAAGGATTGTCACTGTCGAAGACAGCAGTGAATTGCTTCTGCCCAACATTTTCAGCACGAAACTTCTTACGCGCTCCAACAGCAACAGTCCGGACACCTTGCTCAATGTGGATCAGAATGAACTGGTTAGGCAAAGCCTGCGCATGAGGCCGGACAGAATTATCATGGGAGAGGCCAGAGGAACGGAGGCCAAGGACTTGCTCATGGCTTTGGCTACAGGACACAAAGGCAGTTTGGGCACTATCCATGCCAGGGACCATAAACAGGCTTTGTGGCGTCTGGAAATGCTGGTGCAGATGGGAGCGCCTTCATGGGACACGCACACTGTCAGACAGATGATAGTTCTTGGTATAGAGTATCTGATTGTGCTGGGCCGCCATATTGGTGAAAGGAAGCTCATGGGTGTTTATCAGCTTTCAGGGGTGGAGAAAACAGGCTTTTTATTTGAAGCGCTTTTTGCTCACTTGTCTAAACCGGAGTCTTTTTTTGTCAACTGAATACCCAGTTCCAAAAGCTGGTCTCTGTCGGGGGGGGAAGGGGCGGAAGACATTAAGCACAAACCGCTGGTGGTTTTGGGGAAGGCAATCACATCCCTGATATTGTCATTTCCGCTTAAAAGCATTAGCAATCTGTCCAAACCCCAGGCAATTCCGCCGTGAGGGGGGGTGCCGTAGCGAAGAGCTTCCAGAAAGAAGCCAAACTTTTTTTGTTGCTCGTCCTGACTCAGGGAGAGCGCTTTGAATAAAGCCTCCTGTGTTTTTCTTTCGTGGATACGCACACTGCCGCCCGCCAGTTCCTGGCCGTTGCAGACCAGATCATAAGCTTTTGCTCGCACCGGCCGACCATCCAGTTTTTGTTCCAGGAGCAGACTCAAATCTTCATCCAAAGGAGCGGTAAAAGGATGATGGCAGGCTTTCCATCTTTGGTTTTTACTGTCATATTCCAAAAGAGGAAAATCTTTTATCCATACAAATTGATCCAGTTTGTCCTGAATCAGCTCTTCTTCTTTTCCTAGTGTGCGGATGAGGAAGTTGGAAGGAAGATAAAGCTCTTGCTTTAAACCGGCCAGTATAAACACAATGCTGTTTTTTTCTCCTCCCGCCGTTTCATAAATTTGCTGTAAAATATCGGCCTTAATTGCTTTTTCCGCCGGGGACTGCAACACACCCATTGAAGAGGATTTTATCCAAAGCAAGCCTCCCAAGCCCTGTTTTTTTATTTCCTTTGTGAGCTTTTTAAGGCGACTGTTGCTGAAGCGCCCTCGTTCAGGAAGAGCCAGGGCTTTGATTACCCCCTTTCTTTCCAAAGTTTGTTTAAATAAGGGAAAGCCGGAATGGGTCACAATATGAGTTATGTCTTTTAACCGCAAAGGGTTTCTTAAGTCCGGCCGGTCGGTTCCGTATTCATCCATCGCTTTTGCGTAAGACAAAGAGGGAATATTTTCTATGTTTTGATTTTTAAATTTTTTCCACAGTTTTTTCAGCAAGCTTGTGTTGACTTGTAAAATATCTTCTTCATTTACGAAACTCATCTCCATGTCAATTTGTGTGAATTCCGGTTGTCGGTCGGAGCGCAGATCTTCGTCCCGAAAACAGCGGGCCAGTTGAAAGTAGCGATCCACCCCGGCTATCATTAAAAGCTGTTTTAGAGTTTGAGGGCTTTGAACCAGAGCATAAAAAGATCCAGGGTGCAAACGGGAGGGTACCAGATAATCTCTGGCTCCTTCCGGCGTGGTTTTGTATAAAATGGGAGTGTTAATTTCCACAAAATTCATTTGGCATAATTCTTTGCGCACTTCCTGATATACTTCATGGGCCAGTTGAATATTTTTTTGCAGGCGCTGTGATCTTAGATCCAGGTAACGGTATTTCAAACTGAGATTTTCAGATACATTTTTATCGTTTACTAAAAAAGGGGGAGTGTCTGCGCGGGAAAGCAGTTCACAGCGATCGGCTGTCACCTCCATTTCCCCTGTTTGAGTCTTCCTCACCATCTCCTTGGGTCGTAAACATGCTTTTCCCTGAACTGCCACTACACTTTCCAGACCGAAAGAGGAAACCTGTTTCAGCCCCTTTTTCTTCGGGTTCAGCACCACCTGTGTGTAGCCGGTTTTATCCCTTAAATCCATGAAGAGCAGTCCACCGTGGTCTCTTATTTTTTTGATCCATCCCATAAGAACCACTTCACAGCCCGTGTGGGAGGTCCGCAGTTCTCCACAGTAATGACTGCGCTTTAATTCCGTGATAAACTCTTTTTGCTTCATAGTGTTGTCTTCATCTTGTGCGATTTGAAAGTTCCAAATTTACATTTGCTGTATTTGTTTTTCCGGTGCTTTGGAGATGCTGTCTTCCTTCTTGTTCGTCTTGTTCGTCTTGTTCGTCTTGCTTATCTTGTTCGTCTTGTTCGTCTTGTTCGTCTTGCTTATCTTGTTCGTCTTGTCCATGTTGTCCTGTTGTAAAAACTGCAAAATCCCCTCATCTCAGTGTAATTGTTTTTAATAGAGGGCAATGTAGCTGGAATAAATGCAAAAGTCAAACAAGGTAAATGATTCAACTGCACAGCCTGTGTTTCAGACTGCAAAAAATTGTCACAAAAAAGAGTGAGCGGCAAAATAAGCAATACGTAACTGACGAAAACCGTTCCCCAAAATTATCATAAAAATGAGCAATATGTAACTGACAAAAACTGTAAAAACCGTTCCCCAAAATTATCACAAATAAAGAAGGAGCGACAAAATGAGCAATATCTATTATAACTTGCCAGCTGTAAAGGAGTCTATCCTATTTCAGCATCAAACCAATCCATTTGCTTAAGGAATTTTATTAAAACATAATCTGGCATTTTCTAAAATTCCAGAGTCTTAAAGATGGTTTTCTTTATGCCTGTAATCCCTAGCTTTTAACATTAGAATCATTTAGCTTTTTTTGAATTGATGTAGTCTCTAATAACAGCTAAAAAAGGCTCTCCATAACTTTCTAATTTTTTATGACCTACTCCATTGATCCGCAATAACTCCTTTTTAGTTTGCGGCTTTTTATTTGACATTTCAATTAAAGTGCTATTATGAAAAACAAGATAAGCGCGTTTGCCTTCTTCTTGTATAAAAAATAACCTACTAAGACATCAAATAATTCTGTATCCTTGATCAAAACTTTAAATCTTTCTAAAAGATTTTGATCTTTCTCGTTTGTGATAAAGGTCAAGTCAGAGTGTTTTATCATAGTTGTTTTTTTGTATCTTAAATAGATTATAGTTTATCCTATAGCCTTTTGTTATAAAACTCATGCTATTCTTTAGTTCTGTAAAATGTCTCAGCGTATGAGATAAAAAATACTCTTAAAGCTCTGTCTTTTCCTCTAAACTCTTCTAGCTCCAAAATAACTCTCATCTATTTCTATCTCTCCTTTTTCAAATGGACTTTCTTTTTCACAAATTTCAGCAATTCTAATCCTTATGTTTTTTAAAAATTTATTGATCGTATTTCTGTTTGCTTGTGTTAGAAAAGCTATTTGAGAGGCTGTTAAATCGGCTGAAAATAGCTTGATAATTTCCCTGAATTTCTTCTCAGAAAGGCGGGAACGAATAAAATACTTGTTTTTCCTTGCCATCTCAACTATTTAATACCTATCTGGTTAGGCTTAAATAGTCATGAACCTAAAATAATTAAGAAATCCAACAAATATGTGTTTCTGCTTCCTTTGGATAACCACTCACAACTCTTCAAAATCAAAAAATCCCTTATATTTTCTGTTCAGTATAGGACTAATTTGAAATTTACCAACTGGATGGTTTATGTATGATTTTTCCATCTTTAAGATTAATAGTAGGTGGAAACTGAGAAGCTTGCAAAACACCTGTCCTGATTTTTTTGTAAAAAGTGGCTTTATTTTGTAAAGCTCTTGCTGGTCTTTGATAAGGAGAAATAACACCGATATTTTTCTTCAGTTCATTTTTTACAGCTTGAATTGTTGTGGTAAGATCTGAATCATTGGAAACCACTACAGCAGAATCATATCTATTTTTAAAACCATCCAACAGTAAATGAGTAGCCAGATTGACATCCGATCCTTTCTCTTCAGTATGAATAATATCTATAAACTTTTTCTTGTTAATTGGTTTAGCAAGTGGAGCTTTTTTAATATTTGACAAATAAAAGCCATAATAAATTTCACAACAATCCAGAGATTGAAGAGCGCGAATATAAGTATATTGCCGTTTATGACAGTCTAAATTATAAGGTTGAGGTGAAACTTTAGCAGTAAAATACTTAATTTTTAAGATTTTATGCTTGGGCAATAAAAACTTTGATAGCTCTAACAAATTAAGCCATTTATAAGGAGAGCCTTTGAGACACCCATAGTAAAGATTAAACCCATCTATGTAAACAATTGTTTTCAAAAGAAAGTCCTAAAAAAAGCAAAGGCTGTAGCAAAAGCTACAGCCTTGCACCCTACCCAATAAGCAGGGGCAGTTCCTACCTCTTTATATCGTATAAAACACCATAAATTCAAGAAAAAATATAATGCTAGACATAATATCGGCTATATTTCAGAAATATTTAGCTCTAAAAACCCTTATATTAAGGCATTTTTATGGGACAATCCTTATAGAAGCAAAAAACCTTTCTGCTGTTCAAGAAGGAGTATAAACAATCGTCTATATGAAGAAGAGTATGTTTTCGGAAAGCCACAATTAAAGCTTCTTCTTGTCTGCTCAAAACGGTAGAATGTCTTCTATTCTCCCCTCTAGGAGCAGTATGAACAAAGTCTCTTTTCTTCCATTTCAATATGGTGCTTACAGTAATACCGTATCTTTTGGCTAGTTTCTTTAAGCTCTCCTTACTATCTTGTATTTTTTTACGGACTGCCGGCGTTGTGCTGGCGCTTGGATGTAATACTGTTCCCATAATTCCTCCTTTGTTTTCTCACCTTTATACTCAATCGTATCTTTACCTGCAATTAAACATGTAACTGAGAAAAACCGTTCCCCAAAATTATCATAAGTAAAGAGTGAGTGACAAAGTACCGGGTATGTTAATTAGTGTTGTCTTTATTATTTTCGTTGTAGTTGTGGCATGTGCTGTACGATTCTATGTCCAAAATATCCCGCAGAGCTTCGGTTTCCTCTTCTCTAAAGAAATTAATAACCCTGCCAAACAAGTTTTTGCTATTCTGTTTGTTTTCTTGTTTTATAAGTTCATCATCCAGTTTCAAAGCCAGGTCATACAGTCGTTGGTTCCATTTGAATTGAAGTGTGTCTAGTTTGATGATGGAGTTTTCCACACGAGCTTTGTCATTTTCGGTGCGCGCCTTTTCCCTTTTTCTCTCCAGCTTTACCCGCGCCTCGCAAATTGTATTATGAGTGTCTGATAATTTTTTTTCCAAACATTTTCTTATCAAGCCTGGCGGATACTTGTCTTGCAAATTAAAAATACCCAACCCTAAATCAATAGTGTTGCTAGGTACATCTACATCCGGGTTACAGTTTTTCAGCAGTTCATACCAGGATAGGCCTTCCAATAGTGTTTCATCCGGCAATTTCACATCCCCTTCCCTGTCATCCGATCTGCGTTTAGGCTTGTCATCTTCGTTCAAAGGAGCACAAGCATATAAAAAAGAGATCAAACAAAGGAAAAATATCTTTTTCTTCATAATGTTCCCCGGAAAGAGTTGAAATGCCGTACAGTAAGAAATATCGGATATAAAAGTGTAATATATAATAAAAAATATATCAAAATCGGATTTTTATGATAGACAGATATTTTTTGTTATGGAAAATCAAAAAATCAATGAGGCAGAGAAAATTGAATTATTCGGTTTTGTTTGAAATTTCCTATAAAGTTATTTTATACTGATGCACTATGAAAAAAAGAGTGAAGAAAAAAAAAGATGCTTATAAGGTGGAGTGTATTTCCTCCCGAGTTCCTGTTCCGGGTGATCCCGTGCAATTATACATGAGAGAAATAAGTAAATTTTCCGTGTTAAGCAAAGAGGAGGAAGAAAAATTAAGCCGGGAATTTTATGAGAGCAAAGATCCTCGCGTGGCTCAGGCTCTGGCTCAGGCCAATCTGCGGTTTGTGGTTAAAATAGCCGCTGAATACACTCGCTTTGGCGCTCGATTAATTGACTTGATTCAAGAAGGCAATATCGGGCTTCTTCATGCCATTAAGGAGTTTAACCCTTATAAAGGCGTGCGGTTGATTACTTATTCTGTCTGGTGGATCAGAGGCTATATTCAGGAGTACCTTTTGCGTCAGTATTCTCTGGTGCGTATTGGCACTAACGCCAAACAAAAAAAATTGTTCTATCTTTTGAGAAAACAACAGGAGCAGTTGAATCAACTGCCTTATCAGGAGAGCAAACAGCTTCTGCCCTATTCCGGTTTTAAGGAACAGGAAATGCAGGCCATGAGGGAAAGGCTGAAAGCGCGGGATTTGAGTTTGGATCAGCCGGTTTCAAAAAACAACTCCTCCTCTTTATTGGAAACTCAGTTTCATACAGAGGAATATTCAATCGACGAGAAAATAAGCGGCTTTCAAGAGGAAAAAATGCTTAGGAAAGGCATTGAAAAGCTTCGACCTGGTTTGAATACCAAAGAACTTGTCATCTTGGATAAACGTCTGCTTTCCGATAGCCCTCTGACTTTACATGAGATCGGTCAACAATTCTCTGTCACAAGGGAAGCTATACGCCAGGTGGAAAGCAGGCTGATAAAAAAAATCAAAGGTCAAATGGTCCATTTGAGACAAAATTAAATCATACAGGAGTTTATTTTTCAGATTTTTGATCTGTATTTTCCCTTTTTGCCGCGCCTGGCGGAGCAAAATCGCTAAAACGGGTTGGCATAAAATGTTTGAACATTTTAAGAAAGGAAAGAGCTTGTTGAAAATCCGTGTCCTCCGGGCCGGTAAGCAGAAGGTCTTTTGATTCGTCAGAAAACACGGGTTGTTTTAATTCAACATGAGGCTGAACTCCCTTTTCATGGATAGAGTTTCCCATTGGAGTGTAATAGTGCGCCACTGTCAGCTTGACAGCGTTTCCATTGTTTACGGGAATTAAAGACTGCACAGAACCTTTGCCCCAGCTTTTTCTCCCCAATAGCAAGGCCCTTTTGTTTTCTTTTAAAGCGCCTGCCAATATCTCCGCTGAACTGGCGGAGTAGGAATCTATAAGAACCAACATGGGAAAGTAAGGTAAAGTGCCGGGAGAATGAGCTTTGAATTTTTGTTCATGTTCCTTTAACCGACCTTTAATATGGACAATGTCGCCTCTTTCGATAAAAAGGTCTGCCACTTTTATGGCGGATTCAAATAGGCCGCCGGGGTTGCTTCTGATGTCCAAAATCAGACTGGCTATTTTTTTGCAAAAAGGATCACTTTTTTGTTTTCCCTCCGGGTTGGAAATCGCATGGCTTCTTTCTGATTTGTCTTTTGCCGCCTGTCGCTCCATTTTGCAAACGGAGTTATTTTTGCCATGGCTTTCTTTTTGATATGTGTCCATGATTTTTCGTATTTCCCTTGAAGTGCGTTCTGTAAAATGATTGATTCTTATGTACAGAGATTGATCCCCCAGATCTTTGTGTGAAACGGATTGAACGGAAATCATTTCCGATCGTAGTTGGACTTGGCGTATTTTGTTTAATTTAGGAGCTTTAAGCGTAATATTGATTTTTTGCCCTCTTCGGGTTTTTAATAGCTTGTATATTTCCGCTTTGTTTAAGTCAGCTGTTTTTTGCTGATTGATTTGTAAGAGAATGTGTCCTTTTTTGATGCCGGCTTTGCTGGCGGGGGAATTTTCCAAAACAGAAATTATTATTATTTTTTTGTTCCTTATGGCGAGTTCCATACCAAAGCCGCTAAACCTCCCTTTGGATTGCTTCTTGAATGTTTTTAACTGCTCCGTCGGTAAAAAATGAGAATGGGTATCCAATTCCCCTATCATTCCTTTGATCGCCCCTTGGATAAGCTGTTCCGGGGGCAGTTCACGCACATAGGAGGTTTCAATAGTGTGTAGGACATCCAATAATGTTTTAAGACTTTTGTATCTTTTATCTTTTTCCTGAGCGAACACCGGTTGAACCGAAAAAACAGAGCAAAAAAACAAAACCGGCAAAAAAAGGAAAATCATATTCCAGGTCATTATTTTCATTTTTAACCGAGAAATTTCCTGTGGAGCTTTTTGTTTCACAAAAGGCGACAGGGTTTCTGAGCCGGAAGCTCTTTGACTAAAAATTTTAAACTCAAATCTCCGTTCAGGAATTTTCGAACAGCAAAATCGGCGTAAAAGGAAATTCATCATGATACAATTATTATGTATTCTGAAGAAAAAATAGACAGTTAAAATGTTTTTTACTTTAAATACGGACTTATGTATAAAAAATCTTTTTTTTAATCAAGGTTTTCACTCTTAACAAAAGGCCGGGCAGGTGATTGTAGTGTGAAAGTCTGAAAATCAAATAATCTCAAAAAGTTAACATACTGGCCGCCGTTTGTCCTGCCGGTAATTACTGAGCACCGCTGGGGACGATCCGTGCAAACCAATGCGAAGTGTATCTGATGTGAGCACCGCTGTGGTCGATCCGTGGAAGGCAATTCGCAGGCGTATTATACCGTTACCTGTAATCCGACAACTGATAAATATTAGAGCAGATCATCCAAGCGATAAAAAGCCATGTAAGTAAGACCACTACAGTCGTCAGAATGTATCTGATGTGAGCACCGCTGGGGACGATCCGTGCAAACCAATGCGAAGTGCATCTGATGTGAGCACCGCTGGGGACGATCCGTGCAAACCAATGCGAAGTGTATCTGATGTGAGCACCGCTGGGGACGATCCGTGCAAACCAATGCGAAGTGTATCTGATGTGAGCACCGCTGTGGTCGATCCGATCCGTGCAAGCTAATTCGCAGGCTTATTATACCGTTACCTGTAATCCGCCAACTGATAAATATTAGAGCAGATCATCCAAGCGATAAAAAGCCATGTAAGTAAGACCACTACAGCCGTCAAAATGTATCTGATGTGAGCACCGCTGGGGACGATCCGTGCAAACCAATGCGAAGTGCATCTGATGTGAGCACCGCTGGGGACGATCCGTGCAAACCAATGCGAAGTGTATCTGATGTGAGCACCGCTGGGGACGATCCGATCCGTGCAAGCTAATTCGCAGGCTTATTATACCGTTACCTGTAATCCGCCAACTGATAAATATTAGAGCAGATCATCCGGCGATAAACAAGCCCTGTAATAAGACCGCCACAACCGTCAAAGTGTATCTGATGGCGGAAGAGATCTGTAGATTTTTGATTTTCTTGTGCACCAGAAGGTAAATACAAAAGGTATAAAGCAGGGAGGAAATGAGGCTTAAAGGCTGGCGCCAGAGTAAGTAAATAAGCGATATAAAGGACAGAAAAAAACAGGAACAAAAGAGAAAAAATCCGAATGGCAGGCTCAAATCCCCTGTGGCAAATAAGTTATTTGTCGATTTAGGCAAGCTCTCTCTATCCTGTTGTGCATAGATCATACTAAAGAACACATGAAAAGTCGTGGCCGTAAAGTTAAAGTGCACTACGGAAAAAGCCAGAGCGAAAAACAAATACTCAAAGTAGGAGGGTACTAAAAATAGCAGGATGAACATAATGCAGTTCAAAAACCACAAGTGAAAACCCAGGGTATGAGCAAAAAAAGAGGGGTTGATTTCTTTTTTCATAAACCGGCGGTAAACTTTGATTTTTTTGGAAAAAAATAAAGTCAGAAAAGAAGGGTTCACCAGAATAAAATGCCGGGCGTGTTGAGCTACTTTAAGGTCGGCGAAAGAGTTGCCGGCGTAATCAAATTGTTTTTCTCCGTATTTTCCAACGAGAAACATGGCCTTTTTCCTGCCTGCAAGGTTTTTTCCCAGTGTGGAACCGTAAACTGAATCAAAAAGCCCTGTAATCTGCTGTATCCTCTCCGCGTAAGCCTGTGTGGAACCCGTACATAAAATCAATTTCCGGCCCCGCTCTTTTTCTTCTTTCAGATAGTTTAAAAATGTTTTTGAAAAAGGCATCTTCTCTAAAGAAAGCTCCGCCCATTTTTCCAATTCTATCTTAAGATAGCCTTCTTCTTTTATTTTAATTTTTCTCTTTATAATATTGAATAATTCAACAGGGTGTTTAATCAGAACAGATAAAAACGATTCCCACGGAAGCTCTGTTTTTATAAGGGAGCCATCCAGATCCACCACCAAAGGCCCTTTAAAAGAGGCTTTGTTATTTTCGCTCATATTATTTCCTCCCATTATTGCTCCCTCATTGGAATGGACGCTTTTATACTCTTCCGGTGTTGCATTTTTACAGTTAAAAAATCGAAAAACTCAAACCCGATCAGTATACTTTCATTCTAATAAAGGAGACCACTTCGGACTTTTATAATTATATGTATCAATAGTGATCCGTGTTGTGCGAAAATTCAATAAATTCATAATATAAAGCTGATATTTTCCCGTCCGGTTGCTGGTAAATACAATATGCCGGCCATCCGGAGCAAAAGAGGGGGATTCGCTGTCAGCCCATTTGTTATTTGATTTTTTAAAACTGGTGAGTTGGCGCAAGTTGGAACTGTCTGAATTCATAATGAAAATGTTGAAGCGTCCGCCCGACCGACTGGAAAACACCACTTGTTTTCCATCCGGAGAATAGTCAGGTGTGGAATTGTATGAACCGTGCCAGGTGAGGGGTCGGATGTTTTTCCCTTTGTCGTTCATGGAGTAAATCATCACTTTCCCTCCCCGGTCAGAGGAAAATAAAATATGTTTCCCTTTGGGATGCGCCACCGGCTCCACATTGATGGAGTTATTTGGCCCAAAGGTAAGGGGTTCAATGGAACCATCCTGCAATGACATTTTGGCAATATCCATGTACCCCCTTCCAAGAAAAAGGGAAAGCAGAATATGTTGTCCGTCAGGAAGAAAATGCGACCCCAGGTGCGCTCCGGCTTTTTTGGAAATAATCCGCCGGCTCTTGTTCAAACGGTCATATAAAATCAGGGAAGCGCTTCTTTTTTTCGTGCTTTTTCTATATAAAAAAGAGGTATAAGCAATGTGATTTCCGTTTTGAGACCAGCTTGGGGACAACACAGTGGAGCGGTGAAAAGAGACTTGTTCTTTGTTTTTTCCATTCCAGTTCATAATAAACAGTTCTTTTTTGCTTCCGCTCATGTTTCGCACAGCCGCTATTTTTGTGAGAAAGATCCCTGGTTTTTTTGTCAGAGTTGATACTATATCGTTGCCCATTTTATGGGCTAATTTTTTTCCGGCTCTTAAATCGGCTTTGTATTTTTTTTGAAATATTTTTCGCTGGAGCGGGACATGATAGAGGTGCAAATCCAGGACTATTTTCTTGTTTTTGACAGAGTATTCTCCCAAAGTGAGATAATCCGCGTTGAGCAACTGCCAGTTTTTCCATATAAAGCCGTTATGATTTTGTGGATAAGGCTCAAGCGCTTTCTCCCCTGGTTTTTCCAAAAAGGCGTCCTGCTTAATTAATTTGAAATAGCTGGATGAGGACAAATCATTTTGTAAAGTTTGAAAAATCAAACCGCCCGCCTTTAAGGCAGAAGGGTCGGGCGGGCCGGACAAAATCAGAGGTTGAACGGCTATTTGGCTTTCCCTTATGTAAGCTTTCCCTACATCAATGGAAACATAAGCCGTGGTGAAACAGGGAAGCATCCATAAAAGGACATATCCGGAAAAAGGGAAAGTGTTTTTCATTTTCATAGAGCATTGTCTCATTGGATTTTATCCTGAATCAACCCTTGAATCAATCCACCAGCCCTTCAACCACTCCCCCTGTCTCATTGGATTTTGTCCTGAATCAACCCTTGAATCAATCCCTTTTATCAGTAAATCATTCAGGAAACTTGAATACCACTCCTTCTGAAAGCATTTTTTCAATCTCTTTCGTGGGCGGAGATGGTAGAGGGGAAGCCTTTTCAATGGTTTCCAACACTCTGGCGTCAAAATCCATATTGCCGGAGGATTTGATAATTCTACCTTCTAAAACCCTGCCGTCGTTGTTGATTATTGTGTAAATTTCCGCCCGGAGTTTTCTGTCCGCCAGTTCCTGAGGAAGGCTCCAGTACATATTAATATGAGCCTTTAAGGATGTAAAGTATTTCAGCGTCTCAAAACTCACTTCCTGTCCTGTTCCTCCTGCGTTGGAAACAGCGGAATCCGGTTCAAATTGCTCCGCTTCTTTTTTTATTTTTTCTATGCTTTCCATAGCCTGTAGTTTGTCTATGGCCTGATTTTGCTGTTGTTCCATAGCCTGTAGTTTGTCTATGGCCTGACTTTGCTGTTGTTTAATATCTTTCGGCTGGTTTTTTGTATCTATAGCCTGACTTTTTTTGGTTTTAAGCTTGATTGGATTTTTTTGTTTAATAATTTTTCGTTTTTTCACTTTTACTTTTGAAACTGGTTTTTTTTTAATCGGTCTTTTCCTGACAGGTTTTTTTTTCGTTCGTGATTTTTTTTGTTTTACCCCTTGGTTTTTCAGTTCAGAAAGCTCAACTGTGTTTACCCGTATGGCGTTTTTAATATAAAGCTCTTTTTTTGGAAAGAAAGACCCAGCGGGGTTAAATATAAAATATCCAAAAAGGACAATATGAATCAAAAGAGAGTAAAGAATAAATCGGGAAAACGAATCTCCTGCACCCACGGGCGTCTCCTTAATGTATTATTTTCCCTTAAAAGTGGTAATCAGGCTCACTTGGTACAGTCCCGCGGAGCGGATTTCCGCCAGGGCTTCAGCCACCACACTGTATTCCACTGATTTGTCCGCTTGAATGTACACTTGTTTGTTTTTTCTGTTTTTTAAAATAGCGGCGGTTTTTTTACCTACTTCATCTGCGAGGATTTGCACAGAACCTATGAAGATTTTTTTATTTTTTTTTATTACCAGTATAAAAGGATCTTCAGGAACGGAGATGCCCGCCCCGACTGTCTCCGGAAGATCTATCTCCAAACCCTGTTGCATCATGGGCGCCGTGACCATGAAAATAATAAGCAGTACCAGCATGACATCCACAAAAGGAGTGACATTTATTTCATGCAAGACTCTGTAGGTTTTTCTGTTGTTTTGTTGCACATCCATAAAAACAGCTCTACTTGAAAAAATTTCTCTTGGAAATATTGAGAAAGTCTGTCACAAAATTATTGAACTGAAGCTCCGCTTTTTTGAGTTCATTTATAAAATGATTGTAAAATACAGCTGAGGGGATGGCCACGAAAAGACCGAATCCAGTGGCGATCAGCGCCTCCGAAATGCCCGGAGCCACTACAGCCAGATTGGCTGACCCCATTGCCCCTATCTGTTGAAAAGCATTCATTATGCCGAACACAGTGCCAAACAAACCAATAAAGGGGCTGACAGACCCGGTTGTGGCCAGAAAAGACAGCCTTCTTTCCATGTAGGATATTTCGTTGCTGACCGATTTGTTTAAGGCTCTTTGCAGATTGTCTATGCCGGAAAGCAGGTTGTTGGAACTGACAGTGTTTTTCGATTTGATAATTTTTTTTAACTCCGAATAACCTGCGCGAAACACCACTGTCAAAGAGCTTTTTGGGTGTTCCTTGGACAGGTTGAATATCTCATCCAGGGAGGAGGCTTTAAAAAAAATATCTTCAAAGGGCTTGTTATAGATTCTGGTGGTTTTAAATAAATTCCATTTGCTTAAAATGACAGCCCATGAAACAATAGACATAATAGCCAGTAAGATCATGGTCAACTGAACTATTACACTGGCCGAGCGGAGCGCCTCTATTATCCCTATGTGCGCCGGGTTTTTTACCTGTACCTTTATTTCCGCCACTCCCCTTTGCCCCTGTTTTGCTGAGTCAGCGGGAACCTGAACCATGGCTGTAAGACAAAAAAGAGTGAAAACAATAATCAGAAAACTTTTCATCAATATAAGTTGAAAAATAACTGATTTATGTCACAATGCAAGTTCTTTCTGCCAGATGACAAAGTTGTGAAAAGGAAACACGCAAAATGTTGAATACACAAAAATACAAGTATGGTTTTGTGACAAAAGTGTCATCGGAAAAGTTCGCTAAAGGGCTTAATGAAGAGGTGATTTGCCGTCTTTCCGAGCTTAAGGAGGAACCGGCTTGGGTTTTGGACCTTCGTCTAAAAGCCTATCGCCATTGGCGGACTTTAAAAGAACCGGAATGGGCCGGATTAAAATACCCTGCCATCAATTATCAGGATATTCACTATTATTCAACACCGGCTTCTTTGGCGCAAAAGAAGAAACTCACCAGTCTGAATGAAGTGGATCCTGAGTTGCTGAAAACTTTTGAGCGGCTGGGTATTCCCTTGAATGAAAGAAAGCGGCTGGCCGGAGTGGCGGTGGATGCCGTTTTTGACAGTGTGTCTCTGGGAACCACTCATCAGGATACATTAAAAAAAAGCGGGGTTATTTTTTGCTCCATTTCATCAGCTTTAAAAAAATATCCCAAGCTGGTGAAAAAATATTTTTGCTCTGTTGTGCCTTACAGGGATAACTTTTTCGCTTGTTTGAACACGGCTGTTTTTACGGACGGATCTTTTTGTTTCATTCCAAAAGGGGTCAGATGCCCTTTGGATTTGTCCACTTATTTTCGCATTAACGAAAAGGACACGGGACAATTTGAAAGGACTTTGATTGTGGCGGAGGAATCCTCTTATGTAAACTATTTGGAAGGTTGTACGGCTCCCATGAGAGATTCCAACCAACTTCATGCGGCGGTGGTGGAGTTGGTGGCTTTGGATAACGCGGAAATCAGATACTCCACTGTTCAAAACTGGTACCCGGGTGATGAAAAAGGACGAGGGGGTATTTATAATTTTGTGACTAAAAGGGGAAAGTGTATAGGAAAGGATTCACGCATTTCCTGGACTCAGGTGGAAGCCGGCTCCGCCATTACATGGAAGTACCCCAGCTGTATTTTGCAGGGGGATCGTTCTTCCGGCGCTTTTTACTCCGTGGCGCTGACTCATAATAAGATGCAGGCGGATACCGGAACAAAGATGATTCATATTGGAAAAGATACTAAAAGCACTATCATCTCCAAAGGAATTTCTGCGGATGAGTCCGTAAACAGCTATCGTGGTCAGGTAAAAATTCTTCCTCAGGCGGAAAGAGCCAGAAATTTCTCTCAATGCGATTCCATGTTGGTCGGAAAAAACAGCTCCGCCAACACTTATCCACTGATTGAAATAAAGAATAAAAATGCGGTAGTGGAGCATGAAGCCACCACTTCCCGCATTAATGAAGATCAGCTTTTTTATTTAAAAAGCCGCGGACTGGACACCGAATCCGCCGTCTCCCTTTTGGTAAACGGCTTTTGTCATCAGGTTTTTAAAAAGCTTCCTTTGGAATTTTCCGTGGAAGCGGTTAAATTGATTGAAATGAAACTGGAAAACAGTATTGCCTGATGAGTTTTTATTCAGAAAAAAACTCTATACTATGTAACAAAAGTGAACTATGACAATATCAAATTGAAAAATCACCATACAGTTAGGGAAACGGCGGTATGGCAATGGGAGACAATGCTCATTGGTTTCGCCTCAAGGAAAAATAAAAATGTTAAAAATTCAAAATCTGTGGGTGCAAACAGAGGATCATTGTATTTTAAAAGGCATTAATCTGGAGATTAACGCAGGGGAGATCCACGCCGTTATGGGGCCTAACGGCTCCGGAAAAAGCACTTTGGCCAAGGTTATTGCCGGTCACCCGGAGTATGAGATCAGTCAGGGGGAAATTTTATACGAAAAAAATTTTGATTATCAAAATATCAATACATGGATGCCGGAGGAAAGAGCTAAAGAGGGATTATTCATGGCTTTTCAATACCCTGTGGAAGTGCCGGGGGTCAGTAATTTTAATTTGTTGAAGTCCTCTTTTGGCTCCATCTGCAAACATCAAGAGGTTCCTGAGATGGGGGAAGAGGAGTTTATCTCTCTAGTTAAGCGAAAAGCGGAATTGGTGGGGTTGCCTGTTTCTTTTCTTCATCGCTCGGTTAACGAGGGTTTTTCCGGAGGGGAAAAAAAGCGAAATGAAATATTACAGCTGGCGGTACTATCCCCCCGTCTGGCTATTTTGGATGAAATAGATTCAGGACTTGATGTGGACTCCATGTCTCTTGTGGCCAAAGCCTTAAACAGTATAAGAAGCGAACACAATGCTTTTCTTCTTATTACTCATTATAATCGCCTGTTGAATCATATTAAACCGGATTTTGTTCATATTATGAAAGACGGCAAAATACAAAAAAGCGGCGGCCACCTGTTGGCGAAGGAGCTGGAGGAAAAAGGCTACTCAAAAATTAATGCCTGATGAGAGTTATTTTCACTATTGTGTCTGTTTATTCAGATAACGGAAAGAGCAAACAATAAAGATTCAAATAAAGTATTCCAATGAAACAAACCGCTGATATACAAAAATGGATTCCGGTTTTAAAAGCCGAGTTTGAAAGACAAAAACAGTTGTGGCTGAATGCTCCTCCGGTAGTTCATCAGCAAATTATCAGGGAAATCCAGCAAGATCACTTTGCGCGTTTTTTAGAAAAAGGCCTGCCTTCGGATAAAGATCCTCATTGGAAATTTACTCAAATCAACAGGCTGTTTAAAACATTATTTTTACCTGTCGTGTCTGATAAAAAAATCTCCAGTTCTTTTTCTGATGAATCAGACTTGTTTTCTTTTCCTGAAACTTACAAAATTCACTTCCATAATGGAGTTTTAGTGGAAAACTCTTTGAACAATCTTCCGGCCGGTATCAAGTTTTTTACATGGAATAATTTAAGTCCCGGCTGTCCTGTTTATCATTGGATCACGCAAAAGGCTCTTAAGAGAACGGGTGATGGCTTGTATTATTTAGCCGGCGCGCTCCCTTTAAACGGCTTTATTTTGTTCGCATCTTCTCTTGATTCGGCAGAGGGGAGTCATGTCACACCTCTTCTGCATATTCATTTTTCCTTTGATAAGATGTTTTTTGCCGGAGAAAAAAAAATCTCCCGTGATTCAAAAGAACTTTTAAATATTTCTTCCATGATGGGAAATTTAAAAAATTTTATTTTTTTGGAAGAAGGAGCCAAACTGAATTTAGTTGAGAGCGTCTCTATTCAAAATAATTCCGTCAACACTCAAAAACAGCCTCTTGAATCAAAAATTTTAATTAACTCTACGGTGGATGTAAACCTATCCGCCGGTTCCTCTCTAAAGTGGCTTTTTATGGACCAAGGCTCACCAGCCTCTGTTTATCTGAATCAGGTTCATTGTAGTATGGAGGAAAGCGCTTTTATGAACAGGCTCAGCCTGAGCTTAGGCTCCCGGCTTTCCAGAGATGCCGTGGAGGTTCACCAATTGGGGGAAAAAGCTCACAGCACCTTGCTCAACCTGGCTCTTTTAAAGGAAGAGGGCGTAAGGGATCAAAGGGTTTATATTTATCATACAAAAAAAGGAGGATATTGTAGACAGTTTTCCAGAGGAATTTTAAATGATCGGGCAAAGAATATTTTTCATGGAAAAATTCATGTTTCCTCTGAATCCGCTCAAACGGATTGTGCCCAGTCGGCTAAAAATCTTTTTCTCAGCTCCACCGCAGATTCTTACACACAGCCGGAGATGGAAATTCATTGTGGGGAAGTGAAAGCCCGACATGGGGCCACGGCTGGTCAACTGGACAAAGATGAAATATTTTATTTACTCAGCCGGGGGATAGAGGAACAACAGGTTTTTGAGCTTTTAATAATGGCTTATGTAAAAGATGTTTTTAATCAATTCCCGGAAAAAACCTTAACTGAAAATCTGATTAAAAAAATTCAAAATAACAAAGCCTTTTACCTAAATTTATAAAAAGCAATCAAGCTGAAGAACAGAAAGAGCTTTCAATCGCACAGCTGTAAAAACTTGGTTTGGCAAGCAATCAAGTTAAAAAAATTCAAAATAACAAAGCCTTTTACCTAAATTTATAAAAAGCAATCAAGCTGAAGAACAGAAAGAGCTTTCAATCGCAAAGCTGTAAAAACTTGGTTTGGCAAGCAATCAGGTTGAACAACAGAAAAGAGCTTTCAATCGCACAGCTGTAAGCACTTAGCTTGGCAAGCAATCAGTCTGAACAACAGGAAGAGCTTTCAGTCGCACATCTGTAAAAACTTGGTTTGGCAAACAATCAAGCTGAACAACAGGAGAGACTTAAAAGGGGATATTGTTTTACTATTATTGATTGTGTTGATTACAGAAGTGTGATACTTAATTCAATTAAAGAAAATAAAGTTCAAGGATAAAACGGAGTGCCTGTATTTCAAAAATATTTCCCACAAATTCAGTATTTAAAAGAACAGAAAAAAGCTTATTTGGATAACGCCGCCACCACTTTAAAACCTCAATGTGTAATAACTGCTCTTAATCGATTTTATGCGCAAAAAGTGTCCAATGTACATAGAGGGGATCATTATTTGAGTGATGTGCTCACTTTGGAGTATGAAAATACACGTGCATGTGTTCAAAAATGGATTCAGGCCAAAAGCGCTGATGAAATTATTTTTACGAAAAGCACAACGGAAAGTATTAATTTGTTATCATTTTCTTTGGAGGATTTTTTTCAGGAAGGTGATGAAATTTTACTAACAGAGATGGAGCATCACTCCAACATTCTCCCTTGGCAGGCGCTGGCCAAAAGAAAAAAACTTCAGTTAAAATATCTGCCAGTGGATGACAAAGGGGAGTTGATTCTTTCCAAATGGGAGCAGTTGGTAAATAAAAGAACAAAACTTTTTTCCTTTACTTATTATTCCAATGCTTTAGGGACGCGCAATCCGGTTGAGAAACTGATAAACCTCGCGGGAGAGGCAAATATTCTCACAGTGATGGACTCGGCTCAGGCCATGACTATGGAGCCGGTGGATGTTCAAACATTGGGCTGTGACTTTTTGGCCTTCTCAGGGCATAAACTGTTTGCCCCTACAGGTGTAGGAGTTCTTTATGCGAAAAAAACACATTTGGAAAAAATGAAGCCCTGGCAGTTGGGAGGAGGTATGGTTGTGGATGTTAGTTTATCCGGCTATGAGCCGTCTCGTTCCCCGCAATGCTTTGAAGCGGGTACTCCGCCTATAGAGGGTGTGTTGGCTCTTGGTGCGGTTTTGAATTTTTTAAAAGAACAAAACTTTTTTAAAGTGGTTGAAAACAATAAAAACTCCTTGTTGGAATACGCAGAGAGGGAACTAAATAAAATACCTGGATTGAAAATAATAGGATCCTCGCCGACAAAAATGAATATTTTGTCTTTTGTTTTACAGTCCGCGCATTGCCGGGATATGGGTCAGCTTATTTCTCAAACCGGAGTGGCTGTTCGCTCCGGCCACCACTGTTGTCTGCCATTGATGAAAAAAATGGACCTTCCCTCCGGTACAATCAGAGCTTCTTTTTCGGTGTATAACGATGAACAGGATGTAGAGTTGCTTGTATCCGCTGTGAAAAAAGCCCGTGAAATTTTATTGTGATTTATGATTCTGTTTTAAAGTGCAAAATAATCAAACCGTTGAGCCGGTTATTTGACTTTTTCCGCTTTTTCATAATAAATTGATTATATCAGTCTAAGTTTTTTTTAATTCGTGGTGGTGTAATCGGTTAAATAATTTTCCTAAGTTGCTTTTATGTCGGGTTTTCCGATTGATGTAATTTAACTTGTCAGGTGACCAAATAAAGAGGGTTTTTATGAATATTGATAAAAAAGATGTGCTGATCAGAATGTTAACCACTCCGAATCCTTATGCGTTGAAATTTGTTTTGAATGTGCCTTTAAAAAATAAAGGCAGAGCGACTTTTTACAGTAAAACAGATTGCGTAAACTTGCCTCTTTTTCATTCTTTGTTTGATATTCATGGGCTGAAACAAATTTTTATTTTTCAAAATCAGATGACTCTCACCCATGACGGTAGTTTAAATGAAATGGAAATAGAACAACGGGTTACTGCGGTGGTGGGCACTCGTATTACCGTGCACGACCCTGATTTTTTGTCTTTTGAAGAGGAAAGATCTGCTGTCACAACCACTTCTGCATCACCAAAAAGTAAAAAAACACCGGAGATGTTAAAAATGGAACAGATTTTGGATCGCACGGTTCGTCCGGGGCTACAGGCGGATGGAGGTGATCTGGAAATATTGTCCGTGAAGGAGGATGAAGTCAGAATATCTTATCAGGGAGCTTGCGGAGGATGCCCCAGCGCCATGATGGGCACATTGGAGGCTATTGAAAATATTTTGAAGCATGAAACCGGTCAGGAAAATTTAAAAGTTATTCCCGTTTAAACTGTTCCATTTTATCTTTTGATATTAATTTTTTTTTTTCGCTCCATAAAAAAGATTGTGAAAGGTAGAATTATCTATCATTAGCAAAAAGATTTAAATATTTAATATATCATTTATAATGGATAATATTTTCTCATCAGTTACTTTTATAGATGGAAAATCATCACAGGTCTGAGATGGACTCATTTCCTGAGTCTCTAAGTCTTCAATTATCCATTTTTGTAATAACACCTTGAGGATTTGGTAGCTATGGTTGGCAATTATGTTACTGCTTTGGTTCTTCAGTTTTTTTTGAAGAGCGTCTATTTCCTGTTGCAGCATATATTGCGCGGTCATAGTTTGGTTGGGGCAATGTTCAAAAAAGGTTATTATATTATGATCTTCATTGATGTCAGTGTGTATAGGGGTGCTATCGCTATCACTATTAGTAAAGGTAAAAGCCCGGGCATTCATTTTTGTTGTTGGTGTTAGAGTGGAATTGCAAAAGACAGGAAAAATCATTAAACTTATGATATGAACTTTTATCATACTATTCATATTTTATTTTTCCTATGATTATTGTGTTTTCTGTATCTGCTTTAAGTGCAAATCTGATTGTTCGGACAACTTTACAATTCAATTAATGTAATACAAGATGTATTTTTTTTAAAGCAAAAATAATGTATGTGTAAAATTTACAATCTGAGCAATTATTCTGGTTTTGCCCAACTGCCCAACTTATAGGGAGCACTTCATGCATTCCTATACGCCTTAAATTACTTGTCAGTAGTAAAAAGTGAAAAAAACAGATTTAGGAACAGTTTTGGATCTGGCCGCCCAATTTGGAACAAATATTTGGTACTTCTTCCTTTTGTATTTCCGAAGGGATTGGTACCTGAACGCCATCATTAGTTCACACATTCACAACTGTTGGCTTTTGTTTCTTTTTTTGGTTGTCATTACAACAGGATAAAAAGAAAATAAATAATAGAAATATAAATTTATTCATTTGGTTTTTTTTGTACATTGAAATTTTTTAGCACATTTCGGTATGTCATAGCATGGCCTTGAAAAGGCATCAGACAGTTGTTGTAATGAAGGAATTTGCTGAAAATTTTCATAAACCTTAGTGAATTCGGTTACACTACATTTAATAACACTTAATGTGTTAGTACGCAGACGACATTTCACACTGTCATTATTTGTGGTAAAAGGGATCGCACATTTAAAGCTATAATGAGCGGGGCAACAGTTATAAGGATCTTCTACGCATGGCGTAAAGCCTTCAGGACAGGAAGAAGATTCGGTGTAGCAACATAAAGAGTTTCCGCATGGCACATTGTCTAAAGGACAGTCGCTCACAGAAGAAGCAATAAAACAAAACACAACAGTCAAACTGATAACAAAAATGCTTATTAGCTTTTGAAGTATATACATCTATCTCCCCTTTGTATGAGTTGAAAAAAGGAAACTCCAGTCAAAAACACTCTATCTCCCCTTTGTATGAGTTGAAAAAAGGAAGCTCCAGTCAAAAACACTCCTTCTAACCTCCCATGTATTACACCCCTGTTTCTTAATTTAAGCAAGGAAAAAATTCTCACATTGTGAGCTTAAGAGAGTATTCCGGATTACGTCGGTTTCTTAATATAATTTTAAGGATGTGTGGTACGGCATATATTCATAAGTATTTAATATGACTTATTTATCGCATAGCTTTGTGCTGAAGTCTCCATCCCTTATCTTTTTAAAATTGCCTAACGAATCCGCTTAAAACAGCATATCGAGCATGTACCAATTTTCTTTAGGGTTTGAGAAAGGTCCATCATCGTTTTATGCCGCCTTTGTACAACCTGAAACAGGGGTTACACTTCAAATGAAGTGGACTCGAAGCCGGGCTTTATTTGCTTTTAAGAT
The DNA here is from genome assembly GCA_965203225.1 of Bdellovibrionales bacterium. Taxonomy (GTDB): domain Bacteria; phylum Bdellovibrionota; class Bdellovibrionia; order Bdellovibrionales; family UBA1609; genus JANQSP01. The sequence goes on along the minus strand of CBDBBW010000005.1, from coordinate 49,432 downwards.
GTTTTTTACTCACAGTCTAACTACTTTGTGCGAATGTTCTTTTTCAATTAATTTGAGCGATTATTCTGGTTTTGCCCAACTGCCCAACTTATAGGGCGCACTTCATGCATTCCTATACGCCTTAAATTACTTGTCAGTAGTAAAAAGTGAAAAAAACAGATTTAGGAACAGTTTTGGATCTGGCCTCCCAATTTGGAACAAATATTTGGTACTTCTTCCTTTTGTACTTCCGAAGGGATTAGTATCTTAACGCCATCATTGTTCACACATTCACAGCTGTTGGCTTTTGTTTCTTTTTTTTTGGTGCCATTACAACAGGATAAAAAGAAAATAAATAATAGAAATATAAATTTATTCATTTGAGATTTTTGTACATTGAAATTTTTTAGCGCATTTCGGTATGTCATGGCATGGCCTTGAAAAGGCATCAGACAGTTGTTGTAATGAAGGAATTTTCTGAAAATTTGCAATAATATTATTGAATTCGGTTACACTACATGTAACAGTCACTTCTTTTGTATTCAGATGACATTTCACACGTTCACTCTTTGTGGTAAAAGGGGTCGCACATTTAATGATGTAAGGAGTCGGGCAACAGGAATGTTGTCCGCATGGCACATAGCCTTCAAGACAGGCGACCACCGCCACCGGATCCGGGCAACAGGAATGTTGTCCGCATGGCACATAGCCTTCAGGACAGGCAAAAGCGACAGACCAAAGCAAACTAGTCAAACTGATAACAAAAATGCTTATTAGCTTTTGAAGTATATACATATCTATCTCATTGGTATGCGTTGGAAAAAGTGGACTTCAGTTAAAAGCTGTTTTGTGTCATTTTTTCAAATTCTACAGGCTTTTATATCCTAAAGTGGAATGAAGCCGGCGAGTGTTACAACACCCTTCTATCAGTCAAAAATACTCTTTCCAGCCTCCTCTAAACTCCCATATATTGTACCCCTGTTTCTTAATTTAAGCAAGGAAAAAATTCTCACATTGTGAGCTTAAGAGAGTATTCCGGATTACGTCGGTTTCTTAATATAATTTTAAGGATGTGTGGTACGGCATATATTCATAAGTATTTAATATGACTTATTTATCGCATAGCTTTGTGCTGAAGTCTCCATCCCTTATCTTTTTAAAATTGCCTAACGAATCCGCTTAAAACAGCATATCGAGCATGTACCAATTTTCTTTAGGGTTTGAGAAAGGTCCATCATCGTTTTATGCCGCCTTTGTACAACCTGAAACAGGGGTTACACTTCAAATGAAGTGGACTCGAAGCCGGGCTTTATTTGCTTTTAAGATGTTTTTTACTCACAGTCTAACTACTTTGTGCGAATGTTCTTTTTCAATTAATTTGATGGCATTTCTTATGAAAAGTCTTGTCTCTTTATTGCTGTCATTGATCGATATAAGCTGTTTTGCCAAAGATTGTTTTTCTTTTTCCGTTCTTTTGAAGAGATAAGCCAACTCCAACAGCTCCACGCCGGCTAGCCAGTGTTTAAAGAAAAAATTATTGTATTTCTCTATAAGGTCTTCGAATACAGCGGCTTGCCTATTAAAGGATTTTCTGACTTCTTTGATTTCTTGATAAAAATCGAATATTTTTTTTTGTTCCTCTGTAACAAAGTAAGAAGGCACATGAGCCACTTCAAAAGTTTCCAAATCTCCGTAGGCAAAGCGATCAGCCGGTCCGCCAAACACGGATCGCACTTTTTCACCCAGAGCCAAATCAAAAAGCCCCCACTCCGGTTTATAATATACAGTGTCTCCTCTATATACATGGCAGTCGTTAAACTGTAAAAGAATTAATTGGTTGTTTTTCAAAGTACCTTCTAACAATTTTCCTCTTACAGTCCAGCCGGAGGCGAAAGCCAATTCCATTTCACCGGTTTTTTTTGTATATTGTCTTTTCAATTCGGAAAGGCTCATTTTATCAGGTGACTTTTGTGAATCTTTCAGCACACCGAGAGGACTGCTGTACCCGTTGGCGTGCTCTGTGACCCCGTGTCCTTTCAACTGTTGATCATCATAACTCAACTGACAGCCGCCTTTTAATGTAATAAAAGCGGTGTTTTCCTTTGAGTCTTGAATATAATTGTTCAAAACACCTGAAATCTGAAGCCCTGTATCAAGTTCAATAGTGCAGATCGTTTCGGCTTTTAGCGCTTGTTTAAGGCCGTGCTCCCCGCCGCGGTAAAAGGAGCATTGTTTCTTTAAATCCTCCAACACTGTATGCAAATGTTCAAAGTCCGGTGTGACAAACAACTGAGGTTGATAATCTGTTAAGTCATAGGAATACTCCACACAGGACTTGTCCAAAAAGATTTTTTTCGCTTCTGAACCAAGACATTTTTTGGCTTCTCCAACGGAGGATAATAATCCCGCTCCGTAAATTTTTTGTTTGTTCATATTTCCGATTAACCCGTACTCTGAAGTCCACCATATAAAACGGGACAGCAAAGAGGCTTCACTGGGGGATGTTAATTTGCTGTTAATTTGATTCAAATGTTCCTGCGCTTTTTCAATTTTTTGTGGGGAGGAATGAGGATCTTCCTTAGTGTCGCTTAATTTTCTTATGGCTGAATATTGCTCAAAATCCTGTTTGTTGGTAATGGCTTTTCTGACCACTTGAGCATATTTTTTTAAAAAGGAGTTAAATACGGGATGTATCAGGAAAGGAGCATGCCCCGCCGCTTCATGTACAATATCCGGCGCTGGGGTGTAGCTGATGTGCTCTACTGTGCGAATAGCGGAGGCAATGGGGAGAATATTATTGAGTTGAAACTCCATAAAAGCGGCCGGGGGAATAAAGCCGCTTACCGGAACGGCTCTCCAACCCAGCTTTTGCAGTTTTTTATCAATATCGCTGATATTGGGAATCTCATCAATTGTAATGCCTGTTTCCTCCAAACCCTTAAGGTATAAAGGATGTGCGTTTTCAGATAGAAAATCCTTTAACTGTTTCATAATGCAGCGCCAGGTGCTGTGGTTCTCCGCTGTGTATTCATTGTAATTTTGTTTAACAATATACCCGCGTAACTGCTCAGGTATTTGTGCAGGCGCTTGTTCTGAACTTTTTAACTGTGCCGACATATTTATCCATTCTGTGTGTATTTTGTTATTGGTGTATTCTTTTTAGTGCGGGAAAAATCAATATGGCAAATGCACCTTTACTGTATCCGAGCTTGCTATGAATAGTCAAGGTTAAAGCATTCTGATACAGAGACTGGCGTAAATATCGTGTTATAAGAGCAGACTTCCATATCTTTTTGTCTTGATCTTGTGTTGTGATAGGATTTTTCAGAACGGCTGTTCATTGCCTGCTAATACAAATTCGGAAAAATCAGTTTCACTGGTTCGGTGTGATAGGATTTTTCAGAACGGCTGTTCATTGCCTGCTAATACAAATTCGGAAAAATCAGTTTACTGGTTCGGTGTGATAGGATTTTTCAGAACGGCTGTTCATTGCCTGTGTTACTGTATAATAACAGAAGCAAAGCCGGACAAGGGAACTTGGAATTGAGTGAGCTGTCCCTGATATATTCTGGCGCTTAATTTTTGGACCTGATCCTTATATGCATAAGCTCGAATATCATACTTCCATTTTACGCCGGAGGGGTCTGTAAAAACAGGAGGAGGGACTGCATTCTGAAAAATTCCCGGGTTGTTGATTATCCGCTCAAACATATTGTGGGTGATATTTTTACCCCTATAGACAGCCTTTCCGCCGTGCCCTTTAAGGGGTTTAAAAAACAGGGTTTTTCTTCTTTTCCACAACTCCTCTTTTGAAACGGAGTTTATAAAGGCGGTAAAAGGAACGACATTTTTTATTTGTTTTTCTTCTTCAGGGGAGAGGCCTAATTTATTTAAAAAATCAGATGAAGACCATTCACAAAACCGGGCTTTGTCCGCCAACAACAAATATTCCCTCGGATGAGGAGTGATACAGCATTTTTTAGTTAAAAAAGCCTGTTTTAAATGAGGCAGGCTTTCAAAGTAAAAATCAGTACAGCGGTTATAGATCATTTGCACTTTTTTTTGTCGTGAATCCACTAACATTCCCTGAGAATCGGTATTAAATTCCTTTATTTCATGCAGGCGGCAGGGCCAACCCCATTGACTCAGCAAGTCCTGATACATTAAAAATTCAATATACATTTTTTGCTGTTTGATTTCATGGTCTGTAATTAAAATTTCCGGAGAAGGTTGGTTTTTCCCTGAAAAATGTTTCCATTCCTCTTCAAAAGAGTTCTTTAAATGTGAAAGGGCGGAGGTATCGTAAACGGAGCTTCTTTTTTTATGATTTACTTGATTTCCCTGATCGACCCCCTGCACCTGGTCCACCAAATCGGAAACAAGATACCCTGAGGAATGTGTGTTGATTTCTATCAGCCTCAGCTCCCCTGCTTGATCCAAATGAAAATCATAAGACATTAAAAGAGACGAATCGGCAACGGATGCATTCAAATAAGAGGTATTCTTCGTCTGAATATTTTGTATGTGGCTTTTCCAGTGAGCCATTTTGTAAAAAACTTTCACTAAACTGTGTATTTTATTTATCGTATTTTGAGTGAGAGGTATTAAAAAAGGGGATGCAGGGGGGGTGTTGAGTTGAGCTTTGGCCGCGGAAGGGTATTGCTCATACAGTTTTTTTTTGTATTTATTATAAAAAAGTTCATAGTTCTTTTTGTTCATTTTTTTGCTTTGGATAATTTAATTTTTCTTAAGAATTTTTCAATAAATCAAATAGTTTTCTATTGATATAATAACTTTCCCTGCCTATTCTTTTTTTTTCAAGCAGTTGATTGTTAGCTAAAGCATCCAAATAACGAGTGGCTGTGGCTCGGGATATGTTCATATCTTTTTCCAAAAATTTAATTTTAGTATAAGGAAAGGAAAAAATGTTATTGATTAAGTCATGGGAGTAAAATTTATGATTGGAACGAACGATAATTTTATATTCTTTGAATAGATCATTGATGTTTTTAATCAAATAGGTTGTCTTCCTGGAAATGACAGCAACTCCTTTTACCATATAAAGGATCCAATCCTTCCATGTGTTTTCTTCTCTCACCTGTGTCAGCAACCTGTAATAATCTGATTTGTTATTTTGAATATAACGACTGAGGTATAATACAGGGTGTTCTAAAAGTTCGTTTAAAATTAGACAAAGAATATTTATAATACGGCCGGTTCTTCCGTTTCCATCATAAAAAGGATGGATGCTTTCAAACCAATGATGAACAATGGCCATTTTTATAATAGGATCCATAGACATGGAATTGGTGTTTATAAGATGCTCCAGCTTACGCATCAGTTTTGGAATTTTTTCCGGAGAAGGGGGAGTGTAAATGATCTCATTAACAGCCATGTTTTTTAATACAGTTCCCGGAACTGTCCGAAATCCCGGGCGCTTAGGTTCAATGATTTTTTGAATTTCCAGTATGGTATTGCAGGAAAGCCCCTTATTAGATTTTACTTTTTCATGGCCCAACTTCAGTGCTTTTGAATAATTATAAACTTCTTTATTGGCTGTATTTTGTGGTTCTGGCGACACTTGATGTTTGTATAAACTGTCTTGAGTGGTGATAATGTTTTCAATGGCAGAGCTGTCTTTAGCTTCCTGAAGAGCTAAATTTGTGAGTAAAATTTTTTCATTGGGAATAATCTGAAGGAGGCCTTTTAATTCAGCCAGATATTGATGGGCGGGGATAAGCTCTTTTAAAACTTGAGGGCTTTCCAGAGTGTCTTTTTGTGGTAAGTTCAGCATATTACCTTCTCAAAAGAGTGAATTTTTATGATATATCCGGGCTTTACCTTCTCAAAAGAGTGAATTTTTGTGATATATCCGGGCTTTACCTTCTCAAAAGAGTGAATTTTTGTGATATATCCGGGCTTTACCTTCTCAAAAGAGTGAATTTTTGTGATATATCCGGGCTTTACCTTCTCAAAAGAGTGAATTTTTATGATATATCCGGCTTTACCTTCTCACAAATGTAAATTTTTGTCATATATCCAGCTTTATCTTCTCATAAAAGCTGATTTTTGAGAAGATAAAGCTTAAAAATAGACATTTTTTTTGCAAAAAACCTATAACTTTGGGGATTATATACCTAACTTCATGGTCAAGCCTTAAACTGAAGGCATAAAAGAAGTTTGAGAAGACTATCCAAACCATACTTTCCTATAAGAACAAAGCTAAAAAAGAAGAAAAAAACTGTGAAAATTAGCTTTCTTTCTGTATCTACAAGCTTTATACAAAATCAAGTATATAACTCCCGCTTTAAAGCTATCTTTAGATATTTACCAAGTATTATATATATAACATAGCGGCTAAGTTAATGTGTGCTATTTATCCAGAATCCGAACTCGTCTTTTTGAGGATTTTACCCTTTCTTCATAAAGGGCTTGGTATTCTTCCATTCTATTGAATTATCAGGAATAAAAGGAAGCCAGTTTTTACAATCTCCAAAAACAAGATTGTTTTCATTCAGGTCAATTTTCAGTTTATATTTCATACCGGGCGAATCGGTATTCTCTCCAGTCTATCTTAAGAGGCTCTCTTCACATTGTGATAATCAGCATAAAGGTCAAGGTGGTTTTGAAGCTGGTCCAGCCTCTTGGTGGTTGATAAAGTTTTCCTTCCAAGACCACTTAAGTCTTATCTCATCCGCCGGAAAACTCTATCAATTTTTTTATGTTCTTTTGAGCTTGGTTGTATTGTAATAAAAGGTTCTGTGCAGTTATCTAACAAAAGCTTTAACTGCGGACGATAGCCGTCACAAGTAATTGTACTGCCTTTTTCATTTAAAGACTTTTTTGTTTCCTTTACCATTCTTAAAAGATGATCGGACTGATAAGCTTTTTTATTCCATTCAGTGGAATAGTTTTTTGAAACAGATAAAGCCCTGACTGGAATATATCCGGCTTTGGCAGAGATTATTTCACCGTTCTTATGTCTGATTGAAAGCTGAATCCCGACCGGCTTTCTTTTTGTGTGTTCATAACTTTCTAACTGGTCAAACTGGACATAGGAAGTCATAAGCTCTGTATTATCCAGTCTCTTTTTATTAGCCTCTCTGGACAGTTCTGCATTTTCTCTAAAATATTTGACGACAGTGGGGTAACTGATTTTAAGCGGGCAGGCTATTCCTCTAAAACTCATTCTCTCACAATATATTTTTGTTATGGCCTCTCTTAGGTGTTGTTTTCTATGCCTGTAATTGACACTAAAATTGCGTTTTATGAAAGTTGTTTTGCATTCACTGCATTTATACTTTTGTGTTTTTCCCCGGCTTGTTTTCATTTTCCCGTTTTTCTTTACTTTTCCTGATGAGTTACAATATATACATTTCGTTGCATTACCCCCTATATTAAATTGATCGGCGGGCAACACTTAAAATTTTAATTTTTATTAGTAATTTTAAATAGTTATTTCAATTCAAGCACACATTAACTTAGCCACTATGAAAAATCTTGACTTTTATAAAAAAATTATGAAAAACTTTGTGTGAAACTTGAAAAAAGGATCTTTAATTATGAAACTATTAAAGCTATCTATTGTTCTTGCATCTCTTTTCCTTCTTACCGGCTATTCTTCAGACCGGAACCAATCGGCTAGCGCTGAAGCCAACTTATTGGCTTGTAACAGGTGGAGCCATCCTAATTCAACCAATTCCACTGTTGCAGTTGAAAACACAGTCTACAATATTGACGAAAATTTGTCCTTAAATCTAAAAACTGTGGAAAGCGTAACTCAAAAAACAGTATGGTCTGACGAAGATTTGAAAAAGAGTGGCTATACAGGCAATAAGGCTGGTGTAATTTCCATAAATATTCCAGAAAATGGACACTACATCATTTGGATCACAGAACATGCCTTTATAACTCCTTATCAGGTATCAGAAGATAGGATCCAAGGCGAAAGATATATTGACGACTGTTTTGAGAAATCACAAAAGGGAGGCTTCTTAAGAGCAGTGGAGTTTTCACTGAAAAAGGGAGTTAATTATATCCAACTGTCTCATACTGACAAAAATCAGATTGTAATAAGAGTCACAAAAACTCAAATTTAATTATCAACTATTTAAAATAACCACTTGAATTGAACCGGGGAGATTCTTAAATACCCCCCTCCCCCCCCCCACCATCAGTTTAAACTTTTAAAAGAAACACATTTTAATATTTTATATTCAGCCTCACAGGCATAATTATAAACACTTGCATTTTTGAATAAACTCTAATATTTTATATTTAGCCCCGCACCCCAGCCAAAACGATTACTGTAATTTCCTATAAAAGACAAATATTGAAATAATACATACTCAAAACCGGCAGACCATTCTTGCTCCCATTTTGTTGTCTGAGTGAAAAGACCTAAATCCGCTTTTAAACTCCAATCAGCCATAAGCTCCAACCGAGGAGAAAAAAGAAGCTCATACTCCAAAGCCACTTCCCAACGAGCTTTATAATCTAAACTCATATCTAAAGCTATAAAATCAGGAAGCAGATAACGAAATCCCATTTTAAAGCCGGAATCGCTGAAATCCCCCTCTTCATTTTCTATTTCCAACTCTGTATAGAGACGAAAAAAATCACTTATGAATCTCTCATAAGAAAGACTCAGCTCAAAATTTTGACTCCATTGGTATTTGTGATCCCACCAAGACAGCACCGCTTCTGTTAAAATCTAATTTCTTGTATTGGAAAAAGTCCATTCCAAATCAATGCGATGACTCATCAGAGATGCTTCTCTCCACCAAAACCACTTGTTATCTTTATTTAAAATTGTTTCTGCAGGATATGCTTTTAAAAGACTGTCTCTCACATTGCCATTACGAAACACACGGTTCATTCCCCCATCCTTATGATAGAGAACATGGCAGTGAAAAAACCAATCCCCTTTTTCATCTGGATCAAACTCAATCACAAGAGTTTCCATAGGTGGAACATCCACAGTATGTTTGAGAAGAGAATATTTTCCCTGTTTTGTGGGGACTCTAAAAAAATGCCCATGCAGATGCATAGGGTAATGCATCATAGTTGTATTATTTAAAGTGATGCGAAGTCTTTCCCCTTTTTTAATTTGAATTGTATCTGATTCAGAAAGAACTTTATTATTCATGCTCCAGACATGGCGCCGCATATTTCCTGTTAAATTAAAAGTAATTTCACGAACAAAAGATTGGAACTGCTGAGCTTCTAAAGATTTCAAATCCTGATAAGAAAAAGAACTTTCTTCTTTACTGTGTGAGGGAGAAACGTAAGGCTGGTGAGAGTTTTCATTCTTCACACTGACTTTACTGTGTGAATGAGACGCGGAAAGCTGGTGAGAGTGAGAAACAGCAGAATTTTTTTTATTCATAGATGGAGTGGGGATTGCGCCCTCCTCCATGATGCATTTTTGACATGTCCCTCATTTGTTGAAACAAATCAGGTTTAGGAACCACAGGAGCTTTTAAAATATCCCCTTTCCATATTTGAGCCAAAGCAAACTCTGAACCATCTTGCGCCATAGCTCTGACCTGAATGCTTTTACCCTGTGGAACAGTTATTAACAAATCATAAGTTTCCCCAATGGCATGTAATATTTTTTGAACCGATACTGGATGAACATCCAAGCCGTCAGAAGAAATGAAGAAGCCCGTAAAGGCTGTCCCCTGAATTTACCAGCTAGAATGTCTTTAATGGTTAAAAGCTGAATATCTAAGCCTTCCCTCCGCCAACTTGAAGCTTGCTCTTTAGCTTTAGGAGTGTAGCCATCTCCATGATATATAAATACCCCGCCCATGCTGTTTTAAAGGCAAATAAAAGGCCCTGAACTGAATGGAAAGTCAAGTATATAATTCCTATAACTTTTGGTTTTTTACTACCTGATTGTCCTTGATCTTCAAAAGTCGGCTATCTCCAAAAAAGGAGAGAGATGCAAAGATTCCATCAATTTTCATCGGAATTATAATTACAGAGTACCCTGGACTCCCAAAAGTCGGCTAACTCCAAAACAGGAGGTTAAGATGCAAAAAATTCATAAAATGGTTCCAAAAAGACAGAGATTTCTGATACTTTCAGAGCATATACAAAATGGTTGGAGCATTTTCGGGTTATCTCTGAAGTATCAAATTCGCCCCGGTAACCATCTATAAAATGAGACTCTATGTTGAAAATTAATGAGATAATTCCGATAATAGATAGAAGTAAAATTGAGCAGATTCAACATCATCGGCAAATACAAATATGAAAATCATCTCCTGGAATGTAAATGGTATAAGAGCTTGCGCCCGCAAAGGTTTTTTTTCCTTTTTAGAAGAAGAGGACCCGGATATTCTCTGCCTTCAGGAAAGTAAAGCGCACCCTGATGACTTGGAAGAAGAGTTGATTCATCCTTTAAAGAGGCTTTCTTATTGGTCTTTTGCTGACCGCAAGGGCTATTCCGGCACAGTTACTTTTGTAAAACAGCCGGTAAAGAAAGTACAGCATGGAATCGGCATTAAAAAGTTTGACCATGAAGGCCGGTTCGTCATAACCGATCATGGTAGTTTTTTGCTCTTTAATGTGTATTTCCCCAATGGTTCTCAAACGGAGCATCGTCATCTTTTCAAGCAGGAATTTTTGTCGCGATTTTCCTCTTATTTGCAAAATGAGATAAATGCAGGCAAGGAGTTAATTGTAGTGGGAGATTATAATACGGCTTATCTTGAATGGGATGTGTTTGATCCGCGGGGTTTAAAAAACACTAGCGGTTTTTTGTCTGAGGAGCGGCAATGGTTTAGGGATTTTTTATCTTTGGGATTTACAGACTGCTACAGGCATTTCCATCCTGAAAAAAGGGACATATATACCTGGTGGTCTTATCGGGAGGACTCGCGTAAAAAAAACCGCGGTTGGAGGATTGACCATATTTGCGTTACTTCCAAGTTGGTCGAAAAGTTAAAATCGGTGGATATTTTATCGAAACAACCAGGTTCGGATCACTGTCCGGTAAAAATTCAGCTTTCCTGATAAGCAACAGATGACTGTCCCTGACCTGTAGGGAAAGTCACTTTCTCTTTTTAGTATTGCTTAATTTTTTTGTTTTAAATTTTATCATGCTGTGATTCTCGCTGTGATTCTTAAAAAAGCTTTCAACTGGAAGAGTAAAGAAGGTTTGACAGGGATAGAAGATAAATATTTGGCTTATGAAAGAGAGTTAAAAGAATTTAAAAAAATTTTAAAATGTTTTATTGATATTACATTTAGAGATAGATTAAATTGTGAATATAATTTAAAAAGGTCAATGAGACGACAAAACTTTAATCCAAAAAATAATATGTGATCATTCAATAATGAGCCTATAAAAAAAGCCTATATTTATTTTTTAAAACAGAAACAAATTATAAGGATCTCTTATGAAAAAAAACAAATCTCAGATAAAGAGGAAAAAGCCAAAACTGACCCACGATAACTTCTTCAAACTCTTCTACTCTGATATAGAACTTGCGAAAGGGTTGTTGAAACTTATTTTTTCAAAGAAAGAGCTTGGAGCATATAATTTAAACAAGTTGAAAATAGAAAAAGACACTTTTGAAGAAAAAAGAGTGGATCTCATCTTTTCCCTCCCGTTTAAAAATTACCCAAAAATCAGGGTGAAAATCTTCATTCTCTTAGAACACAAAAGCCACTATGATAAAAACCTTTTTAACCAGCTTTTAGACTATCAGGTTTTAGTCCGAAAGCACAGCATCCAACAAAAGGGCTATCCTCAGCCTGTAATCTCTGTGCTGTTTTATCACGGAGAACAGCCCCTCAAGTGGAAAAAATCCCTACAAGAGGAGAATTTTGAGTCTTTTTTTTCCAAGATTCCGGTTGAATCCAGAAAAGATATGTTAAACTATGGATTGAGGATAATAAACACGCAAGACCCAAAAATCCGGCAGGCCTTTAAGGGCAGGAAGTTTAAAGGTCATAGCGTTGTAAAGCTATTATCTGAGATATGGAGTTTAAAGAAGAAACCGACTCCATTAAAAATAAAGACAGCTTATGCTGAATTTGAAGAGATATTGAAAGGCTTAAAGGGACAGGCAAGAAAGACTGTAGAATTAAGGATATTAGAGTATTTAAGAGATAACACAGAATTAGATTCAAAGACTTGGGCAAAAGCTGAAAAACTGCTTATAGAAGTAGGGATATTAAAACAAGGAGGACTTATGCAGGATGTAAGAGAAATTATCAAAGAAAAAGGCCGTTGGGAAGGCGAAAGACAAGGTTTAAAAAAAGGCCGGCAGGAAGGTGAAAGAGAAGGTCTAAAAAAAGGACGGCAGGAAGGCGAAAGACAAGGTTTAAAAAAAGGCCGACAGGAAGGCCTACAGGAAGGCCGGCAGGAAGTTGTTTTAAATATGTTGAAAGAAAAAGCGGATATTGCTTTCATTTCCAAAGTTACAGGTCTATCTGAAAAAACAGTTAGAAAATTAAAAAACGGTTCTTAATGCCTTCAATTTCCCTTGGAATAATCTTGGAGAAGCAATGGCAACTCCGGTAGCGGTTTCAATAAAGATTCCTTATCGGTTCTTTCGCCAACAGGATTGGGAAATCAGAATCTTAAACAGGGAGCATTATCTCCAGCAGATGAAGAATCCAATGACATTCTGAGCGGAGGAGGAGGGTCATCAGGATCAGCATTAGCTGGCAATAGAAACCAACAAAGAAATCAAGAAAGTCGGAGTAGGGCTGTAGCTGGTGTGACAGAGTCTAAGGCCAGAGCCAGAGCTATAGAAAAAATAAATTGGGCAAAAAATAACAAGCTCGGCTTGAGGGAATTTTCAAAAACCAAAAATTCACAGCAAGTAAAAAACACCGGCTTGTCTTTAAAAGATATTCAATCCATCAGAAACATTAATACTAAAGTCAGTTCTTTTAGTTCTCCTCATGATGACATTTTTAAAAGAATTTCAAATTGCATCGAACTGCTGTGCAGAACAGACCGAATCCTTGATTGTAAAAAATAGTAAGGAAGTCTATGACCGGAATCAGTAAACAGGCTGATTTCGCCAAAATAATATATTATCATTTTAATCTTAATGTAAAAATATTTGTTACTCAATGGGATAAAATTATTGATCCAAAAAAATTATTGATGAAACCGGCGGGGATCAAAAGCGTTTCTCATTCCATCTCCGATAAAAGTTAAAATGACCAAAGTTGTAAATAAGGCTAAAGAGGGAAAAAGAGCCAGCCACCAGGCCACTGTAAAGTGCTGTTCCGCCTGTAAAAGTAGTTCTCCCCAAGAAGGAGTGGGAGGCATCAGTCCGAAGCCCAAGTAATCCAAAATAGCCAAAAAAGAGATAGCTGCGGCCAGAGAAAAAGGGGAAAAAGTTAAAATAGGAGTCAGGGAATTAGGCAGAATATGTTTAAACATAATTCTCAATGGCGGAACACCCTGAACACGGCATATATCCACAAATTCTCTGTTCCTGAGTTTTAAGAACTCCGCCCGAATGTAATAAGAAATGTTGATCCATCTAAAGCAAGCCATAAATAAAACCAACAGCCAAAACGGCGCGCCTCCGACTAAGTCCACTAAAGTAATTAACAACAGCAAAAAAGGAACTGTCTCCAGAACTTCCACGCCTCTCTGACCAATCAGGTCCACACGCCCTCCGGTAAAACCCATTAAAGCCCCGAGTAATGTGCCTAGTATATAGGATAAGAACCACACAATAAGAGCAAAGCCAATACTGTAGCGAAACCCGTATATAAGACGGGATAAAATATCTCTGCCTCTGTCATCCGTGCCCAGCCAGTTATCTCCCGAAGGTGGAGAGGGGTAATAGTCCACTTTTGTATTGGATTCAAAAGGATCCCATTTTATCAAAGGCCACAAAGCATAATCAGATTTTGAAAAGTTCAGGTTTTTATAATCCACGATTTTTAAATCTGTTTTCAAACGCAAGTCGGAGGGATGGTAATTAATCAGTACAGGAAAATACCATTTCCCTTCATAAGACATAAAGAGAGGCTTATTATTGGCCCAAAACTCCGCTGTGATGCTGAAAAAAAGAAATAAGAAAAATATCCAGCCGGCTATGATAGTTTTCCTGTTGGACTTAAGCCTTTTCCATCTTTTTTGAGTTTCGGGATTTTTAATCCAATGTTTTTTAATCATGAAAAGTCAATCCTTGGATCTACCAGTATGTATGCGAAATCGGAAATCAATCTTCCAAACAAAGCCAAAACAGATTGAAAAAAAATAAGAGCCATCAACACCTGATAATCTCTGCTGATTACTGAGTTGTAAGACAGCAGACCGATGCCGTCCAGGGTAAAAATTTTTTCCACAATCAATGAACCGGCAAAAAACAAACCCAGAAAAGCCCCCAAGCCTGTCACAATAGGAATCAGCGCGTTCCTCAAAGCGTGCTTGTAAATAACTGTTTTTTTGTTCAATCCTTTGGCTTTGGCTGTGCGAATGTAATCCAAACGTACTTCATCTAACAGCGAATTTTTGGTCAGGAAAGTGAGGACGGTAAAATGTCCGATCATATAACATATTAAGGGTAGTATGAAATGATGAATACGATCACCTACTTTCTGAAAGAACCCTTTGTCAAAATATTGATCCGAGTATAAATCCCCTACAGGAAACCAATTTAAGAAACCTCCCCCTGTAAGATAAGTTTTTAATAAAATACCCAATACCAAAGCGGGAATGGAGTACATTATCAAAAGGACAACACTGCTTGTAAAGTCAAAACGGCTTCCCTCCCGAACCGCTTTGGCTATCCCCAAAGGGATACAAATCAGATAAGTTAAAATAAGGGAGACAATTCCAAATTGTAAAGAGATGGGAAACTTGGAGATAATCACATCTATCACCGGTTCTTCGTAGACAAAACTTTCACCAAAGTCCAAAGTGACAATGCTCTTAATCCACAGATAGTATCGAACATGAACCGGCTTGTCGAAGCCATATTGTTTTTTAAGACTTTGTATGACTTCTTCGGACATGGCGGAAGTGTGTGTTCCGGAAGAAGGGGAGTTGGCAAAAGCGCCGGAAAACTGAAGCTGAGCAAGTTTTTGCTCAACAGGCCCTCCCGGAGCCAAGTTGATAACAAAAAAACAAACGACAGTAATTCCCAGTAAAGTGGGAATCATCGCCAGCATTCTTTTAATCAGATAAAGCCACATTTATTCATTACTCAGCCACCAATATCGTTGTCCCAATTCATAAATATAGGTGTCTTTTTCCATTTTAACTTTTTTATTGTAGGAGTAAAACCGGACGGGGGAGTTGAATAAAAACAAATAAGGATAATCCTCCGCGATGAGGCGATATACTGTTTTAAAAATTTTAATTCTTTCGTCGCGGTTCATTTCCACTCTTCCCTCGTCAATCAAGCGGTCCACTGTCTGGTTGGAATAGCTGATGAAGTTATGTCCTCCTTTTCGTGAAGATTCCGAATGCCATATTTGTTTTGGATCCAATTCCACTGAGCCTCCACTCCATCCCAAACTGACGGCGGAAAATTTTTTTTCGTGAATGAGCTTTAAGAAAGCACTCCAATCCATAAAGCGCAGAGACATAATAATACCGCTTTTTTTTAAATCCTGTTGGTAGATGGTTAAGTATTTTTCAAAATCTTTATTTGTGAAAATCAGGGAAAACCTAAATTCCCTATCTTGACCTTCAATTGTTTTGCTCAGTATTCCGTTCTTGTCCTTGTCTTTCCACCCGTCCGCGCTTAACAGCTCCCCCGCTCGTTGGGGGTCAAAAGGAATCGGTTGTATGGAGGAGTCAGCGTAATCACTCCATGAATACCAAGGGCCGGTGGCCAGTTTGGATTTGCTGTATAGAAATTTTTTGTTCATTAATTCCCGATTCATCAAATAATTTAAAGCCTTCCTTGTTTTTTTGCTTTGAAAAAGAGGGTTTTTCAAATTCCAGCCAATGTATTTGTAGCCGGAAGGCTCTTTGTTTTTGATTTCCTTTTTTGTAATGGACTCCCCCCAAGGTGGATTATTTGTTTTTTTCATATAAGCTGAAGGGCTCAGGCTTAAAAAATCAAATCCCCCGCCTGTCATTCTAATTAATTGATCGTTTTCATCTTTGATAAATCGAAATACGATATATTTAATACGATAAGTGTCACTTTTTACGGAGCGGCCCCACCAGTGTTTATTCTGCTCCAAAAGAATTTTTTTCCCCTTCTTGTACTGTTTAAAAATATAAGGGCCGGAGCCGATCAGGGAGTTATTTAATTTTTTTTCTTTGTCTTTATAAATATGCTCTGGAATAATGGCTAAAGTTCCTAAAACGGACAGATTGCCAAAATATTTTTTGTTGGCTTTGAACTGCACTCGGTTTTCATCCAAAACTTTCACTGACTCAATATTTTCCAAATAGGGAAGGAAGTGTGCTCCGCCAAAAGAGGGGTCTTTATATGCTTTAAAGGAAAAAGCCACATCCTGTGCCGTGAGAGGGCGACCGTCGTGCCATTGAACATTGGAGCGAATGGAAAAAGTAAACACTTTGTGGTCCTTGTCTATTTCCCATTTTTCCGCCAAGTGGGGCTTGAGTTGATATGTATTTCGATCTCGGACCAGCAATGTATCCAGTACATATCCCTGTATTATTGAAGCGTAAAGATCCGTGGAGCGTATGGGATGCAGATTTTCCGGTTCATGCCCTAGATTTCTGAAAAAAGTGGCCCGTGCGCGGGCTTTTGCTGTGTTTTTCACACCACTGGGTTTTAATTTGCCTGCAGAAGTCCCCGACTTGTTTCCCTTTACACAGGAGGAAAACAAGATCATCATACATATTATAAAATGGAGGGTATGGTTCATTATGATTGTTCCTGATAAAAAAACTTGTTTTGGTAAAAGTATTTTAATGGGTATAGTCTGGCATTTGAAAGTATAAAGGTCAATTTGGATTCCTGGTTTCGATGAGCGGAAGATCGATCAAATAAAATCAGGTGCTTTTGACGAAAAAGGTCCAATATATTACACGGTATTGGAAGTGGGGAAGAAAGTAATGAAAAAAAGTTTAAACCTTTTTGGACGCGCGCCCGCATACTCTGATTCAGAGCTTATTTTATTGGCTGTTCCCTGGTCTGTCACAGCCTCTTTTGGAGGTGGAGCGGAGCACGGCCCTGAGATGATCGCTCAGGCTTCCTCCCAAATGGATTTTTTTTCAATAGAAGGGGAAAACATACGGGATAAAGGTATTCATTTTTTATTCCCCCCGGATTTTTTAAAAACCTTAAACCAACACACAAGAAAAAAAGCCGTGCCGGTTATTGCTTTGGAGGAGGAGGCTCCGGGGGATTTTCCGATAAAGCTTATTGATGAAATCAACCAGGCTTGCAGTCAAATGGTGAAATGGGTTTATGAAGAAACAAAGGCCATTCATCAAGCTGGTAAAAAAACAGGTTTGGTGGGCGGGGATCACTCCATTTCAGAGGGAAGCATTAGGTACTTTAGTGAAGTATGCCAAGGGGATTTGGGTATTTTACATATTGACGCCCATGCGGATTTGAGAAAAACCTACCAGGGGTTTCGTTACTCCCATGCCAGTGTGATGTACAATGTAATGCACCAGCCCTATCCACCAAAGATATTGGTTCAACTGGGGGTGAGGGATTACTGTGAGGAAGAGTATTCTCTAATAAAGAGCTGTAAAAACATACACACTTTTTTTGACTCGGATATAAAGACCGCCGGCTTTGAGGGAACAACATGGAAGACTGTTGTGGACTCCCTGATTCAACTTCTTCCTGAAAAAGTATATATTTCTTTGGATGTGGATGGGCTAAAACCTCACTTGTTTCCACACACGGGCACTCCTGTGCCGGGAGGTTTGAGTTTTGAGCAGACAGATTATCTGTTAAAAAAACTTTCCGAATCTCATCGTGAGATTGTGTGTTTTGACTTGGTGGAGGTGGCTGATCCAAACAACACAGCCGCTTTGTGGGACGCTCAAGTTGGCGCCCGCTTACTTTATAAACTGTGCTCCGTTC
The DNA here is from genome assembly GCA_965203225.1 of Bdellovibrionales bacterium. GTDB lineage: Bacteria > Bdellovibrionota > Bdellovibrionia > Bdellovibrionales > UBA1609 > JANQSP01. The sequence continues at coordinate 31,439 of CBDBBW010000005.1, read as the reverse complement.
TTTTTCGGAACTCATTTTCTCTTTAAAAGCTACTGTTGGGTTTACTTTTTTTTCATACTGTGCGGGCATGTCTTGATTGATTTTGTCGCTTTTAAAAATTAAAAGCTACTGTCGGGCGTACTTTTTGTTCATACTTTCCCGAATTTCCGCTCCTTCAATGCTTAAAGCGGTCCAAGGCAGGGCCATCAGACGCTCCGGTTCAATGCACTCCCCTGTCTCCTGACAAACACCATAACAACCTTGTTCAATGCGCGCCAAGGCCATTTCCACTTCCATTAAATGGTAATTGATTCTTTCATTTCGATTAAGAAATTCTTTTTCTTCCATAAGCCGGACTGTCTGATCCGCTTCATCCCCTCCGTGGCTTTCGGAAAATCTCATATCATTTTGTGCTTCCCGTACTTGGTTTAGCAAGTCGGCTTTTGTCTTCAGTAATTTTTTTTGACACTTATCAATAATTTGCTTGGAAATTTTTTTTGATAACATTGTAATCCCTCCCTGGTTGGTTTGATTCACTTCATCCTGAAGATATTTGACAAGTTATCCAGATATAAAAGTATTTTGGCAAGAAAAATTTATAATTTTTTTTAAATAAAGAGAAAAAACAAGCTATTTCCACTTAATTTGCCTGTTTTTTCGTTTTTATTCATAGCATTGTAGTAGATTTTCTTATGGTGTGCTATTAGAAAAGTATATATCAGATTTCCAAAATAATTGAATTTTTAGCTTTTTCTCCGTATTTTTGTGTTTTGAGCTTACCAATCTCTATATTTTTGAAAGGTTCAGAATAACTTAGGAGGGGATAAAAAAGTCTTAATTTTATCTTTAGTTTTTGTTTTATCAAACAGATTTTAAGACTCTATTATTCATCGTTTCCTCTCCACATTGCAGGAAAAAAGCGGAGACATTGTTTTTTAATGGAAATATAGTCAAAAAAAATAACAGATTTTCAAAAAGAGGCTATTTTGTTTGTTCTCTATCTGTTCATTCTCATTCTGGGTTTATGGGCTTTAATTACTGGAGCTAGCTTATTGGTAAAAAAAGCAGTGGCATTAGCCCGGCGCTTTTCTGTAAACCCTTTTTTTGTGGGGGTTATTTTATTGGGAATGGGTACTTCCGCCCCGGAGTGGGCGGTGTCTGCCCTTTCCTCTTTAAAAGGTCTGTCGGATTTGGCTGTTTCTAATATTTTCGGTTCCAATATTTTTAATCTTTTATTGGTATTAGGTTTGATATTATTGAATCCTCTTTCCAAAGAGAGGATTCAGCTGATTAAAAAGGACATTTTGTTTCTCGTCCTGAGTGGTTTTATTTTGATCCCTGTTATGTTTGATTATTTTATTTCCCGCGTGGACGCTTTTTTTCTGACTTTAATCTTCGTGGCGTATATAGTTTTTAGTTTGTTTTCTGCCAGGCGGGAGCGCTTAACTCTGAAATTAAAGGCGGAAACAGAGAAGGCAAAAGAACCTGTGGGAGTGGATGAGATGGGGTCAGAGTCAGATCCACCTTCGTCTTTTTTGAAAGAAGTGCTTTTAATCAGTTTAGGATTTGTTCTTCTTATTGGAGGGTCTTATTTAACTGTGATAGGGGCGAGCGGGTTGGGTCAGATTTTGGGAGTATCTGACAGGTTGATCGGTATATTGATTGTCTCTGTAGGCACCAGCCTGCCGGAATTATTGACTTCTTTGATGGCTATTTTAAAAGGCCAAAAGGATATGGCTGTAGGAAATATTATCGGTTCCAATGTGTTCAATACTTTTGCTATTTTCAGTACTTCCGCCTGGATTTTGCCTGCGTCACTGAATTCCAAAACGACTGAGATGGATTTACCGGCGCTTTTGCTTATACATATAGCTCTGTTGTTGATTATCTTTTGCTATCAGTTCAAATGGATTCAAAAATGGCTTCCTTATGTTTTTTTCAGTGGATATATAGTGTATATTGTTTTTCTGCTCACAGCCTGAATTTTCAGTTTCCATGAAAGTCATTTGGACAGGATAAGAAAATTGTATTGGCGCCTAATTGTTTACACACTTAACTATGATTTAAAAATATTATTTTATTGAATTTTTAGCTTTTTCTCCGTATTTTTGTGTTTTAGGCTTGCCAATTTCTATATTTTTAAAAGGTTCAGAATAACTTAGAAGGGGATAAAAAAGTCTTAATTTTATCTTTAGTTTTTGTTTTATCAGACAGATTTTAAGGCTGTACTGTTCATCGTTATCCTTTCCACATTCAGGAAAAAAGCGGAGACATTGTTTTTTAATGGAAATATAGTCAAAAAAATAACAGATTTTCAAAAAGAGGCTATTTTGTTTGTTTTCTATCTGATTCAGCTGATTAAAAAGGCCATTTTGTTTCTCGTCCTGAGTGGTGTAATTTTGTTCTTATGTATTAAGTGCGCGGATGCTTTGTATAGGTTTACTCCCCAAGAGGACGCTTTTTCTCTGAGTTTCATGTTCTTTCTGTATATACATGCTAGTTTGTATTTTGCCATGTGGGATCGATCTAAGAAATTAGAGTGGGATCGATCTCTGAAATTAAAGGCGGAAGCAAAGAAGGCAAGAGAACCTGTGAGAGTGGGTCAGATGCATTTAGAGTTCGATCTGCCTTTGTCTTTGTTTAAAAAAGTCAGTGATTTTCTCGTCTTTGGTGGTGTTCTTCTTATCCCTGTTGTTTTGATCTTTGCTATGTTGAGTTATTTTATTTTCCCCGTTGGCGTTTTGGTTCTAGTTTTAAGCGTCTGGATGTCTATACTTTCACCCTCCATTGCGTATATGGTTTTTAGTGCGTTTCCTTTTATCTGGTGGAATCGCTTAACTCTGAAATTAAAGGCGGAAACAAAGAAGGCAAAAGGACCTGTGGGAGTGAATAAGATAGAGTCAAAGTCAGATCTGCCTTTGTCTTTGTTTAAAAAAGCCAGTAAGATTCTCGTCTTTGGTATTATCCCTTTTCTTTTAAACAGTCTCCTGTTGGATTATCTTAGTTACCTCGGCGTGGGCGGTTTTTCTTTGGTTTTAAGTTACTGGGTGTCTATAGCTTCACTCGTCGTGGTGTATATAGTTTTTAGATTGTTTTCTGCCAGTCGGGATCGCTTAACTCTGAAATTAAAGGCGGAAACAAAGAAGGCAAAAGGACCTGTGGGAGTGGATGAGATGGGGTCAGAGTCAGGTCCGCCTTTGTCTTTGTTTAAAAAAGCCAGTAAGATTCTCGTCTTTGGTATTATCCCTTTTCTTTTTAACGGTCTCCTGTTGGATTGTCTTAGTGACCTCGGCCGCCACGGTTTTTCTTTCTTGTCGGTCTTGTCGGTGTTAGTTTTACTCCTCTTGGTGTATATAGTTTTTAGATTGTTTTCTGCATATTTTCACTATGGTTATATTTTTTGTATTTGTTGTTACGTTTTTATTGTGCTTTATTTTATAATCCACTTGGACACTTTTCCTATGGTTCCCAACCTCTGGAGGTTTACAACGCTAATCTTCTTGGCGTATATGTTTTGTATATTGTTTTCTTTCATATTTAGATTGTTTTCTGCCAGGCGGAGATTGCTTTCTGACAGGCAGAGATTGCTTTCTGACAGGCAGAGATTGCTTTCTGACAGGCAGAGATTGCTTTCTGCCAGGCGGAGATTGCTTTCTGCCAGGCGGAGATTGCTTTCTGCCAGGCGGAGATTAGAGGCGGAAACAAAGAAGGCAAAAGGACCTGTGGGAGTGGATGAGATGAGGTCAGAGTCAGGTCCGCCTTTGTCTTTCAGGCAGAGATTGCTTTCTGCCAGGCGGAGATTAGAGGCGGAAACAGAGAAGGCAAAAGGACCTGTGGGAGTGGATGAGATGAGGTCAGAGTCAGGTCCGCCTTTGTCTTTTTTGAAAAAGGTCATTTTGTTTCTCCTCATAATTGGTGCTCTTTTGGCCTCTGTTATGTTGGGGTATGTTCTTCCTATCCGCGATGATTTTCTTTCCCGCGAGGGCAGTTTTTTTCTAATTTTAACCTTCGTGGTGTATATAGTTTTTGGTTTGTTTTTTTCTGACTGGTGGGTGTGCTTATTAAAGGCGGAAACAAAGAAGGCAAAAGAACCTGTTGGGAGTGGATAAGATGGGGTCAGAGTCAGGTCCGCTTTTGTTTTTTTTGACAGGAGCTATGTTGCTTGCCAGCGTTATTAGTGTTGCTTTGCTGACTGATATTTCTGCCATTGATCTGTTTGATGAGTTTGTTTTTATTCTCATCGAGGAAGCTTTTTTTCTGACTTTCATTTCCTTTATGTTTATATATGTTAGTGTGCTTTGTGCCATTTTGGAGCACTTAACTCTGAAATTAAAGGTGGAACAGAGAAGGCAAAAGAATCGGTGGGAGTGGATGAGGTCAGAATCAGGTCCGCCTTCGTCTTTTTTGAAAAAATACAATAGTTTTTTTTGGAGAAACTTCAGTGTTTTTTTCTGGGTTTTTCTTTTTGGTATCCCTTTTTTGGTCATCACTTTACTGTTGTTTGATCTTAGGGACCGCGTGGGCGCTTTTCCTCTGGTTTTAAGCTTCTGGGTGTCTATAGCTTCACTCGTCGTGGCGTGTATAGTTTTTGGATTGTTTTCTGCCAGTCGGGAGCGCTTAACTCTGAAATTAAAGGCGGAAATAAAGAAGGCAAAAGGACCTGTGGGAGTGGATAGGATGAGGTCAGAGTTAGGTTCGCGTTTGTCCGAAATTAATAGAACAATTGTTTCAGTGAGGGATGAGATGAGGTCAGAGTCAGATCCGCATTTGTCTGAGTCAGGTTCGCGTTTGTCTGAGTCAGGTTCGCGTTTGTCTGAGGAGTTGACAGGCGCAGTGTATTTTCTGCATATTTTCATCTTTATTGGTGTTGTTTTGATCCCTATTAGTTGGATTTTTACTATGTTGAATAATTTTATTTCCCGCGAGGACACTTTTTCTCTGGTTTTAGGCTTCTGGGTGTCTATAACTTCACCCGTCGTGGCGTATATAGTTTTTAGATTGTTTTCTGCTACCCGGTGGGATCGCTTAACTCCTCTGAAATTAAAGGCGGAAACAGAGAAGGCAAAAGGACCTGTGGGAGTGGATGAGATGGGGTCAGAGTCAGGTCCGCCTTTGTCTTTTTTGAAAAAGGCCATATTTGCCATGCTTTCTCCCTTCTTGAATGCTTTTTGGATCAGGGCTACTGTTATTTGGTACTTTCTTATTATGTGTTATTTTATATTCCGCTTGGACACTCTTTCTCTGATTTTAAACGTCGGGGCGTTTCTAATTTTAACTTTCGTGGGGTATATAGTTTTTGGTTTGTTTTTTTCTAACCGGTGGGTGCGCTTATTAAAGGTGGAAACAAAGAAGGCAAAATAAACCTGTTGGGAGTGGATGAGATGAGGTCAGAGTCAGGTTCGCCTTTGTCTGTTTTGAAAGAAGCCATTTTGCTTGTCAGCGTTATTAGTTTTGTTTTGCTGATTGGTACTGTTGCCGTTGCTCTGTTTGATGAGTTTGTTTTTATTCTCACCGAGGACGCTTTGTTTCTGACTCTCTTTTGCTGTATTTTGATATATGCTAGTTTGTTTTTTGCCATTTTTGGGCACTTAACTCTGAAATTAAAGGTGGAACAGAGAAGGCAACAGATCCGGTGGAAGTGGATGAGGTCAGAGTCAGGTCCGCCTTCGTCTTTTTTGAAAAAAGTCAGTAGTTTTTTGGAATTGGAAAAATACTACCATAATTTGTTGAAAAAATACCATAATTTGTCGAAAAAAAAAATAATTTGTCGGAAAAAGAACTTAGTTTGTTGAAAAAAGAACTTAATTTGTTGAGAAAAGAACTTTTTTTTACTGGTATGAAAAAATCCCTGATCGACAACTTTTTTGTAATTTTTGCTATCCCTTGTGTTGTCATCACTCTCCTGTTGGTTCTTCTTTGGTACCACATGGGCGGCTTTCCTCTGGTTTTAGGCATCTGGGTGTCTATAGCTTCACTCGTCGTGGTGCCTATAGTTTTTAGTTTGTTTTCTGCCAGTCGGGAGCGCTTAACTCTGAAATTAAAGGCGGAAACAGAGAAGGCAAAAGGATTTGTGGGAGTGGATAGGATGAGGTCAGAGTCAGATTCGCTTTTGTTTTGGTCTTGGTTGCCGCCTTTGTCTTGGTCTTGGTTGCCGCCTTTGTCTTGGTCTTGGTTGCCGCGTTCGTCTATGTTGAGAGAATACATGAATAATCTGTATGCTTTCGTCTTTATTGGTGTTGTTTTGATCTCTATTGGTTGGATTTTTACTATGTTTAATAATTTTATTTCCCGCGAGGACACTTTGTCTCTGGTTTTAGGCTTCTGGGTGTCTATAACTTCACCCGTCGTGGCGTGTATAGTTTTTAGATTGTTTTCTGCCAGGCGGAGATTAAAGGCGGAAACAAAGAAGGCAAAAGGACCTGTGGGAGTGGATGAGATGGGGTCAGAGTCAGGTCCGCCTTTGTCTTTTTTGAAAAAGGCCATATTTGCCATGCTTTCTCCCTTCTTGAATGCTTTTTGGATCAGGGCTACTGTTATTTGGTACGTTCTTATTGTGTGTTATTTTATAATCCGCTTGGACATTCTTTCTATGACTTTAAACGTCGGGGCGTTTCTAATTTTAATTTTCGTGGCGTATATAGTTTTTAGATTGTTTTCTGCCAGGCGGGAGGATTAAAGGCGGAAACAAAGAAGGCAAAAGAAACCTGTGGGAGTATAATTTAAAAATATTATTTTGAGGAGGAGGATTTGGACAAGGCTTTGTTTTATGTTTGCCGGTTCCTGTTATAAGATCTGTAATAGTCTTGTTAAGTTGTGTTTTTGTTTCTTGTAGCTCTTTTCTGATTTGATCCTGTTCCTTTGTTGCATTTTTCAACAGTTCTTTTTTTGTTTCTGAAAGAGTGGACTGGATTTCAACAAGATTTTATTTTTATGGCATCAATAGATGTATAAATTATTGAAGCAACTGAGATTAAATAAAGGCAGGGGAGGGGTAAAATACCTAAATTAAAAAGATCAAGTGATGAGTTTATTCATAGGAGGATTATTTTATAATTGAGAAACACATAGCAAATAAAAATTACAAAGGTTAAAAAACAGAGTTTTTTACGGCTTGATTTTTTCGCTTTTAAGTTTCCTGCTATTTTTTCCGTTTGTGTTTACTCCTTTATGCTTTTATTGCCGTGTCGATCAGATGGTTGATTGTTTTTTCCATGATTAAAAAATTTTCCATCCGCTGATAGTCTTTATCAGACGGGTTTTGTTTTGATTCTGTGTTTTGCAGATGGAGTTGCAGTTCCCGTTGGTCAACTGATATATTTAATTTGTCCGCCAAAGCGTAAATCAGATAGGAGGAATGGACCATAAATCGCGCTCGTTTCTGAAAATCTTCTTGATGTTTTTTTTTGTATTTTTCAATATTCGTTTCCGTCGTACCGGCTTCTTTTAAGCGCTTTACAGAAGAAGATATAATGATTTGTTTCTGATCCTCCATTATTCCTTCGGGCAGAAGGGGGACAGGGTTTTTATCCACTAATTGCTGTAATGTCTCTTCTCTCATTGTATGATAAGCCTGATCTTGCTTTTCTTTTTCGATAGTGCGGCGGATAATGGACTTCATTTCCTGTATATCCCGGCATTTGAATTTTTTGAAAAATTCATCATCAAGGTCCGGCAAAATTCTTTTTTTTATGTTCAGTAAAGTGACCTCCAATTCCACCGGCCGGCCCTCCGGTTTAGTGGTGATTTTTTTCATATCCCCTATCCGCATATCCACTACACTCTCTGATAGAGCATTCACTTCAGAATCGCGTTCTTTCTTTAATTCCAGCATAACCGGTTTTTTGTCAGGGACGGGCTTTGGATTCGGTAGTTCTTGTATGTTCAGCTCCACAATATCCTCCCACCGCGCGGCTCTGTTTTCCGTTATCGTTTCATATTTCGCGGTGGTGCTTCTGATATTTTCCAGGAATTGATCCACTTCCTTTTCGTCCACTGTCACAGGGGGTTTTGAAAGCTGTACTTTAAAGTCTTTGTCAATATGAATTTCCGGTTGAATTTCCATCACGGCGGAAAACCCAAAATCCTGATTTTCAGCGATTTGGGATTTCAGATCGATTTTTGGTTCACCGATCGGCTTAATCCGCTCCTGCTGTATCGCCTTTAAATAAAATTCATTTATGATGCTTACCACCGTGTCTCTTTTCACCTCTTCCTGATACATGGAGCGAATATGGTTCAACGGGGCTTTTCCTTTTCTAAAACCCGGCAGATGAATTTTTTTCTGTTTTTTTTTATAAATTTCGTCAAATACTCTGTTCACCTGCTCAACAGACAGATGAATATCCAGCTTTCTTTTCAGTCCCCCCAGTTCACTCAGTTCGTATTTCATCAATTACCGCCTTATAAAATAATATTGCTTTTTATTTGAAATTACTGTTGTTTGCTATTATTTTTTATTATAAATGAAAAATGAAGACAAGATCAAACTTCGTTAAGCTAATGTATTTTTTCCAATTACTGGTATTGGTTTTTTGTGTCTCCTGCTCCACTTTAAAAGAAAAAGGGGATTCCTCCGCCTCAAAGCCACAGAATGCCACTGCGAATGATATAACTCTTTTTGAATCCGCCTTTCAGGACATGGGAAAAGGAGAATATCGCGCTGTTATACCGATATTTGAACAGCTGGCCAAAAAATATCGTGGTCAGGATCTGGAATGGCCGGCGCTGTATAATCTGGCCGGCGCCTATAAAGAGGTGGGTCAGTGTGACAGAGCGGAAACTATCTACCGGCAGTTGATTGTAAAGGCGGGAAAACAGCCTCATTTGAAGTCCCGTATTTATCTTTCCCTTGCTTACGCGTATGAGTGTCTCGGTCAGGCGGATAAAACTCTTATTGCTTTAAAAGAGGGTGAACAGTACATCAACCATTTAACGGAGGAGATACGGCTTATTGAATACCCGGCCCGGCTTTCGATGGCCTATCTCAGAATGAACGAGGATAAAACCGGTTTGAAGATACAAAAACAAATGTATCAAAATCTGTTGTCCATGAAGAGGACATTTCGTATCAGCTCCGCGGCGGATGAAAATTTTTCTCGATATTTTTATATTATAGGACGCTCGCATGTTCGTTCTGACCGGGTTCAACTGCGTCAGTTTTTGAAAATGCTTTTCTACCATCAAATTTATTTAACCCAATCTCTTTTGCTTTCTGCGGGAAAGTGGTCCGCTCTGGCTGAAAAGGAGCTGGGAGACCTTTATCGTAAACTGTGGTTTGAACTCGGTAAGCAAAAGGATAAAACGATATATGAAGGGCAAATCAAAAAAATTTTAAATCAACTTAAAACGGTGGTGCGCAGTTCAAAAAATAAGAAGATGCAGAATATCTACTCTGGTTTAAGAAAAAAGACTTTACTTTATCTGCAAAAGTAATAAAAGTCAGCCACTATATATTTATATAGTGTGAATGTTCAGGTTATGTGCTTGTGTTGATAAAGCGTGGATAATTCGGCAGATGATAGCCGGGCTGATGGTAAAAGTATAAAAATATGATAAAAGATCTTCTTCATCAAAAAATTGTCAAAAGTTATGATATGGTGCAAAGCTGGTTTGACGGGAAAAGCCAGGGTCTTTCCTTTCCTTTTTATTCCAGTTTTGATTTAAGGGACTCTTCCATGAAAATAAGCCCCGTGGACGCCAACTTATTTCCTGCCGGGTTTAACAATATTTGTGAAATGGATAAAGAAAGTGCAATCCCTCTTTGTCAAGCTTACCTGAAAAAACATTTTCCGAAAGTGCGAAACATTATTTTGCTGGCAGAGGAGCACACAAACAGTCCTTTTTATTGGGACAATATACATTCATTAAGAACCCTTCTTCAGCAAAGTGGTGTTCTCTCCGTGTGTGTATGTGTTCCCGGAAGGAATATAAAGGATCGCCTTGTGTTGAGCAGTGCCTGCGGCCATTCCATTGAAATTTTTTTACTGAAAGACAAAATAGATACAGCGGAGCTTATTATCAGCAATAATGATTTTTCCGTTGATTACCAGCTCAATCCGCCCATACCTATTTCCCCTCCTGTTTTCGCGGGTTGGAATACCCGAAGAAAGCACTCTTTTTTTAAAGAGTATAATTTGTTGGCGGAGGAGTTTGCCGGTTTAATTCAGGTACAGCCGGAGTATTTAACCATAAAAACCAAAAGATTCACGGAGTTTGATCCCAATGATCCTCAATGCTTGAAAAAACTGCAAGAGGAGGTGGATATATTTTTATCTGAGTTGGGGACGACATATAAAAAAAATCTTTACAAACAAAACGAACAAAAACCCTTTGTATTTTTAAAAAATAACTCAGGCACTTATGGTTTGGGAATGACAACAATCACTTCTGCCAGGGATATTGAGAATTGGAATTATAAAATAAAGAAGAAAATGAAAGCGGCCAAAGGAGGGGAAAAAGTCAGTGAGCTGATAATTCAGGAGGGCATTACCTCTTGGTTGAAAAGAGAGGGTGCCGTGGCGGAGCCGGTTATTTATCTTATTGGCCGGCAGATCACGGGAGGTTTTTTGCGCACGCACAAGGAAAAAGGAATGAGAGATAATCTCAACAGCCCGGGCGCGGTATACCGCACTCTTTGTATTTCCGATTTGGAAATTGAAGTGGAGGGAAAGCCCATGGAAAATGTTTATGGTTGGATTGCTCATCTGGGGGGACTCGCGCTGGCTTATGAAATGAAAAAACTAAATTGGAATTTAAAAAAGAAAATCGGCGGGTGAAGTTTTCAGGGATTCACAGGCAATTCATATTTCAAAATGGATAAAATGTTATTGCCTATTTTCAAATCCGGCGAAATGGAATTACAAATACGGGGAAAATAGGTTCTAAAAGATTCCCTTCAAGTGGGTTAACCGGCTGTAATGGGACACCTTGTGATTTACAGGGTTGTTGTTTTTTTCTGCCGGAAGCGAAGTGGGAATAATGCCGTGAGAGGGGTAGCGAATACAGCTTATTTCTTTGTGTATGGTTTGTCTGCTTTAGGGAATTATATGTGGTATCGGATTAACTCCGGAAGTAGGACTCATCTAATAAATTCTTGCAAGGCTTTATTTCAAGTGAAAAGTTAAAAAATCCTCCTCCCTGTTAGAGGAAAAAGCAACAACAAAATCTTTGTCTGTTTTATTATTGGCAAAGCGCACCTGACTTAAAATCCATTTTTTTGGCCATTGAATGGATATATCACTGAAGAGTAAAGTTGTATCTTGATCTGTGAATAAAATTCGATCTACGGGTGAATTGATAATAGTTTTTTTGGGTATGGTAAAAGGGCCTATATGGAGTGGTTGTTGATGAGGGTTGAACTTGCAATTTGCTGTTAATATCATTTTGGGCACATGACCGTGTGAGGATACTTCCGGAGCTATAAAAGTGAGGTCTACTGTTTGATATTTTTGACAAGCCAGTATTGGAACGCCTTCCCTCGTGTTTATCAAAAGATGCCCCAGATATAGCTGAATCACATCTTGTAGGTTTTCCACTCGGGAAGAACTGACCAAAGCTTTTTGCCTGTCCTTTTTTAATGTCGTTCCTTTGATGCGGGTGGAGGTGGAGGGGATATTCATTTCTTTTGCTACGCTGGCGATATTTCTACTGTTAATGGATGAAGAAATGCTGTCCAAATAAATAAAAACTTCTCCGTTCCAGGAATTTTTTGAAATGGAATAGCCGGCAGAAAAACACAAAAAGCTCAGCGCCAGACTGAAATAAAATTTCCAATTTTTAATTGTGCCCTGCATACCTCTGTCTCCAAAAAAACCAATTTTCCAAACACGCCAACCTTTTTTCCGGCCGAACCTGCTCTTTTCTTTTGGTGTACACAACCACCACCACTCAGAAGAGAAGCTATTTTCATATTCCTGTTCAACGGTTCGGTTCGGTTTTTTTCCATAAGCTATAAAGCTTGAAAATTTTGAACCGGCTCAATATAAACTTTTATCGGACATATTGCTTCGCAAGTTCAACGAAAGTTCTCACCATTACCCCGGATGCGGACTTTGGGCGGCAGTAGGGAAGGCGATTGGACACATTATAGGCTGTGCCGGCAATATCCAAATGGACCCAGGGGATGGTTTTATCAACGAAATATTCCAAAAAAGCGGCGGCTGTGGAACTGCCTGCTTCTCCGGTGGAAGAAATATTAGCCACATCCGCCACTTTGCTTTTCATGTCCTTCACATGAAAATCATCTAATGGAAGCGCCCATACTTTTTCCCCTGAACTCACAGCGGCTGATTTGATTCGGTTTTCCATATCCTGATTTCTGGTGAAAATCCCCGTGTAAATATTACCCAAGGAGACAACCACCGCTCCGGTCAAAGTGGCCGCGTCCACAATAAATTCCGGTTTTTTTTCACTGGCGTAAGAGAGCATATCAGCCAGTACTAAACGCCCTTCCGCATCGGTATTTAAAACTTCCATTGTTTTTCCGTTGCGGGCCGTGAGCACATCTCCTGGTTTGACGGCGGAGGCCCCGGGCATATTCTCTGAAGCTCCCACAAGTCCAATGACATTTATTTTTAATTGTGACCGGGCTATCGCCAGCAAAGCGCCAATAACAGCTACGGAACCGCACATATCGAACTTCATTTCATCCATGTTTTTGGCTGGTTTGATGCTGATTCCCCCTGAATCAAAAGTAAGCCCTTTGCCCACGAAACATAAAGGACGGTTTTTTTTATTAATACTGCTTTTGTTGCCTTTATATTCTATCATAATCATACGGGGCTCCTGACCGCTTCCCAGCGAAACTCCCAGCAGTCCTCCCATTTTTTCTTTTTTAATTCGATCTTTGTTCCATATACTGACCTGCACACCCTTGATGCCTCGAAATTTCTTTTGCACCTCTTGAGCCAGTATGGAAGGGGTCATTAAATTGGCAGGGGTATCCGCTAGATAACGGGCAAAATTGGCGCTTTCCGCCAGGATCCGACCTTCTGCCAGAGCGGATTGCAACTCTTTGGAAGGGGTGATTCCACTGAGAGATATGCTTTTAACTGATTTTTGGTTTTTTGGTTTTTCTTTTAGTGTTTCAAATTTGTAATACGCTAAGGTTAATCCTTCGCTGACGGCGCGAACCAGGGAATAGGTTTCGTTAAAAAAGGGGAGGCATAAGGACAAATTTACTTCCGCGGAGGGAATGGAATGTTTTTCCAACTGTCTGTAGGCTGACGCGGCGGACTGGCGGAAGGTTTCATGACTGATGTCTTTGGGATCACCCAAGCCAACCAACAACAGGTGTTCGGCCTTTCCCGTGCGAGTGCAGGGCAAGAACAAAGTTTCGTTTTTCTCGGCCTTAAATATTTTTTCCTGCCTTAGACGTTCGCTCAAGTGAAAAAGAGAGGAAGAGGATTTTTGCTTTTTAAGCCCCTTTTTGGTGACCATTGCAATCAAACAGGGTTGTGCACTTTCAGTGGATGAAAAAGACAGTCTCATAATAGCTCCTTTATGTTTTTTTAGTTGATGAAGTTGTGTTCACTTCCAATAAATTCGGGACATTTGATCGTGTATAGAAAAATGACTTATAGCATATTCCCTATGGCTTGTCCATAGAGCCATCCAGGCAAAATAAGGGTTTCGGGGAATGTTATTTAAGTCATTGCCATAAGAATCCGACAGGTAGATAATTAAGTAAAAAAATAAACCGCTCCCTGACCATTGATTTTCACAAAGGAGAACAACTTGACTCTTATTCCTGTTGTTATTGAACAAACTCCCCGTGGAGAGAGAAGTTATGATATTTACTCTCGCCTGCTGAAAGATCGTATTATCATGCTGGGCTGGCCTGTTACCAATGAGGTCGTCAGCAGTATCATCGCCCAGATTTTTTTTCTGGAAATGGAAAATCCTGAAAAAGATATTCACCTTTATATTAATTCCCCTGGAGGTAGTGTGACCGCGGGTGTCGCACTCTATGATATTATGCAGTTTATTAAATGCGATGTCAGAACTTACTGTATCGGCCAAGCCGCTAGTATGGGGTCTCTTTTGCTGGCCGCCGGGACAGCCGGGAAAAGATATATATTGCCTCATGCTCGTGTTATGATACACCAGCCTCATGTGGCCGGAACGGGTATTTCAGGCCAGGTGAGTGATATTGAAATTCAGGCTAGGGAAATGGCTATTACAAAAAAACAAATGGTGGAAATTTATTCCAAACATACGAAAAAAGATATAAAAACACTTACAGAAGCTATGGATCGAGATCATTATATGAGTTCTCAGGAGGCACTGGACTTTAACTTGGTTGATCACATAGTATCTTCTAGGAAGAAAGTGAAACTATGAACAGCAAAAAACAATACAGTTGCAGTTTTTGTCAAAAAAGTCAAAAAAGCGTAAAAAAGCTGATCGCGGGGCCGGGCGGGGTTTATATCTGCTCCGACTGCATCGGGCTGTGCAATGATTTGATTAAAGAGGAAGACCACCCCAAAGAAAATAAAAGTATTGAACTTCCTATTCCGGTTGAGATTCACAAACATTTGAATGAATATGTGATTGGACAGCATACGGCCAAAAAGTCTCTTTCCGTAGCTGTGTACAACCACTATAGAAGAATCAATTCTCTGTCTGCCGGAAGGGCCGCGAAAGGAAAAGAGGGCGAGGATGTGGAAATCAATAAAAGCAATGTTCTTTTAATTGGTCCTACCGGTTCAGGAAAAACGCTTTTGGCTCAGACCATTGCCCGCCAGTTGGAAGTGCCTTTTGCCATATCCGATGCTACAGCTCTAACGGAAGCGGGTTATGTAGGTGAGGATGTGGAAAATGTGATTCTCCATTTGCTTCAGGCGGCAGACTACGATTTGGAAAAAACACAAAAAGGGATTATTTACATTGATGAAATTGATAAAATTACGCGCAAATCTGAAAATCCCTCCATCACCAGAGATGTCAGTGGAGAGGGGGTTCAGCAGGCTCTGCTAAAAATTCTGGAAGGCACAAAAGCCAATCTGCCTCCTAAAGGTGGACGAAAGCATCCTCAACAGGATTTCGTTTCAGTAGATACTTCCAACATATTGTTTATTGTGGGCGGGGCCTTTGTGGGGCTGGAGAATATTATTGAGAACAGAATTTCCAATAAAGCTATGGGTATTGCCGCGGATATTAAAACGGATGAGGAAAGAATGCAGTCAGTGCAAAGTCTACTCAAGAAAGTGGAGCCTAATGACTTGTCCCGATATGGTTTGATTCCTGAATTTATCGGACGATTGCCTGTTATTTCTGTATTGGATTCCCTGGATGAAACCTCCCTCGTGGAAATACTGAAAAAACCAAAAAACGCTTTAATCAAGCAATACCAAAAATTGATGCAATATGAAAATGTGGAATTAACCTTTGAGAAACAGGCTTTGAAGGCTATTGCTCATCTGGCTATCAGGAAGAAAACCGGAGCCAGAGGGCTAAGAGGGGTTATTGAAGATGCCATGCTGGATATTATGTATGATGTTCCTTCCGACCCCAGTATTCAAAAATGCGTTATTACTGAAAATGTCATTCTGAAGAAGGAACAGCCTCGTATTGTATACAATAATAGTAAAGAAAAAATAAGGAAGGAGACGGACAAGGAGGAAAGTGCGTAAAAATCACGCAGTATTTTATTTCCCGCTGACACTCAGAATATAAGGTGTAATATATGATAGAGATGATAAATATTATTGATTGTAAAGATAGAAGTTTATGCCCGGATAGGGATTTAAGATGCAATGTCGTTTTATAACCCTGTGTAAAAGCTTCGCCATGGTCAGACGGTAAAGGAGACAGGATAATGGACAAGGAAGATACGCAGACACTGCCTTTGTTGTCTTTAAGAGATCTGGTTGTGTTTCCCCACATGATGATGCCTCTTTTCGTGGGGCGTGAAAAAAGTATTAAAGCCCTTCAATGCGCAATGAACAAAAAAACGGATATTGTGCTGGCTTCTCAAAAGGAGGCCAGAGACAACAACCCCAACCCCGATCAAATCCATTCCGTGGGCACCGTGGGTGCTATCATTCAACATCTCAAGCTTCCGGATGGGACGGTGAAGGCTTTGGTGGAAGGTAAACACCGTGTTCATATAAATAAGTTTACTCAGGTGGATGATTTTTTCACCGTTCAGGTCAAACCGGTTACGGAGGAAATTCAACAGGAAACGGAAGCCAACGCCTTAAAACGTATGGTTTACTCCTCTTTTGAGCATTATGTGAAATTAAATAAGCAGGTGCCTCCTGAAGTGTTGGCCCGTATTTATACGATCGAGAAATTCAGTGAACTGGCGGACAGCATCGCCTCCCAGCTTAACTTAAAAATGGAAGACAAGCAGGTGATTCTGGAAACTTTTGATCCGGGAGAGCGATTGAGACTGGTCTTGACACATATCACCCGGGAAATTGAAATTTTAAAAGTGGAAAAAAGGCTCAGGACCAGAGTAAAAGAACAGATGGAGCGTTCACAAAAAGAGTATTACCTAAATGAACAGCTTCAGGCTATTCAAAAGGAATTAGGTGAAAAGGATGATTTTCAAAAGGAAATTCAGGAGTTGGAGGAAAAAGCGGGTAAAATGAAATGGCCTAAAGAGGCTGGTGACAAGACTGCTCGTGAAATAAAAAAACTGAAAATGATGTCTCCTATGAGCGCTGAGGCGGCTGTCATCAGAAATTATATAGATTGGATGCTCTCTCTTCCCTGGCAAAACCATATAAAGGAAAAAAGAGATATTCAGCTGGCAGAGGAAATACTGAACGAGGATCATTGGGGGTTGGAGAAAGTTAAGGAGAGAATCCTGGAATATCTGGCTGTCCGAACAATGGCAGACAACCCCAAAAGCCCCATTATTTGTTTTATTGGTCCGCCTGGTGTGGGGAAAACCTCTTTGGCTCGTTCCATTGCGCGGGCTTTGGATCGTCCTTTTACCCGTATTTCCCTTGGAGGAGTGCAAGATGAAGCGGAGATCAGGGGACATCGCAGGACTTATGTCGGTGCCCTACCAGGTAAACTGATTCAGTCTCTTCGTAAGGTCAAGCACGGCAATCCGCTGTTTTTGTTGGATGAAATAGATAAAATCAGCACTAGTTTTCGTGGGGATCCCTCTTCCGCCCTGTTGGAGGTGCTTGATCCTGAGCAAAACAACACTTTTCAGGATCATTATCTGGAAGTGGATTATGATTTGTCACCCATATTTTTCATTACGACAGCCAATTCCATACATGGTATTCCTCGTCCATTGATGGATCGAATGGAAATGATCTATATCGAAGGTTATACAGAAAATGAAAAGCTGAATATCGCAACCAAGTATTTGGTTCTAAAGCAGATTGATAAACATGGACTGAAAAAATACAACCCTGTGATAAAAGAGGAAGTGCTTCGGGAAATTATTCGATATTACACAAGGGAGGCGGGTGTCAGGGAGATGGAAAGACAGATCGCAAAGCTGTGCCGGAAGCTTGTAAAGGAAATTGTATTTTCCGCCGCCAAAAACAAAATCAAAAAAACAGAATTGGTGAAAAAATATGTTAATTATTCTGTTTCTTCCGTGAAGCTTAAAAAATACCTTGGAGTACACCGCTTTAAATACGGAAAAGTGGAAAAAAGAAGCGAAGTGGGTCTTACAAACGGTCTGGCCTGGACTGAAACAGGTGGTGATTTGCTAGCCATTGAAGTTTCCGTGATTCCCGGTAAGGGCAAGTTTACTTTTACAGGCCAGCTGGGTGATATAATGAAAGAATCCTGTTCCGCGGCTTTAAGTTATGTTCGCTCCCGCGGACCTTTATTTGAATTGTCTCCTGACTTTTTTGAAAAGCATGATTTTCATATTCATGTGCCGGAAGGGAGTGTACCGAAAGACGGCCCTTCTGCCGGTGTGGCCATTACAACCAGTCTGGTGTCGGCCTGTATGCGGTTCCTCGTGAAAAAAACAGTGGCCATGACAGGAGAAATTACGCTCAGAGGGCGGGTATTGGCTATTGGCGGCTTGAAGGAAAAGATTTTAGCGGCCCATCGGGAAGGCATTAAAACAGTAATTATTCCCAGAGAAAATGAAAAAGACCTACGGGACAGAGAAAAGGGAATGCCGAAGGAAATTTTGAATCAAATGGAAATAATCACCGTGGATCATGTGGATCAGGTTCTGGTAAATGCGCTTGAAATTAAATCCGCTCAGGAGCTGTTTAAGAGACGATTTGAAAAAGTCTCCGGTTTAAAGGCCAGATACACCGGACATATACAGATACAAAAACACTGATAGTCTGTGATGTCTGTGATGTTTGTTGCAGAGTATATCCTGTAAATTTCCCGTGTGTTATTTTTTAGATAGAAAAACACTGATAGTCTGTGATGTTTATGATGTCTGTGATGTTTTTGATGTCTGTTGCAGAGTATATCCTGCAATTTCCCTGTGTTATTTTTTAGATAGAAAAACACTGATAGTCTGTTGATGTTGTTGATGTTTTTTGATGTCTGTGATGTTTTTGATGTCTGTTGCAGAGTATATCCTGCAATTTCCCGTGTGTTATTTTTTAGATAGAAAAACACTGATAGTCTGTGATGTCTGTGATGTTTATGATGTCTGTGATGTTTTTGATGTCTGTTGCAGAGTATATCCTGCAATTTCCCGTGTGTTATTTTTTAGATAGAAAAACACTGATAGTCTTTGATGTCTGTGATGTTTATGATGTCTGTGATGTTTATGATGTCTGTGATGTTTATGATGTCTGTGATGTTTATGATGTCTGTGATGTTTATGATATCTGTTACAGAGTATATCCTGCAAACTTCCCTGTGTTATTTTTTAGATAGAAAAACACTGATAGTCTTTGATGTCTGTGATGTTTATGATGTCTGTGATGTTTATGATGTCTGTGATGTTTATGATGTCTGTGATGTTTATGATGTCTGTGATGTTTTTGATATCTGTTACAGAGTATATCCTGCAAACTTCCCTGTGTTATTTTTTAGATAGAAAAACACTGATAGTCTGTGATGTTTTTGATATTTTTTGATATTTTTGATATCTGTTGCAGAGTATATCCTGCAATTTCCCTGTGTTATTTTTTGGATAGAAAAACACTGATAGTCTGTGATGTTTTTGATATTTTTGATGTCTGTTGTAGAGTATATCCTGTAAATTTCCCGTGTGTTATTTTTTAGATAGAAAAACACTGATAGTCTGTGATGTTTTTGATATTTTTGATATTTTTGATGTCTGTTGTAGAGTATATCCTGTAATTTCCCGTGTGTTATTTTTTAGATAGAAAAACACTGATAGTCTGTGATGTCTGTTGACTCCGTGTCTATGACTGCCCTTAACGTGCATTTCTATGACTGCCCTTAACGTGCATTTCTATGACTGCCCTTAACGTGCATTTCTATGACTGCCCTTAACGTGCATTTCTATGACTGCCCTTAACGTGCATTTCTATGACTGCCCTTAACGTGCATTTCTATGACTGCCCTTAACGTGCATTTCTATGACTGCCCTTAACGTGCATTTCTATGACTGCCCTTAACGTGCATTTCTATGACTGCCCTTAACGTGCATTTCTATGACTGCCCTTAACGTGCATTTCTATGACTGCCCTTAACGTGCATTTCTATGACTGCCCTTAACGTGCATTTCTATGTGTAACGAAAATTTTGGTGTAAAAGTATTTTGTCTTATCGGATTGTAAAGTTTTCATGGTATTGTTTGAATAATGTAAATTTTTTGTGTTAGATCAAAAACTACTTTACTTTTATTTGTTTTATTATTAAGTTGGTTTTGGCATTTATGGAGGTAGTTGTTTTTGGAGTTTGCAATGAGGGTTCACAGACATAATGATAAATAACGGTATTCATTTTATTATTAAGTTGGTTTTGGCATTTATGGAGGTAGTTGTTTTTGGAGTTTGCAATGAGGGTTCACAGACATAATGATAAATAACGGTAACGGTATTTATTTTTTTTGTGTTCACTAGTTTTGTGCTCATATATAAATTTTTACCCCGGCGGGCTATAAAAATATTTTATGGAGTGATTAAAAAATCATGTTTCATGGATTTTTTGTCATTTTAATAAAAATCTTGACATAAATTGCTCATGTCCTTTAATAATATCTTTGCAGTTTGAAGTTTATTAAGCGGGCAATATATGAATGTGGATGTAAATAAAGCAACACCGGCGAAGTATCTCTTTAAGCTGGGTAAAAATCAGTGTTCTTCCGGTGACTTTCCGCCTGCAATTAAAAACTTAAAAAGAGCCAGTGTCTTTTTCTTAAAGGAAAAGGACTACGATAAATATTTACAATGTCAGCATATCCTTATCATTATGTATACGGAAATGGAGCAGTTTAAAGCGATTGAGGATATTCGCCATGAATTGGCCGGGATTATATGGGAACACAAACACCTCGGAGTCAATTATTCTCGTTTTCATTATTCCCTGGGTTTTTGCTTTTTAAGGCAAAAAGAGTACACTAAAACTCAAGTTCAATTTGATCAGGCTTTAGCTCAAAATCTGGAGTTGCAGAAACAATCCGTGGAGCGGAAAAATCAAGAGCAATTGCTCATCTCAATGGTGGATGCCTGTTATATCTCTTATGGTTTCGTCTGCCTGCATACCGTGAATAGTTGTTTACCGTCAGCTGTGCAGGAATTGAAAAATCTATCTGCCTTGATTGAAAATCTGCAAGCTTTTCGTGTGGAATTGAAAAAGAACCCGCACCTGAAATCAGATGAAGATGTTTCAGCCCTTTTGGAGTATTTGGAGGAGGAGCGGAATACTTTGGATTTTGTATGTAATTTTTCAAAAGCGAATATTTTAAGATTGGAGCAAAAATATGAATCCGCGGAAGAATTATACTGGTTATGTTATGAACAATCCCAGCGAAACCAAAGAAGAAAATATATGTCTTTACACTTATTTTATTATTTGAGTAAAAATTACATAGGCAGAAAGAATTATGAACAAGCCGGTATTTTTCTAAATCTGGCTAAAAAATCCGTTAATCCGAATATTTTTAAAACAATGGACAGAAAAATCATTCAAACATTTGAAGAATTAAAAAAAGCTATGACAAGTAACTATGATATTGTTGTGAATTTTGAAAATAAAATGATAGTGGAGAAGAAAAAAGGGCATATTAAAATTAAAAATCAATTTGTGTTATTGGATATGTTGCGATTGTTTATTTCCAATCCGGGCACTGTGTATTCAAAAGAGTCTCTGGTAGAAACAATCTGGAAGCAAAAATATGATCCCCTTGTTCATGACAATAAGGTGTATGTCACTATCAAAAGGTTAAGGGAGCTGGTTGAACCGGATCACAAAAAGCCAAAATACATTTTTAGAGTAAAAGAGGGATATTATATCAGTGAAACCGCAAAAATTTTATTTAAGTAACAAAGAAAGAATATAGTATGTACAAAGTATATTCGTCGGTAGACGACAACCCTCTTCCCATACCCATCCCCGGTGTTGGGTGATTTTTTTCCGATTTTAGTAATTGTTTTCAACTTAAGTGTTCTTTTATGGAGTGCAGTTCAGGCAATAGAAATATTTTTTTTAACATTTTTAGTTAAGTATTATTACAATTTTCCATAAAGGGTGACGAACTGCTGGTTGTTGAACTAAAAATGGAATCGGAAAAAGTGTGTGGAACAGGAAAAAATTGTTTATATTTTCAGATGAGTGGATTGAGCCGTGGGTGTCTCCTGATTAATGGAGAATTAGTTACTCAGCCAAGTTGTTCATTGTTCATTGTTCATTAAAAATAATGTGTGTAGGATACTCTCCCGGTCGGCTCGTATTTGCTCCCACGCTTTGGGGTTTAACAGCCAATTGCTGAAATGCAGGGGTGCGCTTATTGTTTTATTTTTTCTGACAATCGGTATTTCATTGTAATGAACCATATAAGTAATGAAGGCAAAGGCGGCTCTTTTGTTGTAAATAGAGTTAAAAGACTTTTCAATAAGCGGTTGTTCAAATATATCCAATAGAGGTTCAAGCTCTCTCACACTCAGGTGTTGCGAAGCATCTTTGTCTAAATACTCCATTGTGTTCTCCTGATAGTGGATAAAGAGGAATATTTCGAATAAATCCTTAATGGAAAGCTCTTTTTCTTTTGTATCGTAAAAAGAGCTTAACTTGGCTATGTAGTTTTCTTTCCTGTTATTATCCTGGGAAAGGCTCTCTAAAAGTCGCGGCCAGCTGATAAAAATAGAGGAAGGTAAGCGCTGTAGATGATTCCATACGCAGGTTGCGCGCAAATGGTATGTGGAGTTTCTGCAATCGGACATTATTTTCAAAGAGGAGATAACTGTGCTTAAAGAAGATGTAAAAAAAGAAAATATTTCCAAAATTTCCTCTGCTTGTAATATTTTGTCACCATTGGATTGGGAAGTCAGAAAATCACCGTGTTTGAAAAATTGAAAGCCTATCTTTTGGAATCTTTGCCACTGCATATCCTTGTAAAGAGCAACACTGAGAGGGGTCCATTCCTTTATCATTGTATTCCACAGTTTTTGATCCACTTGTTTATTTTCTCTTTTTGTGTAGGCGGAGGTGAAAAGTGTCATTAACCAAGACTGCCAATTCAAATGACTGAGCAGAGGAATGTTGTCAGTTCGGTTTACATAAAAAGCCAGGCGGTTGTCGGAAGTAATATTTATTTTTCTTTTAAGCCATGTATGGGGGGAGCCAAATAAAGGAGGCAGTTGTGACATTTTTCTCATCCGGCTTTCGGATATGATCCAGGAATTTGTGTATTTCTGCAGAATTGCTAAATGAGATTGTTGAATCTGGTCGCTAGTGGAACCGGATCTTGATTCATATATTTGTTTGGTGTTTGTAATGGTGAATGTCAAATCGGAAAAACTGATTTTTAAATTTGGTTCCTGAAAGTCTATATTGTGCCTGCAAGGCCTGGAATAAGTTAACGGATCCAATACAAAACAAAATGCGGAGCGCAGACCCAAGCGAAAAGCAGGTTTGGACAAGCCAGGTATAAACCACAGCTGGTTCGCCAGCTCATCAATCTCGTGCAGAGAAATATGCTTTTTTCTGGATTGGCTCAGGGCTTCCTTTATCAGATTCAGGGAATAAGACGCAAAATATTGTGTATGTTGAATAGTATGGGTATTGAGTAAAGATTGGTTTTCCATAAATCTTTTATAATAAAGCCAAAGGTTCATCAAATGACCGAAGGATTGTAAAAGAGCCGGCCAGTCGGAGCTTTGGATAATATATTCTGATGAAGTGAAAAAAATATTTTTCCATTTTCTAAGAAGAGAAAGGGAAGATTGCCAGTATTTTAAGTGTTTATTTGCTATTCCCAGTGTGCTTAAGTTTTGAGGCAGTTGATTTAAAAGGGACAGATCAGATGTAAAGGGAATTTTTGATAAGTAAGATCCCAAACTGATTAAGTTGACTCTGATTGTTTCCGCGGCTGTTATAACCTGTAATTTTGGAATATTTCGCATGTTCATAGTTTGGATCAGCACGGGCATAACAGAGCTGACAGCTCTCATTCTTTGTTTGAGTATGTATAGAATCTTCCTGCAAACGGCAATTTCCTTAACGGTAATGTATTTTGTGTTACCTCCGATAAATCCGGTCTTGAGGTTGAGTATAGCTGTACTCATTTTATCAGCCAGTGATTTGTCAGTTCCCATATACATTATGAAATGGCGAAGCTGTCTTTGTGTGTAGTAGCCTTTTTTATAATGGTATGGAGTATGGTTCAAAAACAACTGAATGGAATTATCTATGCATTTGAAAAAATTTTCCAGTTCATAATTTTGGGGTTGAGTGGAAAAATAGCGTGAAATAAAATTTGTATTGTGTTTAAAGCAGGTGTTTTCGATGGAAATGGCAAATACGGAAACACAATGCAGTGTTGTGAATAACAACAGTAAATATGCAATATTTTTTTTAATGGAGAAACTGCTAAAATGCATAGCTCAGACCTCCGAAGATCCGACTTTTATTCGAATAAAAACCTATGTCTTTTTTTGTTTGTTCAATGGAGAATGGAAAGTTAGAAAAAAGCAGATCGCCGGAAAAAAAGAAGGAAAAAGCTTTTTCAAATGTCAAAGAAGCGTAAAATGAAAACAGGAAATACTCATGCAGAAAGTGGTAAATCAGCCGGGTTTTGATTTTGGCTGAAAGATTTTTGTCAAACTTTATATTGTGGCTGATCCCGGTGCTGAGAGCTCTGGTGAACTGGAATAAATCGTCCTGGAAAAATTGCTTTTCTATGTCCGGGAAAGTTTTTGATAGCAGGTTTTTTGGTTCATTTTGAAGATGGAGGAGGTGAGTATAGCCTATATGCAGTAGAGTTTCCTCTTTGGAGTCTTTAATTTGAACTTCTCCTTTGGCTGAAACATATATTTCCTTTCTTGGTTGAAAAAAGATCCAGGTATCGTCCTCGGAGGTGTGTGTTTCAGGGTGATTGTAAGTAATGGAAGTTTTCAGACGATAGTTTACATTTTGCTCCGAGTCGACCGACTGGTCAGAGGTCTCCCAGATTAATCCGCCGTTCAAAAGGTGGTGTTGTAAAATCACCGGCTCTATAGGGGTTTCCACCAGGTACCCTTTTTCGTGACTTTTCACCGGTTCTTTATCGAGACGAAGGGATAACTGGCTTTTTGCTCTTATTTTGTTCATGGGTTTGTAAGCGTAAGCGATATACATACCCTCATAAGCGAGTTTTCCCCCTAGGGACAGTTTTAAAAAATCACTCAGGTCCGGTGGGGTCATTCGATAGACAGGCACAATATTAGTTGAACCGATTTTTCCGGAAGGAGGGGAGATAAACCAGGGATTGTCAGATACCAGCTTCCCGTTCCTGTTTTCAAAAGGGGGAGTGAAGTCAGGAATGAAGATAAAAGAACCGAAAAGGTTTATTTGCCCTTTTTCATAGTTGATATTTCGGAAAATTCCAGTTAAGCCCGCCCATTGAGGGCGTAGAGTGTCGTCCATGTAAGCCGGTTGCCATAAACCTCTTTTCCAAAAACGATCGGCCCAGCTCCATTCCACTTGTTTTCTTCCGAAAAACCACTGTCCGTTCGGCCTTTCAAATTTCAGGTTCCATTCGTAAGGGCGAAAGTAATGATGGTTTTCAGCCCAACTGTAAGAATAGCTGGTTTTCAAATCCAATTCAGCCTCTCCGGATACGGGGAGTTGCGCTTTTATCCCGGCTCCGGTGAAATATCGCAATCGGTTTTCATTAAAAAAATTCATGACATGGGAATTTATTTGTAATTTATAAAATTCGTTTTTTTCAGATTCTTCAGGCAGATCATCAGGGAATGGGAAAGCTGTTCCTATTGCCGGATGGAATACACAAATCAGAAAAAAAATAGAAAAAAATATCCGAAACATAACTACCTCTTTTTTACTTTTGTCTACTGCTTATGGGAAACCTCTCATCCCTTTTGCAGGTAAAGGTTTTAAAGTGTCATGAACTTTAAAATATACAATATTATGTCAAAATTACGGTAAAACAGATAATATTTTTCGGTTTCGATCGCGCATAAAATTGTATTTAGAAAATTCGCTTTTAACAACTATTTGAGTTGCAGGTTTAATATCGTGGTTATTTGCGTTAATTCTGCGTATAATTTTTATCTGTTTTATAAATTAATAAGTCTATTTTCTATTAAATTCAATAATTAATAAAATAATTGTAAAAATTTCACTTGGTAATCAGTTTAATTGTGCTGTAATGTGCTTTTTTAGTCTTTTTTTTGTCAGGAAAAAGGCTTAAGTAAAATGAGTAAAAAGATTTTTAGTATTTTGATAAGGTCAGCGCCAATTATATTTTAGTGGTTTTTATAAGGGAATCAAAAATGGATCAGCGTGGAAAATTGTTTTCGGGGATATTTTTTTTGCGTAGTTTTTTTAATAAAAATTATATGCTTTTTTGGTTTTCTTTCTTTTATCTGTCCCCTCTTGCACAGGCCCGGTTGGACATGTCCTTGGAGTCTTCCTCTTATATAACTCCTACTGATCTGAAGGGGCAATTGGATCATTACATTGATATAGGCATGGGTTTTAAAAGCCAACGTTACTTTGACACCTGGTTTTACGGTATGGAGTTTAACTCTCTTTTTTCCCTGGACAAAAGCAATCAAAAATATCTGGCCGTGCCGGATTTGTTTATAGGTTATAAATGGTCCAATGCTTTAAATGGCTACAACTTTAACTTTGTGATAGGGCGACAAAAGAGATTAAATAATATGGAAATTCGGGAGGAAGATAAAGACTCCCCTCCGCCACCGGCGGAATCCTGGAGTTTTATGGATGAAATATGGGATTTAGGTTTATGGCAGGGTAGAACCAACTGGGATTACCTCCATCCGGGACAGCTTGGCTTGATTGGCTCCTTTTTTACTGTCTCAAAAAATCAATGGCTAATGACTCTTTTTTTGTCCGGGTTATTTTTGCCGGAGCAGGGGCCTGCGGTGGATATTAAAAACGGAATAATCAGTTCAGGAAGCCGTTGGTTTGTAGCGCCTCAATCTGAGTTTGTGTTTTTCAGTCAGCGATTTGAAGCTTTTTATTGGGCGAAAAGACCTTATCTGAAGGATGTGGTTTTAAACGACAGTGTAGCGTTTCGATTTCGTTTTGGAAAAAAGGAGGATCAATGGTTTGGCCTGGCTTACGCGTACAAGCCGGTGAATCAAATTTTTTTTAAAATAGATGGAGGTTTCTCAATAGATAAAAAATCGGTTGACAGTTATATTTATTATCAGTCTTTCAAACATTCTCTGATTTCCATTGATTTCGGAATGAGAAAGAGTGTTTTTAATACTGTTTTTTCAGTTACCGGAGAAGTGCCTCGCCGACCCAAGGTGCCGGAAAACTGGATTGTGCCGGTTCTGCCGAACGCTTTGTTTTTTTCCTCTCATATCGAAATGGATTTACAAAAATATCATTTGCTATTGAAATCATTAACATTTAACTTTCTTTATTCGCGGTTCATAGAAGAGGATCAGTCGGCCCGCAAAGAGGGGCAGTTGGAGCTGGATTTGAATATCAATCGTTTTAAATTGCATCGAGGTTTTTCCTTGTCGGCTTACAGCAGGGAATTTGCGTTGGGCAGTCAGTCGCTTTCAATTAATGTAGGTTATTGGTATTCTATCCCCGAAAAAGGAGGATGGTTACACACATCCGTTAGATGGCGTATTAATCCCAATATAATTTTAGAATCTAAATTGGAGATTTTGGGGACAGAAAGTGATACAACAAAAGATGATTTTTTTAAATTATACAGTCAAAATGATCGAGTGCAATTCAAGGTGGTTTATGTCATTAAGAACTGATTTTTTTTACTTTGCGTTGATTGTAATATTGTTTACCGTATCAGGCTGTGGCCTGCGCATAGGGGAAAAAAGCTCATACAGCAATATAGAGGGTTTCTCCATTGGATGCTTGAATGGAATAAACGAGAAGGTGGATCTTTATTTAAAAGGCCGGCTTGATGACAATCAAATTAATCAGGTATCCAACTGTATCAAGACCGCTTTGATTATTTTTAAAAACCGGGTGCATGGGAGACGGAAAGGAGAGTTTACGCCCAATGAATTAAGAAAATTTATTCAGGATTTGTTTCTGCAGGACAGAGTGGTTAATGACAATCTATTGGTTCAATTGGTGCGTCTAAAACAGGTCATGATTGGCGGGCCGGCGGATAAGCTGACCATATCGGATATTGAACGATTTATTCTTTTTGTGGATATGTTAAAGAAGGAAGCCATTTTCTTTCAACCCTATATTCAGATTTTAAATACTCCAAGTCGGGAACAGCCTCTGCGTAACCAAAGTCATTTGGATGCCATTGAACAACAGTTTAAGGAATCAATAGGTCGTGTGTCCGTATTTCTGAAACAGTTTTCCAATCCATATCATCTTTCGGATATAACAGCTCTTGTTCGGGAGTTGGATTTCTTTTTTGACAATCAATATAATGTGCCCCATTTGGATGAAAAAATAAAATTGGTGGGTGTCTTAAAACAGTTTATGGTTGGTGGTTCGGATTCCGTGATATTCCCCGATGAATGGGAGCAGATTCTCTCTGGTTATTCTTATTTGATCTCTATAAGTATGAATTATATTTTCTTTAAAAGACAGGAGACATTGATCTCTTCCAAGGGCATGCATTACATTGCCATAATTTTTACAGATCTGTTGGATTTTTTGTCTTTGTCATTAAAAAACCGCTTAAACGGATTGATTGCTGAGTCGGATTTTTTAAAAGTGATTTCTCATATACAATCAGCGCAAATTATACCGATGAAGCTGACAGAAAAGTCTATACGAAATTTGCTTCTTATTATATTTGGCAAAATCTTTAATGTGCAAAAAGAAAGGTACGGGGTGATTGAATTAACGCCTGCTCAACTGAAGAAAATGTATGACACAATAGCAATTTGGCATGGAATACAATCTTTTTTGGATAGTGTGTCCGATAGCCAATCCCTTTATGAGAGTTTTTCAGATCCTTTGAAGATGAAGCCCTTTTTCCTCTCTCAGGAGGTTTTCTCTAAAGGGCAGGATATTATCAATCAAATACTTTTACTTAAACCTCTTTACCGGACAGGAAAAAAAATACATTTATCAAGACAGCTTTACTTTGGGGAGGATTCCCAAAAGCCATCGGACTATAAAAATCTGACTCTTTATAATTTTTATCATTTTATATCCAGAATTATAAGGATGGGATACGAAAAGGATTACCCTAATAGTGCCGGCATAGTTCAGGAGGAATTGGAAAACTTCTTTTTTGATTTTAATGTTATTGGGGAAAATATAGGATGGTTTCAAAAAACAGAAGAACGTGCTTTGACAGAAGGGGAGTCTCAGTTTATCGCAGCCAATATGCTGACCTCCACTGCAAAAGGATTTAATCATGACTGGAGTACACCGGAATACCTCACATCAAATGAAATCACCGAATACCTGGTTTATGCTGTCTCTTTTAGTATTTCCTTTCAGGAAGTAAAAAGCACTTTTATAAAATTATGTATTGAAGGCGGAAACGGATATCATTCTGAAGAATCTGATCAGGAGGAAGAGAAGTATCATGTAGATTGTGTTCGGGTTCACTTATTATCTGTTTTGAAAAAATATATGAATAATATGCCTGATTTGCAAAAAATTCTTGGAGAAATGGATGAAGAAGCAAAGAAACAGCTGACCGACGCGCTCATTCATGTTGCATTTGAAACAGAGGAGGAATATAAGAGAGCCGTATATATAGCACATAGTCATTTAAAAAATATCATTATAGCTCTTTATTTTGTTGAGACCACGATGAATCGTTATGATGTAGACGGGGACTTTGTGTTAAATCATGATGAGATAATAAAAGCTTATCCTGTTTTTAAGGGCTATTTGTCCCGAGTGTTGATTTATTTGCTTTGCAGGCCGACGGATAGATCTGCCGCTTCCATGTACGCTTATGTGATAAAAAAACTTAAGTTGCCAACAAACAATATGAAATGGCATAATCTTTTATGGGCTTTTTTACAGCTGGAGACGCACACACATTTGTATCATGATGGTGAGGGATTGCATTTATGGGATTTACATCTCAATCGTGCAAAACTCACAACGGTGTTTTCCACTATTATTAAAGGTTTGTTGGACAAGAAAGAAGAAAGAAAAAGCGAGCAATGTGAGATAGAAAAAGATATGGTTGAGACTGAACCACGATCTTTTTTTGAATCGTCCCGGTTTCCTTCGCTTTTTCCACAGCTTCCTTATCTTGTGTTCTTTCCAAATATATTTAAGCCGTGAAAAATTTACACCTCCTTGATTTTTTACACTTTCTTATATGCTTTTTTTTAAAAAAACAGCCGCTTTATGCTATTATAGCCCTGTAGCTTTTTTAAACAAAATCAAATGAAATATTTAATTCTTTATATTATTTTTTTGGGAATAATTTTTTTTCCCTATTCACTATCTATCGCCAATACCTGTGAGGAATTGTTTGATTCAGAAGATACGGCATCTGCCATCAAAAACTCTTTATCCAAAGTGTTAAAAACACAGCATTTAGATGATCTTTCTCTGGAACCTTTTAGCTTAAGTGGTGTAACATTAACCTCTGAAACTTCAATTACATTTCGACTGAAAGCGGATCCAGACCTGTCTGTCCCTGTGTTTAATATTTCACAAGAGCCTAACACTTCAAAGCCAGTTAAAACCCTGCTTGTTCCCTCAATAGATTTTCTTAATAGTATGGAAGGCGAAAATTCTCTTAGATATTGGCTGATAGGCCATGAGCTTCATCCTTATTCCTCCAATGGAGCCTTTTTCACACCTAAAGCAGTTCAGGAATTGGCTTTTGAGGCTTATGAACAGGCTGTTGAGTCTGGAGCCGGAAG
Source organism: Bdellovibrionales bacterium (assembly GCA_965203225.1). Taxonomy (GTDB): domain Bacteria; phylum Bdellovibrionota; class Bdellovibrionia; order Bdellovibrionales; family UBA1609; genus JANQSP01. The sequence continues at coordinate 1,062 of CBDBBW010000005.1, read as the reverse complement.
CTTCCTCCATGTGGCGCCAACGGGAGTTGGAAAAACATGGGTTTTAGCTCAGGCATTGTTGGATCGACTGACTCATCCTCAAAGGAGAAAGGTAATTATTATCACAGTCGATAAGATACATCTTGTAGATCAACTCTTTCAGTCTGTTCGTTCAGCCATTGAAGATTCTGAAATCATTTTAAAAAATTGGAATACTGAAAAACATAAAAAATTCAACTCCGCTATACACTCCGCTCTATCCAATGAGAATGTAACAGTTCTTGCTATAACCAGTCAAAGTTTAAAAAGAAGGCTAAAGGGCTTGGATGATGAGACTTATCAAAGATTAATCGCTGAACTAGATAGTTTATTTATAGATGAAGCTCATCATTTAGGAGCAGATAAAACGAAAAATGCTTTAATGAAATTAATGGAAGACAGTATGGCCATGGGAAACAGCAGGTCTTTTCTATATGGATCTACAGCCACTCCTGTACATCATGAGGTATCCTTAAAAGATATGTTTGATAAGATACATTGGTCTTATTTGAACCAAAGAGATTTTTTCTTCAAAGACCATGAGTCCTCTGAAGTTTTAGAGCAAATGTCAATAGCTATAGAGCGCGGGGACCTAACCCCGTTTGATGAGCTTTACATTATAGGAGAATCAACTTTAAAAAGGGAGCAGGACAAAGCAAAGCTATTTGTGAAAGAAAAAGGCTTGTTTGTATTGAATCCTCATTATTATACCAGATTGGGACGGGCTTTATATTCTGTAATAAATGACAATAAAAAAGGCTTTATTGTGACAGCGACAATCAAAGAGTCAGAGAGGTTGTCCAATTTTTTAAATAAGTTTTTCCCACAGATTAAGTTTTCATTTTATCATTCTGGTATGACATCGGAAGCAAGGAGAGCAGTGCTTGAAGAGTCAGAAAAGAGAGAAGGCTTTCATTACATAGTGGCAGTGAAGGCTTTGGATGAAGGGGTGGATATGCCTTGGCTGTCGTCATATATTGATTTGAATGTAAATGTATCTGTGAAACAGATGGTTCATAGGATAGGTCGTGTGTTGCGTTTGTA
>CBDBBW010000004.1:0-2539 GCA_965203225.1 Bdellovibrionales bacterium | reverse complement strand
GGCTTCTTTTCGGCAATGCTCTCTTATTTGTTTTGGGTTAAGAGCTGTTTTGATTTTCTTCAATACAGTTGTTTCAATAGGCAGGCCGTGGCAGTCCCATACGGGAGTGAAAGGACAGTGTCTGCCTGAGAGATTCATGTATTTGACCACAATGTCTTTTAAGATTTTGTTTAAAGCGTGTCCGATATGTAAATGGCCATTGGCGTAAGGAGGACCATCCACAAAACTGAAAAATTTTTTGTTTTTCCTTTTATTCATCAATTTTTGATAAATATTGTTTTCCCGCCAGAACGCTATAAGTTTTGGTTCTTTTTCCGACAGTTTGGCTTTCATGGGAAAGTCTGTTTTGGGAAGCTGTAAATTGTATTTCGTTTGCGCGCTCATTTTTTTATATATGTTCGAAAAAACCAATTGTTTATTTTACGGCATTGTAAAGATCCGTTTTCTTTACATTCTGCAAAAAGAAGCGGAAACTTGTTTTAATATAAAGTTTCCGATTTTTCTTTATTGCACATTTTCCTCTTTACTCCAATTGTGCCTAAAGGCTTTTTTGACAATCTTCAGTTCTGTAAAAGCAGTGAATCTAAAAAAAGATTTCCGTAGAATATTATATTGTAACTGTTGATGCAGGAAATTTCAAATCCAGGAATAAATATAGCTTAAACAAGCAAGGAAGTCAAACCAGCAAGTCAGCGGCAAAAATAACATTTTGTGTTTTCATTAATTGTTCTTTCTTATACGCCTGGTTCTTTGAACCAACCCTTTCCACTGACGAAGCGGAAGAGAAATTTGTCCAGTTTGAATTTTTCCGGCTTTTTAACTGGAAAAATGATATTGATGCCTGAAGGTCTTATATTTATTACATAAAAAAAAGAAGTTTTCAAAATGCACGATCAGTATATATATTAAGGGTTGCTTTTCGTACATAAGCTCATTTGAGTCAGGCCTTACAGATTAAATAGCCGGCAGAGACTGTTTCGGACTGATCGTTAAAGCCTATAATTCAAATATTCCAAATTGCGGATCAACACATTCTATCTTATTATTTCCATTTGTAATACAGTTAAGTTGTTTTTTTGAAAATGTGTCTATTTGTGTTTTTACTTTCTGTTGCACCGGGCTTGTCTTTGCCGGGCTTTTATTTTTTCTTTCTTTTTGCATTGTTTTTACTTCTCTGATGATCTTTGTGTTTTCAGCTTTTGGGCGAGCGATTTTGTCTTTGTTTTTTGTTTGTGGTTTTGTAACGGCCAGTTTATAGGCGGCGCATTTAATGCAAACCCATTCTCGCTTCCATGCCTCGCGGATTATCTTCGCCAAAGGTTTAAAGTCAATATGTTCATCGTGTACTGTCTCTTCATTGATACGCAAAACAGGGGCGTGGGCGTGGGGATCGGGTGCAGACTGGAAGCGAGGATCTTTAATTAAAGAGGAAATAGGCACAGTCTTTTTCAACCGGATATAATATCGCTCAATTTGCTGTTTAAGTATTTTTAATTCAGGACTCATAGCGGATTTAAAATGACCCAACTGTGTACCCCCAGCTGTTTGATAGGAGGAAGTATTGGTTACCAACTCCACTGCTTGTTGTCTGAAAATCAAGGAAATCTGGTCTGTGTTTCTATAATGGGAAACTGTCCATTGAAGCACTAAAGGTTTTTTGTTTACGGAAGGGATGTTATTTGTTGTTTCCGCCCCGGCGAAAGTAAATAAAATAAAATTTAAAAAATATATAAAATACATAATTATTTGTATCGGCTACAGTGTTTTTTTTTCTGAATTTTTCGTTATTTAAAAGATAAAATACTGTGTTTTTTCTTTGAAAACAAATTCCGCAAGCGAGATAGACAGATAAAATGGGAATTAAAACCGGAGGTCAAAAGATGTAAGATAATTATTTTTCAAACACCAACTGAACCTCTTGTTTTGTTTTAGAGTTTTGCTTTTGTTGATAAATGGTTTGTAAATAAACTCTGTCCGGCCATTTAAAATCCTCTTTGGAAAGAAAGGGAAGTATTTTTTTCATAAAACTTTCCCAAAGCGGCAAAGCCCCCTGTGCGCCGGTAAGATAATGTGGCTGATTGTTGTCAAAGCCCACCCATATCACAGTAAGGGATCCTGGAGTAAACCCCATGAACCAAGCGTCTTTTTCCTGATTAGTGGTGCCGGTTTTACCCGCCACGGGCACAGGAAAGTTTTTAAGCCGCCGGGCGGTTCCGGATTTCGTCACCTCTTTTAACATACCAACCAAAACGGCTGTTTTGTTTTCATCCACAGCTGATTTAGTGTCTTCTTTATATTCATACAAAATGCGCCCCGTTAAGCTTGTGATTTTTTTTATAATATGTTGTTTTTTATATGTTCCCATGTTGGCGACGGTTAAAAACATTTGTCCTATTTCCCAAGGGCTCATCTCCAGAGCGCCCAAAATCAAAGAAGGATGTGCGCTAATATCGGCAGTAGGCCCACCCAGTTTCTGTATAGTATGAACAAGGGGCTTCAAACCTGTTTGAAGCCCCAGCCGGGCGGCGGCGGTGTTTAA
>CBDBBW010000003.1:0-12923 GCA_965203225.1 Bdellovibrionales bacterium | reverse complement strand
CTGGGTGAAAATACAAAAAGAACAATTTGAACGGCTGGGGGTCTTGGCGGATTGGGATCAACCCCTTTTGACTTTGTCGGCGGAATACGAAGCTCAGGAGGTGCGCGCTCTGGCGGATATAGTCGAAAGAAATCTGCTTTACCGGGGGAAAAAACCGGTTTATTGGTGCTCCTCCCTTAAAACAGCCATTGCCTCCTCCGAAGTGGAGTACCGCGCACATAAAAGCCCTTCTATTTATGTTAAGTTTCCCTTCTCAGAATCACCGCCGGCATGGAAATTACCGGACAAAGCCTGCTCTCTTGTGATATGGACCACCACCCCCTGGACATTGCCGGCCAATCAGGCAATTTGTTTAAATCCGGATTTCATCTACACGGTGTTTGAGGCGGGAGAGGAATTTTTAATCCTGGCCGAAGATCTGAAAGAAAACTTTGAAAAAACCACCGGTGTCAGTTTAAAAAAAATTCTGAATTTTAAAGGAAAAGAATTGGAAAACAAAAACGCCAAACATCCCTTTATCGCCCGAGACTCTTTGATTATTTTAGGAGACCATGTAACGAAAGAGGAGGGTACTGGTTGTGTCCATACTGCTCCCGGACATGGTTTGGACGACTTTATCATTGGTAAAAAATACGATCTCCCCGTATCTGTTCCCGTGGATGAGGCCGGACGCTTTACTTCTGAAATATCCGAGTGGGCAGGTCTCCATGTTTTGAAAGCCAACACATTGATTATTGAAAAACTAAAACAGGAATCAGTCCAGGGGACCGGTTCAGCTCTCTTAGCGGAAAAAGAAATCACCCATAACTACCCCTTTAACCCCCGTTCAAATACGCCATTGATTTTCAGAGCTACAGATCAATGGTTTATAGAGTTTGACAAGCCGGAATACTCCGTAAGAAAAAAATCTCTGTCCGAGATTAATCATGAAATTCAATTTTACCCTGAATGGGGAAAACAAAGATTAAAAGCCATGATAAAAAGCAGTCCGGACTGGTGTCTCAGCCGACAGAGACATTGGGGAGTGCCTATTCCCGTCTTTTATTGCAAAAAGTGCAGTGCTACCTTGATGGACGCAAATATAATGAATCGTATTGCCAATCGGATGGAAGAATCAAAAGAAGGTATTGAGTATTGGTTTTCAACTCCCGTGGAGAACCTTCTTCCCGCGGATATTTTATGCTCTGAGTGTCAAAATACAGAATTTAAAAAAGGAACTGATATTTTGGATGTGTGGTTTGACAGCGGTATTTGTCACGATGTGTTTAAAATAAAATACGGTGAGCGCACTTTTCCTGCCGATATTTATATTGAAGGAAGCGATCAACACAGAGGCTGGTTTCAGACGAGCCTTAATACCTCTGTTTGTCTTACGGAAAAAGCCCCTTTTCGGTCACTTGTTACTCATTGTTTTGTAAATGATGCGGACGGGTATAAGATGAGCAAAACTCGCGGCAATGTACTGAATTTGAAAAATCTCATTCAGCAAAGAGGAGCGGAAATTATGCGCCTTTGGGTATGCAGTGAAGATTATTCACAGGATCTGCAGGTCAGTGCGGAAATTTTTGACAGAGTAAGCGAAACCTACAGAAGGTTTAGAAACACCATTCGTTTTATGCTGGGGAATTTATCCGATTTCAATCCGGAAGAGGATTTGGTGGCTTTCTCCAATATGAAAGAAACAGACAAATGGATTTTAGGGCAATTAAGCGAGTTGATTCGAAAAATCCAAGCTCATTATAAAAGCTTTTCATTCCATAAAATTTATCAGGAATTAAATATTTTTTTCACCATGGAGTTATCCTCCCTCTATTTGGATATTTTAAAGGACCGGCTCTATACTTTTAAAAAACAGGGGCGGGAGAGACGGTCGGCGCAAAGCGCTATTTATCTTCTGTTGAAGAATTTATTGTCCTTGATGAGTCCTATCACCACCTTCCTCAGCGAGGAGGCTTATCAACATCTCCCCGGAAAAAAAGAAAAAAGTATTTTTCTGGAGGATTTTCCAAGCCCTCCAGAGGAATGGAATCAATTAAAAATAAAGGAAAAATTCAATCATTTCCTTAAAATCCGCCACCTTATCCAGTCTCAAACAGAGCCTTTGCGAAAACAAAAACAAATTGGATCCAGTCTGGAAACACGAGTGACCCTGAGCCTGCCTCAGAACATAAGCTCACAGTTAAAAAATTCACTTGATGATTTGAGAGAATTTTTTATTGTATCCCAAGTGGAACTGCAGTCCGGGCCGGAATGGAAAGTGACAGTGCAAAAAGCCAGAGGGGAAAAATGCGATCGTTGCTGGAGCTACAGTGAACAGTTGAACAATCAAAAAATATGTCCTAAATGTATACATAATCTGCAATGAAAACCTATTTAAAGTATTTTTTATTTCTTACTATCTCTTTTGCCATCGTGGCTTTAGATCAGGCAACCAAGCTGATGGTTCACACTCAGTTTAATCTGGGGGAGAAAAAGGAGATTATCCCGGGATTTTTCAATATTACCTATGTTAGAAATACCGGTGGAGTGTTCGGCCTTTTTTCTCAAAGCAATGATGTCATTCGCATGGTGCTGTTTATTGTGTTGCCCATTTTGGCTTTTGTATTAATTGCCTCCATTGTATATCAACTGAATATCAAACAAAAGTATCAGCTGTTGGCTTTTTCCTTCATTTTTGGAGGTGCTTTGGGAAATTACATAGACCGGATTCACTTTGGATATGTGGTGGATTTTTTGGATTTCTATTATAAAAGCTATGCCTGGCCGACTTTCAATGTAGGCGATATATGTATTGTAGTGGGAGTGTGTTCCGCTATTGCTATTATTTATTCCACGGAGGAAAAGGAAAAAGCACAGGTAAAACAGAAGTAAGTTTGTTTAAGGGTTTAAAAGGTCATCCCCCAGTCCTGTCTGTTTACGGGAAGAAAGAGAATGATCTTGGTTTATTTGTTGCTGGTGGTTCATCAGATCTATCTCCACCCGCACTGTTCTCATTTGCTCCAATAATTGATACAGTTGATATTCATTTTTAGACAGGGCTTTTTTTACTGAGTCCATCTGCTGGTCGTAGCTTTGAATAAATTGGCTGTGGTGATGCATTAAATCCATTATTTTCCTTTGATCTTCCTTTCTTTGGTCCGGTTGAACCCAATTCAGTATTTTCTCCTCCCATTGTTTGAATGCTTGTTTTGTAGTGGAGTCCAACTCCTGCTGAGTTTTTGACACTGTAGATAATTTTTCCTTCATCCGGCCAAGCCACTTCATTACCCTGGAATACAAAACATCCGCTTTTTCGTTGCAGGATTCCACTTGAGCCTGAATGCGATCCAAGCGGGATATTAAGGTCTTCCAATCCTTTACAGAAACAAACATAGCCTGCGTCTCCTCTTCTTGAGAAAGAATCGGTTGTTTTTTAAAAAGCTGATCAATAATTCTTCTGGCCATTTTTTTAATAAGGCAAAACTTTGGTCTTGCACCTCTTTCTTATATTATTGCACGACACATTTGACTGACGATACTAACAAAAAACAAAAAAACACTCGACGAAGGACCTGCTTTTAATTTATCCTTAAGTTATGGCGTCTGTCACTGACTTTAAACAATTTATTTTAAAAAGAGTTCCTGAAAAAGCAAAGGAACACAGTGCTATTTACAATTACCTGCATTGTTTTTGCCATGATGAGCAAAAGTTGACCACAGATTTATTCACTGAGTTTTACAAAAAAGCTTTATTATTCCCTTATTGGCAAAGTAGATTGACTTCATTACAAAATACTTTGTGTGCCGAATTAAGCTCCTTTTCAAAATTTCATTATTCTGCTGAGTGTAATTTACAGGAATTAGTTCCTGTTGCCCGGTGGCAATTAATTGCCATACAAAAACAAACGGACCTTGTGAAAATGGTGGAATCTTTCCTGCTCAGCAATACCTCAAAAGGAGATCGGGTAAGTACACTCCTTTCGGATAAGGAACGGGTACTGGGTTTAATATTGCGGTGTAGTGGCAATTTGGATGTATTTAGTTTTGGCCCACTGGCTATTATAGTGCAGGGGAAACTGGAGCCTCTATCCCCTCTTTCCGAGCTGTACTACTCACCTCAGTACGAACTCCGGCCGACATACAAACATGTCATTGAGGATTTGAATTTGAATTTTATTCATTTTAAGATAAAAAGGGGAATAGCTACCGGTTATCACTGCCGGCATTTTTACTTTCAACAATCAAATCACTTCACCCAAAATATAAAAGAAACGAGAATATTGTTTTCTCTTTTAAAAAAAATGGAAAGCCGTTTCATTCAATCCAAGTCAGATCCTCACTATAAAAAACTGATCCAATCCCTGCATGACCATTACCGCTGTATTCTTACTTCCTCTGATTCTTTCAAAAACCATTCTCTGGAAACACAGCAAATTCTGTCTCAAGCCAAAAAAGCTCTGAAAAATCTTTACCCTCATGACCGCCTGCTGTTTTTACTGACCGCGAATATTGATTTTCACTTTAGAAAACAACAACAAATCGACTCTGCGTTAAACCCTTCTCCGTAAACACCCGGCTTTGAATCTCTGACTTTGATCAAGCTAGGCCTGCCGCTCGGATTTTTTTAACCTTTTAAATTATGAAAATCAAAATTGAATTTTTTATCCTATGCACTAAAATGAAATAAACACATATTTTTTCCGCCATGAAAAAAAAAGAAATCAGACTGAACTATTTTTTATCCTCTTGCGGAATCTGCTCGCGGCGAAAAGCGGATACTGTTCTCAAACACAAAATCGTGACAGTAAACAACAAGCAAGTGCGGAACCCGGCCATGAAAATTCATCCTGAAACAGACCAGGTAAAAATAAATGGGAAACCGGTCCATCCCCCCAAAACCATGTGGTATATTGCTTTTAACAAGCCCAGGAAAGTTCTTACTTCCATGAGCGACCCTAAAAATCGTCTTTGCATAGCGGACTTTTTCAAAAGAAAAAAGGACCGAATTTTTCCGGTGGGAAGACTGGACTGGCATTCAGAAGGTTTGATTTTGCTCACCAATGACGGTGATTTTTCCATGAAACTGATGCGCCGAAAAATACCAAAAACCTATATGGTAAAATTAAACGGCCAACCCACGACAGCCCAGCTTTCCAAATTAACAAAAGGAGTCTACACTGAAGTAGGGCGGTTAAAAGCGATATATGCGCAACCGGTTCGTAAAACAAGTAGCCGACACAGTTGGATCAAAGTGCTTCTTACGGAGGGCCGAAATCGGCAGTTACATCGTATGTTTGAAAAAATCGGATTTCAAATCAAAGTTCTAAGACGAACAGGTATTGGAAAACTAAAACTGAAATCCCTTAAGCCCGGGGAGTTTTTTGTTCTATCCCCATCAGATATAAAAAAAGTGTTTTCCATGCCTGCGGAAATAAAGAACTTTAAAAAAAGTCAGTATTAGCGGGAATGTTTCATGGCTCGGCGTGCCGCTCGATCCATTTCTTTTCTTTTAACAGCTTCCCTTTTATCTCCTCTTTTTTTGCCTTTCACCAGAGCCAACTCCACTTTGGCTCGTCTGTTTTTGAAATAAATTTTTAAAGGGACACAGGACAAACCTTTTTGATGCAATTGTCCAATTAGTTTTTTTATCTCATAACTGTGAAGTAAAATTTTTCTTCTGCGTTCCGGTTCATGATTGCGATCTGCGGCCGGTTTATAAGGGCTGATATAAGAATTTTGAATATAAGGTTCTGAATTTCTGAACACAAGATAAGCATCCTTTAACTGACAATTTCCTTCCCTTAAGGACTTCACTTCTGAACCGGTCAACACCAAACCTGCTGAGAAAGTTTCCAAAATAGAGTAATCAAATCGGGCTTTGCGATTGACGGTCACTACAAAATCAGATGTTTTTCCCGAGAAAGACGGTTTTTTCACATTAATATTCCATTCCAATTTTTTGCTTACGGCAAGTTTTTTCTTTTTTCGAATTGATTAAACAAAGACACAAACTGTCCGGGAGACAGCTCTTCCGCCCGGACCGACGAAGATAGATTCAGTTTATTAAATATATCCACTGCCAGCTTCCCTTCTTTTCTTTTTTTCAGACGACTCAATAAAAATTTTCGTCTTTGGGAAAAACAAAATTTAACAAATAAAAGAAATTCCCCTGGATTCAAAACAGAATGCTTTTTTCTGCGAAAAATCAAAACCCATCCAGCCACCTTGGGTCGGGGATAAAAATCAGAAATATCCGCTGCCGTCAAAATATTTATTCTCCAAAAGCATTGAGCCAGCACACTTAGAAGCCCGTACTCCTTTGAACGGGGTTTGGCTAAAATTCTGTGGCCCACCTCTTCTTGAAACATCAATACCATTGCTTTAAGCTCGTCGGGACCGGGACAGTTTTTCACCAACAGGCGACTGGCTGTCTGATAAGGCAGGTTGCCTGTTAAAACCGAATCGGGTAGTAGCTTAGACTGCCATAAAAGTTTTAAAACATCCCCTTCCAGCACTTGCACTTCTTTTTCCCTCCAATATCGGCAAAGGACGGAATCCATTTCCACCACATAAATCGACTGCCTAAGCAGAATAAACTCATCCGTTAAAGCGCCCAAACCCGGTCCCACCTCCACAATCAAAGAAGGCTTTAAATCCAATACAGCGTAGACGATTTTTTGAATAATCAGAGAATTTATCAAAAAGTGCTGGCCCAGGAATTTCTTAGGGAAAAAATCCAGTTCACGCATTTTATCCCGTATTTTTTTACCGGTGGTATTTTTATACCCGAGGCTTTTCCTTTGCATATTAACATTTTGTTTCATTATAAAAGTCCTCCGAAAGGGAATGGGGATAACAGTTTAGCTCCTGTGAAGAGCGGATTCCCTTTTGAAAGTGTTTTATACCAGCCAGTCCGATCATGGCCGCGTTGTCCGTGCAATATTGCAAAGGAGACAACACCAGTTTTATGTTTTTTTTGTCCGCCCAGGCTTTGGCTCTTTGCCGCAGAAGAGAATTGGCGCTTACTCCTCCAGCGACAACCACAAATTTAAAATGCTTCCGCTGGATGGATTGATCCAAACGATTTATTATCTGCTCCACCACCGCTACCTGAAAATCCCTACACAGGTAGGGGATTAATTCTTTTTTTTCCTGTATTTTTTCCTGTTGAATTAAATTAACGGCAAAAGTCTTTAGACCGGAAAAACTGAAATTCAAATTATTTTCTTTTAATTTTATTTTTGGAAAAGAGTACCGGCCCGGCGAAACGGATTGAGAAATCCTGTCCATCGCCGCTCCTCCCGGGTATGTCAAACCCAAAAGCCTTGCCACTTTATCCAATACCTCTCCAGCTGAATCATCCAATGTCTGCGCAATCAGAAAATATTGTCCAAAACTCTTTGCTTCAAAAAGATGTGTATGTCCACCGCTGACCACCAAAGCCAAAAAAGGAAATTCTAAAACAGCGGGCTTTACTTTGCGATCCCATAAAAACGGGGAGAGGATATGTCCTTCAATATGGTTTACCGCCACATAAGGTTTTCCAAGAAATAAAGACAAACTCTTTATTGTAATCAGGCCCACTATCAGAGAACCTACCAGACCTGGTCGGTTGGTGACTGACAGACAATCTATATCTTTCCATGTACAGCGGGATTCTTTTAAAGCTTGTTCTATTAAGGGAAGCAGGTGATAAGCGTGATTTCTGCTGGCCAACTCAGGTACTACTCCTCCATAAGGCTGATGAACAGAATCTTGATTCGACACCCTGTTAAATACAACAAAGCCATCCTCTCTCACAATAGCAACGGAAGTGTCATCACAACTGGTTTCCACTGCCAAATTTTTTTTCATTCTTCCTCATCACCGCTCTTTGTAGTGGCTATTATTTCTTTTTAGTTTGTTGAGGCTTTTTCAGAAATTTTTTTGGCCTCTTTGGCTTCAACACTGCCGGGAAAAGACTCCGCCACCTCTCTGAAAAACACTTTAGCCTCTTTATACATTTGCAGTTTTTGAAAACAACGCCCTATTTGAAAAGTCGACTGCCTGTAAAAAGCCCCTTTTTTGTTTTTTTCACGATATTTTTCATAAGTAATAATCGCCGACTTCCAGTTTTTCTTTTTAAAAAACTTTTCCGCCTGTTCAAAAAAAATTTCAGAAGCCTTATCAGTAGAAGAACCTTTTTTCTTTTTCTGGTTTACTTTATCAGCCAAAGTGGCAACCCGCAAATCCAAAGTCTGAATTAAAGCCAGCAGACCCTGTTCCAACTGATACACTCGATCTTTTTGCACCTTGTTCATGCTTTCCATCTGTCCTCTCAATTCCCGAATACTGGTCTCTATCTGCGACAATTTCTCCAACACGGACACCTTACCAATTCTAATATCCGAAGTGTTTTTTTTTGCTTTGCCGGTTGGGAATGTTTTATTCCCCTTCGTGGATATTTTCTTCTTTTGATCAGACCAATTTTTTTCTGTATCTCGATCAGAATCACCAAACTCCTCTCTGATATCCTTGTGAGTAAGACAGGCAGACAGCGAAAACAGCAACACTAAAAATAAGTATTTCATATACCCTCCCCTTTACTCATCTTAAATCGACTGAAATTTTCTGCTTTTTCGGCCCATTTGATGGATTCATTAAAAAACCGTTCAGCTGATATGTAATCCCTGGCACGAAATTTTTGTTTTCCCTTGCGATAATAATCCATGGCTTTTTCCCAATACGGTCCTATGTTTTTTTCTGCATTAGTTTTATGGGCGGATTTAAGAGCTGTTTGTGCAATAGTGTACTCCAAAAAAGGAGGTTTACCGGCGCAAGAAGAGAGGAGGCAAAAAAACACAATAAAGATTATGGCTTTCATTAATACATGGGCACGAAATTCACGCGGCGGTTTTTAGCATGATCTATATTTGAAAAGGGACGCTCTTCACCATAGCTGATAATAGAAAGGCGGCTTTCCGATATACCCTGTTCCATCAAAAAATTCTTCACTGATTCCGCCCGCCGCCGACCCAAACCGATATTGTAAGCTTCTGAACCCAATGTGTCACAATGGCCCTCCAATTCCACACTGGTTACTTCCGAATGATTTTGAATCCAATTCAGATTCTCCATCAGGCTTTCTTTGTTTTCCTTCGACAAAACAGAACTGTCATACGTAAAATACACTGTACTCAAGCCCTCAATGGAGCCACTGTCACTGCCCTTGTTATCTGAATCTATATCCTGAGAGGAAATATCATCACTGCCCGCTCCAACCAGCTTATTTTTATCCTCTTTTCCTGGCAGAGTGGTGCACGCAATCATTGTAAAGCACATAAATAAAATGAATAAAGCTTTCATTACCAATACCCCCTTATTTTTGACTGAACCAAGTTTTTTCCACACTTTTTTCCGATCACTTCATTGCGAGTTATTTCAGAAAGGCCTTTTAAAAATACTCTAAACCCTGGCTATTGATGGACTTGTCCTTTGTACCACAGTATGGCCGTTATAGCCTTGTTTTTGCAGAAACGGTTTAAGTTTGTCCCCTGTACGACAGTTATGGCCTTTTATGAAAATATCTCAATACTGGTTGGCTTAAGTATACATCTAAATAAGCGCCGAGAAAAGCAGGAAAAAAATTAAATAATGCACATTCGCAAAAGGCCTGGAAAACGGGTTAGCAATGCGTTTTTTTTATTCCCCCCACTCTCTCCCCCCGACAAGTATACTTGACTTTACCTCTCTTTCCTAATAATTTTCTCCTGAAAAGCTCAACACGATGGAGGGTAACATATAATGATTCAATCTGAAAATAAAGAAACACAATGGATTAAGGAACTGGTGCGTTTGGAGCAGGATATGGAAACCACCGGACAAATTTCTCTTCCTGAAACAGGCCCTTCACAAGAGCAGTTGGCCGAGCACACTGTTGAATTTATGAAACAACTGCGCACCGCTTTTACCGCAAATTCAGCTGTATTCAACCATATAAAGGGTTTTTTGGGGAGCCTGAGAATTTACGGCATTGCCAACACCCAGGCGGATTTTATGCTTTTTCGAAACGGGCATAAGTTGATTTTCTCTGTCAGAGAACCAGGTCTGATCTCCGTTCGCATGAAATTCAACGACCAACTGTTGAGCAAAAAAAAGCCCACAGAGGAACCGGCTGATTTCATCAAAGGAGAATGGGGGCCTTTTAATGAACTTCAATGGACTTACAATAACCAAAAAATCAATATCGATTATTTAATTCGCTATTATATGACTGTCTTCGTAAAAGTCAGTGTGAAGTGACTGTTCATAACTCTGAAAAAAAAAGTATTTTAGATATTTGATTCTTTAATGAGCTAAGGGCCTCGTTTGAGAGGCGGCACCGAAGGCCATCATCGGAAAACTTATTGCAAATCCTGTTCTCCGGGAACCAAAACTTTTTTCAAAAGAGATTTACATTATCCATAATTATTTATCTGATATTTTATGGAATCCGCATTCAAAATGCTCTTCAGAGAATTCAACTACCTATCCCATTTAAATTCGTGTTATCAGCTTCTGAGAAGTTTGTGCAGTTGATTCGGTTTATCTCAAGGTCACCTATTACAAAAGCAACACAAGCTCCATATATACTTTGTTCATTGGAAGTGGAGGACAGGGATCTGTACCTAATTCAGCACAACTGTTCGCTGAAAAGCCAATCAGAATATTTTTTAACCGCTTTAGTACTCTATTTTTCAGTTTTCTGTAACTTAAGCTTTATTGATCTTCTCTGCATTGGCTCTCAAATTCCCACACACTTCTTCAGGTAGGGGCAAAAAAAATTCTATAAGGTCGTTGTATTTTATAGAGATTCTTTAGTAATTATCAGTAAAAAATCTCAAACCAGATAATTTTTTCGATTCTTCCCGGGAATTTGTGAGTAAAAATAGGTTAAAAGCGGCTTAAAATCGTTTTTTCAGATAATAAAAAGTATAAGAACCTCTTAATTATTGCTCACCAGATTCTTTTAACGAGATACACTTCTTAATATCTACTTTTTAACTCCTCCTTCCAAAAAAAACGGTCAGTCCAGAAAAGGAAGGGGAATATTCCACTTTACCAGTTGATTGATAAGAGTCATTAAAGGAAAACCAATTACAGCACTTTGATCCTTCGTTTCTATTGCCTCAAATAAAGCGATTCCATATCGTTCCAAAGCATACGATCCGGCACAGTACAGAGGTTGGGCTGATTCCACATATTTTTCAATTTGGGATTTGGTCAGTTTTCGCATTCGCATTTTATTAATTTGCAAATGGCTGAAACTTTGTTGCCCGTAGCGCATATCAATAGCGGTAAACAGCTCATGGGTTTTTCCTTGTAATTTCATAAGGGATTTGACGGCTTGCCCGGAGGTATGCGCTTTATTGAATATTTCCTTTCCCAAAACAGCCATCTGATCCCCTCCCAAAACAAGAGCGTCAGGGTGTTTTTTTGCTACTTTTTCCACCTTGGCTTGGGCGATTTTTTGGCATATTTCTGCTGAGGAGAGATTGTGATTAATTTGCTTCTTATAGATGTCCTCGTCAATGCCGGATACTTTAACGGTAAAAGTAAATCCGAGGTCCTGTAGCTGTTGTTTTCTGGAAGCGGAACCGCTGGCTAAAATAATGGTTGGCTGTTTGTGTTTTTTATCTGTGTGGTTCATGTTTTTTGTTTGCATTGAGTGTTCCAAATTTGCTTTTCCCTTCCTGGCGGGTTCTTAATCAAGCTCTTGCGGGAGGGTGGTGGTTAAAACCTTTTACTCTATTTGGTTTTTATCTTTAGTCAAACAGCTGTTTTTGTTCAAGAATTTTTTAATGAGATCGTGATATAATTGCCTCTTTCGTGAATTTTCAGAATTTTATCCGTAATTTTCCGTGCAGGCTTGACTGATTCCATTTAGCCTTTTAACTATGAAAATGTATTTGTTTTTTGATATGCAGATGTTTCCTCTTTAGTGTTTTGGAAATGCCGGTGTTTGTATGAAATTTATGTCCGGGACGGTTCGATAGTTGGATGATTCGGCAGTTAGGCAGTAAAGAAGAATGTAATTCAAAATGCAATAAAATCAAACCACCCGGCTTAAAATTTCTGATAAAAGCGACTTGAGTGATTGTTTTTCTCCGGCGGAACACAAAAGGAAAAAGAGAGAAAAGTATGTTGGATATAAAATATATTCGTTCCCACCCTGAAGCGGTAAAACAGGCTATTAAGGAGAAAAATATCTCTTTGGATCTGGATGAGTTGATTCAGTTGGATAAAGAGCTTACACAGGCCAGTCGGAAGCTTCAGGAACTGCAAAGGCAAAAAAATGAAACCGCACGCGCATTCAAAGATATCAAACTTGATGAGGAAAAACAAAAGATCGCGCAAGCGGGCAGAGATATTTCCCGCCGGATTGGAGAACTACAGTTTCATTTGAATAAACAGCAGGCTCATTTTAACTCTCTTATGTTACAGGTTCCCAACATCCCCTCTGAAGATTCCCCTGTTGGTAAGGATGACAGCTTTAACAAAGTAATTAAAATGTTCGGGGAAAAGCCAAAAGGCGGCTTTTTAAAAAATCACTTGGATTTATTGATTCAAAACAACTGGGCGGATTTTGAAAGAATTTCCAAAGTGTCCGGTTCCCGAAGCTACTGTCTGAAAAACTCAGCCGTTTTATTAGAGCAGGCGCTTATTCAATGGAGTATTAAACATCTTGTAAAAAAAGAATTTGAAATTTTCAGTCTTCCTAATTTTGGAGACCATGTTTCTTTTATCGGCAGTGGCCATTTTCCTGAAGGAAAAGATCAAGTGTATTATATTGAGAAAGACAATATTTATCTGACTGGTACCTCTGAAGTGATTTTGAACAGTTTGTACAGAGGTGAAATTTTGCCTGTGGAAAAACTGCCCCTGCTTATGGGGGGGCTTGGCCCCTGTTTCAGAAGGGAGGCTGG
>CBDBBW010000002.1:0-4059 GCA_965203225.1 Bdellovibrionales bacterium | reverse complement strand
CAAGACAAGCCTCTCGACAGGTCTTTGTTTCTCACCGATTCTATGAAAGACTTAACAAATCCTGATTTTTTTTCTCATGATTATTTTTCCGTCAAATCTGCTATAGAGACAATATACAAATACAACGATTTAAGGTCCATTATAGATACATTGGGTGAAAACAAAAAGACAGCTCTCGACAACATCGCCGCTCAACTTCCTTTTTATTTTTATACTGACAGCAATACCCTTGTCGGACGACAGGATCGCAGATTGTTGGAAAGAGCATGGAATGCCAATTTTGAAGAACGCCCTTTTCCACAGTATTACTCACTTTCCAACAGAGCTACACCGGTTTCTTCTGCTAGAACCAATACAATGTCCGCCAAGCAATTTAGGAGCATTGTTAATTCAAAAGAATTTAGGAGTCTATATCAATAAAAAAAACCACTGCTTTCAGATGGATCCACAAGTCAAGCCGCCATTAATAACTTGATGCTTTTCTTCGTAAGATGATAAAAATTGAGTCTCTTGATGATGCCCTAAGATGATGCCTTAAAAGGTAATGGCGGCTTGACTTATGAATCCTATATGCAGCAAATCCTCCTTTGGAAGTAGAACACCAACCCCGGTGTTCCATACTAAACCCTTTGCCAATTCATATTTTAAAGTTAACTCTCCGTGATACAGTAAAACATCCATTTCAGAATAAGAAAGGTGTCCTGAAAAAACAGATTGCAGACTCACGGAATCCGAAAAGAAAAAAACAAGCGAGGGAGCAATATAAAAAGCGGAATGAAAGGAGTACCAGCCATATCCTGCCAAGGACGGCTCCTTTTTCGGCTTTAAGGAGTCGTATTGCTCAATTAAAAAAGAAAGCTCGGCTGAAAACGAGGGATCAAAGTAAAAAGCTTTTGTTTCATTTGCAGTGGAGGCACCAACGCTTAAACCCAATTTTAACCATCTGACGGGAGGCTGCCAATTTATATCCACCACGCCGCCATACACTTCATCGGATGTTCTGCCCACCTCCAATTGAGCGGTAAATGCCTTCCCTGGTTTGTAATAACCATAAGCCCCTAAATAAGAAGAGGATTGCACCGATGGTTGGGAATCATCCGCTATACCTTGAGGGGATGTTTTATACATAAATTCGATTCCATACTGATCCTGTTTAAAACCGCCTTGAATAAACAGGTTAAATAAGGCCCCATTAATATAATGAACCATAGGCTGTACATAATAGGACGAACCAATAAACCCCCGCCAGGAGATAAAGCCTGTACTACCTTCCTCGTTGTAGACAGGGCTGAAGAACTCTGAACTGTCATTGTAGTACATACCCAAGCCAAAATGATGAGGCTTCCAGCCTATTTGAAACAGTCCATGATCATGAACCACTTCCATATACAAGTCCCTGACGGAAAGCAAAGGTGGAAAGGCCGCTTTGTTATTTCCCAATCCAAAGTCAATTCCTTTCTGCGGATAAAATTTTTGCTCAGACAAATCCTGAGAGGAATTAATACGGGGCGCGAGGTAAAACCAGGATCTGACATGAACTCCGTCAAAAGCTTTTATATCCGGCTTTAAATGCAAATTATGTAAAAATTCACTGGAACCCCACTGTTCAAAATCGCTTTTTTGCAGAATGTTCAGTTCCACCTGATATGAACCGGACCAGTCCAATACAACAGCTTGAGCGGAAAAAACAGATAAGGCTAAAACAACATAAACAACTAAGTGCATCATTTTAATTGCCTTTTAAAAAATAAATTGCTGGCTGAGAGCATAAAAAAGTATTTTCAGCATCTCTTTGAAAGACAGCTTAAAAGCATTTTTTTTATTTGGTCAACAAAAATATATATTGCCATACATTACCATATACTACACCCATTTTTGTCTTTTTAAGATATCTGCTTTTTAAGAAAAATCCAAAACACGGGCAAAGTGCAGGTTTAGTGTATCAGCCAAAATGACTTCGGGAGAGTTCTTCTTCATAGTAACGAAAGTACAGAACTTCCCACTCAGAACTGTTTTCCAAAACATTTCTTTTCAGAGAGGCTATTTTTTGACGAACTTTTTGTTCTATTTTTTCATGTTCTTGCACAAAAACAGACAAGGCTCTCCCTGTCGCTCGAATCACTTTGTCTTTATTTTGATATTGAATCAGTCCTTTATTTAAAAGCTCGTTCACAATTAAATGCATCCAATGGGATTGTCTCTCGGCAGACAGCATTTTCCCTCCTTGCTTTTACACTCCAAAAAAATTACAAAATGATCCCTTTTTCTTTAGCCATTTTTTTCTTCAATAACGGGTACATTTTATACCTTTCAAATTGACCGGCGTGGCTTTTTTCCAGCTCATCCAGCATTTGATTCACTGTTTTTTCCAGTTCTTTTTCTTTATTCAGATCCGTCGACAGAATATGATGGATGTATTCAACGATTTCACTCTCCTTCGCTGTCCATTGAACCAGGTTGCTTCCTTTCCATTCCTTAAAAAGGAGCCGGGATAAATATTCGGAAAGGCCGGAGGTCCATCGCATATTTTACAGTCCCTTTTAAACTGGCTTATTGTCAAGTTTTTTTCTTAAGGAAGCTCCTTTCGTATTTGATAAGCTTGTAACGAAAAGCGTACTGAAGTATTCATAACCCAGTGAAGAAAAAAAAATTTATTTTCCTTCTTCTTTTTTTATTTATTACACTGTGTCTCGCTGTTTCCAGTCTGGTTTTTCGCCTCAACAGCCGCATTAACAACAGCTTACAGAAAGGCTGGCTGCACCCCCCTTTGGAATATTACACAGCTTCTGAAAAAATAATTACAGGAGCAAACTTACCGGCAAAGTATCTAAAGGAAAAGCTAAAACAAAGATATTATATCGAACTTTCTGGCAAAGATCGTCTGAGACCGGGGTACTTTCTATTGCAAGAAAAGGAAAATTGTTTACCGGTGAAAACCAAACAGGAAATATTTTCATCAGACAAGAAGAGTGCTTTAAGCCTATCTACAAAAAATGAAAGCCTTGACAGGGAAACCCGTTCACACAAAAAAAAATCTCCTTCCCATAACATAGCTCCTGACAGGGCGGAGAGGATTGAACAATGCCTGTTCTGGCGGGATTCAAGCACGAACGAGTTGTTTTCCTTGCATTTCATTAACAACAAAATTCATTCTTTACAAAAAAACCAACAGCTTGTTGATTTTATTCTTTTTAAGCCGTTTTTATTCGCTCAATATGAAAACGGGGAGCCTGTTTTAAAAAAGTTCAAACCCTTCCATCAATTCCCCTTTTACTGTCTACAATCTGTTTTAGCGGCAGAGGACCATCAATTTATCAGCCACGAGGGAATCAGTTTGAAAGCGATCATAAGGGCTATATGGAAAAATTTCCAGGCTGGCCGGTTGGCAGAGGGGGGAAGCACCATCACCCAGCAACTGATAAAAAATATTTTTTTCAGTCAAAAAAAAAGTTTCTGGAGAAAGTTTCAAGAGCAGATCATGGCTCTGCTTCTGGAGACAAAGCTAACCAAAGATCAAATTTTAACTGCTTATTTGAATATAGTTTATATGGGGCAAAGCGGTGTTTTCCGCATTCATGGTTTTGGTTCTGCGGCGGAGCATTACATCGGAAAGCCTTTGTCTCAATTAAATTTAAGCGAGTGTGCGCTTTTGGCCGGCATAATCAAATCCCCTGGCCGATATAAACCTTCCGTCCACAATAAACAAATATTTCAAAGAAGAAACCACATATTGAATACACTGTACAAAAAACAAATTATCAATAAAAAGGAGTTAAACACAGCCAAATCTGTTTCCATTCCGGCGGGTATTAAACAGCGTATTCCTCCTGTGTATTTTACAGATACAGTTTACAAAAAAATCCGGCGATTGGGTTTGCCGGTAAAAAAAGGCTTAAAAATTTTCACTACTTTACTACCGGACTTTCAAGCACAGGCTGACCGGTCCATTACGGAGGGTCTTAAGTGGTTGAAAAACCACCGCCTTAAAAAAAAGCTTAAGGAGCATTCTTTGCAATCAGCCCTCGTTAATGTGGAGACAGCCACAGGGGCTGTGCGAGC
>CBDBBW010000001.1:0-20874 GCA_965203225.1 Bdellovibrionales bacterium | reverse complement strand
GAGCTTCAGTGAAGACAAACCGATTTTGCTTTTTGCCAATAATTCCGCCGAATCTAAAATGCACTTTTTCATATAAATGTTAAAAGAATTTGAGAAAAATAAAGACTTTTTCGTTTATAAGTTTTCCGCTGATCCAAAGAGCGATCCATTAAAAAAAACTACCTGGGCAGAAGCGAATCCATTTATCCGTGAGAATTTAAAAGCCCAGAAGTTTCAAAATGTTGTTTCATTCTATGAAAAAAAAGCCGTCTTAGCAAAAAATTCCAAGAAAAAAGATATAAGTTTTCGGCATCTATTTCTTGGTCAATCCTTTTCCGTGGACGCTTTAGGGTTCGTGGATGTTGAGAAAATCAAAATTGTTTCAGAAGATATTTATAAAAACAAAAGCATCAGGTGGTCTGCCGGGGCTGACTTGAGCACATACCGGGACTTTACTGCTTTCTCCTTGGTAGGAATTGGAGAAATAGAAAATCTTTATGTCAAATTTTTTTTGTATTTGCTCAATTTAGAATCCAGGAGACAAACACAAACAAAGCAGTTTTTGTCTTAGGAAAAAAGGGGATTCATTAAAATTCAGAATGAAAGAGTCGTTAACAAAACTCCCATTATCAATGAATGGAATGCTTATCTGTCCAGATATAAATTGAAATCAGAAAAAATATTATTTGATCCGGTCATGTCGTACGGATGGACGGATGAGTTTCATAACAGCGAGCTTGTTCGGTATTCCCCAATGAGATGACAGCTACGAACTAAAGCTCATCATATACAGCAGGATATTTTGTGTAACATAATATAACTTATCGGGGATTTTTTTATGGTTAGATAGACTTTAGTGATTCATAATCATTATTGGCTATGTTTATTGATAAAATTTTGAAAATCTGTTTTGGCCCGAGACTTTGCACGGCGGCAACGATCATACCTAAACCCCTGATTGAAAAAGTCAAATAGACTTCCTTTTTTGTTCTGAAAAATACTAATAAAACTATCATAAGCTACCACACTTGTAGGCTTTTCAACATCCAAAAGATGCTCTATGTCCTCTTCCAAATCCAAATCAGGGCCTTGTAAGACAATGAGTTCACCAGTCTGAATATTCTTTACGAGAAGCTGTAGCCTGTGTCGTGATTTTAAATCTTTGATTTTGTCTTTCTTAATCAATAAAGAATCAGGTTGTATCCATGAGTCATCTTTTTTATTAGAGGTGCTACTCCAGGTTAAATCTCCTTCTGAAGAAACATGATAACCTTTTTTTTCCGTTCTTATGGGTTTTGTTGGAAAGAATTGAGTGTAATTTTTATAAAAATCTGATTGATACACATCATTATTTTTTTCATTAACTATCTTTAGGGCTACTGAAATATCAGCATTTTTCCACACAGATTGAAGATTGAGGTCATGTAAAGAAAGATAAATTCCATTTTTACTACCTCCGTCAAATTGTCCTTCCTTTGTCCAACCTATTTTCACTTCAGCCAAAGCAAAAGCTCTATTCTTTGTATCTGAATCAGTTGATTTAAACAAAGCAAAAGACTGATGCGCGTGTCGGAAATCATTGTTTAACTCAGAGCAACGATTATTAAAATGTAGATCTTCCGAAGGCTTAAAAGTTTCAAAATCGCTTACTTTAGCACTAGTGGTGAAATCTGAAAGTCCACATTCATCTGTTTCGCAACAGTAGGTATTAAAAGACAAAAAGAATAAAATCAAATAAATCCAATTAAAATACCCCATTAATAATAAATATACAATAAAAATCCATTATAATCAAATATATAAATGTGAAAAAGTAATAAAGAAGCTGAAAAAGCCGGTATCAGCTTCTCCAGAAACCCCTCCAGAGAGACTTCCTCATTGAATAAGCTCCTTTTGGTTGAAGAACTAATGATAAAAATTTGTTGCAAAATAATTAAATTATTTTCAATTATAAAGCTCAAGTTGATTTGAGTAGGCTTTCTTTACAAGCATGTAATAATCAGCTATGTTTATCAAAAGAAACAAGGAGAGTTTTAATGTTTAAGAAAAAATTATCTCCGAAAACAGAAACAGATATGGGAATTAATATCGGCATTACTGAACATAACAGATTGAAAATTGCCGGCAAACTGTCCACGCTTTTGGCGGACACCTATATTCTATATTTAAAAACGCATAATTATCACTGGAATGTCACCGGTCATCTTTTCCAAACTTTGCATCTTATGTTTGAAACACAATATACGGAACTGGCTGTCGCGGTAGACACTATTGCTGAAAGAATCCGCGCTCTGGGAGTACACGCCCCGGGGTCTTATGCCCAGTTCAGCCAGCTCGGCACCATAAAAGAGGAAATCGAAGTTCCAAAAGCAATCAATATGGTGGAAAATCTCACCAGTGATAATGAACAAGTGGTGCAAACTGCCCGCTCCATTTTTCCTGTTGCGGAAAAAGGCAGCGATGAAGCTACATTGGATCTGTTAACCCAACGTATTCAAGTTCATGAAAAAACCGCCTGGATGTTAAGAAGCCTGCTGGAAGAATAAGCACATTGGCCAATTCAGGTGTGTGGACGAAATGGGAAGAGGCACATATACATTAAGTTTTTGATTATTCTCTTGCAAAGCACTGTGGGCTTTATGGTAGACAGGCAGGCACAGACATTAAGTTTTTGATTATTCTCTTGCAGAACATTGTGGGCTTTATGGCGGGCAGGCAGGCACAGATATTAAGTTGTTGATTATTCTCTTACACAACCATTGTGGGCTTTATGGTGGTCAGGCAGGCACAGATATTAAGTTGTTGATTATTCTCTTACACAACCATTGTGGGCTTTATGGCAGTCAGGCAGTCAGGCAGGCATATACATTAAGTTTTTGACTATTCTCTTGCAAAGCACTGTGGGCTTTATGGCGGTCAGGCAGGTACAGACATTAAGTGGTTGATTGTTCTCTTGCAAAACTTTGTGGGCTTTATGGTAGGCAGACAGGCACATACATTAAGTTTTTGATTATTCTCTTGCAAAGCACTGTGGGCTTTATGGTGAGCAGGCAGGCACATACATTAAGTGGTTGATTGTTCTCTTGCAAAACTTTGTGGGCTTTATGGTAGGCAGGCACATACATTAAGTGGTTGATTATTCTCTTGCAAAGCACTGTGGGCTTTATGGTGAGCAGGCAGGCACAGACATTAAGTTTTTGACTATTCTCTTGCAGAACATTGTGGGCTTTATGGTAGGTAGGCAGGCACATACATTAAGTTTTTGATTACTCTCAAAACATTGTAGGCTTTATGGCGGGCAGACAGGCACATACATTAAGTTTTTGACTATTCTCTTGCAAAACATTGTGGGCTTTATGGCGGTCAGGCAGGCACATACATTAAGTTTTTGATTATTCTCTTGCAAAACACTATGGGCTTTATGGCAGTCAGACAGGCACAGACACTAAGTTTTTGATTATTCTCTTCTCTTGTTCCGAAGTATTGAAAAACCTGATCTATATAGAATCCATGAAAAAATTCTTTTTTACAATTTGAAGAGCATCAGGATCGCCATGACTTCCAGTAAGAACTGATTTCCATTTCAGAAAGCTCTTTTGTTCTATGTAAAGTATGTTTACAGTCCAGCATAACAGCGTACTCATTGGTATGGGTCTTCCCTTTGATAGTTTGAATGGCTTTGGGATGCGGTCCGTGGGGAAAGCCGGCCGGATGCAGGCTCATCATTCCGGCATGAAGATCATCTCGACTGAAAAAATCCCCTTTATGATAAAAAATCACTTCATCATAATCCGTGTTTTGATGATAAAAAGGAACCTTTAAGGCGTCTTTGTCTTGTTCCAGCGGCCGCGGCAAAAAACTGCATACAATAAAATCATTTGTTACGAATGTGGTGTGCACACTGGGAGGTAAATGCACGCGATGACTCATCACAGGCATAATGTCGTTCATATCCAAAGTGAAAGGGAAAAGATCCCCTTTCCACTCCACCACATCAAACACGCACTCATTATATGTAAAATGTGTCACTTCACCATGATGATAGACTGCTATTTTTTTAAACACCAATTTGTTTTCCTTTAAGTAATTGTGTAAAGCAGAAAGATCCGGCCGAATCAGAGAGTTAGGATCATAAAGACCATTACGACCTAACAGCCCCCTGTCCGGTTCACGAAAGTGGCTTTTTAAACTTTCCATAATAAAAAAAGAGGAAGGTTTTTCAGGAATAAAAACATGAGTGAAACATTTGGGAATCAACACATACTGGCCTTTGGAGTATTTTAAAAGCCCGTACTCTGTCAGAACCACACCCTCTCCCTGGTGGCAAAAACAAAGCAGGTCACCATCCGCACTTCGGAAAGCTGTTTGAGCCGGACTGGAACAATAGTAAAAATGAACATTCAAAACATCATTGTAAAGCAGTCTGTTCCAACTCTCTGATTTTATTTTATCTAAATCAAAAAGTCTGGGCTTAAGATTGCCTTCTATATGAGTCCACCTTGTGCTGGGCTTTTTTCTTATTAGGTGGGATACAGGGCCGTAAAAACCCATTTGCCCCTGCTCCTCTTCAAAATAACCTGCCGGAATATACTTATGAGGTTGTCGCTTTTTCATAGTATGCCCCTGACTGTTTTTTTCCCGTTATTCAGATGTTGTCTTTCGTGCAGAATACACATTTGACATTTTAAACCACACAAATATAACAGGCTTTCTTCATACCGTGTCAAAAGAGGTTGTCGCTTTTTCATAGTATGCCCTTGACTGTTTTTTTCCCGTTATTCAGATGTTGTCTTTCGTGCAGAATACACATTTGACATTTTAAACCACACAAATATAACAGGCTTTCTTCATACCGTGTCAAAATAAGAAGGTGAGAACAGGTGTATTATGCCATACTGAATTGTACTTGAAATTTCAAGCAGAGACAAATAGAATATATATGTACATTATAATTTTCCAGTGTTCGTTGGGACAAAGCTAAATTGTTCATTAAATTAGCGTCTCCTGATTATGTGTAGATTATGATTTCCAGATGCCTGGCGGAGTAGGACGCGAGTTTGAATAAAGAGAATAATTAAAGCGAGTAAACAGGAAACATATTAGTAAAAGCCCGTACTATGAATACAAAAATAATATGCAGTTTTTTATTGCTTGTTTTAACAAACGCCTGCGGTTTTTCCGAACCCTTTACAAAAAATGAAAAACCACAGGCTGTGACTCCAAGGCTCAACGATCCATACTGGATAAATACCTTTATGAAACATGAAAAACCACAGGCTGTGACTCCAAGGCTCAACGATCCATACTGGATAAATACCTTTATGAAACATGAAAAACCACAGGCTGTGACTCTTAAAATTATTAACTATAATCTTTGGCATGGCTTGGTAACGTTTTTTTTAAAAGAGAGGTGATAGACCCTGAAGAGCACAGAGCACAGCGATTCCAAGAGCAAATCAAGGAGATTTTAACTCAACAGTGGACTCCCCGCCCTATAAAAGTATCGTTGAAGCTCACAAAATGAAAGATATGGAGCAATATATTTATAATTTATTGGCGTAAGAGAGGACAAAATGAAATTAATGAATTTCCTTTTTGGAAAAAAACCGGATATTTTTAACAAAAAAGGAAGAGTGGAGCACAAACTCAAAAAAAATTCCTGGTCAGAATGGAAAAACCGCTATACTCATGGACAGGAATATGATTGGAAACATCACAGCGGCACAAAATACACGCAGGAAATTTCCTCTTCTATTAAAAAATAAAAATTATTTGCATACCGCACTGTTTACAGTGAATGAACTATGGAAAGGAGTTGGGCTTTTTCTGTTATTTTCCTCTCCAATTGAATATCATATAAATGCTCCAGCAAAACTGCCATATTTTCGTTTTCAGATATACCAAGGGATTTAAGATCATTGCCGTTCACGAGAGATTCAGGGAGCTTTCCGCCGAGGGCTCTGATTATAAATTCTTTTTCAATTTTATCAATAATATGAGTGTTTAGTTTTTTATTTTTTAAGTAATTTTTACATAAAAACAGGAGGTTTTTTGAAAAATCCTCATTAAGCATTCTTAATTTTTTTCCAAGAGAGGCTTTTCTTGTGCCCAAAAGACAGCAGGAGGAATAGAAAATATTGTTCATAGTCCGTATCAAATTTACGGGAAATTTCCAATTTTTCAAATTTTCGCTAAAACTCGCTTTCCATTTCCCTTCTGTGTTTAATACATTCCGCTCTTTTTGAATCAAAATGGGATAAAACAGCCACATCCATAAAAAACTTTTTTCTTTCAGTAGTTCATCCGGCACATTCCAATTCCAAAAATTCAGACAAAAGCTCCAGTTTGTTTTTTCGGATGGTTCCGGCAAGAAAGGACTTGATTCTATGTTGGTCAAAAGAGCGTTTTTTTTAATGCCTGCTCCGTCAGAATCCTGAACATTTGAAAAAAAAGGAAAAAGAAAATAGTTCAATAAAGATAATTCCTTAAAAACCTCACCTGCTTTCCTGAAATTACCAATTTTCAATATTTTGACGCATTCCTCATAAATCCGCTCACGGGATATTTTCAAAAGAGTGTCCTTCATTTCAAACAAAGTATCTTGAGTGGAAGCTTCCACTTTAAACCCCAGCTGAATACGGAAGCGGACAGCTCTTAAAATTCTTAAATGATCCTCCTGAAATCGTTTTTTAGGTGCGCCCACAGTGCGAATAATTTTTTTTTCTATATCTTCAATACCCTTGACATAATCAATCACTTTATCTGATTTTAAATCATAAAACAGCGCATTGACGGTAAAATCTCTTCTGAGAGCATCCTCTTTGTCAGATAAAAACTCCACATATTCCGGATGGCGTCCGTCCGTATAAGGGCCGTCTTTTCTGAAAGTGGCCACTTCCACCGGCCCTTTTGAACAAAAAACAGCCACGACACCAAACGCCTTACCCTGCTTGTTGCTGTTTGGGAACAAGCGCAAAATCTCTTCAGCCCGGGCGGAGGTGGCAACATCAAAATCCTTTGGAGTTCGATTTAAAAAAGCGTCCCTGACACAGCCTCCGGCCAGATAGGCTTTATTTCCATATTTATTCAAAGTGAAGATAATTTTTTTTACTTCAGGCCAATTCGCATGCCGGCTAAATGCAGGTATCAAATTAAATGTATCTGATTTATGAGCCTTAACCATAACAATAAAATATCTCCAAACACCTTAACTCGTGGAATCGCGAAAGTTTATCTGATTCAGAGAATCTTATTCCTCTTATTTTTTACTGTAAACATTTCCTCAAAAAAGCTTCCATCAAAAAATAAAATTCCATTCGATTTTCCTCATTAAGAAAACCGTGCCCCTCATTGTATTTTACAAGATAAGGAACCTCCACTCCCCTACTCTCAAGAGCTTTCACAATCTGATCCGATTCTGCTTTTTTTACTCTGGGGTCATTGGCTCCCTGAACCACGAATAAAGGCGCTTTTATTTTATCCGCATGAAAAACAGGAGAGGCCGCTCTCAACAACTGCTTGTCTTTTTCAGGATCGCCGATCATTTCATAAAGCTGTTTTCTTCCCTGCTCCCAATAAGGAGGGATGGTTTTCAGCAATGTAAAGATATTGGAAACACCCACATAATCCACTCCACAGGCGTACAAATCCGGAGTAAAAGTCAACCCGGCCAAAACAGCGTAGCCGCCATAACTTCCTCCATAGATAGCCACTTTGTCTTTATCGGCGATCCCCTGACCGATAAGGTAGCGCACACCATCAGTAATATCATTCTGCATTTTCTTTCCCCATTCTTTGAACCCGGCCATCCAGAATTTTTTTCCATAACCCGTGGAACCGCGAAAATTTATCTGAAGCACAGCATAACCCCGGCTGGCTAAAAATTGAGACTCTGAATTGTATCCGTAGCCGTCTCTGGTCCACGGTCCACCATGAGGTTTCACAACGACCGGTATATTTTTGCCGTTACTTCTCTTAGGCAAAGTGAGATATCCATGAATGACAAGGTCGTCTCTGGAAGTATAGCGGATAGGCTTGACCTCAGCCATAGCCTCTTCTTTAATCCAAGGGCGGGGGTTGGCAATTTGTTTTAATATTTTATCCGCCACATTATATAAATAATAAATACCCGGACTGCGATCGCTGTAAGCCAAAACCACCATTAAGTTTTCCTCTCTGTCCATTGAGTGGATGCTTATTTCCTTTTTTGGTATTTTGGATTGCAGGTCTTGAAATATTTGTTTCATTTTTGAATCCAAAAAATGATATTGTGCTTTCCATGTTGAATAAGTCACCGAAACAGGGACTTTTCTTTTTTTTGAATAAGCCAATGCGGATACATCCACTTCCGGATGAGCAAACAAGGTGGATAAAACTTTCTTTTGTTTTGGATCAAATAACTCAACAGCCTTTTTATCTCTTTTAATGTTGGAGAGCGCATAAAGCCGGCGATTGTCAAAAGTAAATAAAACAGGAACAAAACTGTCTCTGAAGTCAGTGGTTATGATTTTCTGAAACTCCTCTTCTTCCGTGTCACGATAATAAACCGAATCATTCACTCCATCCACAGACAAAGCCACACGCAGTTTTCCTTCATGGTCCGTCATCCATCCTGTAAAATGCCCCGGGTTCTCTGCGGCCATTTTGAGATCCCCTGTTTTTATATTGAGCCGATAGGCATCAAAAACAGTTTTTTTTCTTTGATTTGTTTCAATCAAAACATAATCTTCGGAAATTTCATCCAGAAAATCAATCAAGTTGACTTTGGTTTCCTTAAACGAGGTTAAATTTTGTTCCCCTTCTCCTGTGGCAAACACACGAAAAAGATGAAAGTTCTCATCCCCTCCTGTGTCTCTCAAAAAAATAAGTGTGTCATTTTCTTTCCAACCGAAAGTTCTAATATCCCGTGTGGTTTGGCTCGTGATTCTTTTTTCCGGTGTGGAATTATCTACCGGACGAACATATATATTCATTCTGCTTTGATAGGATTTTAAATACGCCAGATATTTTCCGTTGGGAGATATTTTAATGCCGGCTATTTGACTGTTTTTAAAAAAATCTTTTAAAGGTATCAGTTTTTGCTCCGGAGTGAATTTCTCTGCATATTCTTTTAGTTTCACAAGGCTGAAATTTTCCGCTTTTAGCATATTAATTACTTTCGATGACAACAAACCGGATACTGTGTAGATTCCTATGAGACAGATTAAGCCGGTAAATAATTTATGGGAAAATCTTTTTTCCCGGTTGTTAGAAAAATAAAATTTAACATAAAACCCGGTAAAAAACAAGAAAACCATAAAGAACAACAAATTGAATCCGGTATGAAATAAAGACTGCCGCCATCCGGGGTATTTCAGAACTTCAAAAATATGAAATAGAGGGTTAAAGAAATTAATATTCTGCATGGCGGGATAAAGTGTCTCCAATTGTTGATTTGTCAATAAAGCCGCTGATCCTACAATCAGCATGGAAGGTATTATTAAAACTTTTCCACTTTCCAATTCCGTTTCCGTAAAAATTCCAAGAAGACACCCCAACAAACATATCGTCGCTGTAAATAAAATTAAATTAAAAAATGCAAGGAGGTTTAATGAAAACATGGTTTGAGGATTTAAAAAAATATCCACTGAAATAAAAATAACGGCAAACAAAAGAGAGGTGATAAAAGCCAGGAATAATTTCCCTATTGCAAATTCAAGAGGCTTCAGAGGGGTGCTGAGCAGGGCTAAAAGCGTTCCTTTGGTTTTCTCCTGAATAATCAATGAAAAAGTGAAGCTCATGCCGGACATATAAGCGACGAATACCACAGCAAAAAAAGAAAACTCGGAAGTCACTCCGGCAGACTGATCGGTTAATTCAGGCAAAAAGCGCGTCATGACAGGTATACACAGCACAAGCCCGCTGAACACGGGGCCTATAAGCAAAGTGGTCAGGATTCTGCGGTTTCCAAAACACCACATCAGGTCTTTTTTTATAAGAGCGATAATACGGTAAAGAACCATTCCTTTTTCCCCTTCAACTGGCTCTGTGGATCATGCTCGGTTTCCAAGCGATAATACGGTAAAGAACCATTACCTTTTTCCCCTGACAATTCGGATAAAAATATTTTCCAATTTTTCCTCATTAGTATTGACGGAAAGTAGCTCCCCTCTTTGCTGGATTTGTTTCAGTCTATCCGTAAAGGTGTGATCAAAAGGGATAATTTGTGTGTGCTGTTGTCCCTTTTCCATAAATTTCACCTCTGCCTGTTTTCCTCCATATTTATTCTTTAACTCAGCGACAGTGCCTTCCTCTCGTTTTTCCCCTTTATTCAACAAAATTACACGGTTACAAAGCCGTTCGGCTAGATACATTAAATGGGTGCATAAAAACAAAGTTACTCCTTTTTCCTTTAGTTCCTCCAGGATACTACAGATAAAATCAGTTGAACTAGGATCCAATCCGGAAGTGGGCTCATCCAAAAATATGATTTTTGGAGTATGAACAAGGGTTCTCGCAATCAACAGTCTTTGTTTTAAACCTTTGGAGAGATTTTTCACTTTAGTTTTGGTTTTATCTGTCAGTTCCACTTTTTGAATGATTTTTTTGGTTTGCTCTTTCGGCTCCTTATAAATTTGCCTGAACAGATCAATGTTCCTTTCGACAGTGATTTCCTCATAAACGGAGGGATTGTCCGGGATATAGCCTATAATATCGTGAACTGCCTTAGGATCTTGAACAGGATCTATTCCCATAATTTGCACGCTTCCAGAAGTAGGCCGAAGTTGTCCCGTCAGTATCTGTATAGTGGTGGATTTGCCGGCTCCATTAGGGCCCAAAAGCCCCATACACTCCCCTTCCTTGATTTGAAAAGATAAATTTTTAAGTGCTTGAACAAAGCCGTATTGTCTGGACAGTTTATCGGCGGAAATAGCTGAATTCATACTTCATTCTTTAGTGAGATTTATTAATCCGGTTTAAAGTTTTTTGAGAAAAGCAAAGGAACAAGACCGAACACTGTTATTGTTCATAAAATTTATTGTGATTTCATATAGTGGCCCGCTTAACTGTTTATATAGCATGATATAAGCACAGTTAACTTAGAGCGGCAGTCAATAATCGAGTGGGCTTTAACTGGTTATATGGCATGATATAAGCACAGTTAACCAGGCCACCATGTAATTTCACTTTTTACTGACATAATAATATCTTTGCACTAAAAAAACTGTCAATTTATTTGTTCTGTTCCTTTGTAAAGTGCCTTTTCTTTAAACTCCTCAAAACAGATTTTCCAATACTGTGGCTTCACTGACTTGCCTGCCACTAAATTGTTCTCCAAAACCATCACCAGCTAAAGATGTGCAGAAAAACCAGAGCAGGATCAAGATTCTCCGATACTGTGGCTTCACTGACTTGTCTTCCACTAAATTGTTCTCCAAAACCACCACCAGCTAAAGGTGTGCAGAAGAACCAGATTCTCCGATACTGTGATTTCACTGGCTTGTCTTCCACTAAATTGTTCTCCACAGCCACCACCAGCTAAAGGTATATAAAAGAACCAGAGAAGAAACAGATTCTCCGATACTGTGGCTTCACTGACTTGCCTGCCACTAAATTGTTCTCCAAAACCATCACCAGCTAAAGATATGCAGAAAAACCAGAGCAGGATCAAGATTCTCCGATACTGTGGCTTCACTGACTTGCCTGCCACTAAATTGTTCTCCACAGCCACCACCAGCTAAAGATGTGCAGAAGAACCAGATTCTCCGATACTGTGATTTCACTGACTTGTCTTCCACTAAATTGTTCTCCACAGCCACCACCAGCTAAAGGTGTGCAGAAAAACCAGAGCAGGATCAAGATTCTCCGATACTGTGATTTCACTGACTTGTCTTCCACTAAATTGTTCTCCAAAACCATCATCAGCTAAAAGGTGTGCGGAAGAACCAGAGAAGAAACAGATTCTCTGATACTGTGGTTTCACTGGGCAAAAAATTATCTTGACTGAAAGACCTTTTTAAAAGCATTGTTAAAAAAAGCCCGTAAAACAAAACAAAGGAGATAAAAAAATGTCTATTACCCTTCCGGAGCTTCCTTATCCCCGAACCGCTCTCACTCCTCATATTTCCGAAGAGACAATCAATTATCATTACGGTAAACACCATCAGTCTTATGTAAATAAACTGAATACTTTACTGCAAAACAGTGAGTTCGAGAAAGCCTCTCTTGAAGAGATGATTAAGGAATCCAAAGGGGCCATATTCAACAACTCTGCTCAGGTATGGAATCACACTTTTTACTGGAACTCCCTGTCTCCCGAGGGAGGAGGTTCACCTCCTCAGGAAGCGGCTGATATTTTGGAAAAACATTTTGGTTCCATGGAAAAATTCAAAGAGCAGTTTACAGCCTGCGCTATAGGGCAGTTCGGTTCCGGATGGGCCTGGCTGGTTAAAACCGCTGAAGGTCATCTACAGGTGCAGTCAACCGGAAATGCAGGCAATCCCATCCAAACAGGAAGCACCCCTCTTCTAACCTGTGATGTGTGGGAGCACGCTTATTATCTTGATTACAAAAACGCCCGTCCGGCTTATATGGAGGCTTTTTGGAATATAGTAAACTGGGACTTTTTAAATAAAAACCTCCAAAGCTAAATGGGAGAAAGGGTGAGATCGCAAAACGACAGCCCTGAAATTGAATAATATGTCTTTAAAAAAAATCCGTGGAACAGAGGATTTGAAAGAGGAACAACAGCAAAAACACAATATCATTGTGAACACCGCCCGGAAAGTGGTGAATCAATTTTGTTTCCAGGAAATATCTACTCCCATTTTTGAGTTTACGGAAGTGTTTAATCGCTCTTTGGGCGCGGAATCCAACATAGTAAGCAAGGAAATGTTTACTTTTAAGGACCGTAATGGAGAAAGTCTTACTCTCCGACCGGAGGGGACAGCCGGAGTCGCCCGTCACTTTATCACGGAAAAACTTCACCAACAGCTTCCTCTAAGGTTTTTTTATGAAGGTCCTATGTTTCGATACGAGCGGCCGCAGAAAGGACGACTGAGGCAATTTCATACAGTAGGTGTGGAACTATTGGGGGAAGACACCCCGCGGGGGGATCTGGAGTGCATTTCCCTTGCCTGGCTGTTTCTTAGAAAATTAGGAGTGGAAAAAAAAGTTCATCTGGAAATTAACAGCATTGGAGATATGGACAGCAGAAACCGACATAAAGAGGCTTTACTGGCCTATTTGAAGCCTTTTAAAAATAAATTAAGCGAAGACAGCCAAAGACGATTAAAGAAAAATCCTCTGAGAATTTTAGACTCGAAGGAAAAACAGGATATTCAAATTATTCAATCAGCCCCTCTATTGTCGGATTTTCTCAACCAAAAATCAAAATCCTTTTTTGAAAAAGTGCTAAAAGGATTGGAAGCCCTTAAACTCCCCTGGAAACTCAATCCTCTATTGGTGCGGGGGCTGGATTATTACAACCACTGCGTGTTTGAATTTAAAGCCGACCGAAAAGAGTTAGGCGCTCAAAATACTGTTTTAGCCGGAGGTCGTTATGATCGTCTTATTGAAATAATGGCAGATGGAGGAGAGCGCATTCATGGTGTGGGTTGGGCCGCGGGGATCGAGAGAATTCGGTTTTTGATCGACCCTCCCCCTGACACTCTGAGACCTATCGCTTTGATTTCCCTTGGTGAAAAGGCTGAAAATTTAGCTATAAAACTGGCATGGGAGCTACGGCAGGAAAATTTTACCGTATTTCATCCGAGGGCCACGGGCAATTTAAGCAAGAAAATGAAAAGAGCTTCTCAAATGCGAGCGAAATATGCCTTAATTTTTGGACCGGAAGAGATAAAAAACAATATTCTTTCTGTTAAAGACCTCGATGAAAAGAATCAAGAGTCCATTCCCACAGACCAGGCTCTGTCCTTTTTTAAACAGAAGCTCCAAGTGAAGTAAAACTGTACTGCGAATAATCCTGCATCTTATACTTTTAGAGCTGGCTTTGGGCCTTTTGAAATTGGAAAGCCATACTGCGAATAATCCTGTATATTAACTCTTGGAGTTGGCTTAGTCCTTTTGAAATTGGAAAGCCATACTGCGAATAATCCTGTACCTTATACTCTTGGAGCTGGTTTAGGCCTTTTGAAATTGGAAAGCTATACTGTGAATAAGCTTTTACACCCTACTTTAGCCCACTTTTAGCCCTCTCTTTTAGCCTCTTTTAGCCTACTTTAGCCCACTTTTAGCCCTCTCTTTTAGCCTCTTTTAGCCTACTTTAGCCCACTTTTAGCCTCTTTTAGCCTCTTTTAGCCTACTTTAGCCCCCTTTTAGCCCCTTTTTTAACGACACAACTTGAATTTCAACTGCATTTTTGTAATCAGCTGAATGGCCATCTTTTCGTGGATTTTGCACATTTTTAATTCATCCTTACGATGAGACCGCTGACTGGGGGTCAGAGAACAGGTTTCCAATTCCATTTCGTAATCCAGCTTGTTGGATCGAATAAACTCCAATTCTTTGGACTGCTGTTTGAAAAGCTTGTTCACCTTATATACCGGCGCCACATCCAACCAGTCTTTTTTGGATTTGTACCATACCAGCTTTTTTTTGAAACGAGCCTTGTTCTTGGCCAAAACAAAGGAAGGATATTGAGATTCATCCACATCCAGTATGTTTTTTATTTTATCCAAATGAATTATATCCTCATCCTCCATGATGGAAGAAAAAGGGCTGATACGAGTGGTTTTATTTGATTGATATAACGCAGGATTAGCAGAAACACTCACTTTGATCCTCCTTTTAAATGATTTATTGATTACCTAAAGAGTAGTAGTTCTTTGTTTTAAAGCGTAAAATTTAGTTAAACCTAGCAAATATCTTTGTTTTTGTCAATATACTTTGTTTTTCTAGTTTTGATTATTTGCATCATAAAGCTTTTATTCTCTCTATCATCTATTTCTGCTATTATATATTTATGACAAAAAAACTCTCATCCAGTGCCCTGTCCAACTGGGGAATTTTTTTCGGTTTGGTTATAGGGGCTATCGTGGGATTCCTCTTCCATGAATGGGGAGCCAACCCTATTCGAGACTGGCTCTTAACCAATGTTATTGCCCCCTTAGGGGATGTGTTTCTTCTTTCCCTCTACATGATAATTGTGCCTCTTGTAGTTGGTTCTCTTTTGGTTGGTGTAGTTAATTTGGGAAGTGGAAAGCTATTAAAAACACTGGGATGGAAAGTTATTTTATTTTATATGAGCACCACTTTTTGCGCTATTTTAATTGGCCAAAGTATGATTAACACTTTTCAACCGGGAGTGGGTTTTTCCGAAGAAGTGAAAGAGCAGTTGATTAATAAAGAAAAAAACACGGTGGCAAGCTATAAGGAAAAAAGCTCTTGGGTTGGAAAATCTTTGTGGCCGGGCATCGTAAGTAAAATTATTCCAAAAAATATTCTGCGGGAGTTCGCCGACACTAATATGCTGGCCATTATCTTTGTTTCCATTTTATTTGGAATGGCTTTATTAGGTATACAGGCCGGTCCACCAAAAGAGGCTTTTGTGGGCTTTTTCTCCATTCTTTCTACAACCTCTATAAAAATCGTAGGTTGGATTATGAGAATAGCCCCTTATGCCGTGGCCGCTCTGATGATTGAAGTGGTTGCTAATTTCGGCATAGAAGTTATGTTTAAAGTGATAAAGTATGTTCTGATTGTCATAGGGGCTTTGTGTATACAGTTTTTTATTATCTATGGTTGTATTCTCAAGTTTTTTCTTAAGGTTCCGGTTTATCAATTTTACAAAAAAGCCTTACCTATTTTCCTGACCGCTTTCAGCACCAGCTCCTCCGCCGCCACCATGCCGGTGACCATTCGCACTCTTGAAAAAGAATTCGGAGTCCCGGACAGCATTACTACTTTCAGCGTCCCCATCGGGGTCACGGTCAATATGGATGGAACAGCTCTGTTTGAAGTGATAGCGGCCTTATTTATAGCACAGGTATTTGGAGTAGATCTCTCTTTGATGGAGCACTTTACTCTGGTGCTTTTGGTATTGATAACTTCCATTGGGGTGGCAGGGGTGCCCGGAGGTTCTATTCCCATTCTGGTGGCGGCTATGGCCTCTTTGAATATACCGGCAGAAGGTATAGCTCTTATTATAGGTGTGGACCGTTTCTTGGATATGTGTCGCACCGTGACTAATGTCACGGGGGATTCTGTCGCTGCTTTATTCCTGGCTCGTTCGGAAAAAGTCCAGCTTAACTTCAATTCCCCTTTTAATTCCAACAGTTCTGTATAAAATATATTCTATGCGACTCTCTCCCCTACTACAAATGAGGTCGAGATTTGAAATCATAAAAAAAATGAACTAATTAGAGTATAATTATGCGGTATTTTTTTATTCAGCTTGCCTATCCCCTGCTTTTTTTGTTCGCGGCAATATCTCCATACGCGTTTCCCACAACGGAGTTGCAAGCAAGTGATATTGACTATTACATACACGATAATGCCTCTTTTTCCTTTATTTTCAGTAAATCTTTTTTAAAAGAGAAAAAAAAGGACTTTTTTTATATATATAAGAAGCTCCATTATTATAGCGACATATATAACGAAGTCTTCTCAGACAAATTGAAAAAAAAGCCAATTTATATTTTTGCTTCTCCAAAAAATCAAATTTCCAATGCAAGTACGAACGCTGTACCGTTTTTAAGGGTGATTTTTTTTCCCACCGGTGTGGATCACATAGACACTATTTCAAGCACTTCCTGGGAGGATCTGGTCATTGCACATGAAATGGCGCATATTTTTCAATTAGGGCAAACATCAGATCACCTGAAATATCTTAATCCTATATTCGGAACCTCAGAGGTAATCTTTCTTCCCATCCCTATTTTTCTGAATGTCAATATGGCCATGCCCTCTTTTTTATTGGAAGGGCATGCTACTTTCAGTGAGTCCCTGTTTGCCCCGGGAGGTCGGCTTTACAGCGGACTTGTCCGTGCTCTTGTGTTCTCTCAAATAAAACATAAATTCCAGGACACAAATCAGTTTATCAAACATTATATTATAAATATCACCAGAGACACCTTTTCCAAAAGGCAACAGTATTTTCATGGAGGCTATTTCTTTAATTCCCTTCTGAAAAAATACGACATAAAAAAAATCAATAGTATTTTCAGAAAACACGCAGAGCATTTTATTGTCCCTCTCTCTTTTATTTCTATTAAAAATGTTTTTGAATCTGTCTTTGGCAACAGTTTTGAAAGCTTAATAAATCATTATATTCAAACTTACCTTCCTCTCGCTGTTCAACAAAAAAAATCTGTGGAAAAAGCTTTGTTTCACAGCAGAATTTGCCCTCCTTTTAACAAAAAAAACAACAAGGTATTTTTTCTTAATTCGAACTTAAACAGCACTCCGATTTTAAGAACTTTAAATCTCTCAACAGGAAAATGGAAAAAAAGAAAAAAGATTTTCAAACCCGGGAAAGTATTTAAAATCAAAAAACGGTACTATGTGTCCAGTTCTGATAAAATAAACACGACAGAAAGAGCTTATGGACTCTTTTCCGAAGGCATGTATTTAAAAAATTACAAATCACAAAAAGTTCAGGATATTTATAAAAATCAAGTTATCTCTATTGATACTTCCAATAACATGAATGGATTTCGTTTAAATTTAAATAGAAAATTTTACGATACAGTCAATTCCTCCGCTATCTTCGGCCCGGAGGGGGAAATTTATTATTTCAAACAAAAAGGAAACGAACGTATAATGTACAAAAACAAACAGCCTCTTTTTCAGTTTAAGGGATTTTACGGGAAGCCGATCGAAGCGGCAAAGGACGGCACTGTATATTTTATTTCAAGCACCCTTTACGGATCATCTTTATTCGCCTGGGATATTTATAACGGTATATACAGAGTATCTTCCTCCGATGTTGTGGTTGACGCCGTTAAAGTGCATAAGGATCGGTTTTTGATTTGCGAAATAGAGCCGGATTTTTACTCCTATAAACTAATCTATTTGGAACCGTATCCCGAACAGCCGGTTTTTTATGACTATCCATTTGATACAGTATCTCAATCTTTATCTACTATTTCCACTTTATCCCTTATGAAAGAGAAACAAGTGGATCTTGTCATGGGAGCTGTCTCAATAGAAGATAGCACTTACCTTCAGCAGTTGAAGGAAATAGATAATACCCCGGACCTGAACAAGTCGGATACTTTACCTGGTACATTGCCTGATAAATCAGATGTTTCCGCTCAGTCCGTTGATTCGCTATCGGAAGAAAACGCAAATTCGCACGATGATATTACTTATTCCCGTTATAGCTCTTTATGGCAGATTCATTTTACCGGTTTGGAAATGGGGCTGTTCTATGACCCTATTACGGGATACAACGGCCTTGTCAGTGTCACTTTCAAAGATCCTCTGGAATACAACAGTATTCGATTCACCTATCAAAGATCACTTGAAAACTGGCTCATTCAAAGCCAATACACCAATCAAGTATATCGTCTGAGGTGGGATATACAACATACCTATAAGGAAGGTCTGGAAAACTTTTTCGGTTCCAGAACTTACGCTTATATCCATGAGTTGAGTCAGGGGTTTTCACTACCTCTGTTTAAATTTGGTTATTGGCAATCCGACCTGTATTGGAAAAACGCTGTGTCCTCCCTGGCAATAAAGAACTTTCCCAATCAAGCTTATTATTTCAGCACGGAACCCTTCTTACAGCTTCAATACAAAAGAACATACAGTCAAAATGTTGATTTTCACAGAAAATTTTTTACACAAGCATCTTTACAATATCGTGTTAATCTTTCGAACAATGATTCCAACTGGCAATTAAAAACAAAATCTTATTACACCATGCACTGGGGTTGGGAGTTTTACACGACGCCTTTTTTTACATACCAAACTGCCATAAAACCCAAATCTATTCCTTTTCGTTATTTTAAACCGCTCAACGCAGATAGAACATTGTCTTTTTTAAACTCTTTAAGTTTCCCGCTTGAGAAAAGAATTTTTGAAGAAACAAACGATTATCTCTCCTCCGGCCTCAACATTCAAAAATTTATTGAAACCCCGGTTTATTTTGCACGCTTCCCTGTTTCTTTAGTAGGTCTAACTCCTATTGTGAGTGGAAAATATGTTCAATTTTTTGATAATGATAAAGCAGAGAAGATGCATTTCCTGGAATGGATTTTTGGAATAAAAGTGGCAGTTCTGACTCACCATAAAGTGAAATTCAAATTGTATCTGCACTCAGGGTACAGCCATTTATTAAACTCCACTACATTAGTGAAAGAAAAATCTTCTTTTGATTTAAGCATAATAGAAAGACTGGACGACCGTTTTCATTTTGGAGTTCAACTGCAATCCGACTTTTAATTCAGAAAATATTATAAATGATATTTAAAACAAACTGTAAGCCGCCACGGCTGCCGCATAAGCCAGCAAATTCAAACTAATTAACTGAATGCCGGCGAATTTCCAGGAACCGGTTTCTTTATATACAATACCGGTTGTAGAAAGACATTGAAGGGACAGCATAAAAAACACCAATAAAGCCAAAATCCCCGCTCGTGAAAACAAAGGGCTTCCATCCGGAAGTACAGAATTTTTCATTGTCTGCACCAAAGAACTTCCTTTATCTTTTTCCGATTGCGTGTTTCTTAAAGTGACGGCCAACACAGATACAAAAACCTCTCTGGCCACAAAAGCGGAAAGCAGGCTGACTCCCACTCTCCAATCCCCTCCCATTTTTTCAAAAATCGGCTCAACCATTTGACCAAATTGACCGGCATAGCTTTTCTGTATTTGTTCTTCCTGACTTGAATCGAGTCGATGTGGAAAATTCGTAGCCATCCACATAATCAAAGCAAATGCAAAAATAACCGGCCCGGCTTTATAGATAAAATGCTTCGTCCGGGACCAGGAGGAAAGAATCACACTAAAGAGAACCGGACGGCGATATAAAGGAAGTTCCATAAAAAAAGAAGATTTTTTATCTTTTTTCAAAAAAATATTTAATATTCCTGCAGATAAAATTCCCAATAGCAAAGATAAAAAATAAATAAAAGCCATTATCAATCCCGGCTTCCATGCGGAATCACCATAAAATAAAAAACCAAGTAAAAGAGCGTAGACCGGCAGTCGGGCGGAGCAAGTCATAAAGGGCAGAACAAAAATGGTAATCCATCTTTCCCGCTTTACGGGTATCGCCCGAGCCGCCAGAGTGGCTGGAATAGCACAGGCAAAGCCGGACAAAAAGGGAAACAGAGACCTTCCGCTTAAGCCGATACGGGAGAAAGGGCCATCCAGCAGACTAACCGCTCGAGCCAGATAGCCGCTGTCCTCCAAAAGATAAATCCCAAAAAACAAGATAAACACCTGTGGAACAAAAATGAGAAAAGCGCCGAAACTGGTTAACACTCCATTCGCCAAAAAATCCATAAAAAGATGATCTCCTCCTTGTTTCAAAATGAAGTTTATACCCCATCCAAATCCATTATCTATCAGATCCATCAGAGGCTGAGCCAGCCAGAAAATACAGGAAAAAAATACAAAAAGAATTAAGGATAAAAAACCAAAACCAAACACAGGGTGCAACAGCCAGGAATCCAACCATCGGGTCTTTTTGCCTATTTGTCTTTTGATTTTTTGAACTGAAATATCATCTACTGTTTTTTTTGCGTTTTTTAAATAGTCCTCCTGTTTTTTCTTCGACCAGGTTTTTGAAAATATATCCAAGTCTGCGAGATCAGCCTTTTGCTTAAATTGAGATCGGGCCGTATCCAGGAGCTTAGACACCCCTCCACCCAGCAAACCTTCTATGGGACAAACCGGCAGACCCAGGTTTTGCGACAATAAAGAAAAATTAAGTTCAGATTCCTT